>NZ_JXJU01000009.1 GCF_002441655.1 Lactococcus fujiensis JCM 16395 | reverse complement strand
TTTTTATGTTTAACACACTAAAAGTTGAAAGTCGTTCATGCTAGGGGACAGTATGGACGGCTTTTTTTGTTTTGACAAGTATAATAGTAATGTTATAATAAATGTGCACTCCTTTTTGAAGTGCTATACCAACAGAGTACCTTTTTCTTGCCAGTTTAGGGTGCTTTTTCTATTTGACAATAAAGGTATAAGTGCTATAATGTACGTGTAAACCAATTTTTCAAGCACACGTTTCCTAATGCGTGTGCTTTCTGTTGCAATTAAAATTTCAAGTGCTATAATAATTGTGTGATATATTCAAAAAGTTGTTCATTACTGAGGGGTATGGACGGCTTTTTTGTTGCACAAAGGTGTTAACTTTTTTGAGGAAAAAGGTAAACTATTAACGTGGTACATGACATGTTAACATTTTCGCCTATTTGATATGAAAATGTAGGCCATTTTTCGTGACCTAACGAAAATTTGAAGTTACGCGGTTTCCAGCGGTTTGCTCCCGACATTTTTGATGGTCACAAAATAAAATCATTACTAGTTTATTTTTCAACACAATTTTAATATTAAAAATGAGCCTGAAAGAGTTGCTTGTTAAGCTGAAAAAGCAAGATAGTATATTATGAAATTAGGGGGCAAAAAAGGGGCATAAGTATTAAACTTTTATGTCAGAATGGTATTATACTAAAAATGTTTTAAACTAATTAATGCTTATATATCAATGTTTTAGGTCATATAATGAGATTAAGTAATTCCATTTTTAAATGGAAGGTTCTATCGGGTAATAACAGATTAGATAAATACAATACTTCACGAAGCTCTCATTTTGGAGAGCTTTTTACATTTAAATTTAATAAATTTTTAATTGAAAAAAAATTAAAAAGTACTTTGATATTTACTAAGTTACTGATATAATAGATGAAGTGTGTTTTTACTTAAAAAGTTAGGGGAAGAAATGGAACATACCTCTTCAGAGCTTGGGAATCAAAGTCTTTGGGCAAAAATTTGGCAATTTTTTGTCGTAGACAAAGTCTTTTTGGTTTCCTTCATTATAGCGCTCAACGCGATGGTTTTCGGACAAGCGCATTTTACCACGAGGTTTTTTGACTGGAAAGTCATTGCCACTGTTTTTGGGCTGATGTTAGTTATCGGTGGCTTTAGAGAGTCAGGTCTCCTCCGTTACATCGGGGAATCGATGGTCAGCAAGTCCAAAACAACGCGTCAACTTGTTCGTTTTACAACAAATTTGACGTTCTTTTTGGCTGTTTTCTTCACAAATGATCTTACGATTTTAACGATGTTGCCCTTGTATTTATATATTACAAAGCATGTGGAAAATCGTAAGTCAGTTTACTGGGGTGCTTCTTTCATTGTCCCCGCATGTCACATGGGCTCGACTTTATTACCCTTCGGTAATCCACATAATCTTTATGTTTATAACTTTTTCCATTTGTCGTCTAATAACATGGCGTTTTTCAAAGGAACTGTTCCAATGTGGATTGCTGGTTTTATCGTCTTGAATTTGGCTTGTTTCTTAATTGATAAAGACCCCATTCATGTTGACACAAAACCGAAAGATTTTAATATTGTTGAAGTTGTCGTTTTCGTCGCTTTGATGGTTCTAATGGCAACCTCTGTCTTTACAAAAGTTGCCATTGGTGGAATTAATTTTTACTGGATTGCTGCTGGAATTACTTCTCTGATTGTTTTTCTTTATAAGCGTGAATTATTTAAGTCTGCCGATTACCATTTAATCCTAACCTTCATGTGTTTCTTTATCATTGTAGGAAATTTAGTTGATATAGAACAAATCACAACTTTTGTTTCAAATCTCGCGTCAAGTCCGCAAGGCGCATTTCTTGGTACCGTCTTAATTAGTCAAGTCATTTCTAATATTTCATCGGCTGTTCTGATGTCCCCATTTACAACGCATGGCGTCGCTGTTATCTTAGGTGCAGATGTTGGGGGAGTCGGGATGCTGACCGCCTCTATGGCAACGCTGATTGCTTATAAAGTCATTTCTGTTCAAGGACGAAGTGAGATCGCTGGATATGCCAAATATTTTGCAATTTGTATGGTTGCATTCTTAGTTGTTCTGACCGCTATTGGTCTTGTCATTGTTTCAATAATTTAAAAACAAAATGAGCTGGATGACCAGCTTTTTCTTTTAAATTCTTGTAAATGGCTGTGAAAAAAAGTATAATGAGCAAAAAAAGAAAAGGACAAGACGATGGATTTTCGATTTGCACGAGCAGAAGATGCTGGTGATTTAGTGGCTATTTATGAGCCATATGTAAAAAAAACTGCAATCACTTTTGAATATGAAGTCCCCACAGTAGAAGAATTTGCTGATCGAATCAAACAAATTTCCGAGACATTTCCTTATCTTGTTGCGCTTCAAGAAGGAAAAATTATAGGTTATGCATATGCTTCAAGATATCGTGAACGCAAAGCCTACGATTGGGTTGTCGAGTTATCAATTTATGTTGATGAAAACGAAACGCAACATGGTGTAGGCAAGCAGTTATACCAAAAATTATTGTTCGCTTTGACAAAATTAAATTATCAACGGGCGTACGCCTGCATCACTTTTCCAAATGAGAACAGTGTCAAGTTTCACGAAAGTTTAGGCTTTCATTGGATTGGTATTTTTGAAAAATCAGGTTATAAATTTAATCAGTGGTATGGAATCAGTTGGATGGATAAAGAATTACAAACTGAAGGCAACGTGAAGCCAATAAAGTCTGTTACAGAACTGACAACAGAAGACATTGAATATTTGCTTGAATGAGTTGAGCTGGCGGGAGTCAGTTTTTTTGTCAAATTTATTTTGATAAAAGTATATTATATTTGACTTTTTGAATGATATATTTTATACTACAGCTAGAAAAATAGGAAATAATATAGAATCGAGGGTAGGATAACGGGGAAGAATTTAAAACTCAAGGCTACTCGAACATTATGTGGAATGACTCAAAATGATCTGGCAGAGGCGGTCGGCGTCACCCGACAGACGATTGTAGCAGTTGAATCAGGAAAATATAACCCAACGATTAGTCTCTGCATCGAAATTTGCAAGGTTCTTGGTAAAACGCTTGACGATTTATTTTGGGAAGATGATAAAGGAGATCAGTAAATGTATAAAAGCAGATCAAGAAAAATAAATTTTTATATGGCCATTGTTTCGCTTGTTTTAGCCTTGTTTTTTGCTGGTTTAGCGATTTATGATACAAAAATAAATCAAACGCGACTGGGCTTCTTTTCAGGTTTATTTACAGCTTTAGCTCTAGCATTTTTCATAGGAATGAGAAAAAATTCAGGGCGGCGCAATGAGTTGGATGAACGCCAAAAGGTATTGATGGGTGCCGTTTATGCAGACACTTTAATTTTTGCAGGACTTTTGCTCTTTTTCAATACAATTTTTATGGAGACAAGCAACATCAATTGGATTAGCACAACAAATCAAAATATTGTTATTCTGGCGATAAGTTCAATCTTTTTTCTGGGGGATCGAATGCTACGTGGCGCTTATTTCGGGACGCAGGTTAACCCTAAACAAGTTCGATTGTTTCAGATTTTGGCGATAATTTATTGGATTATTCCCATTCTTTCTTTGTATCGTTTGATTCAATCGAAGGAATCCTTGATTATATTAGGGAAAATCAACGGTGAATTCTTTCAGATTCTAGCTTATTTATGGTCGGCAATTGTTTTTTCAATCGTTGTATTGGGCTGGTATTTAGAGAAGAAAAAAAATGCAGAATGAGTCAGCTTTTATATTGTATTATATTGAATATTGTGTATAATGGTAGTGAAACGAGTAGCTGTTTATATATTCAGTTGGTAAGAAACTTCATTAGTTGAAAAGGAGTACATATGGCTTTAAATATTGATAATGTCACAAAGCGTTTCGGTGAAAAAGTGGCAGTGGATCATTTAACGATGAATATAAATCCTGGCGAAGTCATGGGATTAATTGGACAAAATGGTGCCGGAAAAACGACAACGTTTCGGATGATTTTAAAATTTATCGGGATTGATGAGGGAAGAATTACATGGAATGGTGAGGAAATAAGCCAAGCAACCAAACAAAAAATTGGTTTCTTACCAGAGGAACGTGGACTCTACCAAAAAATGACTGTAGAAGATCAAATCATGTATTTCGCTGAACTTCACGGAATGAAGCGAGCCGATGCTCGGATTAAATTAAAAGATTGGATGAAACGACTCGAAGTTGTTGGTAAACCAACAGATAAAGTCCAAACTTTGTCAAAAGGGAATGCGCAAAAGGTTCAATTTATCGCAACTTTATTGCATGAACCTGAGTTTTTAATTCTAGATGAACCATTTACTGGGCTAGATCCGGTCAATACGGAACTTTTGCGAAATGAAATAAAGCATAGTCGTGACAATGGAGCAGCGGTCATTTTTTCAAATCACAACATGAGTGATGTTGAGCTTTTGTCTGATCAATTGTTGATGTTGAAAGATGGAAAAACAGTATTGAGTGGCACCGTTCAAGAAATTCGTGAAAGTTATGGACGGACGCGCATTTACTTGGAATCTCCCATCTCAGATCAAGAATTATTGACTATTCCAGGTGTTATATCTGTTAATAAGCAAAGTTCAGGGCGTTCGATTAAATTACTAGATGCTAAAGTTGGACGGGAAATTTTCCAAAAAGTTGCTGGAGATGGTTATGTTCAGGCTTTTGTTCAAGCCCCTCCGTCACTTGATGAGATTTTCCGCCTGGAAGTTGCCGAAAAAGATGAAGAAAAATTGAAAAATCAAGTTGTCAGTCCTGACAAGGAGGCAAGTTTATGAAAAATCAAACCTGGCTTGTTGCTAAAAATATCTATCGAAGCCGAATAAAAGGGGCTGGATTCTGGGCACTGGTTGTCTCCCCCTTCTTACTTGCAGCAGTCTATCTCATTATTGGTCTCATTGTCAGCTCTGGTATAAATGCAACACCTCATATGGCAGTTGTTAATGAACCAGTATTGGCTCAAATTTTAAAGGCTGATAAAAACTTAAAAGTTGATATTAGTGAAACGACGGACCTAAATGCAGCCCGCTCCAAATTAAGCTCAGGTTCTATTGATGGGTACTTGACTGTTGATCAAGGAGCTTATACGATTGTTACAGGGACGAAAACAGCAGTAAAATTTGATCAGACAAGTTTTCAATCAGCACTGACCGAAATCCAAATCAGTCAAACGGCAAAAAAACTTGGGCTGACATCAACTGATGTTCAAGCGCTCCTTACGCCTGCTAAATTGACCATGGAGACACAAACCACAAGTGGGAAAACCAGTGGAGGCGATGACCGAACAGGCGCAAATATTGCAGTCGGCACGATTGCCTCAGTATTGATTTTCGTTCTTTTAATGATGTATGTCGGAATTATTGGACAAGAAATTGGGAATGAAAAATCAAGTCGAATTATGGAGACGCTACTCGCAGCAACCAGTTCTAATGTTCAATATTACGGAAAAATTCTCGGTGTGATCATGCTGGCACTCACACAAATTGGGATTTATGTTGTTGGATTCTCGATTGCTTATCCATTTATTAAGACACAGAGTGCGGTCAAGCAAATCCAAGGCTTGTTGTCAGGAATTACAGTGGGATTCGGTGTCTATCTTATTATGATGGCTTTGGCAGGAATTTTAGGTTATTTGTTCTTAGCTTCAATCGTTGCATCTTTAGTTAATGAACAAGCACAAGTTCAACAAGCCACACAACCGATTGCTTTCTTATCAATGATTGGATATATTGGTGGAATCGCTGGAGCAGCTGTGCCAAGTAATGTGATATTGAAAGTTCTTAGCTTCATCCCTTTCATTAGTCCCACTCTCATGACATCACGCTATGCCATTCAATATTCTACAACAGTTGAAGCATGGCTTGCATTGGGGCTCCAAATTGTCGCAACTGTAGCCGTAGCGAAGGCTGGTGAAAAAATTTATTCACGTAATGTCTTATCCTATTCTGATGATAAAATTGTTACCCAGCTGTTCAGAAATATATTTGGGAAAAATAACGGCAGATTAGGCACAGTCAAAATAAAAGGGAATGGAAGACATTTACTCTCACTACCAATAAGGCTTGCCATCGTTGCAGTAATTATCATTATCCTATTGATTTTGCGATTCGTCTTTGGTATCCATATGAGCTTTTTGCACTTTAATTAATATAAGTAAAAATTCCTGTGACAAACAGGTTTTTTTTCGTATATAAGTTTATGGAAAATATTATTAATTGGATTAAAGAAAATTTAAAAAAAGCAGTGATCATTTTCATTGCACTGGTAGCGGGGATTATATTTTATTTTTTTAGTTCCAATCAGAGGATAAAAGAAACAAAATTCGAAAGTGGAATTAGTGCGGTCAGTTCTGACGAAAGCTTTTCAGGGAGTAAGTCAAAACTAACAAGCCGTTCAAGTTCAGGGGACAAGTCAGAGATTGCGGTGGATTTAAAAGGAGCTGTCCAGCACCCCCAAGTTTATCGAGTTAAAAACGATCAAAGGCTCTCAGATTTAATTCAGATGGCCGGTGGTTTCACTGCACAGGCAGATCGAAATTCAATCAATTTAGCCGCAAAACTCAAAGACGAACAAGTCATTTATGTTGCCCAAATTGGTGAAAATGCACCAGCAGTGGCTCAAAATCAAACCCATCAAAATTCATCCGCACTGACAGAACCTAGTACGACAGAGCAGAGCAATAAGGTAAATATCAATACAGCTGATATAACACAACTTCAGACCTTGAGTGGCATTGGGGCCAAAAAAGCTCAAGATATTATTGATTATCGAACCCAAAACGGGAATTTTGCATCCGTTGATGATCTTGGCAAAATATCAGGTTTCGGTGCAAAAACAGTAGCCAAATTGAAGGAAAGTATTACTGTAGATGAATAAAATCCCTTTCCCCTTGATCTATTTGGTTTATCTTCTTGTATTACTCTATTTTCTCATTTTTTCATTCCATTTCTCTTTATTGGTGCTATTCATTTTTTCGCTTATTCAACTTTTTCGTAGGAAGTATTTTTTAATGCTCCCAATCTTAATTTTATTTACGATTTATTTTAGCTCCTGTCTGCTTTACGATCAGAAAAACGCCGAACATCAACCGAACCAACTCTCAAAAATTGAATATCAACCAGATAGTATTGAAGTTAATGGGAATCGGCTTAGTTTTATTGGGACTTCATGTGGAAAAAAATACCAAGTTTACTACCAACTAAAAACAGAGGACGAACAAAAATTCTTTAAAAATTTAGATAAGAATGGGACGCTTGTTTTTACAGGGACATTGAGTAAACCTGAGGGAGCCAGAAATTATAATGGCTTTAATAATGTCAAATATTTAGCGAGTCAAAATATTTATCGTCAAATCAATATTGAGTCGATTAACGGTATTCAAACGAATTCTAATTTTAGTCTTCAATTGCTTAGACGTCGGGCAATTATCCATATCCAAAAAAAATTTCCCAGTCCGTGCTCCAATTACATAACTGGTCTACTGTTTGGATATTTAGGTAAAGATTTTGGGGAAATGAGTGATCTTTATTCAAGTTTAGGAATAATCCATTTGTTCGCGCTCAGTGGCATGCATGTCAACTTTTTTCTAGACTGGTTTAGAAAAATTTTCTTACGATTGGGATTAACGAGGGAAAAGATAAAAATTCTTCAAATCCCCTTTTCTATTTTATACGCCTTTTTGACTGGATTATCGATTTCAGTTATTCGTGCATTAGTTCAAAAATTACTTCCTTATCGAAAAATTGATAATTTCGCAATGATGCTAATTTTGATTCTCATATTTATGCCTAAGGCTTTACTGACGATTGGTGGTCAGCTCACCATACTTTATGCTTTTGCAATGTGTATGACTAGTTTTAAAAAAACGAAGAAAGCTCAAACGAATGTTGTAAATTATCTCTGGTCATCCATTTGTCTAACTTTAGTGGCACTCCCGCTTTTGATTTTCTACTTTCACAGTTTTCAACCTCTATCGATTCTTTTGACTTTTATTTTTAGTTTCATTTTTTCGACAATTTTATTGCCATTAATTATCATTGCTTTTTTTGTTTCATTTACTGGAATCATTATTCCATGTAATTTTATTTTTCTTGTTTTGGAAGGACTGATACGGGCAATAGACAAACCTCTACACTATCCTTTCGTGTTTGGAAGCCCAAATATAGTCCAGCTTTTACTCTTGTTCATTTTCACAGGTCTATTTATTGATTTTTATCGGCATACAAAAATGAGACTATTTTTTCTTTCGGGATTAATATTAATCTATCTAACTTGTAAATATCCATTTCTACCAACAATTACGGTAATTGACGTAGGGCAAGGGGATTCAATTTTTTTACAAGATCGTTTTGATAAACAAAATATCCTAATTGATACTGGAGGGAAAGTTTCGTTTATGAAATATGCGCCCTGGCAATCCGCACAGGCTAAGACAAATGCGGAATATACACTAATACCCTATCTTCAATCCATCGGCGTTGGTAAAATTGATCATTTAATTTTAACCCATACTGACGATGACCATGTTGGAGACTTTCTAAAATTAGCTGATAAAATAAAAATCAGTGAAGTTTTAGTTAGTCCAGGAGAATTAAGTAATCCGGTATTTGTTAGTAAGTTAACAAAAGCTAATCTTCCGGTTCATGTAGTTAAAACAGGAGATACAATACCGATTTTCAATAGTAAATTAGAAATATTGTCCAGTGGATATACAGGAAAAGGAGATAATAATGATTCAATTATTACTTATGGTAATTTTTACGGCAGTCGATTTCTGTTTACAGGTGATTTAGAACGAGAGGGTGAAAAAGAATTAATCAACAATTTTCCTCTTTTAAAAGTTGATGTATTAAAAGCTGGGCACCATGGGAGTAAAACAAGCTCAGACCCAGATTTTATTGAAAGAATAGGTCCGCGGATCGCCCTTATTTCTGTAGGAAAAAATAATCGTTACGGGCATCCCAATCAAGAAACATTAGAAACATATAATAAAAATAAAATAAAAGTCCTACGAACGGACCTTTACGGTGCAATCCAATTTTATAGGAGCAGCAATCAATGGCAAATTAGGACAGTAAAATGATATAATGTAAACGAATACGGTAAAGACTTACTGATTCAATTAAAGATAATTGAAAAGGAGAGCAAGGTGGCGATTATTAATCTTGAATATTATAGTGAAGTTTTAGGGATGAATCGAAATGTAAAGGTGATTTATCCAGAAGCCTCCAAAGTTAAAGGAATTACTGAAAGTGACATTCCTGTTTTATATTTACTCCATGGAATGTCTGGAAATGAAAATTCATGGCTCTCGCGTTCAGGAATAGATCGACTCGTTCGGAAAACCAATGTAGCTATTGTTATGCCTTCGACAGATTTAGGTTTTTATGTAAATACAACCTATGGTATGAACTACTTTGATGCGACTGCAATTGAGTTACCCAAAGTCATTCATAACTTTTTCCCTCATTTATCAACAAAACGTGAAAAGAATTTCATCGCAGGACTTTCTATGGGCGGTTATGGTGCTTTTCGACTAGCTTTGGGAACAAACAGCTTCAGTTATGCAGCAAGTCTCTCAGGGGTACTCACTTTTAATGGAATGGAAGATCGTTTTGATGAAAATGCTGCCTATTGGGGAGGGATTTTCGGCAACTGGGAACAGTTTAAAGGCTCAGACAATGAAATTTTATCACTTGCTGAACGCTATGAAGGAGAAAAACCAAAACTTTTCGCTTGGTGTGGCAAGCAAGATGAACTCTACCTTGGTAATGAATTTGCCGCATCAGAATTGAAAAAAATGAATTTTGATTTAACATATGAAACCTCAGATGGAATTCACGAATGGTACTATTGGACAAAAATGATTGAGCGCGTATTTGAATGGCTTCCAATTGATTATGTAAAAGAAGAAAGAGCAATTTAATACAATATGAAGATTGAGGCTTTACTCAATCTTTTTTATCCATGGAGAAGATTCACCCAAATTCGTTCAATAAATTGAACAAAAAACAAGCAAACTATTCATGGTAGTTATTTTCCTAAATAAACACCCTAATTTCGTACATTTTTTTGACAAAAAACAAGAATAAAGCTATAATTTTCTAGTAATATCAATTTGTGGAAAGCCACAAAAAAAGAAAAGAGGAATTACAATGACTGGTAATCTTGCCGCACTTGCGATTGGTATCGCAGCCCTCGGAGCAGCACTCGGTGATGCGCTCGTAGTTTCAAACTATTTGAAATCTCTTGCACGTCAACCTGAATTAGAAGCAAAACTACGTGTCGGGATGTTTATGGGTATTGCCTTCGCCGAAGGTACTTTCTTCATCGCACTTGCTATGACATTCGTTTTCCGTTAAGAATTTATTCAATAAATGAATGATTAACTAGAAAGGAAACGGAATATGGAATCAACTTGGACCTTCTATATTGGGCCAGTTGCGTTTGATGGAACCGTCACGACGATGACCATCATAACGTTATTGGTTGCCTTTGGTCTAATATTCTGGGCTAGCCGTAAAATGCAGCTGAAACCTTCTGGTAAACAAAACGTATTAGAATGGGTAGTCGATTTTGTAAATGGTATCGGCAAAGATATGCTTGGTAGCCATGAAGCACCTCGTTACTCACTCTTAAGTTTTACCCTGTTCTCATTCCTTCTAATCGCTAACTCAATCGGTCTAATTACAAAATTGAGTACGCCACACGAAGTTTCACTTTGGAAATCACCAACTGCTGATGCCTCTGTTGACTTAACTTTAGCTCTTTTAGTTATCGTTTTAGCTAACGTCTTTGGAGTTCAAAAGTTTGGCTTTAAAAAATATTTCCAAGTGGCCTTTTGGCATGATCCTAAACCCCTTCTTCCTATGAATATTTTGGAAGAATTTACAAATACCCTTTCACTTGGTCTTCGTCTTTATGGAAATATCTTTGCCGGTGAAATTATGTTGGGCTTAATTGCAAGCATGATTTCAATTGGTACTTGGATATATCCGATCGCGATAATCTTAGAAATGGCCTGGATTGGATTCTCACTTTTTATTTCAGCCCTGCAGGCTTACGTCTTTGTCTTATTGACAAATCTCTATATCAGCCACAAAGTATTAGAAGAAGAATAGGAGTAGAATATGTTTAATTTATTAGAAGCTACTCCCAATACCGTTATTGGTAACGTTATTGTTGCGAGTGGTGCGTTTATTATCCTAATTGTTTTGATTCGTGTTTTTGCATGGAAACAAATTACAGGTATATTTGAACAACGTGCAAAGAAAATCTCAGATGACATTGATTCTGCTGAGGAATCAAAAGTTGAAGCAGCAAAATTAGTTGCACAAAGAGAAAATGAACTTGCCGGATCAAAGGAAGAAGCAGCCAATATTATTCAAACGGCAAACGATACAGCGGCTCAAAACCGTACTAAAATCGTTGCCCAAGCAAATGAAGAAGTTGCAATTGTTAAAAAACGTGCTAAAGATGAAATTGCCCAAGAACGCCAAGAAGCGCTCAATTCGGTTAAAGGTGATGTTGCTGATATATCAGTAAAAATTGCCGAAAAATTGATTGGTCAATCCCTAGATCCAAAAGCACAGTCTGAATTAATTGATTCTTATCTCGCTAAATTAGGAGAATAAGATGACAAAAATAAATTCACAAAAATACAGCAAGGCACTGCTCGAAATTGCTCAAAAACAAAATAAAGTAAAAGAAATTCTTGACGAAGTTAAAGAACTTACTCAACTATTTGAAACATCAAATTTAAAGACATTCTTTGCCAGCGATGTTTATTCTGTTGAAGCAAAATCGCAAATAATTGATACAATCAATCAATCTGCCTCTGAATTAATGCGCAATTTTTTGAATACTGTCCGGGCAAATGGTCGATTGTCAAGTTTAATGGAAATATTAGAAGAAGTCAACGAGACTGCTGATAGTATGTTCAAAATTGCAGACGTGGAGGTCGTTTCTAGCGTTCCTCTGACGGATGAACAATTAGCTAAATTTAGTCAACTTGCTCAATCAAAATTTGATTTAAGTACTGTCAACCTTATAAATAAAGTTGACGAAAAAATTCTCGGTGGTTTTGTAATTAATTCTAGAGGAAAAATTATTGATGCTTCAATCAAGTCTCAATTAGCGAAAATCGCTCAAGAAATATTGTAAGAAAGGAGTAAATCTTTGGCAATCAATGCAAATGAAATCAGCTCGCTGATTAAACAACAAATTGAAAATTTTACACCAGATTTCGAAGTTGCTGAAACTGGTGTCGTCACTTATGTTGGTGACGGTATCGCGCGTGCCTATGGCCTTGAAAATGCAATGAGTGGTGAGCTTGTTGAATTTTCTAATGGTGTCTTAGGGATGGCGCAAAACCTTGATGCTACTGATGTAGGTATCATTGTACTTGGTGATTTTCTTTCCATTCGTGAAGGAGACACTGTTAAACGTACAGGTAAAATTATGGAAGTTCAAGTCGGTGAAGAACTCATCGGACGTGTCGTTAACTCACTTGGACAACCTGTTGATGGATTGGGGGATATCAATACTGGTAAAACTCGTCCTGTCGAGGCAAAAGCTCCTGGTGTTATGCAACGTAAATCTGTATTTGAACCACTTCAAACTGGTTTAAAAGCCATTGATGCGCTCGTACCAATTGGTCGTGGACAACGTGAATTGATTATCGGGGACCGTCAAACAGGGAAAACTTCTGTTGCGATTGATGCAATTTTGAACCAAAAAGGACAGGATATGATTTGTATCTATGTCGCAATTGGTCAAAAGGAATCAACTGTTCGTACGCAAGTTGAAACACTTAAGAAATATGGTGCAATGGACTATACAATCGTCGTTACTGCATCAGCATCACAACCTTCTCCATTGCTCTACATTGCACCTTATGCGGGAGCAGCGATGGGCGAAGAATTTATGTATAATGGAAAACACGTTTTGGTCGTCTATGATGACTTATCAAAACAAGCCGTGGCTTATCGTGAACTTTCCCTCTTGCTTCGTCGTCCACCAGGTCGTGAAGCGTATCCAGGTGACGTTTTCTATCTTCACTCACGTTTACTTGAACGTGCAGCTAAACTTTCTGATGAACTGGGAGGCGGTTCTATGACTGCTCTTCCATTTATTGAAACACAAGCTGGAGATATTTCTGCATATATTGCAACTAACGTTATTTCAATCACAGATGGACAAATTTTCCTTGAGAATGATTTATTCTATTCAGGTGTTCGTCCGGCCATAGATGCGGGGTCTTCCGTTTCTCGTGTTGGTGGTGCTGCTCAGATTAAAGCAATGAAGAAAGTTGCTGGAACTTTGCGTCTTGATTTGGCCTCGTTCCGTGAACTTGAAGCCTTCACTCAATTTGGTTCAGATTTGGATGCGGCAACACAATCAAAATTGAATCGTGGACGGCGTACCGTGGAAGTTCTGAAACAGCCACTCCATCATCCTTTAGCTGTTGAAAAACAAGTTTTAATCTTGTATGCTTTGACTCACGGGTTCCTTGATGATGTTCCTGTTGATGACATTCTTGATTTTGAAAACAAGATGTTTGATTTCTTTGATGCAAATTATGCTGATTTGATGCAAATCATTACAGATACAAAAGATTTGCCTGAAACAGACAAATTGGATGCAGCAATTAATGCATTCAAAAATACGACAAATTATACTAAGTAAAGGGGGTTATTGTAATTCTATATCATTCTAATATGACCATTAAAATTAGTCCAACTTTTAGGAAGTTGAATTAGAAATGGAATTACAAAAGATAAAATATGCCAGCTTCACTTAATGAAATTAAATCAAAAATTGCCTCAACGAAAAAAACGAGTCAAATTACAGGTGCCATGCAAATGGTCTCCGCAGCTAAATTACAGAAGTCAGAAAGTCATGCAAAAAGATTTCAGATTTATGCTTCAAAAGTTCATCAAGTCACTGTGGATTTGATTTCACATGATCGGGAACCTTCTAAAAATCCGATGTTATTGAAACGTCCGGTAAAGAAGAAGGGGTACCTCGTGATTACCTCGGATCGAGGTTTAGTCGGTGGATATAATGCCAACATTCTGAAATCTGTTATGTCAGAACTGATGAAGGAACAAAACGATGACGCTTTCTCAGTCATGGTTCTTGGAGGAATGGGTGCGGATTTTTTCAATGCACGTAATATCAAAGTTTCTTATGAACTAAGAAATCTGTCTGATCAACCTTCATTTGAAGAAGTGCGTAAAATTGTATCTGAAGCCGTTGATTTATACCAAGCTGAAGAATTTGATGAGTTGTACGTATGTTACAATCACCATGTGAATTCTTTAATCAGTCAAGTTCGGATGGAGAGAATGTTACCAATTAGTTTTGATGGCATTGAACAATCTGGAAAAGCGACTGATTTGTTTGATTATGAACCAAGCCGTGAATCTATATTGGACCAATTACTTCCGCAATATGCAGAGTCTATGATTTACGGTGCCATTGTTGATGCCAAAACAGCTGAACACGCAGCAGGTATGACAGCAATGCGTACGGCAACTGATAATGCTCATTCTGTAATTAATGATTTAACCGTTCAATATAACCGTGCACGTCAAGCTGCTATTACGCAAGAAATTACGGAAATTGTAGCCGGTGCATCGGCCTTATAAAAATTAGAAACTGTCAGCAATGACAAAGACAAAACGAATAAAATAAACTCTTGGGGAAATTAACAAATCAAAAAAATGAGTTGATTTGTCCAAGAAATAAAACAAGGAGGAAATAGATTGAGTTCTGGTAAAATTACTCAGGTCATTGGACCTGTCGTAGACGTGGAATTTGCAAGCGGTGCAACATTGCCTGAGATTAATAACGCACTCGTCGTTTACAAAAATGTCGATGGTGTGAAAACAAAAATCGTGCTAGAAGTTGCGCTTGAACTTGGTGATGGTGCTGTTCGTACCATTGCGATGGAATCAACTGATGGCTTGACTCGTGGACTCGAAGTCCTCGATACTGGAAAACCAATTTCAGTTCCTGTTGGTAAAGAAACACTCGGGCGGGTATTCAATGTGCTCGGTGATACGATCGATCCAGGTGAAAAATTTGCCGAAGATGCTGAACGTAGCCCAATTCACAAACAAGCACCTACATTTGATGAACTTTCAACAGCAAATGAAATTCTTGTCACAGGAATTAAAGTTATTGACTTACTTGCCCCATATCTCAAAGGTGGGAAAGTTGGTCTTTTCGGTGGTGCCGGTGTTGGTAAAACTGTTCTTATTCAAGAATTAATTCATAATATTGCTCAAGAACATGGTGGCATCTCAGTCTTTACAGGTGTTGGAGAACGTACGCGTGAAGGGAACGATCTCTATTTTGAAATGAAAGAATCGGGTGTCTTAGCTAAGACAGCCATGGTCTTTGGTCAAATGAATGAGCCACCTGGAGCACGTATGCGTGTCGCCTTGACGGGACTTACTCTGGCTGAATATTTCCGTGATGTGGAGGGCCAAGACGTTCTTTTGTTCATTGATAATATTTTCCGTTTCACTCAAGCAGGTTCAGAAGTTTCAGCCCTGTTAGGTCGCATGCCTTCTGCAGTTGGATACCAACCTACTCTTGCAACTGAAATGGGACAACTTCAAGAGCGGATTACCTCTACGAAAAAAGGTTCTGTTACATCTATTCAAGCCATCTATGTACCTGCGGATGACTATACTGACCCAGCTCCAGCGACAGCCTTTGCCCACTTGGATGCAACAACTAACTTGGAACGTCGCTTAACGCAACAAGGGATTTACCCTGCCGTTGACCCACTTGCATCGTCCTCACGTGCACTTTCACCTGAAATTGTCGGTGAAGAACATTATGAGGTCGCTATGGAAGTTCAACGTGTTCTGCAACGTTATAAAGAGTTGCAAGATATTATTGCAATTCTTGGGATGGACGAATTGTCTGATGATGAAAAAGTTTTGGTTGGGCGTGCACGTCGCATCCAATTCTTCCTCTCACAAAACTTCCACGTTGCTGAACAATTTACAGGTCAACCTGGTTCTTATGTTCCAGTTGAGAAGACAGTTGAAGACTTTAAAGCCATTCTTGATGGCAAATATGATTCATTGCCAGAAGATGCCTTTCGTAGTGCTGGTCCAATCGAAGATGTTATTGAGAAAGCCAAGAAAATGGGATTTTAATCAAATGATTAATTCAATAGAGTGATTCTATTTAATAGTTGTGTGTTTTGAGGAATTATAAAAGGTGCACAAAAATCTCATGAATTTGAAATTTCGGTTTCAATATTCGACGAAAAACTTTACTTGTAAAGAAATCAATCGGAGGAAAAATGGCTGAAAATCTTGACGAAATGACAGTCCAAGTCATAACACCTGATGGTATCGTTTATAATCATCATGGACTCTTTGTTTTGGCACGTACTACTGGTGGTGAAATGGGGATTTTGCCTCATATGATTTCAACAATCGCAGCACTTGCAATCGATGAGTTGAAAATTCGCCGTCCAGAGGATAAAAAAGGAAAAGTTGATTACGTAGCGGTTAACGGCGGAATTATCGAAGTCAGTCACAATGTCGTGACGATTATCGCTGACTCTGCTGAACGTGAGCGCGACATAGATGTTTCTCGTGCTGAAAGAGCAAAAATACGTGCAGAACGTGATATTGAAAAGGCGAAAGCCGAACATAAGGTTGATGAGGTAAGTCGAGCTGAAGTTTCACTTCACCGCGCTTTAAACCGAATCAACGTTGCGAAACATCTTTAATAAAAAAATACAATTTGATTGCAATCAAGTTGTATTTTTTTATTAAAAGATGACATTTATTAAAAATTGATATATAGATATTTTCATGGTAAAATTAACTATTAGAGTGAAGTAAAAAAAGGTTAGGAAGGGAGAAGAGATGGTTGCTGGAAATATAAAGCAGTTACTTATTGATTTGGATAAATTGGAACAAAAAGTATCAGAACTTGAAGAATTGAAAAGAAAATTAAATAATTCTGTCGAAAAGCAAATTATTCTTCAATCAAATCTCATCTCTGCTCTTCTTTCGATCTTGGTCATGTATATTTATTCTTCACAATCCTCGGATTTTTTTACAAGGGATGTATCAAATATGTCAGTGTTTAGTACATTTTTTCAAATGTTTATCATTGCTTTTATGGCTTGGGGAATTGGCTTAATTTTACGCGAAATACTTATTTACTCTTGGAGTAAAGACTATTTGCCATTTGGACAAAAGTTTATTTATATGAGTAAACTTCCAAAATACCAAAGTATAAATAACAAAATTGCATCTGAAATCGATATTATTTTGGATAAAGAATCATTTGATAAATCACCACTTCCTAGGAAGTATTTAAATCAACGAACGTTGAAATATTTGATTAATATCATTGAATCTAATCAGTTGAATTCTGTAGAAGAAGCCTTACTTTTTCTTGACTTAGAGACCAAAAACCAAAAAGCAAGGGCTTATTTAGTTACTCGCGAAGATTTGGTTACCCAAGCACAAAAAATGGCACACCCCAATTTTAAAAGCGATACAGACAATAGATACCATTTATGATTTGGCAAATCCGTATTAATTTTTTGTAAGATTTACACCATCATGGATCGAAGAAGCATTCATTAACAAGAATAAAATGTTACTTTTAAATTAAAAAATTTATTAATTGTAACACTAAAGAAATAATGATATAATTATTGTATTACGATAATATGGATAGAAAGGCAGTTTTATGAGAATAAGTGATATTCATCAGTTAAAAAGTAAACTAAATATTAGACGACTATCAATTATTCTTGTACTATTTGCACTCTTTTTTGACAGTTTCACATTAAATATAAATGCAGATACCTCAACTTCGACGATTCCAATTCAGTTAGAAACTGGGAAGGCAGTAAGTGTTAGAGACCAGTTTACTGACTGGAACAATGCTGCAAATTGGATAAATTTGGGGAGTACTGAGTCTACATCAACGGATACTTATTCTTCAATATTGGTAAATAATAGAACATCATCTGTCGGTTATGCTTTTTTAAATCAAGAAGTGGATATGACAAAAAGTTTTGAATTGGCAGGGAATTTCTCATTTAAAGCAATTTCTGGAAATAATCCTTTTGCTGCTGGGGACACGCTTGGTTTTGTTTTTTCACCGGAAGCTCTTTCAACGATTTCCGAAAACCAAACTAATGCTTCTGGTGAGAAATTAGGGATAGGCGGCTTATCTGACTCATTGTTTGTTGGTCGAGATTTGTATCGAAATTCAGCTACTGACCCGTTGGGTTCAGGAGCATTTGGAAGTCCTTCAAACCTGATTGCTGTTCGACAAACAAATGGTCAAGGTGTGGTTCAAACATCCAATTACGTAACAGCCTCAGCGCCAGATACTGGAGATGAGAATAATCAAGTCACGAATACTATGGCAATGAAGTGGCAGCCCTCCACTCTGGATGAACAGCTTCAAAAAATTTCAGGAACCATTACTTTCACTATTTCGTCACCTACAGCACAAAGTGTAACGATTACTGAAAACATCACAATTCCATTGCGTATGCATATTGGAATTGTAGGCGGTACGGGGGCGAATTATGGTTTGCTTAAACTGAATTCTTTTGTAGAAGTTGCTCGTTCGTACCAGTCCGTGAATGTGAATTATGTTAATCTTGATACAAATGAAAGTATCAGCCAAAGTTCGACAATCAATGCTTATGAAGGCGATCAGCTTACTTTTCTAAGTAGTGGAAGATTAAGAATGAGTCAGACAGGCTATTCATTTGTCGCTCCAACAATAAACGGCTATCAATTTGAACATGCAGACACTTATCGTGTGACCGCTGACAGGAATCAAAATGTGACAGTTTATTACAAGCCGATACCTAAGGTGAATGTAAATTTCAATTATGCTTGGACAGACTCAAGCCTAACGGATAAATTACCTGATCCAATTAGAATCAGCGGACTACCTGGGGAATCCATCACTGAGCCTCAATTGACTCAAGATTACGAAATTAATAATGTGGTGGCACCTAATGGTGAAAGTTACAATAATATTTCAGATGCTTTAGTAGCGAATCCTGATTTCACAAGTGATGAGAATGCTAATTTTGTTATTTATTTGAAGCCAAGATTGGAAGAAGTTCCTTCTGTCGGCAATGATGGCGGGCTAAGCACACCTTCTGATGGGAATCAAGATACCAACAATTCAATTGAAAATAGTCAAGAAGAATCTAATGAGTCAGTTGTTGAAACAGGTGGAGTTAGCTTAACGGAAAAGGAAAATGTTGAGGATCAACAAGTTGATCAAACTGTGAAAACTCAAAAAACTTTACTCGCGTCAACAGGGAATTCATTTGACGAGCAGAATAATATGCCTTTTGTTCATCTAGTAGCTTCCAGTAAGGAGGGACAAAAAAGTGTGACGCTGCCTCCTCAAAAAACAAAAGATCAATCAACTGATAAGAATGAAAATGAGATTACCCAAACTGCAAAAACGATTGTTGACGAATACCACGCAGCAAAAGTAAGGCTTGCTGGAATCGGAGGTTTAGGTATTGGTGTAGCATCAAGTGCAAGTCTGCTTTTTATTTTGAAACGATGGATGTTGAGTTTAAAGAAATAAAACGTTTGAATTGAACATAAAATAAAAAATATTATATTTAAAAGCCAGCAATCTGGCTTTTTTTGTGCTAAAATAGAGCCATTATTTCAATGATAATAATCAAGATTGGGGAAATTTGATATGCGAAAAGTAGGTATTATTGGCTTAGGCCATGTTGGTGCAACTGTTGCTCTTGATATTGTACAAGGTGGATTTGCAGATGAGCTTGTTCTGATTGATAAAAAGTCCGAAGTCGCAAAGGCAGAAGTTTATGACTTGTGGGATTCCTTGGCTTTGCAGCCTTATCATGTTAAGATATATGCAGGAACTTATGCTGATTTGAAGGATGCAGACATTGTTTTGTCAACTTTGGGGCATATTGACTTAATTAAGCCGGGAGGAGACCGCTTCACAGAATTACGAGCTAATGCACCAGAAGTTAAATCAGTGTCTGAGAAGTTGAATGAATGTGGATTTAATGGAATTCTGATTGCTACAACTAATCCTAATGATGTTATCGTTGACATGTATTCGAAATATTTGAATTTACCCAAAGCGCATATTTTGGGAACGGGAACGTATTTGGATACGGCTCGTCTCAAACGACAAGTCGCAGATTGTTTAAATTTGGATCCACGTACAATTGAAGGTTATGCTTTGGGAGAACATGGTAATTCACAATTTGCAGCATGGTCAACGGTACGTATCGGTGGGCAACCCTTTGTAGAAATCGCTGAGAAAAAAGGGATAAGTTTGGATGACATTGAAGAGGCAACTCGACAAGGTGGTTTTGCCGTTTTTAATACAAAAGGCTATACTAATGTGGCCATCGCAGCTGCAACTGTTGGGTTGATGAATTTGGTCTTTTCAGATGCAAAAAATGTAGCTATTTGTTCACATTATGATGCAGACTTCGGATCTTACATTTCAACACCTGCAATAATTGGGAAAGACGGCGTAGAAGCCGTTGTAAAACTCCCACTTTCCGCTGATGAAATGGTGAAACTGCAAGCATCTGCTAATGAAATTCAAGATAAGATTAAGCAGTTTAGTTAAAAAGCAGCTCAAAGAGCTGTTTCTTATTTCAATATTGCCAAAAAAAAAACTGTCCTGCGACAGTTTTTTTATTAGGCATTCAGTACCTTCGACAGGAAGTCTTTCAGTCGTGGGTGCTGCGGTGTGTCAAACAATTCTTCTGGTGTACCATCTTCTAGGATAACGCCACCATCAGTAAAGATAACGCGATTGGCAACTTTTCGGGCAAAGCCCATTTCATGTGTTACAATCAACATGGTCATCCCTTTTTCAGCTAAGTCTTGCATTACGGCAAGAACGTCTCCTACCATTTCAGGGTCAAGCGCTGATGTTGGTTCATCGAACAACATAACATTAGGATCCATAGCTAATGCACGTGCAATAGCCACACGTTGCTTTTGTCCACCAGATAACATGGCTGGCATGGCATCTTTTTTATCCATCAGACCAACGGTTTCTAATAGTTCTAGTGCTTTTTTCTTTGCTTCTGATTTTGTCAACTTTTTTAGTTCAACGGGAGCATAAGTGATATTTTCTAGGACAGACATGTTTGGAAAAAGGTTGAAGTGCTGAAAGACCATTCCAACATTTTGACGAACCAGGTTTAAATCTGTACCTTTGTCTGTCAAATTATATCCGTCAATAATGACGTCACCAGAGGTTGCAGACTCTAGTCCATTTAATGTGCGTAAGAAGGTTGATTTTCCTGAACCAGAAGGTCCAATAATACAAACAACATCGCCTTTATTAAATTTTGTAGTAATTCCTTTTAAAACTTCATTTTTGCCATAATATTTGTGAAGATCTGTGACTTCAATTTGAGTTTTTGTCATTTCGTATCCTCCTCCTTATTTCAATTTCTTTTCAACGTAGCGACCTAACCACATGATTAATAAGAGAATAATCATATAAACAAGGCCGATAATTCCATAAACGCGGAAGGCTTGGAAATTACGGGCAACAATGATTTGACCTGTTTGGAGTAATTCAACAAGCCCAATAACTGAAACAAGTGTTGTATCTTTTGTCGTAATAACAAATTGATTGATCAAACTTGGAATGGTAATTTTAACTGCTTGTGGCAAGATGACTTTACGCATTGTCTTGACATAAGGAATACCAAGTGAACGAGAGGCTTCCATTTGTCCAATAGGGACGGCTCTAACCCCACCACGGACGATTTCAGCAATATATGATGATTCGTTCAAGGTTAGGGCAATGACACCTGCTGTGAATTCATTCAGAGGCGATTGGTGTCCCGTAATCATTTGTAGCAAGTTTGGAATTCCATAGAATAAGAAAATGGTTAAAACGAGCAGAGGAAGTGAACGGTTAATATCAACGTATACACGGGCAATACCGCGAAGTGTTTTGCTTGGTGAAACAGAGAAGAGTCCAAAGACAATCCCAACAATCAAAGCCAAAACAAATGAAATAAGTGCTAATTGGATGGTAATCCAGAGCCCATTTAATATTTGTTCCCAGTTGTTTTGAACAATTCCCCAGACCGTAGTTTCGTCAGCGGTTGTTTTTTCTTTTGTTGAGTCGCTTGAAAGGTATTTATTCATGATTTTTTCGTATTCTCCAGTTGCACGGAGATTTGCGAGCCCATCATTAAACATCTGAATAAGTTCAGGATTTTCACCTTTTTTAACTGCAAAGCCGTATTGTCCATCAGCAATTGCTTTTAAAGGAGTTTTGAATTGTTTTCCTTGCTTGATGGCATACTTCAAGACTGGTTCGTCATCCATGACGGCTTGAATTGAGCCATTGTCGAGGGAAGAATACATTGTAGTGGCATCTGTAAAGGCTTTGACTTTAAAGCCATATTCCGATGCATGGGTGTTCAAATAATCATATGAAGCAGTTCCATTTTTAGCTCCAATGGTCTTTCCTTTAAGGTCTTTCCACGCTTTAATCGAATCATTTGATTTAGGAACACCAATGGTCAAATTGGCAGAAAAATAAGGTTCAGAGTAGTCAAATACTTTCTTCCGGGCATCCGTTATCGTCATTCCTGACATCATACCGTCGGAGTGACCGGCTTGTGTGGCATCCACTGCAGATTGGAAACCAATAAAATTCCATTTGATAGTAAAGCCTTGGTTTTTAGCAATTGCATTGAGCAAGTCTACGTCAATTCCAGTGTATTCTTTATTTGAATTTTGGAATTCAAAAGGAGCGAAGCTATTATCTGAAGCAATGGTATAACTTGCTTTTTTGGGCGTTGCTTTTTTTGAAGAACCGATATAATTTGCTAAAATTTTGTCGTAGGTTCCATCAGCCTTCATTTGCTTGAATGCCTTATTAAAACCATCAATCAAATTTTTGTTTTGGCCTTTCATAACAGCAAAACCGTATCCACCACTCATGGCAATTGAGGGCATATTAATGGCAAGATTCTGTCCTTGTTTGATTGCATATGCAATTACAGGCGCATCATCCATGGCACCGGTAATGTTTCCTGCATTTAATGCAGCGTACATTTGAGTGCCGTCAGAATAAGTCTTAATTGTGAAACCGTATTTACTTTGATTGGCTTGCAACCAACTTTGAGAGGCTGTTCCATTTTTTGCACCGACTGCTTTACCTTTTAGTTGGCTAAATTCAGTAATTTTTGTTGCTTTCGTAGTTGCAATAGTCAGTGCAGAAGTGTAATAAGGTTCAGAAAAATCGAATGTTTTTTTACGAGCATCAGTGATTGACATTCCCGCGATTACGCCATCAACTTGTCCTCCCTGTAAATTTTGCAATGATGCATCGAAACCAGGATAGCTCATTTCAAGATTCCAGCCATTAATTTTGGCGACTTCTTTCATGATGTCAACGTCGATACCGACCCATTGTTTATCTGAATTCTGGAATTCAAATGGTGCGTAGGAGTTGTCACTCGCAATTTTTACAGTTGTTGCGGCATGAGCAGAACCAGCACTTATTGAGAATCCAGTAAGTATGGCCAAAATAGTAGCCAAAGATAGAAAAAACTTTTTCATTCTTTTCCCCTTAATTTTTTAGATTGGAATATTATATCACAAACTCACTGTTTTTCCAACAATACATGTCATATCATCTAACATCAGTTGCGCTTAAGTTAAATTTTATGATAATATGAGAAATTGGCGTGAATTTATCATATTTACCGAATCTTGTTTGTCAAAGTCAACACTTTAGTGTAAAATTAGTTATGTGAGCGAGCTCACATCTATTAATATAGAAAACAAGGAAATTAAATATGTTTATAAATTTATCAGTTTTTGGCTTCTTCAATGATTGGATTACCCACTTTTTGAATGTGCCAGGAGCTCACATCTGGGTTTACGTCCTTCTTGGAGCAATTATCTTTATCGAAACAGGATTGGTTATTTTTCCGATTTTACCAGGGGATTCCATTTTATTCTTCGTTGGTTCAATGGTGGCTCTATATCCCAATAAACTCTCTCTTGTAGGTTTGATTGTTACGATGGGACTTATTGCCTTCATCGCCAACGTGGTTAACTTCGAAATCGGTCGAAAATTTGGATCGGTTTTGCCAGAACACCCTAAATTAAGCCGTTTCTTGAAGCCAGAATATATGGATGAAGCGCATCAATTCTTCAAAAAATGGGGGTCATGGGCAATTTTCTTGGGACGTTTTATGCCAATAATTAGAACCATTGTTCCTTTCACAGCTGGTGCAGGAAAAATGCCTCACAAAAAGTTCCTCTTTTTTAATTTTATCGGAGGATTTGCATGGGTCACTGTTGCTCTTGGAGCAGGTTATTTGTTCGGTCAAGTCCCATTCATTAAAAAGAACTTTGAACTTGTTATGATAGCCATCGTTGTGGTTTCGTTATTGCCAGCATTGCTTGGCGTTGCCAAAAGATACTTCGAAGGAAAAAAGGCATAAACTTTGCTTTATTTAAGCCTTTAAATATTAGAATAGTGTATAATAGTATTTACAAATTGTAAATACTTTTTTTAATACTTGAGGATTAATCAAATGGAAATTTCAGGCTTCACTAGGATGGCTGCTGTTGTGGCTCGACCAATTAATCATAGTTTATCACCATTTATTCATAATTTGGCTTTCGAAATGACCGGTTTAGACGGTGTTTATTTGGCATGGGATATTTCTTCAGAAGATTTAGAAGATATTCTAACAAATGTGAAAAAACTTAACATGTTTGGTTTGAATATTTCCATGCCGTACAAACAGAAAGCCATGCTTGCCATGGATGAATTAACGGAATCTGCTCAGATCATCGGGGCGATTAATACGGTCGCTCTAATGAATGGCAAATTGATTGGTCATAACACAGATGGAATCGGTTTTTTCAATTCTCTTGAGAAAATACCTTACCATGTTTGTGGTCAAGAAATAACAATTTTAGGTGGCGGAGGTGCAGCAATGGCAATTATTGTACAAGCCGTCCTGAACGGGGCAAAAAAAGTTAATGTCTTTGCACGTCGTTCGAATTCCTACGAACCATTGAAAAAGAAATTAAATGAACTGTCAGTGCTGACAAATAGCAAGATCAACTTATTTGAGTTAGCCAAAACAGATGCAAACCAAAAAGATTATAATTTTCATGTATTACAAGAGAAAATAACTCAATCAAGTCTGCTCGTTAATGCAACTTCGATTGGAATGGACGGGGAAAGCATGCCTCTCCCATCTTTAATTTGTTTATCCAAAGGTATAGTCGTAGTTGACGTGATTTATAAGATTCTTAAAACACCATTCTTGGAATGGTCTGAAAACCAAGGCGCATTGTCCCAAAATGGTATCGGAATGTTAGTGTATCAAGCAGCTGAAAGTTTTAAAATATGGACTGGAAAAGAAATGCCAGTAGATGAAATTCAAGCAGCCTTAGTAGAAAAATTAAAATTAAATGAGAATATAAGGAAGTAAATAATGAATATTAGTGTTGATTTACCTAATCATCCCTATGATTTAGTGATTGAACAGGGCGCAATCAATGAAGTTGGAACATGGGTTAGCTCACTTTGGCGTGAACAAAAAATCTTGATTATTTCTGATGACCATGTGGCTCCAATTTATGCTCAATCTGTAATTGAGTCTTTAAACCACGTCGGTTTTGAAACTGAAATATTTATTTTCAAGGCTGGTGAAGCTCAAAAAAATCTGGAAACAGCGGAAAAGGCTTGGCATGCTTGTGCTGAGGCTCAACTAACTCGATCTGATGGGATTATTGCACTCGGTGGTGGTGTGGTTGGAGATTTAGCTGCATTTGTGGCCTCTACTTATATGCGTGGCATTCATTTTTTACAAATTCCAACGAGCTTAACAGCGCAAGTGGACAGTTCAATTGGTGGAAAAACGGCCATTAATTCAAAAATCGCAAAAAACATGATTGGAACCTTTACACAACCCGATGGTGTTTTGATTGACCCTAATGTGCTAAGGACGCTTGGACAACGAGAATTTAATGAAGGTCTCGGCGAAGTCATCAAATGCGCGGCCATTGCTGACTTGGAGTTGTGGAATGTTTTGGAACAGGCAAAAGACAGTACCGATTTACTAAATAATCATGCGGAGGAAATCATTTATCATTCTTGCAATGTCAAAAGGAAAGTTGTTGTGGCGGATGAACTTGATAATGGTGTGCGGCTTTATTTGAATTTTGGACACACCATTGGTCATGCCATTGAAGCGACGGCCGGTTATGGTAAAGTGATGCATGGCGAAGCAGTTGCAATTGGAATGATTCAGATTGCTCAAGCCGCTGAAAAAAAGGGACTTATGGAAATTGGTATTTCAAATGCGATCAAACAGATGGCAGAAAAATATGGTCTGCCAACTTCTTATGCCCCTTGGATTGAAGATGAACTCTACCAATCCTTACTGCATGATAAAAAAGGTCGAGGTGATACAATAAAAATTGTTCTTGTTCCCAAATTGGGACAAGCAGAAATTTTTCAAATTCCTTTCAAAGAAATGAGAGAATTCTTAATAGAAGATGAATAAATATATTGTATTTTTACGAGGAATAAATGTGGGAGGTCTGAAATTAACGCAAAAAGATTTGACACATTTAATTGAATCCTGTGGTTTTCAAAAAATAAAAGTCTTTTTGAACAGCGGTAATATTCAATTTCAAACAGATCTAAGCAAGGACAAAATAAAAGAATTACTCGATTTGATATTGCCCGTTCCTTACTTTTTAATGACATATGCTGAACTATTCCGAGTTTTTGAACAAAGACCGAAAATTTCGGCAAATAACTGTCATCTTTATATTTTTATTGCCCAATCTAGTTTTTCGCAAACAGCGATGAGAGAATTTGTTCAGGTCAAGCCCGCTGAAAATGAAAAAGCACTGATTATTTCCGACATTTTTTTCTGGCAGGTGCCAATTGGGCAGACCTTGAAGACAAATTTTGGTAAAATATTATCAAAGCGACAATTTCGTGAACAATTCACGAGTCGAAATATCAACACGATTGAACGAATCATCAAGTACAATCAAGACTGACAAATAGGAGAGAGTGAGCTCCCAAAAACTCCAAATTAATATTTTTGGAGGAATTATGTTTTTATATCTAGGTTTAGCAATGGTTGGTGGATTTTTACTGGCCAATCAAAATCCAATCAATGCCGATTTACGGAAGACTTTTGGCTCTCCTTTTCTAACCTCAGCATTTTCTAATCTTATGGGTTCTATTTTCCTCGGGTTAATTACTGTTGTTACTACAAAAGCCTTATTTCCATCTTGGACATTTGTTATTCAACAACCTGCTTGGATTTGGTTAGGAGGCCTTCTAGGTGGAATTTTTTTAACCTCGAATGTGCTTTTATTTCCTCGTTTGGGGGCAGTTCAAACTGTTATCTTACCAATTTTAGGGCAAATCATCATGGGAACGCTCATTGATACTTGTGGCTGGTTCGGTGCTATGCAACTTTCAATAGGAGGGACAAGAATTACCGGTATTCTTATCACCCTAATTGGTGTCCTCGTTGCTGTAGTATTACCTAATTTGAAAGAAAAAAGTCAAAATCAGAAACAAAAAGGATTAATCCTGTGGCGCTTATGGGCTATCTTTGTTGGCGCGCTTTCGGCCATGCAACAAGCAATTAATGGACATTTGGGTGTCTTACTAGGTAACTCAGCTCAAGCTGCTTTTCTCTCTTTTTTGATTGGTTTTCTTGCAATTCTTTTCGTTTCACTTTTCGCTGATAAACGAGTGCCAAATTTAAGTGACTTTAAAAAAATGAAACCCTGGAATTATATTGGAGGTATTCTTGGAGGAACATTTGTCCTAGCTACAGTCCTCGCCGTACCACAGATAGGGGCAGGCTTAACCATTATGATGGGACTCCTTGGGCAGATTTTAGGATCAATGCTCGTTCAACAATTTGGTTGGTGGCGATCAGAACGATATCAAATACAGGTTTGGCAAGTGGTTGGAATCGCGACCATGCTTGTAGGGATTGTCATCATTAAATTTTTGTGAGATCAAAATTTGTAGTATAAATTTTTTTGTTAAAATTCAGTAAAAATATTTATTCATTACATAAAAAATGAGTTGTCATTTAGAAAAAATAATGTTTGCTTTTGATTTGCAACATTTAGAGTAATCGAGGAAGTAATAGTGTCAGATGTAAAAATGTTTAATAAAAATTCTTTCAACGTATTTAAAATCGAGGGTTTAGAACCGAGAATGACAGCAATCAAGGCCGACATTCAACCCATATTTCAAAGCCTGGGGGAACAATTTTTGTCATTACTGACAGAACGTTACCCAAAAGAAGATTTTTATTTACACATTGCTCAACACATTCGACGGACAGCGAATGCACCTGAAAACACCTGGTCTGCTATTTCGACCCAAAAACGAGGCTACAAAATGGAAGTGCATTTTCAGCTCGGAATATGGGAAAACTATGTTTTTCTATATCTTTCAATGATTGATCAACCGAAAGACAAACTGCTCTATGCTGAAAAGTTACAAGGGGTTAAACTCCCAGAAGATTTTGTTGTATCTAACGACCATACGAAGCCTGAATTTTTCGATGCAAGCGAATTTTCGAAGGTGCTCACAAGGTTTAGTAAGGTTAAAAAAGCGGAACTGGAATTTGGACGAATTTGGTCAACTCAAGATTTTGAAGAAAATACGAATGAGAAAATGATAAATGAAATGGTAGATACATTGACACAACTCCTTCCATTTTATGAGAAATTAATGAGGTAGAAAAATGAGATATTTCACTGCAGGAGAATCACATGGTCCACGATTAACAGCTATTATTGAAGGGATACCGGCAGGACTGCCGTTGACAGCTGAGGATATTAATGTTGAATTGAAACGTCGCCAAGGCGGGTATGGTCGTGGGGGCCGCATGAAAATTGAATCAGACCAAGTTGAAATAACGAGTGGGGTTCGACATGGAAAAACAATTGGTAGCCCCATTACTCTTAATGTAACGAATCGTGATTTCAAAAATTGGAACCAGATTATGGCGGCAGAAGATGTCCCTGATAAAATTAAATTACAAAGACGACTCACCAAGCCTCGACCAGGTCATGCCGATTTGGTTGGCGGAATGAAGTATGCATTTGATGATTTACGAAATGTTTTAGAACGGTCTTCAGCACGAGAAACGACAATGCGTGTGGCAGTAGGAGCAGTTGCTAAAAAATTATTACACGAATTAGAAATTGAAATTGGCAATCATATTGTCAATTTTGGTGGCGTCAATGTTTCAGAAAATTTACCTGAAGATCTGTCAGTAGAGACCATTAATCAAACGGCGCGTGAAAATGATTTGTCAATTGTCGATCAAGAAAAAGCGGATGAAATTAGAGCTTACATTGACCAAATCAAAAAAGCTGGGGATACCATTGGCGGCATTGTTGAGGTACGGATCGAAAATGTACCTGCTGGCTTGGGCTCATATGTTCAGTTTGACCGGAAGTTAGACGGGAAAATTGCTGCGGCTGTCGTTTCGATAAATGCTTTTAAAGGTGCTGAATTTGGACTTGGTTTTGAGGCTGGAAAAATGCGCGGGAGTCAAGTTATGGATGAAATATTCTGGACCAAGGAGACGGGATACACTCGAAAAAGTGATCGTCTCGGAGGTTTTGAAGGAGGCATGACCAATGGGGAACAAATTATCGTTCGCGGTGTGATGAAACCAATTCCTACACTCTATAAACCATTGATGTCGGTTGATACGATGACCCATGAAGCTTATAAAGCATCAGTTGAGCGGTCTGATCCAACGGCTTTACCAGCTGCGGGGGTAGTTATGGAAAATGTCGTTGCTACCGTGCTTGCTCAAGAAATCTGTGAAAAATTTAATTCGGATAATTTTGCAGAACTTTTATCAGCCATGACAGCTTATCGTGACCGGTTAAAATCATATTGAAATCAGGGGTCTGATGAATCCAGAACAAAATCAAATCAAAGTAACTGTAAATAAAAGGAACATCATGATTTTTGATGAAATTGACGAATGTAATCAATTTATTGATGGCTTCACACTAGAATATCGTGATAATATTATTTTTGGAGCACCAAAAGAAACGCACTCTGATTATGTTCAAATGTCAATTATTTTCTATAATCCTAAAATCATCAAGCCAAAAGGGCAAGAGGTGCTCTTGCTAGATGTTGATATGCCGAAACAATAATGAATGAATAAGAAAAGTCTTTCAAAAACTTTTCTTTTTTTATTCTTACAATTTTGTAAGATAAAAGTCAGCCATTTCTTGTTAAAATGAAATAAAGAAGTAGAAAAAGGGGATTAAGATGAAAAAAATAATTGGAGTTTTAATTGGTTTAATCTTTATCGTTGGAGCTGCTGGTTATGTCTGGTATCAAAGCAGCTATGGTGGTCAATCATATTATGTAAAAATTGTTGAAGATGGTGAAAAGGAAGATATTAAATCAGACACAGGTGAAAAATTTGCTTTGTATCACTATAAGCAAACAGCTTATAATGAAAATGGAATGTCTAAAGTTATAAAGTACACAGCAGATCATAATTTGCGACATGATGCATATTTAAAATTAACATATAATAATGTTAAAGGTGTGACCAATTGGCAAGAAGTAAAAAGCAAGGATTTACCACAAAAAGCGGCAGAACAATTGGTCAAAGAGTAACGCACTATTAATAAGGAGGCTGGCATGACATTATTTCAACTTAATATCGCTTTAATTTCATTAACACTCATTTTGGTCTCATTAATGGCAGGATGTTTATCCTATAGTCTACATGCCGTTAAGAAACAATTAACACATAAAAAAGAGGAAGATTAATATGTTATTAGAAGTTAAACATCTCAAAAAAATATTCAAAACACGCTTTTCAAAAGAGGAAACGACTGCATTAGTAGACATCGATTTTGGTGTTGAGGATGGTGAATATATCGCAATTATGGGGGAGTCTGGTTCAGGAAAGACAACATTGCTCAATATTCTATCAACCCTCGAAAAGCCCACACAAGGTCAAGTATTACTTAATGGAAAAAACATTACAGCAATTAAAGAACAGGATATTTCTGCTTTTCGCCGTGACCATTTAGGATTTGTATTTCAAGACTTTAATCTGCTTGATACACTGAGTGTACGTGATAATATCTATTTACCTTTGGTTCTTTCGAAGGAAAAAGTGGAAGTCATGAAGACACGATTGGATATTTTAGCACCTCAACTTCATATCAATGAACTTCTAGAGAAACAACCCTTTGAGTTGTCAGGTGGTCAAAAGCAAAGAGTTGCGATTGCTCGCGCCTTAATTAGTCAACCTGATTTGGTATTGGCTGATGAACCAACTGCAGCTTTGGACTTTAAAAATTCCGAAAACTTGTTGACCCTTTTTGAAGAAATTAATCAATCTGGGCAAACCATTATCATGGTTACTCACTCTAGTTTAGCTGCAAGTCATGCCAAGCGAGTGCTATTCATTAAAGATGGTGTTTTATATCATCAATTATATCGTGGTGAAAAAAATTCACAAGATTTTGCCAAAGAAATCACTCTCTCCATGACAGCCTTTTTGGGAGGTGATGAAAATGCTGAGTTTTAAACTTGCCATTCGCAATATTAAAAAAGGCATGAAAAGTTTTGGTCCCTTTTTAATTGCGTGTGTGACAATGTTCGTGATGCTTTTCGTAGCTGCGGCAATTTCTCTATCCCCATCGGTAAATAAATTGCCTTATGGTGGTGATATCGTAGCACAATTGATGTATTTTGCTATCATAATTTTAACGATTTTTGGGTTGATGATCTTGGTGTATTCCTACCGCTTTCTACAATTGCAGAGGTCTCGTGAATTTGGTCTTTATAATATTTTAGGATTCAATAAAGGAAATATCGCCATGGTTTCCTTATTTGAGTTAATGATTTCCTATATCATTACTGTTTTTGTTGGCTCAATCATTGGGATTGCATTTTCAAAATTTAGTTTTCTAATTTTTGTTCGATTAATCGGGGGAAATTATTTCAATCTTGAGATTAATTTTAATGCAATTCTAATGGTATCAGGGATTTTCCTTATTTTCTTCTTAATTCTAATGATGATTGGGACATTTATTATTTGGCGCTCATCGAGTCTTGATTTGCTTAGGGAAGAGTCTAAAGGTGAAAAAGAACCTAAAGGCAATTTCTTCTTTGCCCTTATAGCTGTCCTTTTACTTGGGATTGGTTATTACATTGCGATTACCGTTAAAAATCCAATTTCTGCCTTTACCAATTTTTTTCTTGCCGTTCTCTTAGTTATTTTTGGAACTTACTTTTTCTATATCAGTTTTACAGTATGGTTTTTAAAACAGAAAAAGAAGCGAAATTCTTACTACCAACCTCATAATTTTATTACGACCAGTTCGATGCTCTATCGAATGAAAGCAAACGCAGTAGGGCTTGGAAATATCACCATTCTGCTGTCCATGGCGATTGTGACGATGGTTGTAACTGTGGGACTCTATTTCGGAACAGCCCAAATGATTCGCAATGTCTATCCCTCAGAGGCACAAATCAGTTATTACAATCATTTTTATACTCCTAAAGAGGAGACTTCTGAGAGTCCAGTTCGGATTTCACGTCAGGGACTTGAACAAAAAGTGGAAAAGATAGCATCTGACGCTCACGTAAAAGTGTCGAATCTAAAAAGCATCCTTTCAGCTACTGGCTTGAGTGCTGAATTAAACGGCTCAAATAAGAATCAAATTAAGATTAGGGAAAGTAGCAATTACTACAGCAGCGATATCTATTTCTTAAACTTCATAACAGTTGACTCATTGAACGCATTGGGGGCAACTCAACTCCCGAGGCTTTCAAAAAATGAAATCGCCCTTTATACACCAGAGAAAAACTTAAAAACTGCGCAAGTTGTGAATCTTGAAGGGACGACGTATCCTGTCAAAGGTCTGGTCAAAGATATTCCTCCCATTCCGAATTATGTTCACACCAAACAAGAAGTATTTTTGATTTTTGCTGATGAAGATAGCCTTGATCAAGCAGTTGAGCAATACAATACAGCCATAAAGAAAAAGGATAATTCAGTTAGCATTTTATCTTCTACTGAAGTCATGTTCAGTATTAAACCTGAAGATGAAAATAAATTTAAAAAAGGTTTAGGTGAAAATTCGAATTTTGACTTATCATTTAGGTCTGAACAAATGAAAAGCCAAAAAGCGCAAATTGGAGGCTTTGTCTTTATTGGATTTATCTTGGGGATTAGTTTTATTCTCGGCGCGGCATTGATAATTTATTACAAGCAGCTGTCGGAAGGAAGACAGGACAAACGTTCATTCAAGATTTTGCAAGAAGTTGGATTCTCAAAGGGAGAAGTTCAGAAAACGATTAAATCACAAGTTAGAATACTTTTCTTCCTCCCCATCGTTGTTTCGATAGTTCACTTCGGATTTGCTTACATCATGATTAGTAAAATCCTAGAGCTATTTGGTATAACAGATGTTACAATTGTTGCAATGGTGAGTATCATCACGATCCTTATTGTAAGTCTGCTTTACTATCTGATCTATAAAATTACGTCTCGTGTTTACTACAAAATTGTGGAACGATAATTCAACAAAACTCTATCAATGCGGATAGAGTTTTGTTATTTTTAGAATATTTTGACAAAAAGCGATATAATAAATGAAAAGCTTTAGATTAAGAGTCCAAAAAAAACGGATTGCATAATTTTACCTTTTTGTGTGCCTGAATTATTGATATAATGATATCAAACCTACAGGACTAAATTGAAAATGATGATGGGGTTAAATCATAGGATCGGATGCCATAGGATATTCATTAAAACATGAAAAATAAATTAGGAATAGGGAAATGAATAAAATTTTTATTGTAGAAGACGACGAAACAATTGTTAAATCAATCAAATTAGCGTTAAAAGATGAATTTAAATTAAAAAGCGTTTCAAATTTCAGAGCGGTGAAGCAAGAAATCTTAGAATTTGATGCGGACCTGGTTTTGATGGATATCGGATTGCCATTTTATAGTGGTTTTTATTGGACGACTGAACTTAGAAAACTCTCACAAATTCCGATCATTTTTATTTCTTCCTCATCAGATGACATGAACCAAATCACAGCCATGAATCAAGGTGCGGATGATTTTGTTACCAAACCTTTCTCATTATCTATTTTATCGGCTAAAATCAAAGCATTGTTGCGCCGATCGTATGATTTTTCGGGAGCGGAAAAATTGGAATTCTTGAATTTCGCTTTAGCCGAAAACATTGTCAGTACTGACAAAAGCGAAGTTGAATTGACAACGTCGGAGAATAAGATATTAACACTTTTATTCAGACAAAAGGGGCAAGTTGTGACAAAAGAAAATATACTGCAAGAACTTTGGCAAACGGAAGAATTCATTGACTTGAATACATTAAATGTCAAAATGACCAGATTGCGAAAAAAGTTACATGAAATTGAACTTGATAAGCACATAATTACGAAGAGAGGAATAGGCTATGTATTGGCGTAGATTTTTTCTGGTAAAATTACCACAAATTGGTGTTTTTATATTGATAATTGGAATCTATATTGTCAATTTTTTGCTGTGGAAACTTCCCCTGATAGCCTTTTTTAATAGTACCTTACTTGGACTATTAATTTTCATTGTTTATTTATTTTTTTCTTATTCAAGGTGGAAAGCCATTGAAATAAGATTAGAAGACCTAAATAAGGAAAATCGGCAAATTAAGAAATCATTAGAAAAGCAAGCCCTTGCCAATCAAGAGTTTATGGATATCATTCGGGTATGGTCACACCAGATGAAAATCCCATTATCAGCAATTGATTTGATGACTCAGACCGTAATTGATAACGATGAATTGAAAAATCAGATTTTCACATTAGAAAATTATTTGACAATACTCTTAGAGTATCAAAGAATTACTAACTTATCGACAGATTTTAGATTTGAAACAGTCTCAGTAAATGAGATTTCAAAGAAAATTGTTAAAAAATACAGTAACTTTTTCATACAAAAAAACCTTTTTCTTAAATTTGAAGGAGAAAGTGACTGGAAAATAACAACAGATTCCCGTTGGTTTGAATTAGCACTTGAACAATTTATCAATAATGCTGTGAAATATACAAAAAAAGGTGGCGTGAGTATTTATATCGGAACAAATCAGTTGAAAATTAAAGATAGTGGGATTGGCATATTAGCCGAGGATTTACCTCGTTTATTTGAACACGGCTTTACTGGCTACAATGGAAGGATTCAGCAAAAATCAACAGGTCTGGGGCTATACTTGTCTCGTTTGATTCTTGATAAATTGGATTTTGAAGTTAAAATTGAATCGGAAATTGAAAAAGGTACGACAGTTATTATTACAAAAAGAATGGATTAGTTTTATATTATGGAAAATAAATTGAAAAATATTCTGATCATTGGTCTTGGTTTAATTGGTAGTTCGATGGCTTTGGGAATTAGACGTGATCACCCAAATGTCAAACTTTTCGGCCTTGATAATGAAGCAACAATTAATACTGCATTGCAAAATCATTTGATTGATCAAGCTGCCCGACTTGATCAGGTAACCATGATGGATTTGGTTATTTTGGCAACGCCAATTGATGCAACTTTCGATTTATTAACTAAAATAAGTCAGATGAATTTTTCTCATGAACTTGTTCTGACTGACACTTGCTCAACTAAAAATGAGATTATGATAAGAGCAAATCAAATTTTTAATGGCAAAAATATTAAATTTATTGGCGGCCATCCCATGGCTGGTTCACATAAATCAGGTGTGAACGCAGCGGATGTCAATCTTTTTGAAAATGCTTATTATGTTCTGACTGAAAGAAATGAGGAATTGCAGGATATATTATCAGGTTTGCATTCTAAATTTATCATCGTTGATCCTAAAGAACACGATCAGGTTACAGGTCAAGTTTCACATTTTCCTCACATTATTGCCTCATCTTTAGTCCAGCAATCGAATACATATTCAAAAAAACACCCATTGGTAAACCATCTTGCTGCTGGTGGCTTTCGTGATATGACTAGGATTGCAGAGGCGAATAGTAAGATGTGGACTTCGGTTATCCTTTCCAATCGCCAAGAAATCATTGAACGCATCAAAGATTTTAAGGGGGACTTAGACCGGATTATAAAATTTATTGAAGAAAAAGATGAAATTAGAATAAGTGAATTCTTTGATTCTGGCAAAAAAATAAGGCAAAATATGGAAATCTTGAAAGGAAGAGGGGTAATTCCTAATTTTTATGATCTATTTGTTTCAGTACCTGATGAAAAAGGTGTTATCTTAAAAATTTTAGTCCTTTTGCAAGATATTTCGATAACAAATATTAAAATCAATGAAGAAAATCGTGAGGATATCCATGGTCAACTTCAGATTAGTTTTAAATCTGCATCCGATCTAGAACAGGCAAAAGAAATTATAGAGGGTGCAACTGATTTTGATATTGCAGAATGAGGAGATTATGTGATGAATATTAAAACGATATTGGCAGAACATCAAATTCTTGAAACTGAACGTTTAATTTTAAGAAAATTTGAAATGTCTGATGCCCCTGATTTATTTGAAATTTGGTCAAATCCAGATGTTACTGAGGGGACCGGAACAAATCCAGACGTTCAGCTGGATCAATCGAAAGATCGAATTGCAAATTATTTTATACCTGAAGCTCTAATCGTTTGGGCGCTTGAGAATAAGTTAAACGGGAAAATGATTGGTTTTGTCGAGTTACATATTAATGGTGATCAAGGGGAGCTAGGGTGGATGCTAAACCAAAAATTTTGGGGGAAAGGCTTTGCCCCTGAGGCAGCGTCTGCAATCCAAGAACTTGCCTTTCATAATTTAAATCTTAATATTGTAACTGCAAGTTGTAACATTGAGAACACGAAGTCATCACGTGTGATGGAAAAACTTGGATTGAAAAAAATGGCTAATACGTGGGCTTTCTTTCATAATTCCTACCATTTATCGGCCTATTATGCGCAAACAAAAGAAGATTATGAGGCAAACTATGAATAGAAATGTAATTTTAGCGGAACACCAACGATTTGAAACTGAGCGATTGATATTGAGGAAAGTTGAAATCACAGATGCAGAAGCAATGTTTGAATATGGTTCTGATCCCGAAACGGTTCGGTTTATAACAATTCCACCGTATGAAGATATCGAAGCAACAAAGGCTGGTATTGCAGATTTTTTTGTTCGGAACCGCTTGGTCTCTTGGGGAATTGTCGAGAAAAAATCCAATCAATTTATCGGGACGATAGATTTACGTCTCGAAGGTGATGGGGGAGCATTTGGTTGGATCATCAATCGAAAATTCTGGGGACGAGGTTATGTTCCAGAGGTGGCAAAATGTTTGCTTGAATTTGGTTTTAATGAGCTAGAATTGAATCTGATTTGGGCAGAACATTTTTCGGAAAATAAAAAATCAGGCCGAGTGATGGAAAAAATAGGAATGACAAATATGGGTCAAATCTTTGTTTATGTTAATAAGTTGGACCGCTCTGTTCGATGCGATTATTGGGCAGTTACTAAGTCTGAATATGAAAAAGGGAATCGGCCTTAAGTTTTATTGTGCTATAATAAAAGATAATTATCTCGAAGGAATAATATAATGAAATTAGAAACGAAGTCGCAAGGTTTAAGAGGTACATTGAAAGTTCCGGGGGACAAGTCAATTTCTCACCGCTCAATTATGTTTGGTTCAATTGCTCACGGGAAAACGGAAGTAGAAGGCATTTTGCAGGGGGAGGACGTCATTTCAACAATGAATGCCTTTCGAGCAATGGGCGTTCAAATTCAAGAACATGGTTCAAGAATTACGATTGAAGGAAAAGGTTTTTCTGGTCTCAAGGCACCTAAAAAGGCACTAGACATGGGGAATTCTGGGACATCAACGCGATTAATTTCAGGAATACTTGCAGGTCGTCCTTTTGACAGTGAGTTATTTGGAGATGCTTCTTTGTCAAAGCGCCCAATGGACCGAATTGCAAAACCTTTGCGCCTTATGGGAGCTAAAATAGCAGGGGAAACGGACAGAGATTTACCACCTTTGAAAATCAGTGGAAATGTCATGCTTCACGAAATTGATTATAAACTGCCTGTTGCTTCAGCACAAGTCAAATCTGCTTTGATTTTTGCAGCCCTACAGACTGATAAAAAAGCAGTTACACGTCTTGTAGAAAAAGAAAAAACGCGTGATCACACAGAAGAAATGCTCGTTCAATTCGGTGGTCAAATTGCAATTTCTGGAAAAAATATTTTGATTCCAGGAGGACAGAAATTACAGGGACAAAAAGTTCTAATTCCTGGGGATATTTCGTCGGCTGCCTTTTGGCTAGTTGCTGGTTTGGTTGTTCCGAACAGTGAAATAGAATTGAGAAATGTTGGAGTTAATGTGACTCGGACCGGTATTTTGGATGTCATTGAAGAAATGGGTGGGCAAGTTGTTCGAATTCACGAGGACGAAACGAATCATTCAGCGACATTAGTTGTTCGCACGAGTGCCTTGGTGGGGACTGAGATTTCGGGGGAATTAATTCCTCGACTAATTGACGAACTACCGATCATTGCCTTATTGGCTACTCAAGCTGCAGGGGAGACAATTATCCGAGATGCAGAAGAATTGCGCGTGAAAGAGACCGATCGTATTAGCGTTGTGACTCATCTTTTACAAAACATGGGTGCAGAAATTACGCCTACCTCTGATGGAATGATTATTCGTGGGAAAACACCCTTACACGCGACTCATGTGGATGCTTGTGGGGATCACCGGATTGGTATGATGGCAGCGATAGCGGCCTTGTTAGTTCAGGAGGGACAAATGTCTTTAGTCGGCGAGGAAGCCATTCAAACAAGTTATCCTAGTTTTTTTGATGACTTAAGATTGCTTAACTCATCAAATTAAAGGAGCCAAAAATGAGTATCATATTAGTAGGGTTTATGGGATCTGGTAAAACAACAGTCGCCAAAGCATTGACTGCTGACTACATTGATTTGGATTGCCTAATTGAACAAGAGATGAAGATGTCAATTTCGGATTATTTTACTCAAAATGGTGAGGCAAGGTTTCGTGAGCTTGAATCAAAGCTGCTCATGCAATATGTTTTTGATGATGTCGTCATCGCAACAGGTGGGGGGATTGTTGAATCCAAACAGAATCGACGGCAATTGCAAGAAGTACAAAATGTTGTTTATTTGAGTGGTGATTTGATGACTTTAGTTGAACGAATGAAAGAGGACAAGAATAATGTTCGACCATTAGCAAACCAAGGATTTGATGTTTTAAAAGCACGCTATGAAAAAAGAAAACCTTGGTATGAAGAAGTTGCTAATTTTACATTAAATGTTGGAGATAAAAGTCCAGAACAGCTTGCGGAGGAAATATTAAACTGGCAAGCGCTAAAGAAGAGGAAGATAAACAATTTATGAAAATTGCCTACTTAGGACCACGAGGGTCTTTTTCCTATCAAGCCATTAGAACAGCTTTTCCACATGAACAATTGTTGCCAATTGAAACAATTCCTGAAATTATTGAACAATATGAACTCGGCAGATTTGATTATGCACTTATCCCCATTGAAAATTCAATCGAAGGACCTGTGAGCATTGCCATCGACAAATTGTATCATCAAAGTACAGCCACCGTTGTTGCTGAAATCGTTATGCCAATCGTCCAAAATTTGATGGCGCTGAGTGAAAATATAAAGCCACTTAAAATATATTCGCACCCTCAAGCCCTAGCACAAACACGAGAGTACTTAAGAAAAAATTATCCAGAATCCAAATTGATTCCAGTTGCATCAACGGCTATGGCTGCCGAATTTGTTCAAGAACATCCAAATGAAGCAATTGCTGCTGTTGGAAATGAAAGGGCTGCAGACTTCTATTCACTCAAACTGATTGCTAAAGGAATCCAAGATATTGAAGAAAACAATACGCGCTTCTGGCTATTAGGAAAAAATGAGCCTAAGATTAATCTGTCAAAATCTTCTGACAAAGTATCATTGGCACTTACCTTACCAGAAAATATGCCTGGAGCGCTCCACAAAGCAATTTCGACCTTTGCTTGGCGTGGGATTGACATGACAAAAATTGAATCAAGACCATTGAAAACAAAATTGGGGAAATATTTTTTTATTATTGATTTGGTCAGTGATGACAAGATTAGTTTTGCATTAGAAGAATTAGAAAGTTTAGGAATAGTTGTTAGAATGCTAGGAGCATATAGCATTTATGAAGGTTGAATGAAGAAAATGAAAATTTATTTTGTACGTCATGGAAAAACAGAGTGGAATTTGGAAAAAAGATTGCAAGGACAATCAGGTGATTCTCCTTTATTAGAAGAATCGTTTACTTCCATTGCACGCGTTCATGATTACTTAAAGACAATCCCGCTTGATTATGTTTTGTCAAGTCCTGCAAAACGTGCAATGACAACGGCTCAACTATTAACTGAACTTCCGGTTACCACTGATGAGCGTTTGGCCGAGTGGAATTTTGGGGACTTAGAAGGAATGCCTATTAAAGAGGCATTGAAACTCTACCCGCATGAAATGTATACTTCAAGAAATGACCTGGTCCATTTTGACGGCTCTGTATTTGGAGCAGAATCCGTTTCGTCAGTACTGAGCAGATTCGATGACCTTGGAAAAACGTTACTGTCAAGTCCTTATCAGAATATCTTGCTTGTTGGTCATGGAGCGAGTGGAACGGCTGGAATGAGACACTTGGCTGGATATTCCAAGTCAGAATTACGATCTGAAGGTGGTCTGACAAATAACTCACTGACCGTTTTAGAATCTGTTGATGACCATTTTAAAATGACAGTTTGGAATAAGAATTTATGATGAATGATAAAATTTATTTTACTGGAGAAATTGCCGCTATTTTTTTTAGCAATTCAAGTAATTTTTATAAAGTACTCCTTCTTGAAATTGATGACACAAATGCGGATTATGAAGATAGTGAAATTGTTGTCACAGGGACGATTGGAGAAGTTATTGAAGGAGATCATTATACGTTTTCCGGCTCTCTTACCACACATCCTAAATATGGGGAACAACTGGCTGTTGATTCTTATGAGAAAGCAGTTCCGACAAGTTCTTCAGGATTGATTAAATATTTCTCGTCTGATAAATTTCCAGGCGTTGGGAAAAAAACGGCAGAAAAAATTGTTCAACGTTTTCCTGTAAATACGGTTGATAATCTTCTGGAGCACCCGGAAGAAATATCTGACTTGCTTACCCCAACGAAACGAAACAGTTTTATTAAAAAAATAAGAGAAAATCATGGCATGGAAAAGATTCTGTCACAGCTGGCTGAATTTGGTTTGACAAGTAAACAAACGTTCCAAATTTATGAAATATACAAAGATGAGACATTAGAAAAAATTAAGGGGAACCCTTATCTTTTAGTTGAAGAAGTTAAAGGTGTTGGATTCAAAACCGCAGATAATATTGCCCAGACCCTTGGAATCGAGGCAGACAGTCCAGAACGGTTTAAAGCAGCACTTATGCATGTGCTTAACACTCAGCCACTTGAAACGGGTGATACTTATATCGAAGCAAAAGCTTTACTCGAAGGAGCCATTGATTTACTAGAAAACGCGCGACATATCGAAATTATTCCAACAGAAGTGGCAGTTGAAATTAATCATTTGATTGACGATGGAAAGATTCAAAGTGAAGGCACAAAATTATTTGAAAATAGCCTATTCTTTGCAGAAGAAGGCATAAAAAATAGCCTCAATGCTCTGATAAATCGACGTGGAACGGATTTTAAGGAAGAAAAATTATTAGAAGAATTAACGCAAGTCGAACGTGATTTAGAAATTGCTTACGATGATTTACAACGGGCAGCAATTATTGGGGCCATGAAAAATCAATTTTTCGTTTTGACTGGAGGGCCAGGTACCGGAAAAACGACTATTATCAATGGTTTTATTGAGTTATACGCTCGAGTTTATAAGATTGATTTGAATATTCATCATTACAATGATGATTTGTTTCCCATATTATTAGCTGCGCCTACAGGACGTGCCAGTCGTCGGATGAATGAGTTAACGGGCTTACCTGCCGCCACACTGCATCGACATCTGGGCTTGAATACAGATGACACATTTGATGAAGCAAGTAACGATTTATCAGGCTCTCTTTTAATCGTTGATGAATTCTCAATGGTAGATACTTGGCTCGCGAATAAATTATTCCAAGCCATTCCTGGTTCAATGAAAGTCTTGCTTGTTGGAGATAGTGACCAACTTCCTTCCGTTGGACCTGGTCAAGTTTTTGCTGATTTGCTTAGAATTCCGCAAATTCCTTCTGTTCGCTTGAATAAAATCTTTAGGCAAGATGAAAATTCAACAATCACATCGCTTGCACATGCTATAAAAGATGGTCATCTCCCTAGCGATTTCACTGCTCGAAAGGCAGATCGTTCCTATTTTGAAACAAATGCTCAATTTGTTCCTCAGCTGATTTCACAAATTGCTGGAGCATGGCAAAAAAAAGGGAATAACCCTTTTGAATTACAAGTTTTAGCTCCGATGTATAAGGGACAAGCCGGAATTAACAATCTTAATTTACTTTTACAAAATTTATTTAATCCGCTTGAAGACCGAAATGAATTTAAATTTAATGACATCCAATTTCGTGAAGGGGACAAGGTGCTTCACTTAGTTAACGATGCTCAAGCCAACGTCTTTAACGGTGACCTTGGCATCATCAGTGAATTAGTTGGAGCAAAGTACACGGATTCAAAACAAGATGAGATCATCATGGATTTTGACGGGCAAGAAGTAACCTATCCTCGTGCGGAGTGGTATAAAATCACCTTGGCCTTTGCGATGTCGATTCACAAATCACAAGGGTCGGAATTTTCGACAGTGATCGTGCCAATGGTAACCAATTATTCACGAATGCTTGAACGAAATTTACTTTATACAGCAATTACGCGTGCAAAACAAAGTTTAATTTTACTCGGTGAAAAACGTGCATTTGCTCAAGCAGTGGCTAAGGAAGGTTCTAATCGAAAAACTTTCTTGATTGAACGTTTTGAAGTCACACGTGGTAACCCTCAAGATTTAAAGGGGAACGAGGTTAAAATACCACTCGCAACCAAAGTTGATGAATCAAACATTGAAAATAAAAAAACAGTCAATCATGAGCAATCACAATTAAATCAAGAGAGCGTATCGCATCAAGAAATATCATTGTTTGAGGATAGCTCTGATTCGTCACTCATTCAGAACAATATATTAACTGAACAAATGATTAATTCAGGTGATTTTGATCCACTTATTGGATTGAATGAAGGAGATTTTTTAATATTCAATTAAAAGAACCCCGATTCTAACAGAATCGAGGTTCTTTTCAGCTCTGACAAAATAAAAAAGCTTGTCAAAACTGACAAGACAATTTATTATCCTAATTTAGTAGCAAGACGTGATTTGTCACGAGATGCTTTGTTAGCATGGATAAGGCCTTTTGAAGCAGCTTTATCGATTGCTGATGAAGCGGCTTTGAAAGTATCTTCACTTGGAGCTGTTTCAAATTTCTTGATAGCAGTACGCATTGCAGATTTTTGTTCTGAGTTACGACTGTTAGCAGCAGTGTTCAATTCAGCACGTTTGATAGCAGATTTGATGTTAGCCATTTTGTCCTCCCAATTTTTTTAATACTTATCAATTATACAGGATTTTTCCTCGTTTGTAAACTGTGGACCTTTTTAATGAAAAAATTTATATAAATTCGTTCAAAAAAAATGAGATTTTTTTAATTTTTTATTATGAGCGGAAAAAGATTAAAAATGTTATAATGAGGTAATGGTTTACATTACAATTGATGTGTAAATTGTAAAAAGTTTTTTACAGTTCAATGATTATTATTTCTAAATGGAGCATGGTAAAATTGTACTGTATTTATTGTTTGACTAAGATCAATAATCAACCCTTTTTAAAGTTTTTTTAAGTTATATTTATTTGGAATTTTTTTAAAAGAACTTCACTGAGCTTGAATGGATCTTATCAATTAGGAGGTAACATGTTAACAATTGAAAATTTAGCTCGTTTTCAGTTCGGTATGACCACTGTTTTCCACTTTTTCTTTGTTCCGTTCTCAGTAGGGATGCTTTTTATGACATTCCTGATGGAATGCATTTACGTTAAGACGAATGATGAAAAATGGAAGCAACGCACCAAGTTTTTCGGCTCAATCATGCTATTGAGCTTTGCTGTCGGTGTCGTTACTGGGATTATCCAAGAATTCCAATTCGGAATGAACTGGTCGGATTACTCTCGTTTTGTAGGGGATATCTTTGGAGCTCCACTTGCTGTTGAAGCATTACTTGCATTCTTCATGGAATCAACATTCCTTGGAATCTGGATGTTCGGTTGGGACCGACTGGGTAAAAAACTTCATCTTTTTGCATTATTCCTAGTTTTCATAGGTTCACTTTTGAGTTCGTTATGGATTCTTGCAGCGAATAGTTTTATGCAAAAGCCAGTAGGCTATGAAGTGATTGGTGGTCGTGCAACGCTAACAAGCTTTAGTGCCCTATTGAGCAGTAATCAAACCATTCTCGAATTTTTCCACGTTGGAACGGGCTTCTTCTTGATGGGTGGGTTCGCAGCCGCAGGGATTTCGGCATTCCAAATTTTGAAAAAACGTGGAGATGTTAATTTCTGGAAACCTGTTGTTCGTCTTGGTTTGCTCGTAGCCTTAATCGGTTCAGTTGGGAACTTTGTAGCTGGAGACCAACAAATGCTTGAAGTTAAAGAATCACAACCAATGAAATTTTCAGCAACCGAAGGTGTATACGAAAAAACAGGCGACCCAGCTGAATGGGATATGATTGCATTCTTTAATGAAGCCGATCATAAAGAAGTATTCGGAATCAAGATTCCTTACTTGTTGTCAATCTTGACCTATCGCAAACCTTCAGGCTCTGTTGATGGAATGAATGACATCAATAAAGAATTGCAAGCAAAATATGGAACGGATAAAAACTATTATCCACCAGTAACTGTACTTTTCTATACTTTCCGTATCATGGCTGGTTTGAGCATGTTGTTCATGCTTCTATCTGCTGGAGGACTTTTCCTTACACGGAAGAAGAAGCAAGGAATGTATGAAAACAATGTGATGATGCGCATCTATGGTTGGTCACTTTTCCTTCCATTTGCTGCAATTACATCGGGATGGCTCGTGACTGAATTGGGTCGTTATCCTTGGACTGTATATGGATTATTTACAATAAAAGAATCTGTTTCACCAAGCGTCTCCGTTGGCTCACTCTTGTTCTCGAATATTGTTTACTTTATCCTCTTTAGTATTCTTGGTACCTTGATGATCATGTATACACGACGCTTGATGATTAATAGTGACGTAGAAAATGCAACGACTTCATATGTTGAATTGGATCCATTTAGTAAAGAAGCTTTTGAAGCTGAAGCCCAAACTGTTGGAAACAAAAATACCAAAGATCCAATTCCTACTGAACACAAGGAGGTGGACTAAATGACAGGTATGCAAATTTTATGGTTCGTCCTCATTGGCGTTCTCTTCTCAGGCTTTTTCTTCCTCGAAGGCTTTGACTTCGGTGTGGGAATGTCTGCTATTACATTGCCAAAAGATAAAAGAGAAGTAGATCAAACGATTGGTACCATTGGTCCAGTGTGGGATATGAATGAAGTTTGGCTTTTAACAGCGGGAGGATCAATGTTTGCTTCTTTCCCTTACTGGTACGCCTCACTTTTCTCGGGCTTTTATAACATTCTCTTGCTTATTTTGGTTGGCTTGATTCTTCGTGGCGTAACTTTTGAGTTTCGTCATCATGCAGCCACTGAAAAAGCTAAAAATACTTGGGTGAAAATTTTAGGAATTTCGAGTTTTGCAATTCCGTTCTTGTTTGGTTTATTGTTTACAGGGATGATTCAACCAGTACCAATAGATGCTAACGGAGACGTTTATGCAACATTATGGACATACGTCAATCCCTTGTCAGTCGTTGGTGGTGTAGCAGTTGCTCTCTTGAGTTACTTACACGGTTTAAATTATATCGCATTAAAAACGGAAGGTGACCTTCGTCAGCGAGCTAATCAATGGGCAAACAAGTTGTATTTCGTATTGTATGCTGGAGAAGTTGTTTTTGCCATCTTAGTCATGATTTACACAGACTTCTTTGATAAACACTTGGTGGGGACGATTGCAACTTTAGGTTTAATTGTGCTCTTATCAGTCTTGGCACATCTATTTAGTTACAAAAAGAATGAAATGGGAGCATTTTTGTCATCAGGCTTTACCTTTGTTGCATTGGTAGCTTTCATTTTCCAAGGCATGTTCCCTCGTGTGATGATTGCCAAAGATCCTGCAAATTCAATTTTGATTAAACATGCCTCATCAACACCTTACACATTGAATGTAATGAAATGGGTTGTGATTTTAATTTTACCATTCGTCTTAGCCTATATGGGTTGGACATACTGGGTTTTCCGCAAACGAATTAAAAAATAAACCAAAATTTACGATTTAATAGAATGACTTGGTGACGTAAAGTTTATAATCTTTACGTCACTATTTTTTTTTAGAAATTAGGTATAATTGACTTATTAGTTAATTTTTTAACATACTATTATTCAAATATTTATTCAATAGATTTGAATGAGTGCTTTGACACTTTTGGGTCTATTGCCAATATGAAAAGGAAGAAAAATGATTGATAAAGCACTTTTCAAATTACCAGGCTTACGTAATAAGCTGCCTTTTATCATGGTCCTTGCTGTTTTACAAGCACTTGTAATAATTGGTCAAGCGTATTTTATTGCCCAGGCGCTTACAACAATGTGGATGGGGAAAGGGTTGAAGTCGGCTCTTGTCGCTATAATCGGCTTTTTTATTTGTTTCTTTGGTCGTGAAGTAATTAATTTCTTTAGGTTACGATTTCTGGATAAATTTGCCTATACGATATCAATTGAGCTTCGTGCTGAGTTGTTAAATAAAGTCTTTAAATTAGGCCCAACATTGGCTTCTGAAATGGGTTCAGGTTCTTTAGCGACTACCGCGATTACTGGCATTGAGGATGTTGAAACCTATATTAAATTGGTTCTTTCCAAAGTTTTTAATATGGTTATTGTTCCAATGGTGATTTTACTGGCCGTCGTAATAATTGATTGGAGAAGTTCAATTGTCTTAATCATCACCTTTCCTATCTCAATTGTTTTTATGGTGCTTTTGGGGTATGCTGCGGAAGGTCGGGCTAGCCGACAATATGAGTCATACCAAATTTTATCTAATCACTTTTTAGACTCATTACGCGGGATTTCAACGTTAAAATATTTTGGTCGTTCCAAAGATTATGCCAATTCAATTTTCCATACTTCAGAGCGTTTTAGAGTAGCAACGATGAGAACATTGTCTGTTGCTATTTTATCAACATTTGCCCTTGATTTCTTTTCAACATTGTCAGTAGCCACGATGGCTCTGTTCCTCGGCTTGCGATTGATGAGTGGTGAAATTTTGCTATTTCCTGCTTTAATGGCCTTGATTTTAGCACCCGAATACTTTTTGCCCTTACGTGAATTTGCAAGTGACTATCATGCGACATTAAATGGAAAAAACTCATTTCAGGCTGTAAAAGCTGTTCTTGATACGGATGAGCAATTGTCAACTCAAGTAGAAAAACCAGTTTTCTGGACGGAAAAATCGAGTTTAACCTTGTCGGAACTGACTAAAGCATATGAAAATGGACGTGGCATTAATAATGTCAATGTGACAATTAAAGGACTTCAAAAAGTGGCCATTGTTGGAGCTTCAGGTTCGGGTAAATCAACGCTTCTAAATATGCTCTCTGGCTTTTCGAACCCTACTTCTGGAAATTATGAATTGAATGGCAAAAGTCAAATTTCAACATTAAACGACGAAAATTGGCGCCGGTCGGTATCCTTTATACCACAAAATACGTACGTCTTTGCTGGTAGTTTGCGAGATAATTTGGCATTCTATGAACCAACTGCAACGGATGAAGAAATAATTGATGCAGCGAATCAAGCTGGTCTTACTAAATTAGTAGAAAACCTGGGCCTTGATGTATTAATTGGTGCAGGAGGACGGACTTTATCGGGCGGTCAGATGCAACGTGTTGCTTTAGCTCGAGCCTTTTTATCAAAAAACCGCAATATACTCTTACTTGATGAACCTACCGCTCATTTGGATATCGAAACGGAACTTGAAATTAAAGAAAATATCCTTCCACTCCTCAATGATAAATTGGTTTTCTTAGCAACGCACCGACTTCACTGGCTTCCGAAAATGGACCTTGTCATTGTCCTCAATGAAGGAGAAGTTCAAGGCATTGGAACACATGAAACTTTGCTTGCAGAAAATGCATATTATCAAAAATTAATTGCAGAAATGAGAGGGTAAGGACATGGATAAACTCAATGACAAAAATAAAATGAAAATTAGAGATATCTTATTTAGTAACAATTGGATTACCCCTTATTTGAAAAAATATAAATCAGGATTAATATTGGCGGTATTTTTAGGTGTGATCACAATGTTATGCGCAGGATTACTCATGTTTTCCAGTGGTTATGTCATTTCCAAATCGGCACGAAAACCAGAAAATATTCTCATGATTTATGTACCAGTTCTGATGGTTCGTGTTTTCGGTATCGGACGTCCAGTTATTCGCTATGTTGAACGTTTGACCTCACATAACTGGATTTTGAAAATTACAAGCGAATTACGAAAAAAATTGTATTTACGCCTTGAGAAAAACTCAGTGAGTATTGCAAATCGATTAAAAATCGGGGATTTGTTGGGTATATTAAACGAAGATTTAGCCAGCCTACAAAATTTATATTTAAGAACAATCTTTCCAGTGCTAATTGCCGGTGCCTTATCTATTGCCCTTTTAATTTCTGCATCGGTGGTTTCACTTTCATTAGCCTTTGGTTTGGCGATTTTCCTCGGAATTTTACTAATTCTAATTCCATTCTTGTCATTTAAATGGACAGTTAATGACGATACGCGGTTGAAACATTACCGAAATCAACTTTTTTCAGATTTGACAGAAGATATTTTAGGGCTACAAGATTGGACTCTTTCTGGTCGTAAAGATGACTTCTTAAAAAATTATTTGGAAGCAGAAAAAAACACGCGTTCTGTTCAAAAAGGACTTTTCAGTTTTGCTCGTAAACGTGGACTGCTTTTACAATTCATTTATGCAACTTTAGTCGTCTTTTTACTAATCTGGTCTGGTCTTCATTTGACTAGCGGTGAGTCATTAAATTATATTGCAGCAATTTCATTAATGGCTTTTCCACTTTTTGATGCTTATGGACCACTTTCAGAAGCTATTGTTGAAACGCAACGTTATGCGGATTCAGTTAAACGTTTGAATCAATTACCTGATTCAGATGAAACCATTCGTAATCAAGCAATCGTTTCAGACGATTTATCAATTCGAGACATGAGTTTCTCATTTGAGGATGGACAAGTGGTCTTTAAAAATCTTAATTTGGAAATTAATAAAGGTGAACATCTGGTTATTTTAGGACGTTCTGGGGTAGGGAAATCCACTCTTGCCAGTCTTGTTCGTGGTGATTTACGACCAACTTCAGGAAAAATTACGTTTGGAAATGTAGAACCATCAAAAGCTAATAATGTTGAATCAAAAATTGGTGTAATTAATCAAAGTCCCTATATATTCAATGCTACACTTCGATCAAATTTGACATTAGCTAAACTAGATGCGACAGATGAAGAAATTTGGGAAACACTAGAGCTCGTTGGACTAAAATCGATGGTTGAAAGCTTGCCTAACGGTCTAGCTGAATGGATTAATGAAGCTGGAACACAATTTTCAGGCGGCGAACGTCAACGTTTGGCACTTGCTCGAATATTACTTTCTAATGCTCAAACAATAATTTTGGATGAGCCAACCGTTTCTCTTGACCCAATCACTGAAAATCAGCTTTTGCAACTTTTCTTTGATCGATTGAAAGGAAAAACAATTCTCTTCATCACCCACCACTTGCTAGGAATTCAGCGGATGGATCGCGTTATTTTCTTAGAAAATGGAAGCATCAAAATTGATGGAGAACCACATGCCTTACTCAATGAAAATGAAGATTTCAAGCGGCTCTATCAGCTTGATCAAGGCATTTAAAAAATCAGTCCTCGGACTGATTTTCTTTTATGTTTAGTTTTCTATTGACAAAACTAATTAAAGCCATTATAATTAATTTTGTTAGAATCAATAATGTTAAACTAACTAAAATTGTGAAAACTAAGGTACAAATAAATGTCTGAAAAAACAAATGAACTACTGCAACTCTTTTCTAGATTATTACATAGTCCTCGGTTTATGACAGCACTTCACATGGAAATGTTGTCAGAAAAATTGAAGAATCGCGGGAAACGAAATGGTGCACAGGGTTTGATGGTTGAGCTCTGGATTCAGGACGGTCTGACAAACTCGGAAATTTCTGAACAACTAGACATAAAGCCCTCCAGTGTTACGGCCCAAGTTAAGAACTTGGAGGAGGATGGCTATGTGGAACGACGACAAGACGAAAATGACAAGCGGGTGAGTCGAGTCTATTTGACAAAGAAAGGCCGTTTAGCATACGAAAAACGTATTGATTTCAGAGATAATATAGGCAAGGAAATTTTTGATGTTTTAACTGATGAAGAACAAGTTCAGCTCGATAAATTAATTAATAAGCTTGTTGAGGCAAATAAAGATGAAAAATTTGATTGTGAAAACATTGATTTCTCACTTTTTGGTATGAAGGGTGGGCGATTCCCTTTTCAATTTTCTCCAATCGAAATGCATGATTTCGCCGAACAAATGCGAAAAGTGAGCAATCGGGCTGTCGCAGATATGCGAAAAATGGGTGAGGAAATTCATCATGGGAATCAAGAATCAATTTTTAAAGAAAGGCAAAATAATAGTCTTGATTCACGGTGGCCTTATCGCGATTCTAAAAATGCAAAAAATTCTAAAAAAGAATCTGAAGAATGGAATGAGTTTTAAAAAAAGAGTTCGCACTCTTTTTTTATTTTTTATTTGTTACAAACACTCTTTTTCTCAGGAAGTATAAGACGAAGCCAGTAGCAAGTAACCCTAATGCTATGACGGTATAATTGGAGTATGTATCAAGAATTGCTGCGATGGATTCCCAATTATCGCCCACTGTACGGCCTAGAAAGACGAGAACAATATTCCAAATCAATGTTCCTAAGGTTGTCAAAATCAAAAAGTGAGGAAGTTTCATTTTTGCCGACCCTGCAGGAATAGAAATAAGGCTACGAATCAATGGAATAAAGCGACAGAAGAAGATGGTCATGTAACCTCTTTTCATAAACCATTGTTCTGCATTTTTGATGTCTCCTTTTTTTAATCGTAAGAATTTACCAAGGCGTCCAGACATTAATTGCTCTAATCGGTCAACATTTAAAACACGACCAATATAATAGAGAATGATTGCACCTAAAACTGATCCAATTGTGGCGGCGAGGATCATTTGCCAGACTCCAAGATTACTGTAAGTCGTCATGAAACCACCAAATGTTAAAATCACTTCGGATGGGATTGGGGGAAAGACATTCTCAATCATGATTAGAAAAGCTACACCAATATAGCCAAACTGATTCATAATCTGTATAATAAGTTCTTGCATGGGTTCTCCTAAAAGCGTTATGTATAAAAATATATATCAACGGGCCAAAAAAATAGGCTTTGTCTTTGGCAAGGTCTATTTTTATTAATTAAATTATATTATATTCAATATAACTTAAAATGGGCATAAAATAATGTTATTCTGCGGCTAATGCTTCAATTGTATTAAGTCGAGCTGCGCGTCCACTTGGTGCGAGACTGGCAAATAGAGCAATTAACACAGCAACGATGACAGCGAAAATCAAGTGACCGATAGAAATTTGAACGATACTGACACCGTCAAGGAAACCTGAGAGGGCCTTATTAATAATAAATTCGCCCAAGAATGCAGCCAAAATGGCGATGATTGCAGATGGAAGTCCTAAAATCAAACTTTCAAAAGTAAACAAACGTGAAATATCTTTACGGCGTCCACCAAGCGCACGAATAACCCCAATTTCTTTTGTTCGTTCAGCAACGGACATGTAAGTGGTCACAACAATCATGAAAATAGATACGATCAGACTAATTCCTGCAATTGCAGCAAGTACGTAGCTGACAATATTTGTTATATTCGTTAATGTGTCAAGAATGGATCCCATATTAAACGTTGCGAAGGCTTTGTTTCCATCAATTTTTATCTTTTGGATTGTTTGTGCGGCAGATTTGACATGATCGACTTTATCAACTGAGACAACGGCATATGCGGCATCAGAATCAGCACCAGCAGCACTTAAAGAAGATTTCAAAGTTGATGCAGTCATGATAACTGAACTTGCAGCTCCCCCTCCAGCACCAGCGCTATCAGGATTTTTCAAAATTCCCGACACTTTGAGAGATTTGGTTACTTCCACATTACTATTCGATGATGTCTTTGCAGTGAATGTAATTGAGATTGATTGACCAATTAAGGATTTATAATCATTATTTAACGCTTTTGCATCTTTTTCATAAAGTGCAATTTCACCATTTTCTGGCTTATTGCCTTTGACATAGGAGTCATTAATATTGGATGCGTTCCATGTTGTGATTGAATAAAGTCCTGTTTTCGTTGTAGAATCATATTTCATTGTTGTTAAACCGCTTATTGAATAAGCAGGTTCAACTTTTGTTACGTATTTTGCATCTTTTAAACTGTTAAGATGGTTTGAATCAAGTAGATTGTCCGTAGCTCCTAAATTTTCTTGCGCCTGCCGAAGTGCTTCGGTGTTCGCAACAGCATTATCGGTTGTCGTTCTCTTGAAAACAGTCACGATATTTGGATTGACATTGGACGTAATCATGTGGTTCATATACTTGGTCGCGCCATTCCCAAGGCCAAGGAAGAAGATGACAGAGAATAAACCAATTGCTGTGCCGATTGCAATGAGCAAATTAATTTTCCATGCATTCGTAAAATGTTGGAAAGCCGTTTTAAATGTATCGGCAAGAGAAAGTGCTTTTGATTTGATTCGGTCATGTTCAAGTGCTGGATAAGCGGGTTTAATTCTTTCGTCACCAGTGATAACCCCGTCGGCCAAATGAATAATACGAGTGCCATATTCAGCTACTTCCTGAGAGTGCGTTACAACAATGACTGTTTTACCTGATTGCGCGATATCTCTCAATAAAGCCAAAACTTCTCTTGTATTTTGGGAATCAAGTGCGCCAGTTGGTTCATCGGCCAAGATAATTTCTGGATCTGAGGCTAGGGCACGCGCGATGGCTACTCTTTGTTTTTGTCCCCCTGATAGTTGCGCAGGTTTTTTCTTCCGATGCTCATAGAGTCCAACTTGTTTTGTCAATTCTATTGCACGTGCATGACGTTCTTTTTCGGTTAAAGCAGTCATTTTCAAACTGATCATGATATTGTCAAGAACAGATAAATAAGATACGAGATTGAAGGATTGAAAAATAAAGCCAATTGTCTCGCGTCGGTAAGCATCCATCGCTTTTTCTTTTTTTGCTCTTTGAACAAGACCATCGACGATAACATCGCCATCGTATTCGCGATCTAAGCCACCGATAATATTCATCAATGTTGATTTACCGCCTCCAGATTCACCAAGAAGACTTACGAATTCACCGCGTTCAATTTGTAAATCAATTCCCTTGAGAACAGGGAATTCTTCTTTTCCCAAGAAATATGATTTTTTAATATTTTTAAGTTCTAAAACTGACATAAAGCTCTTTTCTAGTTTTGCATGTATAGGAGATGTTTTTCAATTAATGGACGAAATCCATCCTAATGATAACATTAAAACCTTAAGGCTGAATAAGACTTAAGGCTGATTTTCGTTTTATCCATTGAGTAAAAAGTCTAGAACGTTCATTCCAGTGCTTGTTTTGGCCTTATAAAGTTCAGTAAAACCACATTGCGAACAAGATATTGTAATGAATTTCTTATTTTGGACGTTGAAAAGCTTGGAGAACTCTCCACCAGTTGATTGGAATTGATCTTGCTCAAAGGTATGATTTCCACATTTTTCGCAAGTAAATTGACGTTCGTAACCGTTCATGACATGACCTCTCTCTTTCTTTTTCTAATTCCATTATAACCTATTCAAAAAAAAATAATCAACCATATCCATTAATTTAGTAAAAAATAGTTCAAATGTTCACTTTTTTGGAAAAATGATATAATGATTAAAAATAAAAGATAAAAGATAAAAAATGAGGAAAATTATATGGCATATCAAGTTAATTTTAAAAATGTTGAAACAACCGGTTTAGAAAGCTCACCAAATGCTGAAAATCTTGCAGGATTACGTGCAAATGAAGCAAGGTATTTTTGGAATAAGTACAAATTTGAATATCTCACCTACCCTGCTGATGAAATGAAAAAGGAGATCGACTGGCTTAATAAGATTTTGCTGGAAGAACGTGAATTAGTTTTTTCTTCACCAATTTTAGAAGTTGCTGTTTATGAAGATGAGCAACTTTATTGGCCAGAGTTTTACTATGAAAATGGCATGGTCCTTAATGTCCTGTATGAAAAAATGGCTCTTCAAGAAGGGAAGAAGCCTAAGCGTGCTGTTGGTATTAAGTTGTCTTTAGGGATGGAGGTACCAACCGAACTTGAGGGCAAATTCAAATTTGCACGTCAACGTTCCAAATTAGCTGGTGAAATCCGTGGAAGTTTCTTTACTTTGAAGAAAGAATGGTTATGAAAGCAGAGTGTCTGCTTTTTTATTTTCATTCATATCAGGTCAAGGATTGTTAAATTTTGATATAATAAAGGAAAGGATTCCGGAGGAGGGGATATATTGAAGACAGAAGTACGTGAGAAATTACGTGTGGCCTTATTAATGGCGATGAGTTCTGGCTTTATGGACGGGTACACTTTTTTTCATTATGATGAACGATTTGCGGGTGCACAAACAGGAAACGTCATGCAAGCCGGTATTTACTTAGCTCAAGGTAACATTGTAAAATTTTGGGATTTTGCAATTCCCATCTTCTTTTTTATGGCTGGAGTCATTTTTAAAGTTTTTTACTCTAATTATTTAGTTAAAAGAGGGAAGTTTGACGCCCTATATATGCTGAGTGTTCAATTGGTCGGATTGACAGTATTTGCTGTCTTGTATGGAAGTATGTATGATACTTTTTTAAGAATACCAAATTCAATTTTTGTTGGAATTCTATCATTTTTTATGGCAATCCAATTTGATACTTTTAATCGTGCACATGGATTAGGTTATACCTCAGTTTTCACAACAGGTAACATCAAGAACTTTTCTGTCAGTTTAGCTCAATGGTTTTTAACCAAAGATAAAAAATACCTGCACGCCGTTCGCGTTCTGGGAGCAATCATTCCGACTTTCTTTATCGGTGCATTTTTAGCCACTGTTCTAGGTAATATTTTTGGTGTCTGGACACTATTGGGTGTTTGTGTGATTTATTTTATCGTTTTTGTCATTTACCGGACAGAAAATATTTAAGTTTGAGAGCTCATGTTTTCATGAGCTTTTTTGTTACTCTCCACGCTGAAGCAGTGGCAATAGTGCAAAAACAGTCTATAATTTGTTATAATTAATTAAGAAAAATACAGAGGAGGCGAGAAATGAAATTAACAGCTTTGGGTGTTTGGGGCGGTTATCCCACCCGAGATGCAGGGACAACGAGTTATTTATTGCAAAGTAAATCTGGCTATAATCTTCTAATCGATTGCGGTTCACGTGCCGTGACCGAGCTTGAGCATGAATTGCAACCCACGCAATTGGATGCAGTTATATTAAGTCATTATCATGAGGATCATATCGCTGATCTGGGTGCCTTACGTCAGTACAGACAGCTTTTCCCGATTGGACAAGAGGGCTGGGATGGCATGCTTCTGCCCATTTATGCCCATGCCGAAAATAAAAATGAATTTGCCAAATTGACATTAGACGGGGTGTCTGAAGGGCGCGCTTATGATGTCGAAAAAGGTTTGAAAATGGGGCCATTTGATATCACTTTCTTAAAAATGGTTCATCCTGTCATTAATTACGCGATGAGAATTGTTGAACGACGAACGGGACAAATCCTCGTTTATACTGGAGATACAGGGTACTTTGATGATTTGATAAATTTTTCCAAAGGCGCGGATGTTCTTTTGGCTGACGTTTATTTTTTCAAGGAAAAACACAGAATGCCTAATCACCTTTCGTCAGTTGAGGCAGGTGAAATTGCAAAGGCCGCAGGGGTTAAAAAACTGATTTTGACCCACTTGCCTCAATTTGGAGACCTAAATACGCTTCGAGAAGAGGCACAAAATGCTGCGCAAACAGTTCCAGTGGAATTGGCCCAACCACACCAGAAATGGCAACTTTGATGCAAGAGTTTACCCAAGAAGAAAAAGAGTTTTATATGAAAGAGGCCTTGAAAGAGGCCAATAAAGCAGCAAGCAATGAAGAAGTCCCTATTGGTGTCGTCATTGTTAAAGATAAAAAAATCATCGCGCGATCATTTAACCGTCGAGAACTAGATGAAAAAGCAACCCACCATGCGGAAATTTGTGCCATCGAGATAGCCAATGAAGTTGTCGGAAATTGGCGTCTGATTGATTGCTCACTCTTTGTTACGATTGAACCTTGTGTCATGTGTGCAGGTGCGATTGGCCTGGCCCGTCTTTCACATGTTTATTTTGGGGCAACAAATCCAAAATTTGGCGGAACGGTCAGTTTGTACCATATTCTTGAAGATGAACGATTGAACCATCAAGTCCAAGTTGAATCTGGAATTCTTGAAGGGGAATGCGCTGATATCATGCAACAATTTTTCCGTGAGCGCCGTAAAAAGTTGAAAAAGAAAAAAAATATGATATAATTATTTTATGGAGCAATAAGTCCCTTACGAAGCGTGTCAGGACCTGACGGTAGCAGCACTAAGTATGAGGCTTATGTGCTCTTTTTTTGTTTTTTACACAACGTTTTGAAAAATTGATAATCTTTACAAAAGTTACGTTTTCAATACGAGGGTGAAGAAGGTTTGAAAAAATAGCATTTTTAAGGTAAAATAGAAATATCTATTTGGAATTAAAGAAAGGCCCTTCATGTCGTATTCAAATTTGAAGTTGTTTGCGCTCTCTTCCAATCAAGAATTAGCAAAAAAAGTTGCTAAGGAAATTGGAATTGAGCTTGGGAAAGCGACCATTAGAACTTATTCTGATGGCGAAACAGAAATACATATTGATGAAAGTGTCCGCGGAGAACATGTATTCGTTCTACAATCAACAAGTGCACCAGTGAATGAAAATTTAATGGAATTGTTAATTATGATGGATACTCTACGTCGCGCTAGTGCTGCCTCAATTAACATTGTGATGCCTTATTATGGCTATGCTCGTCAAGACCGTAAGGCCCGCGCACGTGAACCAATAACATCAAAACTTGTGGCAAACATGATTCAAATTGCCGGTGCTGACCGTTTAATTACTTTTGACCTCCATGCGCCTCAAATTCAAGGGTTCTTTAATATCCCTGTTGATCATTTGATGGGTTCGCCTTTAATTGCTGAATATTTCAAACGTAATTTCGTTGCAACTGGTGATGATGTGGTTGTTGTTTCTCCTGACCACGGTGGGGTTGGCCGTGCTCGTAAATTGGCATCTTTCTTGAAGACACCTCTTGCGATTATTGATAAACGTCGTCCACGCGCAAATGTAGCCGAAATTATGAATATTATTGGTGATGTTAAAGGCAAGAAATGTATTTTGATTGACGATATGATTGATACAGCTGGTACAATTACTTTAGCTGCTAACGCACTCAAGGAATTAGGGGCGACAGAAGTCTATGCCTCATGTACTCATGCCGTACTTTCAGGACCTGCAATTGAACGTATCGAAAAATCTGCAATTACAAAACTTGTCGTTTTAGATACAATTCAAATTCCAGAAGAACGTAAGAGCGATAAGATTGTTCAATTATCAATCGCTAATTTGCTCGCAGATGCCATTATTCGTATTCATGAAAAACGTCCCTTGTCACCACTTTATGAATTACGTCGTCCATCTGAAAATATCTAAGTATTCGAGCGGCCGCTGGTCGCTTTTTTAAAAATATGGAAAAAGAACAAATTCGAGCAATACGCCGCCTATATGAACATGTCGATAAAGTAAATTTAACCCAAAGGGAGCAGCAGATGCTTGCGCTTTTGAATAATGAGCAACAAGAAATGGATTTTCATACTTTGGGAAATGGCATTTACCGAATTATTCAATTTAAGAGCAATAGTTTTTTAGAATTATCAACAACACTAAAATTATTGTTACCAGACTTGATTAGGGTTAATCAGGAAGAACAGTTGGTAATCGAGCAATTTTCAGGGGAAAATCTGACCAAATCAGAGCTTTTTGATGTGTTGAAAACGCTGAGCCAAGATACCGGCGAGCACATTCATGCATATGTGGGCTTCTTTGTTGAACGTGATGACCTTAAATCACTCTATTTTGAAGAAAAAATGGCTTTTGAACAGGGTCAATCTTATAGTGAAATGCTGATTTCTAAAAGTTTGAAAGTTCATTCGAGTCCAATGTTAAAAAAAATCCAGTATCGTCTAAAAGAAAATATTGAAGACCAGCACTTAGTTAAGAGCCTCTATCAAACCTCTGGTAACCAAGCTCAAGCAGCAAAACTATTATATGTTCATCGAAATACCTTATTAAATAAAATTAAAAAATTCGAGCAGAAATATGGTCTGCAGCTTATGGGAAGTGATTTAATTCTCGCTTATAATTTGCTTTAGAGCCTATAAAAATCCGAGCCAAGCACGGATTTTTCTGCTATAATAATAATATTCACAATAATTCAGAAAATGTTGGAGAAGTTATGGAATATAACCATCAAGAAATAGAAGCCAAATGGCAAAAATATTGGGCAGATAATGAAACTTTCCGCACCAAAACAGACAAAAATAGTCCTAAGTTTTATGCGCTAGATATGTTTCCTTACCCTTCAGGTGCAGGCTTACATGTAGGCCACCCAGAAGGCTACACAGCAACAGATATCCTTTCGCGCTATAAACGCGCACAAGGTTTTAATGTCTTGCATCCAATGGGCTGGGATGCGTTCGGCTTGCCTGCTGAAAATTATGCCATGAGTACTGGGCATGACCCAGCAGGGTTCACTGCGGAAAATATTGCCAATTTTAAACGTCAAATCAATAGTCTTGGTTTCTCTTATGATTGGGATCGTGAAGTTAACACAACAGATCCTAATTTTTACAAATGGACGCAATGGATCTTTACTAAAATGTATGAAAAGGGCTTGGCCTATGAAGCTCAAGTTCCGGTCAACTGGGTTGAAGAGCTTGGGACTGCAATTGCCAATGAAGAAGTGCTACCTGACGGCACTTCTGAACGTGGAGGCTATCCAGTAGTGCGTAAACCCATGCGTCAATGGATTTTGAAAATAACGGCATATGCTGACCGATTGCTTGATGATTTAGATGAATTAGATTGGCCTGAATCAATCAAAGAAATGCAACGTAATTGGATTGGTAAGTCAACTGGTGCAGATGTGACTTTTAAAGTTGCTCAATCAGATGAAGAATTTACTGTTTTCACAACTCGTCCTGATACTCTTTTTGGAGCAACTTACTGTGTTCTTGCGCCAGAGCACGATTTGGTTGAAGCAGTTACGACTGCGGAACAGGCAAATGCAGTTGCCGAATATAAGCGTCAAGCAAGTCTTAAATCTGACTTGGCTCGTACCGATCTGGCCAAAGAAAAGACTGGTGTTTGGACTGGTTCTTATGCGATAAACCCTGTTAACGGAAAAGAAGTTCCAATTTGGATTGCCGATTATGTTTTGGCAACTTATGGGCATGGTGCAATTATGGCTGTTCCTGCCCATGATGAGCGTGACTGGGAATTTGCGAAAGTTTACAATCTTAATATTATTCCAGTCCTCGAAGGAGAAGACGGTCAAGGTTCTGCGATCGATGTTCAAAAAGAACCATTTACAGCAGATGGGCGCCACATCAACTCAGATTTCCTTGATGGCCTTAATAAAGCAGAGGCCATTGCAAAAATGGTTGATTGGCTTGAAGAAAATAAAGTAGGAACAAAAAAAGTAACTTATAAATTGCGCGACTGGCTCTTCTCTCGCCAACGTTATTGGGGAGAACCAATTCCAATTATTCATTGGGAAGACGGGACTTCAACAGCTGTTCCTGAAAGTGATTTGCCACTTGTCTTACCAGTAACCTCTGACATCAAACCTTCTGGCACTGGAGAATCACCTTTGGCGAATTTGACAGATTGGCTTACTGTAACACGTGAAGATGGTGTTAAAGGCCGTCGTGAAACAAATACCATGCCACAATGGGCCGGTTCATCTTGGTACTACCTTCGTTACATTGACCCACATAATGATAAGGCCCTTGCTGATCCTGAACTCTTGAAACAATGGCTACCAGTCGATATTTATGTTGGTGGAGCAGAGCATGCAGTGCTTCATTTGCTTTATGCCCGTTTCTGGCATAAATTCTTATACGATTTAGGAATTGTCCCTACGAAAGAACCTTTCCAAAAGCTTTTTAATCAAGGAATGATTTTGGGAACATCCTATCGTGACCACCGTGGCGCGCTTGTAGCAACGGATAAAGTTGAAAAACGTGATGGCTTATTCTTTAACATCGAAACAGGTGAAGAATTAGAACAAGCTCCAGCGAAGATGTCTAAATCGCTCAAAAATGTTGTTAATCCAGATGATGTTGTCGAGCGCTATGGAGCAGATACTTTACGTGTTTATGAAATGTTCATGGGACCTCTTGATGCGAGTATTGCTTGGTCTGAAGAGGGACTAGAAGGGGCGCGTAAATTCTTGGATCGTGTTGTGCGTTTGATTGATTCTGAAAAAGTTGTATCTGAAAATGATGGCAAACTCGATAAAATATATCACGAAACAGTTAAAAATGTTACAGAACGACTTGAGCATATGCTTTTCAACACAGCCATCTCACAATTGATGATTTTCGTGAATGCTTCAAATAAAGTAGACAAATTGCCTCTTGAATATGCGAAAGGATTTGTTCAATTGCTTGCCCCATTTGCTCCTCATATTGCTGAAGAACTGTGGGTTAAATTAGGACAAACAGCGGGGATTTCATATGTTACTTGGCCAACATTTGATGCTGCAAAATTAGTAGAGTCAGAAGTTGAAATAGTTGTTCAAGTTAATGGAAAATTGAAGGCAAAAATTAAAATTGCAAAAGATATTTCGCGTGACGAATTGGCTAAGCTCGGGCAAAAAGCTGTTGCCGACCAAATCAAGGGAGATATTGTGAAAGTTATTGCAGTGCCGAATAAATTAGTTAACATTGTTGTAAAATAAATGAAATAAGTCTTTGTCTCTCATGGCAAGACTTTTTTGATACAATAAAACTAGAAAAGGTGGTCTGATGATTAATTTTATTCCTGAAAAAGTAAGAACGTTGAATGAATTAGAAAGCTCTGTTTTTAATTATATTTTGTCCAATCTTGAGGAAGCCAAAAATTTAACGGTACGTGATTGTGCTGAAAAAGTCCATGTATCAACGGCTACGGTCATGCGAACGGCAAATAAATTAGGTTTTCATGGCTGGGCTGATTTGCGATATTACCTGAAAAATAATACTCAAGTTTCTGAGGTTCCGGTCAATTATTATGAAAATCTGGTTCAGCTAGACTTATTTTTGCGCTCAATTAGTGAAGCGAAATATGGAGAAAAAATGTCAGCTGCAGTTCAATTGATAAAATCGGCACGTTACATCGTTTTTATTGGATTAGGAACTTCGGGGGCATTAGCGGAGTACGGGGCGCGTTACTTTTCAAATATTGGCTTGGAAAGTTACTCTATTTCGGATCCATATCAGGCAATTAAAGGCAAAGGAGCTGTTGATTTACTCACGATAATTTTATCTGCATCAGGAGAAACGGACAAAATTGTTGAGCGGATGATGAAATTACGTGAGGAAGATACGGCGAAAATTATTTCAATCACGAATGAGGAAAATACAACCGTTTCAAAATTATCAACGGTAAATTTGACCTATAATTTCCAAACAGAATTTTCCGAATATGATCCCTTGGAAAATTTGACCACGCAACTCCCGGTCCTAGCTTTACTTGAAATTTTGGCACATCAAGCGACTGAAAATAAAGAATAATCTTGAGTTGCACATTGAGGATGTAACCATTCTTGTAACCTGTTACAAAAATTAAGAAACCCCTTGCAAAATTTATTGTATGGGGTATTATTATATTATAAATAATTATTTATCAGTCTTTGAGAAGATTTGACCTGGCGAATTTTCTCTACATTTATTATTATATGGAGGTCTTATTTATGAATCATTTCATAAATGACAAAGTGTTACCGCCGGTGATGAAATTTGTCAACACCAAGGCAGTGACAGCATTGAAGAATGGGATGCTTTATGCCATGCCATTCATTATCGTTGGGTCAATTTTCCTAATTTTATCAAATTTGCCGATTCCATCTGTTGCAAATTGGTTATCCGTAAATGGTTGGTCTGCTGTATTTAGCCAAGCATTCAATATGTCTTTTGGGATTTTAGCCATTTGGGCTGCAATCGGAATTGGATACTCTTATGTTAAGGAGACAGAATTCGGAGATGTTGCTTTACAAGCTGGGTTAACTTCTCTATCAGCATTCTTTATTGTCCAATCGTTATCTGTTGCAAATCCAATTACAGCTGCTCTTTCAACAGGAAAAGAAGCATCTGGAATTGGTAATTTAACTGGAAATCAAGCGACAGCAGCATTTGAAAAATTGCCTGATGCCATGCAAGTTTTCTTGAATAATCCAGTTTCGGGAGTCTTAAACCTTTCATGGCAAGGTGGCCAAGGGATGATTGCAGCCATTGTCATTGGTATTCTGACAGGTTGGGCTTACACATCGATGATGCGTGCGGGCTGGAAAATCAAGCTTCCAGAACAAGTTCCAGCCAATGTTGCTAATCAATTTACATCCATGATTCCATCAGGGGTCATCATCATTGTAGCGACAGTAATCTACGCCTTGTTTAATAAATTAGGACATACTGATCTTGTGACATTTATCTACCACTGGCTCTCTGTTCCTTTACAAGGCCTTGGAGATTCATTCGGTGGTATTATCGTAATTGCTTTACTTGTACCATTCTTCTGGTTCTTTGGAGTTCATGGTGGAATCATCATGGGAGCAATTACATCAGCATTTTTGATTCCTAATACAGCAGCAAATGCAACCCTATATCAAGCACACAAATTAACACTGGCCAATGGTGCACATATCGTTACCAATGAGTTTTATAATAATTTTATTAACTTGTCTGGTTCAGGAATAACGTTTGGATTAATTGTCTTCACACTGTTCTTTGCAAAATCTCAACAAATGAAATCAATTGGTAAAGTTGAAATGGTACCAGGAGTTTTCAATATTAATGAACCCTTCTTATTTGGCCTACCAATGGTAATGAACCCTGTTTTAGCACTTCCATTCTTCCTTGTGCCTGTCGTGGTTTCGGCAACAGTTTATGGTGCAATCTATTTTGGCATCGTTCCTCCAATGAACGGTGTAGCTGCACCATGGACAACGCCACCAATTATTTCAGGTTTCTTAATTGGGGGTTGGCAATATGCAGTCCTTCAAATAGTTGCACTAACAGAGTCAATTTTGATTTATTTGCCTTTCGCTCGGAAATATGACAAAATGCTTCTTGAACAAGAAGCTGAAAATGAAGAAGAAATTGTTGCATAAGGCAAATCGGCCTGTCAGTAATGACAGACTTTTTGTCGATTATATCCGTTAATTAACGTAAAGATGACGTCAAAATATTAGAAAAGAGAACATTCATGAACAAAGAAATGCCAAAAAATTTTTTCTGGGGGAATTCGACCTCTTCAATGCAAACCGAGGGAGGTTGGAACGAAGGTGGAAAAGGCCTTTCCGTTTATGATATTCGCTCTGCAACCGATCATACGATGGATTGGCACGTTGCGATTGATAATTTTCATGATTATGAAAAAGACCTTGACTTAATGAAAGAAATGAACATGAACATGTATCGTTTCCAAATTTCATGGTCCCGTGTTTGTCCAACTGGAGATGGGGCATTCAATGAGGAGGGAATTGAATTTTATAGCCGCTTAATTGACGATTTACTTGCCCGTGGTATCGAACCAATGATTTGTTTATATCATTTCGATATGCCACTTGCTTTAGCTGAAAAATACAACGGTTTCCTGAGTCGCCATGTTAAAGATGCGTTTGTTTCCTTTGGGAAAGAAATGATACGTCGTTTTTCATCTCGTGTTAAATATTGGATTGTTTTTAATGAACATAATTTATACTTCACAGATGAAACATTTCAGATTTCGGGATATGAGAAGGGGGATCGTAGCCTCTCCGATTTATATGCGATTTTCCACCATACTATGCTTGCTCACTGCGAAATCAGCGCTTATTTACATAAATTTGATCAGACCGCAAAAATTGGTGGTATGGTGGCGTACACCGAGATTTATCCAGCGTCAACCGCACCAGCAGATAATTTGGCCGTTCGTAAACAAGAAGAATTTCTCTATCAGAATCTTTGTGATGTTTATACTTATGGTCGTTACTCTAATGAAGTAATGACATTTGTTAAAAATAATAAGATTGATATGGACTATCTGAGTGGAGAAGATGATGCAATATTAGCTGCAGGAAAAGCTGACTTTATTTCATTCTCTTACTATCGCTCAGCCTTGTTGGATGCTTCCCTGATTCCAGCAGGAGAAGCTCCGAACCGTTATTTGAACGAAGGTTTGTGTCTTGATGAAACTTTACCAGCCAGTCCTTGGAAATGGACAATTGATGCAACAGGATTTAGAAATATAATCACCCGTCTCTACAATCAATTTGGACTTCCCATTTTCCCGATTGAAAACGGGATTGGTTTATACGAAGAATGGGACGGGCAAAATGAGATTCAAGATGACCAGCGTATTCAATACCACAGAGCACACATCCAAGCAATGAAAGATGCTATCTTTATTGATGGCGCTGATGTAATTGGCTATTTAGGTTGGGGGTTAATTGATATTCCAAGCTCGCATGCCGACATGAATAAGCGTTACGGAGCCGTTTACGTAAACCGGACGAACCATGAATTACTTGATTTGAAACGTGTTCCCAAAAAATCTTTCCATTGGTTTAAGCGCATTTTAGAAACAAATGGTAATACTCTTGACTAATTTTTCACAATTTAATCTGTCAGCGCTGACAGATTTTTTTTGATACAATAAACATGATGTAGAATTAAGGAGAAATTATGTCTTTTTTTATTACCAATGATGATGTTGAAATTCACTTTCATACATATGGAGACCCTGCAAATCAGGCCATTGTTTTGATAAATGGATATTCAGCGAGCGAAGTCACTTGGTGCTGTCAGATTGAGCCTTTGGTAAATGCCGGATTTTTTGTCATTACTTATGATCATCGTTCTCATGGGTTGTCAGAAAAAGTTAATTATGGCTTGACCTTAGCCCGGTTGGCGACTGATTTGCATGAATTATTAGCTCATTTAAAGTTAAAACACCCTGTTTTACTCGGGCATTCTATGGGGGCAGCAACAATCATGGCCTTTGAGGAATTATTTACTGATAAAGACTTGCTATTGGTGATTACAGAGGACCAAGCGCCAACTTTTATGAAACATGAAGGTTGGTTAGACGGTCAAACAGGGCGAACATTATCAGAATTAGGACAATTTGTTATTGATTTTCCACGTACCAAATTGACTCAGAAAAAATTAAGCACAGAAATTAAGCGTGAATTAGGCAAAAAAATGTATCCCTTTGACTTCAAAACTTATCGTTCCTTGTTACTCAATGTCACCGAACAGGATTGGCGAGCAGAATTAGGACGGGAGAAAAAGCCGCATTTATTTTTTGCTGGAGGAGAATCTCCTGTATTTCCACCAGAACATGCCAAAGCAGCTCGTGCTTTACAAGGAAATCCTCATTCAGAAGTTGCTTATTTTGAAGGATGTGGTCATATCTTACATTTGGAAGATGCAGAAAAATTCAATCAAACAGTCATTGATTTTATTAACAAAAATAAAAACTGAGCGTGGCTCAGTTTTTTAGTATCATTTTGTAGATTCTTTTACTAGGATCGGAATCGCGATTTTTACAGTTTCAATGGCAATTTTAATTAATTAAACAGTCAATTCTTTTTCGGCCTTGATTTTTAGCTGATCACCTCGGAAATCAACAATTTCAATGTTAGGAGCGATAAGTTCACCTCGACCCATGATTTCAATTAGAGGGCCGTTGAATCGAATCTTCATTTCATCATCTAAATACATTTGCCCCCATTCTTTGAAATAAACAGAACCAAAATTGGATGAGATTGAAGCGTTAAAAACCTCAGGCACACTTCCTTTTTCCACTAAAACGATACGGTAGCGAGTTATTCCACAACAGTCTTGGCCAATATTTTCACGACTCAAAGTGTGGTCGAAATCAAGGACCAAATCAGCCTCGTGTGAACCTTTAAGTAATAACAAGCGATCTCTCACTGCATCGTCAAATGTGATATTCATTATAACACCTCTCTTTACTCTAAATTTTAGCAAATGATTTTGAAATTTACCACTCAACAGCTTTGTAATATAATTCTAATTTGTATCTCATTTTGTACCCATGAAAACAATTGTTAAAATAGAAATAGAAAGGAGGTGCTCCATGCGAAACAAACATATAGAAAATCAAATTAAAAAGCATCCACACATTTCCGAAGCTAGTCAGCACAGTCCGAATACCGAAATTGCAATCTTGAAATTAGTGGTTGACTCTTATCTTCATGGTTCACAAACTTGTGAATTACACGACGGAAAAACTTTAGGGGTCAGTATTCATCAAGGCGATGTCGATCATATTCATTTTTTCATTGATGAGAGTCACAGAGTTACTGTTGAAGTTAAAAATGGAATGAGTCGAATTACATTTTTTAAAAATAAGCAACTAGATGATGTCAATTATGTACTTCCATTTACAAAATGTTTTGGCCTGTCTGAAAAAATAGTACGAGAGTCATATAAGAAGTAGAATATGTTCAATTTTTTAAAAAAATTCACAAAATATTTCCTAAAAATTAAGGACTGAAACCCGTTATTGCAAGCCCTATCATTTGCCAGAAAAAGTTCAATTTTATGGAAAAAGTATGTTCAATATTTCAAATCAATCGAATATTAGCTTGTGAAAAAATTTAAATAAATTTCACAAATTATATTATTCACAAAAACTTTACAAAACTCTAATAAAGCGATATAATAAAATTGAATTATTATTATTTATAACTTATTAGGAGAAATATCTCAAATGGCTAAGAAAAAAATCGTAGTCCTTGGGGCAGGTTTCGCTGGTGTATCAGCAACTCGTCAACTTTCAAAAGCTTTGAAAAATGATGCTGAAATCACTTTGATTGACCGCCACAGCTACCAAACCAGTATGACACAACTTCATGAAGTTGCAGCAGGTCGCGTTCCTTTCACAAACGCACAATATGACTTGCAAAAATTACTTGGAAAACGTAAAAATGTCAGTCTTGTTACTGATTCAATTGTTAAAGTTGACAAAGAAGCAAAAAAAGTCATCACTGAACATGGTGTATATGACTATGATTTTGTTCTCTTTTCAATGGGTGGCGAACCAAATGACTTTGGAGTTCCAGGAGTTAAAGAATTTGGTTATACTTTGTGGTCACTCGAAGACGCAATGAAGATTAAACGTCAACTAGAACGTATGGTTCAATTGGCTTCTGTTGAAACAAACGATGAAAAACGTAAAGCAATGCTTACATTCAACATCGCAGGATCAGGTTTCACAGGAATCGAAATGGTTGGTGAAATGATTGATTGGCGTAAGAAAGTTGCGCGTGATTGGAAACTCGATGAAAGTGAAATCACTTTGAACGTTGTTGAAATGATGCCAACTATCTTGAACACTTTGGATCGTAAACAAGCTGATAAAGCCCTTGCTTACCTCCGTAAGAAAAACGTTAATGTTCTTTTGAACCATGGTATCACTGGTGTTGCTGAAGATCACATCGTTGTAAGTGTTGGCGCGCGCGGTGAAGAACATGTTGAAAAACAAATTCCATCATATACATTAATTTGGACAACTGGTGTTCAAGGTAATACTGATGCACAAGCTTCTGAATTGACTGAAACAGAACGTGGACATCGTTTGCTTGCAAATGATTACATGGAAGCCGTTGGACATGAAGGAAAAGGAATCTATGTTGCTGGTGACGTATCAGGACACATGGATCCTAAATCAGGACGTCCACAGCCTCAAATCGTTGAAGCAGCTGAACAAACAGGTCACACTGCGGCTCACAACATTATCGCCGAAATTAAAGGTGGAGAAAAAACTAAATTTGAAGGCAAATATAAAGGTACAATGGTCTCTATTGGTTCACAATGGGGTGTTGCACAAGTAATGGGCGTTCGTTTGACTGGCTTCTGGGCGATGTTGATGAAGAACATTACATACCTTATTTACACTTTGCAACTCTGTTCAGGTTACTATTTCTTCACTTACTTGAAAAACGAAATCTTCAATACTGAAGATGAACGTAACTTGTTCCGCGGACACACTTCACGTCGTGGAAATGTGCTTTGGCTCTTCCCACTCCGCATCTTCTTTGGACTTGCTTGGCTCTTAGATGCGCTTCCAAAACTCTTTGGAAATGCAAGCCAAAGTTGGATGGGTTCAACACTTAAAATTTCAACTTTCTTGAAAGACAATGGTGGATGGCTCCAAACTCCTGCTGAACTTAAAGCGGCTGCTGGTCACGCAGCAGCAGATGCAGCATCAGGTGCAAGTACAGCTGTACACGCAAGCACTTCAGATGTTACAGTTCAACAAGCACTTGCAGCACTCGCTAAACATGGTGTAACAATCACTGATATCAATCCTGCAAAAGGAATCACTTACGAATACGGAACTGTTCCAGCGGCAATGACAAATGGTGTTCCACACTGGATGCAATCAATGATGAAAGTATTTATGCCTAATACTGAAACAGGCTACAATACTGCTTTGTTCTTGCAAAAATTCATGTCCGTTGTAGAATTGGGACTTGCTCTTTGTCTTCTCTTCGGTGCCTTCACATTTATCGCATCAGCTGGGACAGCAATTTTGACAGTTATGTTCGCTACAACAGGAATGTTGACTTGGGTTTCACTTTGGTACATCCCAGTAGCAATCGCATTGATGGCTGGTTCTGGACGTGCACTCGGACTTGACAAATGGCTCCAACCATGGCTCCAAAAGGTACTAGGCAAGGCTTGGTATGGGACATCACGTTCGATTTATAAAGGGAAATAATTTTTAAAAAAGCTCAATCTTTTGAGCTTTTTTTTTATTTTAAAGAAAGCTGCCGTTCATTTTTATGATATAATTTTTTTGTAAAGAAAGTGTATAAAATGGATAATTTAAGATATAGAAGTGTATTTGATATTATTGGTCCTGTAATGGTTGGACCTTCGAGTTCGCATACCGCGGGTGCTGCCCGTATTGGTAAAATAGTTCGTTCAATTTTTGGTGAACTTCCTGACAAATTAGAAATTCATTTGTATGAATCGTTTGCTAAAACATATCGGGGGCACGGAACGGATGTGGCACTTGTTGCTGGTGTTTTGGGGATGGAGACGGATGATGAAAATTTACCGGACGCACCTCGCATCGCTTACGAGCAGGGAATGGAGGTGGCCTATATTCCTCATCCTGAAGAAAGATCAGATCATCCCAACACCGCTCGACTGATTTGTAAAAAAGGGAATCGAACAATGACAGTTACAGGGATTTCAATCGGTGGTGGAATGATTCAAGTGACGGAACTTAATGGGTTCGATATTTCAATATCAGCAGGAATGCCGACTTTTGTAATTATTCACGAAGATGTTCCCGGAATGATTGCCAGAGTGTCTAATGTTTTGTCAAACCATTTCATAAACATAGCAAAAATGAATGTAACACGTGAGGCAAAGGGCGAGAAGGCCATTATGATTCTAGAAGTTGACAGTTCAAATGTTGATGAGGCATATGAGGAAATGAAAAAAATTCCTCGCCTCCATGCTGTAAATTTTTTTAATTAAGAGACAAGAAAAGAGGGAAAATGTTTACAAATGTTCAAACATTAATTGAGGAATCGAAAAAATACGATTCGGTAGCAGAAATGATGATTGCTATTGAAATGGAACAAACAGGGCGTGGACGTGCGCAAATTATTTCTATGATGGAACATAATCTAGAGACAATGATAACTTCGATTCAAAAAGGACTCCTGGGTGAAAAATCACGAACTGGATTAACGGGTGGCGATGCTAAATTAATGAATGAATATATTACATCTGGCAAAGGTTTGTCTGGGGATATTATATTGGGAGCTGCGCGGGATGCGGTGGCTGTTAATGAAGTTAATGCACAAATGGGACTCATTTGTGCTACACCGACTGCTGGTTCAGCAGGCTGTATGCCGGGGGTTTTGACAGCAGCCGTTCAGAAACTGGGACTTAATCACGAACAACAAGTTGATTTCTTATTTTCAGGTGGAGCATTTGGACTTGCAATCGCGAATAATGCTACTATTTCAGGCGCTGAAGGTGGTTGTCAAGCTGAGATTGGTTCAGCCGCTGCAATGGCTTCGGGCGCACTTGTTCTCGCAGCTGGTGGGTCTGCTGAACAAGCAGGTTATGCAATAGCTTTAACCCTTCAAAATATGTTAGGTTTGATTTGTGATCCAGTTGCCGGTTTAGTCGAAATTCCCTGTGTTCACAGAAATGCAATGGGAGCATCACAAGCCATGATTTCTGCTGATATGGCACTTGCTGGGGTGAAAACAGCGATCCCAGTTGATGAAGTGATTTCATGTATGTATAATGTGGGGAGATCTCTACCAGCAGCTTTTCGTGAAACTGCAGAAGGGGGCTTAGCACAAACACCCACCGGTCGAAAAATTATGGCCCAAGTTTTTGGGGATAACTAACTCAGAAATTTATTTTTAATCGAAATTTAAATCTTTTTCCAACGATGCGCTCGTTTCAGTGATTATTTTCTAGAACATCGGCCTTTATGTGTAAAATTGTGAAAACGGCCAACTCCAATTACAGTTAAATTATTTAGTTTAGCAGTTGTAAAAGTTTTAGACATATCGCTTGACTTTATTAGTTTACAGTTGTAAACTATAGGTTAAGGATATAAACTGAAAAGGAGGTGGATAATGGAAGAAGAATGTAATATTTCAAATGCAGAAATGGTTGTGATGCGTGTGATCTGGTCTTTGGGAGAAGCTCGGGTAGATGAAATCATGAATCAAATTCCTGAACATTTAGATTGGTCGTTGGCGACAGTTAAAACATTGCTGGGTCGGTTAGTGAAAAAAGGGATGCTTGCAACTGAAAAAGAAGGCCGGAAATTTGTTTATCAACCTTTGATGAAAGAATGTACAGCCGTTGGGTTAATGGGAAAATCGCTTCTTGGAAAAGTTTGCGCCACAAAGCAAAGTGAACTCATTGCAGGGATGATAGATTTTTCAGAACTGACAGATGCCGATGTTGCACTTCTGACCGAAAGTTTGGCTCAGAAAGAAACAATAAGTAAAGTGGATTGCACTTGTATTCAAGATTATAATTCGATTTCGTGTGCCCATGAAACAGAACTTGTCGAGTGTGATACGGTTTTAGTTTAATAGTGATTAAAAAATCGATTACGGTCGGTTTTTTTGTCTTTAAAAATGCTATAATGAATAAAATCATACTGCGAAGTTTTAGAAAGAGTAAATGATGAAGAAAAGTACAATACTTGATGTGGCAAAACGAGCTGGAGTTTCGTCGAGTACAGTATCGCACGTTTTGAATCACTACGACGATATTGGCGAAGAGACTAAAAAGAAAGTCTTAGCTGTAGCAAAAGAACTTGATTATGCGCCTAATTATGCCGCTAAACGCTTGTCCTCTAAAAATAAAAAACAAATTGCATTAATTCTAAATGAAATAAATGTAACAAGAGGGGTTGCTATGCCTTTGGAAATACTTGGTGGCGTCATAGAGGCGCTTGATAAAACGGAATATGAATTTGTCTTTTATGCTGTCAATGGTAGAAAACAAAAGATGAAATCATTAAAGCAGTTTTGTGGCGAACGTGATATTTCTGGACTGATAATACAGGGGCTTACAACAGAGGACCCTTATTACCATGAATTGAAACGATTAGACGTACCGACGGTTGCGATTGATATGACCGTAAAAAACGGTTCGGTTGGAAGTGTATCAATTGATAACCAAGCAGCAGCTGCCGAAGTTGCGAGACGCTTATTAGCATCAGGAAACAAGAAGATTTTATTCATCAACGGGTCAAATAATGCAGCAGTTGCTATGGAACGTGAGGCTGGGGTTCGTTCAGTTATCGCGCATCCATTGATCAGCTATGCCAATTTTTCAGAAGAAATGGCATTCCAAATCGTAGAACAGATGGAAAGAATTGAAGAAATTGATGCCATATTTGCGGCCTCAGATTTGATGGCCATTGGTGTAATTAAGGCATTAAAAAAGCGTAATGTAGCTAAAAAAATTGACGTTGTTGGTTTTGATGATATTACATTGGCTTCATATATCACACCCAGTTTAACGACCGTGCGTCAAAACATTCCAGAATTTACAAAGGTCGCGGTTGCAGATTTAATTCAACAAATTGAAACTGGGAAAGTGGTACAAAAATACATCCCTTATGAAATCATTGTACGAGACTCTGCAAGATTGTAAAGTTAACAATAATTTTTGTAAGAAATTAATAAAAGCACGATAGAGATATTTTTAGAAATGAAATAAAAATATCTTTTTTTTAAAATAAACCATTTACAAATGAAAGCGTTTTTGTTATACTAAAGGAGTACTAAATCGTTTTAGGAGATTGAAATAGATTTGAAAGCATTAATGTTCGTTCAACGAGCTTTAGCAACTCTGATAGATTTAATTGTAATCTATTTGCCTTCGCTTTTTCTTGTTCAGATTCTAGCAAAAGGGCAGGGGAATTCCATGCTCAACCTGTTAGCTGCAGCCTTGTTTATCTTATACAATATGATTTGTGAAAGTTCATTCTCGGGGAAAACACTGGGGAAGTATTTCGCTAAATTAAAAGTTGTTTCGCAGGAAAACTCGCTTTCAGAAATTGGACAACGAGAATTTACAAAGATACTATATTTTTTACCTTATGGCGGACCAATATTTTTGTTTATTTCAATAATTTGTTATCTTATAAAAAGCAAGTTTTTGCACGATATTGTTGGTAGAAGTGAGGTGATCGCAACTGTTTAATGACACTAAATTTCCCTTGATGAATATCCCAGCCCTGCCTCTTACGATCATGTTTATACTGACGGTAGTCGTAGCCTATTTTATTGCTTGGGCCTATCGTGAAGAGTACGATCCGATGAAGTATGTGAGAGCTTATGCGATCTATGTATTACCCTATCTTATTTTGAGTCTCTTTTTGCACATAAAAGTCATCCTCATTATAGGGATTTATCTTTTTGGAATTATTGTCCTCGTATTTAGAAATCAACATTATTTTGATAAATAAAAAATTTTAGACTTTACTAAAACGTTTTAGTAAAAAGGAGATTATGTAATGAATGCCTTTATGAACTACACAAGGGATAAGCTTTGGCAGATTGAACAAGTTGGTTTTGACCCGGAAGTTTTAGGGAAAACTGAAGCTATTATGGCACTAGGGAACGGATATATGGGCGCCCGTGCCTCTGAAGAAGAAAGTTACGTTGGGGAAACACGCGATATCTTCGTTGCAGGAACGTTCAATCAATTTGATGAAAATGAAGTCACTGAACTTCCCAATGTTCCTGATATGTGGGCGATGAACTTTTATTTTAATGGAAAAAGCTTCACATTATTAGATGGGGAAGTGAAAGACTATCGGAAAAAATTAAATTTGAAAAATGGTCTTTTGTCCAGAGAAATGATTTGGATCTGCGGCGATTTGAAATTAAAATTTGTGTTCAGAAAATTTATTTCTAAAGCACGCCGTCATGTTTTGTCAAGTCATGTTAAGGTTCAAAATATGACAGATGAAGTTGTCAAGGTTCACTTACGCTCAGGGATCAATGGTCAAGTTTCAAATGAAGGAAGTCAACATTTTACCGATGGTGAAAAGGGATTGATGGTAGGCAAGTATATCCAGATGATGCCTCAGACAACGCATTCAAAAATCCAATTTGTCCAAACTGTGGAGCATCGAATCACAGTTCCGTCAAAGAATAGACCGGAAACAGGGAGAAGATCATTTTTCATGAATTATGATTTTGAACTTCCTTCAAATGGAACTGTGGAAATTGAAAAACGAGGCTCAATTTATACATCGATAGATAATGATTTGGAATTCAGAGACCTAGAACATATACGGATAAAAGCTGTTGATGATATGGAAGCAATCGAAGAAATGACTTTTGATGATTTACTTGAAGAGTCAGCAATTGCTTGGCAAAAAATTTGGGATAAGCACCCCATTATCATTGAATCAAAAAATTTCAAAGATCAACTTGCCATTCGTTTTGCGACTTACCATTTGCATATCATGACGCCCGCCCACGATGAAAGAATGAATATTGGTGCCAAAGGAATGTCTGGAGAAGGCTACAAAGGACATACATTTTGGGACACAGAAATATTCATGCTCCCTTATTTTACCTATACACATCCCAATATTGCCAAGAAATTGGTCACTTATCGCTATTTGGGACTTGATGGTGCACACAAAAAAGCAAAATCAAATGGACTTGATGGCGCTCAATATCCTTGGGAAGCTGCTTGGCCGACAGATGGAGAAGTGACACCAGTTTGGGGAGCTGCCGACATTTTAACTGGACAAGCGACAAAAATTTGGTCAGGTTTTATTGAACAACATATCACTTCTGATGTCGCGTTTGGTGTAAAACAATATCTGGATGTGACTGGTGATACTCAATTTGCACAGGAAAAAGGTTTTGAAATTCTAATTGATACTGCGAAATTTTGGGCCAGTCGACTGGAGTATAACCAAGAGGGCGATTTTTATGAAATCAAAGATGTGATTGGTCCTGATGAGTATAAAGAACACGTAAATAATAATGCTTACACAAATTATACTGCTTATTGGAACGTCTCATTTGCAATTCAACTTATAGATAGTTTAAGAAATGATCAGCAATCAGTTTACGAAAGATTGAATCAAAAGTTCAATTTTACAAAACTTTTGAAAATATTACAGGAAAAAGTAAATAAAATATATCTACCTCGACCAACCGATGAAGGAATAATTCCTCAAGATGATTCATACCTATCTAAGCAAATTCTGGATTTATCTGTTTATAAATCAAAAGATGGGGTAGATTCACTTTTCCATGATTATAATTTGGAACAAGTCAATCAAATGCAGGTCACAAAGCAAGCCGATGTATTGCTGCTGATGCTTCTGTTTGAAGATTTATTTGATAAAGAATTGAAGTTGAAAAATTTCGATTATTATGAACCTAAAACAACTCATGATAGCTCATTAAGTCTCTCTACCCATGCGATTTTATCAGCAGATTTAGGAAAGTTGAACGAGTCGTACGACTTCTTTAATAAAGCCATTGCAATTGATATGGGGGAATACATGAAATCTTCTGATGCAGGAATTCATGCGGCATCACTTGGAGGGATTTGGCAAATGGTTGTCTTCGGCTACGGGGGCGTGCGAATGTTTAATTCGAAATTAAGAATTGAACCACATCTCCCTAAAGAATGGTCTCATTTAGAGTTTGGTTTTGATTATCAAGGCGAAGCACTTACGGTAAAAATAGATCAAGCACATTTTACAGTAAGCAAACTTGATAATGGACAAAATATTGTATTTATGCACAAAGGGCAAGAATACACCTTACAAAATATGGTCACAATATAATAACTAATTTTCACTAGGAGGAAAATTGTATGAACACTTGGAAAAAAGCTGCCCTTGCTGGAGCAGCATTCATGGCTGCGGCATCACTTGCAGCTTGTAGCTCAAATTCGTCTGGTTCTGATAAATCTGGTTCTGTTAAAGGCGAAACGCTTACTGTTGGTTATTGGAAAGGGTCTGATACAGAAAATGCGACTTTTAACAAACTTGTCTCGTCTTTTGAAAAAAAATATGATGTCAAAGTTAAACCAAAAGTTTATACTGATATTACAACGCAATTACCAACAGACCTCTCAGCTGGAGTAGCACCAGATGCCTTTTATATTGACTCATCATTCTATCCTTATCTTCAAAAAGAAGGTGTGTTGGCTGACTTATCAGGTGTTGTAAATCCTAAAGACTTCTACCCTTCTATTGTGTCCGCCTTCCAAACGAATGGTAAAACTTACGCCGCACCAAAAGATGTTTCAACCCTTGCCATTTATGTGAATAAGGATGTCTTTAAGAAAGCAGGCATTGATGAATCTGCAATTCCTAAGTCATATGAAGATTTCATTACATGGGCTCCAACTGCACAAGCAAAATTGGATGCCGCTTATGGTAAAGGTAAAGTTTATTTGATGAACTACAATGCGGATTTAACAAGGAACTGGCAATTTATCACTGCTGACGGACAAAACCCAATTACATCTGATGGTAAATCCGATTTGTCAAACCCAACTATTTTGAAGAATTTGAACACCGCTGTTGAATTATTCAACACTGGTGCTGTCGCAACACCTCAACAAGTAGGTGCTGGTGATGAAGGAGCAGGTTTTGCATCTGGTAAATTTGCAATGGCATTGACAGGAAACTGGAACTATCAAGTATTCAAAACACAATACAAAGATTTGAATTTTGACATCATTCCTAATATGACCTATAAAGGGAAAGAAATGACCATGCAATATACAGTTGGATGGGGTGAAAATAAGAACACAAAAGTTTCTAAACTCGCTAATGATTGGATCCAATATGTTACAGGAAAAGACGGTATGACCACTTGGACTGACGGAGTCGGAACACTCGCAACACGTCCAGATGTGGCTGAAAATTCAAGTTTCTTGAATGACAACCCACTCTTGAAAGTTCACCAAGACGCAATTAAAAGTGCGGTGGCTTGGCAAGATGGTGTTAATTTGACAACTGTTGTTAGCTCATACGGTAACTTCATTTCAAATGCATTCAAAAAAGGTGCAACTGAAGATACTTTGAAATCCGCTTTGAAACAAGCTGATGACGACGCAAACGCAAAAATCAGTAAATAATTTGAAAAAAGTAGCATAAAAGGTGGTCCTTCCACCTTTTTACTGCTATTCGTTTAATGCGGATAGAATTTCGAGGTTCTAATGAAGAATAAAACAATAAAAAGGAAAAGGAGCAAGGCTGAACTTAATGAAATAATTCAGGGCTATACCTTCATGGCGCCGGCCCTACTCGTCATTTTGGTCTTTATTATCCTTTCTATTTTGTATGCAATATATTTGTCATTTAATAACGTCAACTTAATTGCTCAAACGAATACATGGAACAATTTTTCTAACTATAAGAATTTATTAACTGACGGCATCCTTTTGCGTGCTTTTCAAAATACGGGCTTTTTTGCCCTCATTGTTGTTCCAGCTCAGACAATTATTGCATTGATCATGGCTTATACATTGGCTAGTCGCGGTGTAAAAGGAAAAAAACTTTTTCGTCTGATTTATTTCCTTCCAACTTTAACAAGTTCGGCGGCTTTGACCTTAATATTTATGTTCCTATTCAATCTTAATGGACCGATTAATGGCTTTTTGGTTGGACAACATTTGCTTAATCAGCCGATAAACTTTCTGAACGATACAAATTGGACTTTAAAAGTCATTATGGTCATGAATATATGGTCGACTGTTCCCTATTTTATGACGATTTATTTGGCATCGTTGGTTGACCTCCCTGATTCGCTTTATGAGGCTGCTGATATTGATGGGGCAAATGTGATGCAAAAATTCAGATATATCACAGTTCCACATTTACGCCCGGTGACTACTTTTGTGCTTTTAATGGGAATTATTGGGACTTTTCAGATGTTTGACCAAGCCTATATCTTCTCAGGTGGGTCGGGTGGACCAGCGAATTCAACACTGACTGTTTCACTCCTGATTTATCAATATGCTTTCAAATCACAAAATAACCAAATGGGATATGCAGCTGTTATTGCATTAGTACTTGCAATCGTAATTTTCCTTGTTTCACGGATTGCCGAAAAATTGAATGGAGGTAATGGACTTGAAGGAAACTAATTTGCAAAAATCACTTAAAGTCGTGCTTTACGTGATTATGATCATTTATGCAGGGATTACGCTCTATCCATTTTTATGGGCAATTGCTGCATCGTTTAAACCACTGAGCGAAATCACAAGCGGCAGCATGGCCCTCTTTTCAAAACATTTTACGGCGGAGCAATATGCATATTTGTTTAATCCTCAGTCAGGCTCACTTTTTATTCAGTGGACCATCAATTCATTAATTATATCGACAATCGGTACAGCAATCAACATATTCTTAAATTCAATGGCTGGCTATGCGCTTGCAAAATTGTCATTTCCTGGACGTCAAAGAATTTATTACGGTATTTTGGCCATCATGACTGTACCGGGTCAAATTCTATTGATTCCCAACTTTATGATCATCAAAAACTTAGGGATGTTGGACACTTTCACAGCCTTAATTTTACCTGCTGCAATCAATATCTCTTACATCTTCATGATGCGTCAATTTTTCCTGAATTTTCCTTCAGATGTTGAAGAAGCTGCACGGATTGATGGTTTGTCAAGGACAGGTACTTTCTTTAGAATTGTCATGCCATTAGCTCGGCCATCTATTGCCACTCAAGCTGTCTTTATCTTCATGGGCTTCTGGAATAATTTCTTACAACCAATGCTATATTTAAGGACACCTTCGAATTATACCTTAACTGTTGGATTGCAGATGCTTCAATCAGCTGACCAAGGTGGGACAATGTGGAATCGTATAATGGCAGCATCAGTACTCACCATTATTCCGATTATTATCCTTTATATTTTGTTCAATAATTACTTCTTGCAAGGAATAAGAATGGACGGGGAAAAATAAATCAAGTATAATTGAATTAACATTTAAATAAAAAGGGTCTGTCACTACTGACAGACTCTTTTGGAAGGAGTGACATGAAAAATTTTATCTTAAGCCTTGATGATTTAGGGAATCAAGAACAAGGAAATATTGAAACCCTATTTGCTCAGGCAAATGGTTTTCTGGGAGTTCGAGCAAGTCTCCCTATTCCAGTTCGTGCCAGTAATCCGGGTTCATTTGTGAATGGATATTATGAAACACATCCCATTATTTACGGTGAAACTGCTTACGGTTATGCAAAAAATCATGAGACTATCGTTAAATTATTTGATTTTAAAAGTATGGAAATCAAGATTGGCGAAGAAAAATTGACAAAACTCATGCAACAATCGATAGAATGTGACCTTATGAATGGAGTATTGCATGAATGTTATGAGTATACAACGGTTTCCGGATTACAAGCACGATTAGAAATTGAATCTTTTGCAAGTCATGCCAATCGGAGTGTTTATGCTCAAAAAATAAAAATCAGTCCTCTAAATTTCTCCGGCCCAATTGAAATAAAGAAGAAAGCGAAATTGATTCAACCAACAGGCAATGCTGAATTTGACCCGCGCGTAAGAGAAGCATCCACAAAACTGCTCGTAAACGCCAATCAAATCGTCACACCAAATTCAAGTTTGTCACTCTTTACCGCATTTGATTCAATTGACACAAAAGTGCAACTTGATAAAAATGAAAATTTTGAATTCACGCAGATTTATCAAATGGCACGACAGAATCACTTTGAAACGGTTGAATATGAACAATTGAAGGCTGAACAAGAAGTTATTTTTGCTGAATTTTGGGATAAATCAGATATTCAAATTGAAGGTGATGAGGAGCTTCAAAAAGGGATACGTGTGAATTTGTATCACCTCTTTAATTCAGCAGGACGAGATGGAAAAACTAATTTTGCGGCTAAAGGATTGACAGGTGAAGGCTATGAAGGGCATTATTTCTGGGATACAGAGATGTACCTCTTACCTTTCTTTATTTACACCCAACCTGAAATTGCAAAGGAACTTTTGTCTTATCGGTTGTCAATTTTACCACAAGCACTGGAGCGGGCGAAAGAACTGGACTTCGACGGCGCTTTATTTGCATGGCGAACACAATCGGGGAATGAAACCTCAGCATACTATCCTGCAGGAACAGCGCAATTACATATCAACGGGGATATCGCCTATGCTTTCCAGCTTTATGATCAAGTTACTGGCGACGAAGAATTTATTGCGAAGAGCCGCGAGGTCATTTATAACACTGCTCGCTTTTGGTTATCCTATGGCTTTATGAGCAAAAGAGGCTTTGAAATCCATGAAGTCACGGGGCCAGATGAATATACTGCACTTGTGAATAACAATTACTATACTAATAAAATGGCGCAAAATAATTTGGCTTATGCGAGTGAATTGGCGGAACGTTTTTCAGAGCATCTTTATGAACGAGAAAATTGGAAGAATGCGTCAGAAGCAATGTTTTTCGGATATGATGAAGCGCGGAAATTAACAAAACAAGACGATAGTTTTTTGGATAAGGAACCTTGGCCTTTTAATGAAACGCCAAAAGAAAATTATCCTTTGTTGCTCCATTATCATCCGATGAAAATTTATAAACATCAAGTTTTAAAACAAGCAGACACGATCTTAGCACATATGATTTATCCAGAGCCAGAGGAACAAATCAAACGAGATTTTGATTTTTATGAGCCTTTGACTACCCATGATTCCTCGTTATCAAGAGCTATCCATGGTGTTGTAGCAAGTCGTTTAGGACGTCCTAATGAGGCCTATCGCTTCTTTGCCGACAGTGCCACGATGGATTTATCAGATATGCAGGGGAATGCAGCTCACGGTATCCATGCAGCGAATATGGGCGGTTCCTGGCTCGGACTTGTTTATGGTTTTGCTGGTTTACAGATCGAGGGGAATGAATTAAAATTTAAAAATCATTTACCGGAACAAATCACGCGTTTATCTTTCAAAGTTCATTTTCAAGGAAAAAGTTATCATGTGGATTTCAAAAAGCAATAAAAAATCATAGCCAATAAATAAGACAATGCCGCTAATAAAGCAAATACTTCCGATTACAAAGCCTTGCGGGACAAAGTTCAATTGAACTTTGTGTTTCCCCTGAGGAATCGAAATGGTCATAAAACCAGACTGTGCCTTTTTAATTTTGGCATTTTTACCATCAACTTTGGCAGACCAACCTTTATCATATGGAATCGTTAGAAATAAATCGCCAGAAGTTTTGGCATCAATGGTAAAAGTCGCACCATTTTTATCCTCCACACCGTTGACAGTGCTGGTCTTTATTTTTGCAAGTGCAGCATTGTAATTTTGCGTATTGAGGGCCCAAAAGGAAGTGGGATTGAATGAAACTTGCGAATTACCCGGGAAACTTAAAGTAAGTTTTAATAGAGTTGCCTTCTCATAATACCCTAAATTAAAGTAAGTACCAGTGTCATCAGTGCTTACAGAATAGCCTGAAATTGGGGTGACTTCACCATTTGGTTGAACCTTAGAGAGTGTCAACGTCGTATTTTTCTGGTCATTTGAAATGTAAGAGATGTTTGGAATTGAAATATAGAATTGGCTTTGAGCAGGTGCCGTTATTTCATAAGTTACGGCTACATCGCCAGTTTGCCCTGTTTTATTTGCTAACGTTACATAATCAGTAGTGCCACTTATTTTGTTCTCAGTATGTTCTGAACTGGTATAGATCTGGGTGAAATAATTTAATTTGACCTTAGCCAAGGCATTGACAAATTTTGTTTGATTACTCAAATAGCGGTCTGAATCATTTGATAAAGTCACGTCATGGTAACCACCCGGGACCATAAATCCTAACCCGAGGGCATTTTGATTTTCTGTCAGAGCTGATGAATTATCTTTTGAACTGATTGTATTAAAATCATATTTGACAGGTTGATTTTGGTTGATGTTGTATTTTACCCCGAAAATGGAATCCATGAGTAAAGTATTGCCGGGATAGCGCAAATTTAGAAAAGTGTCATCGGTGTGAAAACCGAGTAATTTCATGAGGGCACTAGAATTGGAATTTCTTACGGACGAAAATTGTGAAATGGAGTTATAGCCATATTTCATACCATCGTTTGCTGTATCAGGATTCGTATTGTCCGCCCGGAATAGTCCGTCCCCAGTCAATTTATTGATTTTATCAGCTAAGGGCTGCAACAGTCCAGCTTGTTGGTTATAATATGTTCGGCTAGCGAAATTCCATTCATTCTGCAAGCCAGAAACCTGAAGAAAACCATTGACACCAGCCTCAGCCATCATAAAGATAAAGACAATCGGTAAAAACAATTTGTATGAGAGCCATCGACAGCGGCGACTTATTAATAAAATTAAATAGGCAAGTACAAATAAGCCGGTTAAGATGCTGTTGAAATTCTTGAGATAATTGTAATTTCCATAGGCCAATGTAGCCGAAAATCCAATTCCTAAAAGTCCAATAACAAAACAAATTTTCCAAACTTCGAGTTCATCCAATCTGGTTAATGTTTCGCAAGCCATAATCAATATAATTAAACTGAAAATGAAAGCATAGCGGTGCAAAAACATATTGGGCGAGTGCATTCCCTGCCAAAACAAATCTAAAATTTCGATATAGAATGAAGCAATTAGGACACCAAGCAAAACCAAGTAAGCAATTTTAGCCTTCCAATTTATGCTGTGAGTAAAAAAGAAGAGAAGGGCAAGAATCAGGGGCAAAAGTCCAACATAAATCATGGGGACAGCACCAAATTGAGTCGTATCATATACCCCAACGAAATTCTTGGCAAAGAGGTCGAAAGGTCTTGATCCATCTGTAAAAAAACTTAAAGATTGAGAAAAGGCGTTCGTATTATTGGCTTTGAGATCCAGATACATTGGAAGAAGCATGATTAAACTGGTCATCCCGGCACATAAGGAAGTGACTGCAAAGTCCAAAAAGTTATGCCAGGACCACTTTTTCATGGTTGCTCTTGCAAAATAATAAAGCACCAAAAAGAGGGCAATCATGAAACCAAAATAATAATTTTGAATAAATAAGATGGTCAATGTTACAAAATAAAGTCGTCTTTTTCCTTTGTCTTGAAGTGAATGCAACCCCCACACAATCAAAGGAAGCAAGATAAACACGTCTAACCACATGATAATTTCGATTTGGCTGGTCAAAAAACTCATGGTGGAATAGGCACAAGCTAATGCTAAAATAAGCCATGCGGACAACTTTTGATACATCTGTTTAAAACTGACAAAAAAGGTTAACCCCATTGTCCCCGTCTTCAATAAAGTCAGTAAATATAGCGCATCAGGCATATTATGCACATTAAAAAAGAAGGTCAGAGGCATAAAGAAACTGCCCATGTAATATGCAGCAAAAGCATACAAATTCAACCCTAAACCACTCGTAAACGTATAGAAAAAACCGTTACGTCCAGCAGAATGTAAGATATTCGAATAAAGTGAGTGAAGGGCAACATATTGGTGATAAGAATCACCTGCCAGAATGGACCTTGAACTGCCCCAATATATTTGATTTGTTCCTAAAATGACTGCCATCATCACAAGAGGCACAAAAAAGCTTAGTAATAACCACCATTTATTTTTCTTAACAAATTTTATCATACACATATTATAACTGAAAAGTCTTAAAAGCACCTCTTTTTTTCAAAAAAAAAGAATTAAGTTAAATTCTTTTCATTTTAGCTCGTAGATCATTTGCTATTTCTTCTAAACGATCCAATTGGTTAACCTGTGGAATTTTATAGCCTATAAAATAAGGTGATGTTATGAAACGAGGGACAATTTTACAAATGTATAGTTCACCGATGTGATGAAAGAAAAGATTGTAAGAATCACAATGTCCCCCCATATATTCTCCCAATATATACTGGGTAATGGTTTGAACGTCATCAGCCATTTTTTCAATATTTTTTAATTCCGAGATGATGACATTAAACTCGACAAAGCCCATAATTGGTCGAGTTGAAATAGTTACTGTAACGCCGTTCTTCTTTATTTCGACCCCATCGAAGTTTTCAGGGGAAATCTGTAGGTAGCCATCAACATTTTCCAGACCGACAATTTGCATATGAGGATGCCTTAGGGTTCCACCAGAATGGGGGCCGAAATTTTTGAACATCAAAACTGATTGATACTTTCCTGATTGTATTAATTCATCCCAACATTCAATAGCAAAGCGAAAAACCGATCGATTCTCTTCCCTTGTGTAGACAGAGACATCACCGAGATGTAAATCAGATTCAATAATGACCGTCATTAATGATTCCCGGATCGTAGAAAATTTATTCTTCAGCCAAATTTTATTTCCTTCCGTTCGAAAAATATTTTGCAAATGTTCAGTATCACAAAAAGGACAGACAATTTTTGAATGTCCAGCAGATGCATATTTTACATTATTTATTTCAGCGTCAAAAATAAGTGGCTTATCTGTGTGTTCAATCATGCTAACATTATATCATTTTCTCCAGTTTAAGAGGCTTTAAAATTTTCGTTATTTTTGCTATAATTATCCAGTTACCTATTAATTCAGCCTTCAACTGAACCAACAAAAGTCAGCCTTCAAACTGATATTTTGTGTGACAATCAAAATAGAAAGAGATGGTGAAAAATAATGGATAACTTAAATAAGAAAAACAATGCGAACACACGTGTTGTTGTCGGAATGTCAGGTGGTGTCGATTCGAGTGTGACAGCTCTACTGCTTAAAGAGCAGGGCTACGATGTCATTGGCGTTTTCATGAAAAATTGGGATGATACGGATGAATTCGGAGTCTGTACCGCGACAGAGGATTATAAAGATGTTGCAGCAGTCGCTGACCAAATTGGAATCCCCTATTATTCAGTTAATTTTGAAAAAGAATACTGGGATCGTGTATTTGAGTATTTCCTCGCTGAGTATCGCGCTGGACGGACGCCCAATCCGGATGTAATGTGTAATAAAGAAATTAAATTTAAAGCTTTCCTTGATTATGCCATGGATCTTGGAGCGGATTATGTGGCAACTGGTCATTATGCAAAAATTAGCCGCGATGAAGATGGCACTGTCCACATGTTAAGAGGAGATGATTCAAATAAGGATCAAACATATTTTTTGAGTCAACTCTCGCAAAAACAACTCGCAAAAGTCATGTTTCCTATAGGAAATATTGAAAAGCCTGAAGTCCGCCGAATTGCAGAAAAAGCTGGATTAGCAACAGCAAAAAAGAAGGACTCAACTGGAATTTGTTTTATTGGTGAAAAGAATTTCAAGCAATTCCTCTCAACTTATCTGCCTGCTAAATCTGGTCGAATGATGACACTTGACGGCAAAGATATGGGTGCTCATGCTGGCCTTATGTACTATACAATTGGTCAACGTGGAGGGCTCGGAATTGGTGGGCAACATGGTCAAGATGACTCACAGCCTTGGTTTGTTGTTGGAAAAGATCTATCAACAAATACCCTGTTTGTAGGTCAAGGATTCCATCACGAACACCTTTATTCAACAAGTCTGACGGCTAGCCAATTGAGTTTTACAAAAGCGATGCCAGAACAATTCGACCTTCATTGTACAGCTAAATTCCGTTACCGCCAACAAGATACTGGGGTTACGATTCATGTCAACGGGGACAAAGTTAAGGTAGACTTTGATGAGCCTGTTCGTGCAATTACTCCTGGGCAAGCTGTTGTCTTTTATGACGGAGACGAATGCCTAGGCGGCGCCCTAATCGACTATGCATACAAAGATGGTCAAATCATGCAATATCAATAATGAATGAAGAAATAGCGCAGGTCGCTATTTTTTGTATATGATTTCTAATGATATTATCATTTTGTTATAATTATTTTATAATTATTTTATAATATATCAAGGTGAGGGCGATGAAAAAAAATAATATACAACACAATTGTTTCTTAATTTTTCTGGCACTATTTTCAATATCAATCATATGGCTGTCTTTCAAACATCCATGGACAAAGCTTTCAAATGTTGTTATCGTCGAACCTACTAAAGTAAAATTTTATGATTCGGACGAATTAAAGGAGTTGGAAATGAATCAAATTCTAAGGGGGGATTTCACAAGTTTGGAAGGAATTTGGCGCAGTCAATCAGGCATTGATAATGGGATTCAATTTTTAATTCGTGAAAACTGTGTTCTCATAGACGAAAAACGGTATTTTTTGAATTTACAGGGGAGAGCCCCCTATAGTGGAATTTATCTCACACGTCCTGAAAAAACTGCGGCTGCACCACTCATTATTTATCCCAAAGGAGTAGCAATCCCAATCATTGATGATTTAGGGAGGATTGATTTAAGTGGGGGGCTTGATCCAACAGATCAAACAAAAATAAGAATTTTGATGGCTCAATCGGTCTTAAATCGTGAAGAAGTGAAAAGATTAACCACCTATTTGGTTGAATAATTATAGATAAATAAGTAAATGATTAAGCTTAAGAAGCAAAATTAGAAAATATTTATTAAAAAAGGTTAAAAAAGACTTTCCCTTTCCATTAAAATATGATATAATACAGTTCATGGCTGTGTGCCAGCCAAATTGTTGGAGGAATTTTTTTTACAAATGAACGAATTTGAAACATTATTAAACAGCGTTGAAGACGTTAAAGTACGCGACGTCGTTAAGGGCGAAATCCTTTCTGTTGAAGACGGTCAAGCACAAGTTGCTATCGTTGGTACAGGAGTTGAAGGTGTCCTTACTCTTCGCGAAATCACAAACGACCGCGATGCTGACATCAATACATTTGTTAAACCAGGTGATGTCCTTGACTTGCTTGTTATTAAGCAAATCGTTGGTAAAGATGCAGAAGGCGCAAATGTCTACCTTCTTTCATTGAAACGTCTTGAAGCCCGTAAAGCTTGGACTGCTCTTGAAGGCAAAGAAGGCGAAATCGTAACTGTTAAAGTTACTAAAGATGTTAAAGGCGGACTTTCAGTAGATTATAACGGCGTACGTGGATTTATCCCTGCCTCAATGATTGATACTTACTTCGTAAAAGACACTAAGAAATTTGTTGGCGAAGAAATTGAAGCTAAAATCATCGAAGTTAATGCGTCAGAAAATCGCTTTATTCTTAGCCGTCGTGCAGTAGTTGAAGCTGAAGCAGCAGAAGCTAAAAAAGAAGCATTTGCACAACTTCAAGAAGGCGACATCGTTGAAGGAACAGTATCACGTGTTACTAACTTCGGAGCATTCGTTGACCTTGGTGGTATCGACGGACTTGTTCACGTTTCAGAATTGAGCCACAGCCGTGTTAAACGTCCTTCAGACGTTGTTAAACCTGGCGATGAAGTTCAAGTTAAAATCTTGAAACTTGATGAAGAAGCTGGACGCCTTTCACTTTCTCTTAAAGCGACTCAAAAAGGTCCTTGGGAAGAAGTTGAAGAAAAAGCACCAGTTGGTTCTACTGTAGAAGGTACTGTTAAACGTTTGACTGACTTTGGTGCATTTGTTGAACTTTACCCAGGCGTTGAAGGACTTGTTCACGTTTCACAAATTTCTTGGGAACGTGTTGAAAATCCAAAAGATGTGCTTAAAGTAGGTCAAGTTGTTAACGTGAAAGTTCTTGATGTTAAACCTGAAGAACAACGAATCAGCCTTTCTATCAAAGCACTTGAAGAAGCTCCAGAACGTCCAGCTCGTCGTAACAATAATGAAGACGGTGAAAAACGTGATCGTAAACCACGTGCTCCACGTAAAGCTGCTAAACCTTCATACGAATTGCCAGAAACACAAGAAGGATTCTCACTTGCTGATTTCCTTGGTGACGATTTCGACATCAACGATTTATAATTTGAATAAAATCAAAGGCGCTTTGGCGTCTTTTTTTGTTCAAAAATTTTAGTAAAAAAAAGAGGACTAGTCCTCTTTTATCTTGCTTTCACCAAAAACTTCAACTTTAAAACCCGTGATTCGGAGATCACTTGCTTCCCGAGCTGCGTTTATTAGTGGACGAAAATCAAAATTATCAACATTAAATATTTCGCCAGTTGTTTTATTAATGACATGATAATGAGGCTCACCATAATAATCATATCGACGTGTCCCATTCACATTAATCACGATGATGAGTCCACTTTCAACCAGTTTTTCAAGTGTGTTATAAACTGTTGCCAGACTGATGTCTGGTAAATCTTCATGGATTTTTTCGGCAGTTGGATGAGTCTCATGAGTCATTAAATAATCCAAAATGACTAATCGGTGGGAAGTGATTTTTAATTGATGAGATTGCAATAGTGCTTTTAAATCTTTATCCAATTTAATTCCTCCCTTTTAACTGTCTTATTACGTTAATTATAGCACGAAAAGTTTTTTGATTCAAATGACTTGACATTTAATTAGAATGATTCTAAAATATAACTAGAATCATTCTAAAGTAGGGCTGGAATAGTTCTAAAAGGAGACAGATTGAAAGAAGAAAGTTTACTACAAAAAAATAATATTATTCGTGCCGGTGTGATGGGCGCAAATGACGGTATCATTTCGATTGCTGGTATTGTGTTGGGTGTTGCAAGTGCAACATCGGATATGGGTACAATTTTACTTGCCGGTTTTGCCGGAACATTAGCTGGAACGGTAAGTATGGCGATGGGCGAATATGTTTCAGTCAGTTCGCAACAAGATGCTCAAAGAAAGGCAGCGCATGATCAATCGATTGCACTTGAAAATAATTATGCCCAAGAATTCAATTATGTGCTCGAAAAATATAAAGAGATTGGCATTTCTGCTGAATTAGCGCAAAAGGCAACCAAGGAAATGATGAATCAGGATGCTTTAGGAACTACGGTTCGTGAACGTCATGGTTTTACTTTGGGGAATGAGTTAAGTGCAAAGGGGGCAGCTGTAGCCTCGATGTTGGCTTTTCCAACTGGTGCCTTGTTACCGATGCTCGCTATTTCGTTTCTACCAACTGGTTGGAATATGTTCGCAACATTTATTGCGGTTCTTATTGCACTTGCTTTGACAGGGTATGCAGCAGCTAGATTAAATGGCGCTGATAAAAAACACGCAGTTATTCGAAACGTTTTTGCGGGTCTATTGACAATGGCTGTGACCTACTTTGTCGGTTACCTATTTAGACAAGGAGGTTTGTGATGAGTAAGAAATCAAAAATGACCATGGATGAGAAATTAAATTCTGTTCGTGCAGGTGTTTTAGGCTCAAATGATGGAATTTTGACCGTTGTTGGTGTCTTATTTTCAGTTTCAGCAGTGTCAGGAAGTTCCTTTGCATTACTCATATCGAGTTTGGCCAATTTGGTTTCTGGCGCATTTTCGATGGCCTCAGGTGAATATGCCTCGGTGAGCTCACAGTCCGACAGTGAAAAAGCAATTGTCGAGCAGGAAAGAGACTTATTATTAACTGACTTTGAGGGTCAACGTCAATTCGTAGTTAACTTTTATCAAGAAAAAGGAATTTCTGTTGAAACATCGGAAGAGATAGCGGATGAATTGTTGAATAAAAAGCCTCTCGAAACAGTGCTAGCAACTAAATATGACATTTCATTGGGACATTATGCAAGCCCATTTCAAGCAGCCTGGTCTTCTTTTTTTAGTTTTGGTATCGCCGGTTTATTTCCCATGGTCACGATGCTATTCGTAAAAGGAAATTTACAATTCCCAGTTACAATTTTGGCGACCGTTGTCGCGCTTTCTCTAACGGGTTACATCAGTGCTAAATTATCTGATGGTTTCGTGAAAAAGGCTGTTCTACGAAATATCATCATCGGCTTGATCACTATTGCTATTCATTATGGAATTGGTAAACTATTTGGTTAATAAATGTGACTTTTCATCATGAAAAGTCTTTTTTAATAAGTCAGGAATATTTTTTTAGAAAACAAAGAAAGAGGTGGTATAATAGCTTTATGAATTCCACGATTAGAGCAAAATTAGAATTATTACCTGATAATCCGGGTTGTTATCTCCATAAGGACAAAAATGGGACAGTAATTTATGTTGGGAAAGCAAAGAACTTGAAAAACCGTGTGCGGTCATATTTTCACGGGTCTCATAACACAAAAACAGAACTCTTAGTAAGTGAGATTGAGGATTTAGAGTGGATTGTGGTCGGTTCGAATATTGAATCGCTCGTCCTTGAAATTAATTTAATTCAACGTTACAAACCTAAATACAACATCCTATTAAAAGATGATAAATACTATCCTTTTTTGAAAATAACTAACGAAAAATATCCACGTTTACTCGTTGTTCGTCAAGTAAAAAAGGATGGAGCGAATTATTTTGGGCCCTATCCCGATGTTAAGGCAGCAAATGAAGTCAAAAAGCTAATGGATAGAATATTTCCATTTCGCAAGTGTGGACTAAATGAAAAAAAAGTGTGCTTTTATTATCACATTCATCAGTGTTTGTGTCCCGTTGTAAATCACACAGATCCCCAAGTTTTTAAAGAAATGACTGAAGAAGTGCGTCAATTTTTAACAGGGAATGATCAAAAAGTGATTCAAGCTTTACAGGATAAAATGACGACAGCAGCTGGAAAGATGGAATTTGAACAGGCTGCTGAATACCGCGACACGATTAATGCCATTGGAACTCTACGGACTAAGCAGAGCGTAATGAATCAAGATTTAAAGGACCGCGATGTCTTTGGCTATTATTTTGATAAGGGGTGGATGTGTGTACAGGTTTTCTTTGTTCGCCAGGGAAAAGTGATTCAGCGCGATGTCAATATGTTTCCATATTATAATGAACCTGAAGAAGATTTTTTAACTTACCTTGGTCAATTTTATCAAAATGCCAATCACTTATTGCCCAGAGAAATCTTTATCCCTCAAGGAATTGATATTGAATCAGTCGAAGGGGTGATTACGGCCCTTTCTCAAGATTCATCAGCACTGACAAACTTGATTGATACGAGTGAGCAGAAAGTTAAAGCCGACCAAGTCTGGCGTCAACAGATTTTTAGTCCAAAAATGGTAAAATTTTCCGATCAAGATGTTGAACAATCCATAGTCAAATTAGACAAGGAATTAAAAGCCGAAAAAGTAAATAAGACGGCTTACAAAACAAAAATTTTACAACCTAGTCGTGGTGAGAAAAAGCAATTAGTAAATATGGCGATGAAAAATGCACAAACTCAGCTGCAGCTAAAATTTGATGTAGCGGAACGTGACGTTTTAAAAACGACTGGTGCGGTAGAAAATTTGGGGGAAATTTTAGGGATTCCTAAACCAATCAGAATTGAAAGTTTTGATAACTCAAATATTATGGGGACGTCCCCAGTTTCGGCAATGGTTGTTTTCATTAATGGTAAACCGAGTAAAAAAGATTATCGAAAATATAAAATAAAAACAGTAGTCGGTGCTGACGATTATGCTTCAATGCGCGAAGTTATGACAAGACGTTATAGTCGAGCAGTGAGAGAACAGTCCCCATTACCTGATCTCATTGCAATGGATGGTGGAGCAGGACAAGTTAATATAGCCAAAAAAGTCTTAAAAGAACTGGGCTTAAAAATTCCAGTAGCTGGCATGCAAAAAAATGACAAGCATCAGACGAGTGAATTATTATTCGGTGACCCTTTGGAAATTGTTGATTTATCACGTCAATCGCAAGAATTCTTTTTGTTGACCCGGATTCAGGATGAAGTTCACCGTTTTGCCATTACCTTTCACCGTCAAGTCAGAGGAAAAAATACATTTGCATCGAAATTAGATGGTATTGAGGGCTTGGGTCCAAAACGCAAACAGAAATTGATGACCACTTTCAAAAATTTACCCGCAATGGAACAGGCATCCATTGAACAGATTGCTGAAGCTGGATTGCCTTATGATGTTGCTAAGAGAGTTAAAGAGAAATTATCGGCTGAATTTCAAGTGAATGAGAATTGGGAATCTTTGAAAGATCAGACGCCTGTTGAAAAATAAAAAATGGAGTGAAACTCCATTTTTTTTTATGGATGTGTAAAATTTTAAACTTACAGAATTCGCGTTATTTTGTTAAAATTGGTAATATGAACAAATTAACTGACAGTCAGATTGAGGACTTCCAAATCCAATTATTAAATTGGTATGATATAAATAAGAAACCTTTACCATGGCGTAAAACAAAGGCTCCTTATCAAATTTGGATTTCTGAAATAATGGCGCAACAAACCCAAGTTGAGACAGTTATTCCTTATTATGAACGCTTTATGACAAAATATCCGACTGTCGAAAGTTTAGCACAAGCTGATGATGCTGAGTTATTGAAAATGTGGGAAGGACTCGGTTATTATTCAAGAGTGAGAAATTTGAAGTTAGCCGCACAACAAATGATCAGGGATTTTGATGGACAATTTCCTTCAGATCTGACGGATATTTTATCCCTAAAAGGAATTGGCCCCTATACTGCAGCAGCCATTGCATCCATTTCGTTTAACTTGGCTGAACCGGCGATAGATGGGAATCTGATGCGCGTGACAAGTCGCTTATTTGAATTAGATTCGGATATTTCTAAATCTAATGCGCGAAAATCATTCGATGAAGTGCTGCGCCCACTGATCAGTAGTGAGCGGCCTGGTGACTTCAATCAAGCGCTGATGGATATTGGCTCACAAATTTGCACGCCAAAAATTGCACGTTGTGAAATTTGTCCTTTAAATCAATATTGCCAAGCTTATAAAGAAGGCACCCAACTCAATTTTCCTGTTAAAACGAAAAAAATAAAGCAAACAGAACATTTTTTTGCTGCGTTTGCTGCCCAAAATTCACTTGGTGAATGGTATCTCGAAAAAAGACCTGAACAGGGGCTTTTGGCGGACATGTGGCTATTCCCGATGACTGAATTGACAAAAGCAGAATTCAATCAAGCCAGTACTGACGGAACATCCAAGCGGCCAAAAATATCGGAATCTATTGGAAAAATAAATTTCGTTAGTAATTACAAACACGTCTTTTCACATCAGAAATGGAACATTGCTTTATTTTCTTGCCAAATTGAAGAAAAATTCGAGGTTTCGGAGCTTTTATTGGATGAAAATAAGAAGTGGATTAAAGATTTAAGCCAAATTCCACTAGCAGGTCCTCAAGTGAAATTATTTGAAATCTTAAACAAAAATTAGGAAATCTCAGACTAACGTCTGATTTTTTGGTATAATGTTAAGTGACTACTATTTCAAGGAGATAAATATGGCAACAATTGATTTTAATGCTGAAGTTGAAAAACGTAAAGATGCACTAATGGAAGATTTATTCACGCTTTTACGCATCAATTCAGCAGAAGATAAAGCTCATGCGAATGCTGAAAATCCATTTGGACCTGGCCCTCGTCAAGCCCTTGATGCTTTCCTAGCAATCGCAAAACGTGATGGTTACGAAACAAAAAATTACGACAATTATGCTGGACATTTTGTTTATGAAAATGGGGCTAAAGAAGATGCCGAAACACTCGCAATCATTGGTCACTTAGACGTTGTTCCAGCAGGTGCTGGTTGGGATTCAAACCCATTTGAACCTGAAATTCGTCAAGGAAATCTTTATGCCCGTGGTGCATCAGATGACAAAGGACCAACAATGGCTTGTTACTATGGGCTCAAAATCCTTAAAGAATTAAATGTTCCATTATCTAAGAAAATCCGTTTCATCGTTGGTACCAATGAAGAAACTGGTTGGGCTGACATGGATTACTACTTTGACCATTGTGAATTGCCGCTACCAGAATTTGGCTTTTCACCAGATGCTGAATTCCCAATTATCAATGGTGAAAAAGGGAATATCACTGAGTATCTTCATTTTGTAGGGAAAAATGATGGTGAAGTAATTTTGAATAGCTTTACTGCAGGGCTTGCCGAAAATATGGTTCCCGAATCAGCAACGGCTGTAATTACTGGAGCTAAAGACTTGAAAGGTCAACTTGACCAATTCATTTCTGAGTATGCAGATAAAAACCTCAGATATGATCTTGAAGAAAATGGTGATAAAGCTACGATTACCCTTCATGGACGTGCTGCACATGGTGCGATGCCTGAAAAAGGAATTAACGGTGCAACTTACCTTGCTTTGTTCTTGAACCGCTATAATTTTGGTGGAGGAGCTGCTGCCTACCTACGAATTGCATCCGAAATTTTGCTTGAAGACCACGAAGGTGAAAAATTGGGTGTTGCTTATGTTGATGATTTGATGGGAAATACTTCTATGAATGCAGGAGTTTGGACATATGATGAAGCAACAGAAGGAACAATTGCTCTTAATTTCCGTTTCCCTCAAGGCAATAGTCCAGAACGCATGCAAGAAATCTTAAAAGCCATTGATGGGGTTGATGATGTGACATTGTCCGAACACCTCCACACGCCTCATTATGTTCCGATGGAAGATCCACTTGTTTCCACTTTGATTGATGTTTATGAAAAACATACAGGTCTTAAAGGTTACGAAACTATTATTGGTGGTGGTACATTTGGTCGTTTGCTAAAACGTGGTGTTGCCTATGGTGCAATGTTTGAAGGAGAACCTGATTCAATGCATCAAGCTAATGAAATGAAACCTGTTGAAAACATCTTCAAAGCGGCCGTCATTTATGCGGAAGCAATTTATGAATTAACTAAATAATAAAAACTGCCGGAAGGCAGTTTTTTTGTGTAATCTGGGCCGTCAGATGAGTGTTAAGATTGATAAAGCGATGCTAGATATGCACGGAATCGAAGGACAATCTTTTGATCAATTTATTAAAATAAGCCCTCCCAAAAAAAGATTAAATGGAGAATATTTCTTGCCAATAATTAAAAAAAGTGATAGAATGTAAGCGTAATCTTAAAATTACAAATTTGCGTATAGACAGTAAATGGTTTTATAAATTGAATAAAAGGGGCAAAAAGTTGAGAATTGCAATCATTGGCGCATCTCATGCGGGAATTAGCGCAGCAACTGAGGCAAAGAAAAGGTATCCTGATGCAGAAATTGTTTTATATGAAAAGAAAAATCAAATCAGTTTCATTTCCCAAAATACCCTATTCTACATCCTTGATCAAGATCGATTACGTTTGGATTCAGGCCAATACACGACTGTAGTCGCTTTGAGGAATGCTGGTTACATTGTCAATACAAGTGTGGATGTTCAATCCATTGATGGTAAGGAACATGTTTTGTCCTATATTAATTTAGAAAATGGGATGAGTTATACAGAACATTGGGATAAGTTGATCATGGCCATAGGTTCTTATCCAGTCTTACCAATCATCCTAGGCCCTGAACCAGATAATTTGTTCGTTCTAAAAGATTTGAAATCTGCACTTGATTTAAATCGAGTGGTTAAAAAAGGAAAAACCGCCGTTATCTTTGGGAGTGGTTCAATAGGAGTAGAGTTAGCACGAATTCTAAAAAAAAGAGGACTTAAAGTAGTTCTTGTAGAAAAACATGATAAAATCATGACTCATTATTTTGACCATGGTGCTTCTGATCAACTTGAAGAGATTTTGAAATCGGAAGGGATCGAAGTACGAAAGAATGAAATGGCTGTTTCTTTTGAAAAAGCTAAAAAACATATAAAAACTAAAACAAGTTCAGGCGAAATTTTGACCGAGATTGTAATATTTTCAGCAGGCTTTCGACCTAATGTTGCACTCTTACGAAATCAAGTTGAGATTGGAAAATCTGGGGCGATCAAAACTGACCGATTTTTACAAACGAGTCTTAAAGATGTTTTTGCAATTGGAGACTGTGCTGAAACCTATTGTGATTTATTAGATCAAGGGGTTTATGTTCCACATGCTTCAGATGCGCTGCGAACCGGTCAAATTGTGATAAGCAACTTGATAGAGCCACGAAAAGAAATTATGTCTTCTGAAATGACATTATCAATTGATATGGATGACTTGATTATTGCAACAACGGGAATCACATTTGAAAAATCTGTTGCAGCGGGATACAAAGCTGCTCAAATTTTTTATCATAATGCAAAAGTTCACAAAGTGGGTTACAATATTTGGCTAACTTATGACCAAGAGACACATAAAATTTTAGGCGCACAATTTGTAGGCGATGTTCCAAACATTAATAGCTATGTGAATAGCTTATCGATTGCGATAACTAACCATATGACGACCGATGAATTTGCAGATACCGACTTTTACTTTGAACATGGTTTCCAGGATGTACGAGGAATTCAAAGAATCATAGCTGCACTCATTTATGAGAAAGAAGAAAGATAAGATGAATAGTGATAAGGGTGTAACCGAGGCATACTGCCGGATGGTGTTGTCTGAATTGCAACAAATCGAACTTAAAAGTATCGAAAGGCGAGAAATTTCAGAGCAAATCAAAAAAAGAGTTCAATTCAATTTTGAAATCGTGGCAGGCGTCATTTCATTTTTTGTAGCTTGGGGCTTTTTACTGACTGGAATAATAAAAAATTCTACTTTATCGAGTCTTATGGGTGTCGTTTCAATCTTTGTTTTGACGTACATCACATGTGTTTTACTTTGGCATACGCCACTATTTGCCAGATTTAGAAGAGCGAATTTTGAAAGACGACTGAATAACTCACAAGAAAAAATCGATGAAATTAACCGAGACAATACAAATCTATTATTGAGTAAAGATATTAAAGAATCTTATATTCCTCGACAATATTTAAGCATCCAAGTCTTAACGATTCTGCTGAGGTATTTTGAAAATAACCAGGCCTCATTCCTGAATGAAGCAATTGGTCTTTTTGAAGATGATTTGGCCCACACTGAAATGGAATTAAAAGATATTTCTAAAGAAAATGTTATTGATCGAGAAGTACTTTACCTAGGAATTGAGTTCTAATATGCAATTAATTTACAAATTTTCAATGATTATTTCAATCCTTATTAATATTGGCATCGTATTACACCTTTTTAAATTTGGTCCGCGACTAGCACTTGATTACGTTATTTCGCCAAGTGATCACAGACGGCATCTAAAGTGGACGTTTAATGGCAAACTCATTTTTAAATTTGATAATACAAAAAACGTAAGTGATGAATTAAAAAGTAAATAAAATCAGTTCACCAAAATAAAAAAAATACTAATGAGATGAGATAAGATGAGATGCCCTTTCCTTATTTGGTAGCTCCTTGTTCATATGACTTTATCAAATCATCTCGGAATTGATATTCAAAATGGCAGAAAATCTAATCATTACAGTCCTTATTCCAGCGTGGAATGAAGAAGAAACGATAGCTCATACGCTCAAAAGTCTTTATCGGCAAACGCGCCAACCAGATCATATCGTGGTCATTCCGAATAATACGACTGACCATACTGCAGAGCAATCTTGGAATGCTGGTGCAGAAGTGCTTGTTATGCCTGGAGAAAATAAAAAAAAGAAAGCAGGTGCGCTTAATTTCGCACTCGATGAACTAGCAAGTAAATTCGAAAAACAAAACAATCCAGCTATTTTAGTCATGGATGCCGACACTATTCTTGAGGATAATTTTATTGAAAGAGCAGAGCTTAAAATGCTTGAAGAAGTGGATGTTGGAGGTGTGAGTTCAATTTTTGTCGGTCGAGAGTCTAAAACAATCATTGGAACATTACAGGCAATGGAATATGCGCGTTATGGCTTAATTGCCTTTCATCGACCAGAAGTTTTCGTGCTTTCGGGAACTGCAAGCCTGATCCGTTGGGAGGCCATTAAAAAAATTAAAGCAGCTCGTCTTGTGGGGAAAATCCTCCCGAAGGGAGAGGGTTATTATGACGTGGACAGTCTGACGGAGGACAATGAATTGACATTGGCGATGTTAGTGGTGGGCTACTCTGTTCCTCATTGTGGTATTTTCTCGGTCACCGATGTTATGGAAGACTTTAAAAGTCTTCATGCCCAAAGAAAACGTTGGTACTTAGGAGCATTGCAAAATATCGGAGCCTACGGTTTACAAATGCCACTTTGGATGATTTCCATTTATTGGTTTCAACAAATTGGGCTTTATATTGCGATGGCAATGGTGCCTGTTGTACTTGGGATATTTGTTCTCAGTATAATATTTTCAATGATGGGCATGATAAAATCAAGTGTCCCTATGTATACAATTTTCTTATTTGGGGTTTATGTTCTGACACAAGTCATGACAGTTTGGCAAACCGGCTGGCGAGGAAGGATTGTTGCTGCCCTGTACATTCCTGAATTTGTATATTCGCTGATGTTGATTTATTTTTACACTGTTGCGTTATTGGAATATCTAAAAACTCGTGGCAGAAATACTAAGTGGCAACACACTTAATTTTATTTGAACAAAAAATGGAACTGTAGCTCCGTTTTTTTTCTGTACTTTTTGATTGAGAGAAACGATAATTTCCCTTGAGAAAATTTTTTGCAAAATGTAATTTAATATTAATTTATATTTTGGGTGTGCTATAATAGAGAACATGATATACGGAAACGGCGTCGACAATGTCGAACTCTCAAGAATAGAAAATGCGATGATTCGCTCAGAACGGTTTGTCGAACAAGTATTGACGGACCAAGAAATGGTCAAGTTTAATCAATTTTCTTCATCCAAAAGGAAAGTTGAATTTTTAGCTGGTCGTTGGGCAGCGAAAGAAGCTTTTTCAAAAGCCTATGGAACTGGTTTTGGACGCCAACTCGGCATGCACGATTTGGAAATTGAAAATGACCAGTTAGGAAAACCTTATTTTTCTAAGCACCCATTTAAGGGACTCGTTCATTTAACTATTTCACACAGTAACCTTGAGGCTGTTGCTTTCGTAGTTCTAGAAAATAATTAAAAAAATCACTTTTTAATTTTATCCCCACAAAGAAGAAAGTAGGATTGTTTAAATGAAATCTTCTCCCCATCGTCATACGCCAGCCATCGTTAGTTTGACTGCGATTCAAAATAATGTAAAAAAAATGCGCCAACACATTGGAGCAAAGCCCGCATTATATGCGGTTGTTAAGGCCAATGCTTATGGACATGGTGCGATTCCAGTAGCTCAAAGTGTTCACGAATTAGTTGACGGATTTTGCGTTTCCAATCTCGATGAAGCGATCGAATTACGAAATCATTTAATCACAAAACCCATTTTAGTTTTATCAGGAATCGTTCCTGAAAATGCAGATATTGCTACCAGTCTGAATATTACGCTGACTGCTCCCAGTTTGGCATGGTTAAAATTGATTGTTGCACAAAAAACGAATTATCAAGGCCTAAAAATTCACATTGCAGTGGATTCTGGGATGGGGCGAATTGGTGTTCGGGATGCTGCTGAGGCAAATGCTATGATTGACCTTGCTGATCAAAGTGGTATCCTGTTTGATGGGATCTTTACACATTTCGCAACTGCAGATGAAGTGGATACGACAAAATATATACAACAAAAAGAAAAATTTGCTTCAATTGTGGCTGGATTGAACCGTCGTCCTCAATTTGTTCACTCGACAAATTCGGCAGCTGGACTTTGGCATAAAGAACAAGTTCAAGATATCGAACGTTTAGGGGTCTCAATGTATGGCCTTAATCCGAGTGGTAGAGCCTTAGACTTACCTTTTGATCTGGAGCCTGCTTTTGAATTAAAATCAGAATTGACTCATGTGAAAACCATTCAGGCGGGAGATACTGTTGGTTATGGTGCCACTTATACTGCGAGTGAAGATACTGTCGTCGGGACGGTGTCAATTGGTTATGCTGATGGTTGGACCAGAGAGATGCAAGGTTTTCATGTGATTGTGGATGGTCAGTATTGTGAAATTATCGGCCGGGTTTCCATGGATCAAATGTGTATAAAACTGGAAAAAGAATACCCTATTGGAACTCCCGTAACATTAATTGGTCGTGAAGGTCAATTAGAAATTACGGCACAAGAAATTGCCGAATGGCGCCACACCATTAATTATGAAATTCTGTGTTTACTTTCCGATCGTATCTATCGTGAATACAAGTAACAAATGAGAAAATTTAATCAATAAAATGAAAAAGTCTGTAATTAAACAGACTTTTTCTTTTGATTACACAAAAGTTAAAAAAGCTTACAAATTGACGATCCCCCTTTACTTAATATTATGCTATGTTATAATAAGATTATAAATAAATGAGAAAAACATTAGAACATTAAAAATAAGTGAGGGAAAGACTATGGTAAAAATCTATACCGTAATCTCGTGTAGCTCATGTAAAAAAGCAAAGCAGTGGATGGAACTTCATCATTTAGAATATGAAGAAGTGAACTTGTTGACAGACAATATCAGTCGGGCCGATTACCTACAAATTTTGTCGCTTACAGATAACGGAACTGAAGAAATTATTTCAACACGTAGTCGTGCATACCATAGGTTGCAGCTTGATTTTGAACAACTCTCTCTAAATGAATTAGTTGAGATATTTGAAAAAAATAGGACATTATTGCGTCGCCCGTTGATTTTGGACAACCGACGACTGCAGGTGGGGTATAATGAGGATGACATTCGCAAATTTCTCCCAAGAGAAATTCGTCAGGTTGAACTCACAGTAGCAACCGATAAGATTAAAGAAAATTTGGATGAGCATTTGTCGAAAGTAGATTAAAACAAGTAAAATGATTTACTTGTTTTAATTTAAAAAAATTAGAAACAGGAGACAATAATGACGTGGAAAATTGAAAGGCTTTATTTTTTTGTGATATACTTAAAGTATGAAAATTATTGATGGAAAAGCATTGGCTGTTCAAATGCAAGCTGATTTAAAAGTAAAAGTTGAAAAATTAAGTGAGAAGGGAGTTGTTCCTGGATTGGTCGTTATTTTGTTGGGCGAAGATCCGGCTAGTCAAGTCTATGTCCGAAATAAAGAACGCACAGCACAAAGACTGGGAATTAATTCAAAAGTTGTTCGCTTACCAGACCAGACGAGTGAAAGTGAATTACTTGCTCTAATTGATCAATATAATCAAGATGAACAATGGAATGGGATATTGGTACAATTACCATTGCCTGCTCATATTTCAGAAGAAAAAGTACTCCTCGCTATTGATCCTAAAAAGGATGTCGATGGTTTTCATCCTATGAATATGGGGCGACTTTGGGCGGGAAATCCGGTCATGGTACCAAGTACACCAGCAGGCATCATGGCGATGTTTAAACATTATGATGTTGATTTGTCGGGGAAACGAGCAGTCGTCATTGGACGATCAAATATTGTAGGTAAACCGATTGCACAACTCATGATGATGGCGAATGCAACGGTGACCATTGCGCACAGTCGATCAAAAAATTTATCTGAGTTGACAAAAGCAGCCGATATTTTAGTCGTAGCCATTGGTGTAGCCAAATTTGTCACCGCTGATATGGTTAAGAAAGGTGCTGTTGTTATTGATGTTGGCATGGACAGAGATGAAAATGGAAAACTCTGTGGCGATGTTGACTTTGATTCGGTCAAAGAAGTAGCAAGCTTGATTACCCCAGTGCCTGGTGGTGTGGGACCAATGACGATTACCATGCTGATGGAACAGACAATTAGGTCTGCTGAAATGAGTGAAAATAATAACTCATACTCATCGAATAAATAATTAATAGATTTAGACGTTCCTTTTGGCGCACTTTTCTTTTCAGCTGGATTAGACTATTGCCCTTATACAGGCCATCTACTTATCGTTTTAATTTACAACCTATTTTTGAGTGGGTTTAACATAAAAACAAACGATTAAAATTTATGTTTTGGAGAAAATATTATAGTGATATTATTAGTTTCCGGGGCAACACATACAGGTAAAACAGTTTTGGCACAAAAATTAATTAAACAGACAAGTTATTCATGTTTGTCAATTGATTTATTGAAAATGGGGCTGATTCGGAGTGGTACGACTGAACTCTCGGTGAGCGATGATGGGGCACTCCGCCCATTTCTCTGGAAAATTGTCAAAGAAATCATTAAAACAGCGATTGAGAATCGGCAAAATTTGATTGTCGAAGGAATTTATATCCCCTTTGATTGGCAAAATGATTTTTCTGAGGATATGTTAGGTCAAATCAAATCGTATTTCATCGTCATGTCTAAAGATTATATCGAAAATCATTTTGAGGACATCAAAAAATTCGCCTAAGAAGTAGAACAACGTCAGGATGAATCTTACTTAAGTAAAGCATTACTCATCGCAAATAATCAAGCTTTTCAAGAGGGATGTGAACAGAATAAGCTCCCTTATCACTTGATTGATAAACATTATGATGTAAGTTGGGAATTATGACAGAATATTTAACAGTAACAACATTAACTAAATATCTGGCTGCTAAATTTTCTCGTGATCCATATTTGGAACGGGTTTATTTGACGGGGGAAATTTCTAATTTTCGCCAGCGGCCGAATCACCAATACTTTGCCATTAAGGACGAGGGTGCAGTGATACAGGCGAACATGTGGGCAGGACAATTTCGCAAATTAGATTTTAAACTTGAAGATGGTATGAAGGTTTTAGTCGTCGGACGGGTTTCATTATATGCGCCTTCTGGTTCTTATTCGATTAATATTGAAACAATGGTTCCAGACGGAATTGGAGCTTTGGCAGTCAAATTTGAGCAGTTGAAGAAAAAATTATCAGCTGAAGGACTTTTTGAAACTCGTTTTAAGCAAGCATTGCCTCAATTTTCTAATTGTATTGCAGTTGTCACTTCACCTTCTGGAGCTGTTATCCGGGATATTATTACAACGATTCAACGACGCTTTCCAATGTCAGAAATTGTTCTTTATCCGACAAAGGTTCAAGGAGAAGGATCGGCAGAAGAAATTGCTTCGAATATTAGGCGAGCCAATGAACGCGGTGATTTTGATGTGATGATTATTGGTCGTGGTGGTGGGTCAATTGAGGACCTATGGGGCTTTAATGAAGAAATCGTTGTCCGCGCGATATTTGAATCACATATTCCAATCATCAGTTCGGTTGGGCATGAAACAGATGTGACCTTAGCCGATTTTGTTGCTGATGCACGTGCAGCGACACCAACCGCAGCTGCTGAATTAGCTACACCAAATACGAAAATTGATTTACTCGCCTGGTCAAATGAGCAAGAAAATCGAATGTTAAACCGTTTAAAAGCCTTAATCATGTTCAAACGTGAAAAATTGGAAAAATTAACACATTCGGTCGTATTTCGGCAACCTGAGCGCCTCTACGATGGGCATATTCAAAAAGTTGATCTATTGACCGAACGTTTGTCAGTACTGACCAAACAAAAAGTTGATCAGGGACAACACCGATTTGAACTTATTTCCGGTCAGTTGGTACCCGCTTATTCCAGAACTGTTGAACGACGAAAATTCCGATTAGATCGTGCTTATCAAAATTTACTTTTATTAGATATTTCTAAGATAAAAGCGAGAGGATTCTCCATTGTTTCTGATAAAAATGGGAAAATTATTAAAAGTGTGAAAGACGTCAATCCAGGGAAAGCTATTGAAATTTCGCTGTTTGATGGTCAGGTGTCAGCAGAGGTGAAATAAGAAGAATTTTAATTTCACTTTTAGAAAGAATTTTTGTATTGTCAACAGTTATTGTCAACAAGAAAATTCTGTCTCTAAAGGACAATAAAAATGAAGAAGTAACGCTCTTATGTCCTTATGTGGAATTAACACCGTTGTTTTTGATCAAAATGAATTAGAATTTGATGAAAATTTCATGAAAAATGAAAGTTAAAAAATGTTTGGAGAGTGAATCATGCCTACAAAAAAAGAAACCGCAAAATTTGAAGATAACCTGACTGAATTAGAAATGATTGTTAGAAAATTAGAATCAGGTGATGTCGCACTTGAAGATGCCATAACAGAATTTCAAAAAGGGATGGTTTTGTCCGATAAATTGAAAAAAACGCTGAATGAAGCTGAAGAGACCTTAGTCAAAATTGTTGGAAAAGATGATACAGAAGCTGATTTTTCACCAGAACAAAAAAACTATTGATATGAGAAGTAATGAAAATAAGAAACGTAATAAGAAATCATGAGCTTAGCTCATGATTTCTTATTTTTTTTTTGATTCAATTTGTATAAATTTAATCGAAATTGAAATATTCGTGTAATTGAAAAAATACAAAGATTATATTATGCTATAGTAAAAAGAGGGAGGCTTTATGCAAACAAACAAACAAACAAACAAACAACATGAGTATTGGAGGGTGAGAATGAAGTATAGTAGTTTGCATGAGTCACCAAGATTCAAAATAACACGAAAGAAAATTACTCATTTTCGTCAATGGAAGTCAGGTAAAAATTGGCTCTATGCAGCTTCGGCACTCACATTTATTGGTGCGGGAACAGCCACGCTGACAGCAGTCAGTTCGCCGACGGTGGCCTATGCCGCAACCACAGTCGCAGCGACAACGATTACGACGGCCGCGTCAGGCACCGTCTCAGGAACAGGTGTCTCAGGTGACACAGTCACGGTGACAGATCCAGACGGTACGACAACGCAGACTGCGACAGTTGGTACTAATGGCAACTGGACAGTAACGATCCCGAGCAGCCAGGCGAGTGGCGGTG
>NZ_JXJU01000008.1 GCF_002441655.1 Lactococcus fujiensis JCM 16395 | reverse complement strand
TTATTATAGAAGTGATATAATATTTGAGTATAAGTGATATATTCATATTCAAAAAGCCGTTCATGCTAGGGGGAGTATGGACGGCTTTTTTATTTTCCAGACTAATTAATGTTTGATATAATAGAGTTGCTTTTTACTTAGGGCAAGAAACATCCGTTCATCACACGGATGTTTTTTCTTTGTTCGAAAGTTTGTTGTAAATTTACAACAATTATCTAAAAATAGTAACGAATTGTTGTAAAAATGTTGTAAGTAAAAAGCATTTATAATCTTTTTAATCTAATTTGTAAAATAAAAATGGCTCTGTATAGCCATTTATTGCCTTTTAATCTTTCTCGTGTGCTTCTTTCCCATTCATGAAGAACAGGAGGGTTTGAAGTTCTTTAGTTAAGTCAATGGATTGAACAACAACATCATCAGGAACATAAAGACGCACTGGAGCAAAATTTAAAATCCCTTTAATTCCGGAAGCAACGAGCAAGTCAGCCACGTCTTGTGCATCCTCTTTACGTACAGAAACGATGGCAGTTTTAACGTCAGAATTTGCGATGTTCTTTTCTAAATCTGAGATGTTGTAAATGTGAATCCCTGTATCAGTTTGTGTACCAACGAGTGGATTTCCTGCGATATCATAAGCTTGTGTAATACGCATTTTATTACGGTCTTGGAAGCTATAATTAATCAATGCGCGACCTAGATTACCTACCCCAATGAGGGCGATATGTGTTTCTTGATCTTGACCGAGCAGTTCGGCAAAGAAATCACGTAAGGCTAACGTTTCGTAGCCATAACCACGACGACCTAATTCTCCAAAAAGGGAGAAGTCTCGTCGAATGGTGGCGGCATCGACGCCAATTTTTTCTGAAATGATGGTTGAATTCGTTCGTGTTACTTTTTCATCAACCAATAATTTGAACAAACGATAATATTGTGGAAGGCGTCTTGCTGTTGCTTTAGGCAATTTTTTATGTAATTTAATTTCAACCAATTTTTTACTCCAAGTTTTTTTATCTAATCGAGTTAATTTTTCTCTTGTGATAATTTTACCAAAAGATTGTGAAAAATACAACCAAATTTAATCACAATCTTCTAAAATTGGACTCTTTTGTAAAAAAAGTTTAATTTTATGTTAAAATGTAGAGAAGAAAAAAAGGATGTAACATGATATTAATGCAAGGAAATAACATCGCTCGTACGTTTGGAGCTGATGTATTATTTGAAGGAATTAATTTTAATTTACAGGAGCACTCTCGAACGGCCTTGGTCGGACGTAATGGTGCAGGTAAATCAACTTTATTAAAAATTATTGCTGATGTGGAAGAGCCTTCTAGCGGAAACATTTCCAAAGTCAAAGATTTATCCATGAATTATTTGGCACAAGATCAAGGCTTGTCATCTAATCTGACCATATATGAAGAAATGTTAGGAGTTTTTGCCGAATTACGAGCAAACGAACAAGAATTACGGCAGATGGAGATACAAATGTCAGAACTGACAGGAAGTGATTTATCGGAGTTGATGACCCGATATGACACACTTTCTGAGGCTTTTAGACGGAGTTCAGGTTTTACATACGAAGCTGAAATTAAGTCTGTTTTAAATGGCTTTAAATTTCAAGAAGAAATGTGGCAACAATCAATATCTGAATTGTCAGGGGGACAAAAAACTCGGTTGGCACTTGCCAAAATGTTACTTGAAAAGCCGCAATTATTAATTCTGGACGAACCCACGAACCACTTAGATATTGACACACTAGCCTGGCTTGAAAATTATTTAAAAAATTATTCAGGAGCTTTACTCATTGTCAGTCACGACCGGTATTTCTTGGATAAGGTAGTTAATGAAGTCCTTGAATTATCTCGTGGGGAGTTAACTCGATTTTCTGGTAATTATTCCAGATACATGGAATTACGAGAAGAAAAAGAAGCTTTAGAAGAAAAAGAATTCGAAAAGCAACAAAAAGAAATTGCAAAATTGGAAGACTATGTGGCTCGCAATTTGGTTAGAGCATCAACTACTAAAATGGCACAATCACGCCGAAAACGGTTGGAAAAAATGGACCGATTAGAGGCGCCAAAAGCGAACGAAAAAACGGCCAACATTATGTTTACAGCGGAAAAACCATCTGGAAATATTGTTCTGACCGTCGAAGAAGCAGCTGTGGGTTATCTGGTCAATTATATGTCTAATCCTTCACAAAGTATAGTCTTGTCTTCACCAATCAATATTGATGAACGTAAAGGAGAAGCAATTGCTATTGTGGGGCCGAACGGAATAGGGAAGACGACTCTGATTAAATCAATCATCGGTCAAATTCCTTTCCTTAGAGGACAGGCTAAATTAGGCGCAAATGTATCTGTAGGTTATTATGATCAGGAGCAAGGCCGTTTGACGCCTTCAAATAGTGTTTTAGACGAATTGTGGAATGACCACCCTTTGTTACCCGAAGTTGAAATTAGAACAATGCTGGGAGCCTTTTTGTTCAGTGGAGAGGATGTCAAAAAGGCTGTTGCCATGCTTTCTGGTGGCGAAAAAGCTCGTCTTTTACTTGCTAAATTAGCAATGGAACACGATAATTTTCTAGTCCTTGACGAACCGACAAACCATTTGGACATTGATAGTCGAGAATCACTTGAAAATAGCTTAATCGACTTCGATGGGACGATTTTATTTGTCAGCCATGACCGTTATTTTATCAATCGAGTGGCAACTCGCATCATTGAAATTTCCGAAAATGGAAGCCAAGTTTTCATGGGGGACTATGATTATTATTCAGAAAAGAAAGCAGAGCAAAACCTAGAAAATCAAGATTCTGCTTTTGAAGATGCGGTAATATCAGCAGGACAACTTGATTTTCAAGCCCAAAAAGAAGTTCAAAAAAACCGCAGGAAACTTGAACGTGAATCTGAACGTTTAGAAACGCGTCTTGACGATATTGATAAAAAGATCACAAACATTACTTCACAAATGCACAATTTTACCAATGACTTTGTGAAATTAGGCGAATTTCAATCAGAATTAGATCAATTGAGAGACGAAAAAGAAGGCTTAGAAATTGAACTTTTGGACATGCTTGAAGCACTTGAAGACATGAGCTAATTAATTTGCCAGTTCCTTCTTGCAAAAATCAATTGAGTTTGTTAAAATGATTCCAATACAACTTTTAAACAAGCCCAGAGAGACTTGCAAGGTTAATAAATCAGGAAAAAATGTCAGTGCGTGTAATATTCGTCAGAACTGACAGTTCTTTTTAAACAGATTAACACTTGCCAAGCACTTTGGCACGTGTTTTTTGTTTACAAAAGGAGAAAAAATGACACTTTCACAAGACATTGCAAAAGATTTATTGAAAATTGAGGCGGTTAGTTTATCGCCTAATACCCCATTTACTTGGGCTTCTGGAATTCAATCTCCAATTTATACGGACAATCGTGTGACGCTTGCTTATCCGGCCGTAAGGACAGCAATTGAAGAAGGTTTCGTTGAACTAATAAAAGAGAAATTTCCAGATGTTGAAATTATTGCTGGAACAGCAACAGCAGGCATTCCACATGGGGCAATCGTGGCTGATCGTATGAATTTGCCTTTCGCATACATTAGGTCAAAACCTAAAGATCACGGTAATAAACGCCAAATTGAAGGTCGTGTTTTTCCAGGACAAAAAATGGTTCTTATTGAAGATTTGATTTCAACAGGTGGAAGTGTCTTAGAAGCTGTTGCTGCTGCAGAACGAGAAGGTGCACAAGTCTTAGGCGTGGCCGCTATCTTTACTTACCAGCTTGAAAAAGCTAGCCTTAACTTTGATATGGCACAGGTCAGATTAGAAACTTTAACAACTTATACAGATCTCATTCATGTGGCACATGGAACCGAAGCAATAAATGAAAGCGAGTTGAAACTTTTGCAGAAATTTAAATCCAATCAAGAAAACTGGCAAGATTTATCTTGAAAGGAGAGCAAATGAAGCTCATAAAAAACGGTCGACTCATTGACCCAAAATCAAATTTTGACGGCCAAGCAGACTTATTGATTGATGGTGAAAAAATTGTCAAAATTGCACCAGTTATTGTCCCGAGGCCGCACGATGAGATCATTGATGCCAGTGGTAAAATTGTTGCACCCGGGTTGGTGGATATTCATGTCCATTTTAGAGAACCCGGTCAAACACAAAAAGAAACGATTCACACGGGAGCCCTTGCTGCAGCGGCCGGCGGATTCACTAGCGTTGTCATGATGGCAAACACGAACCCAGTCTTATCAAGTCCAGAATTAGTCCGAGCAACAATGGAGCTTGCTGCACAAGAAAAAATTCATATTCACACACTAGCTTCAATTACTAATGAATTTGATGGAAAAACCCTCACCGATTTTGAAGCCCTTTTAGAAGCTGGAGCAATTGGCTTTTCCGATGATGGTATACCAATAAAAAGTTCGAGAACATTAAAAAACGCGTTGGACAGGGCAAAAACATTAAACGTCATGCTTTCAATACATGAAGAAGATCCAGATCTAATAGATCAACTTGGTGTTAACGGGTCAGACGAAGTGAGAAAAAATTGTGGTATTGAAGGAGCACCTGATGTTTCCGAATACAGCATGATTGCGCGTGACCTAATGATTGCCTACCATTGTCAATCACCTTTGCATATTCAACATTTATCTACAGGACTTTCGGTTGACTTAGTTCGTTTTGCAAAAACCCTAGGTGCTCCAATTTCAGCCGAGGTCACGCCGCAACATTTTTCGTTGACTGAAAATGCGCTTGACGATGCAGGGACTAATGCTAAAGTGAATCCACCTTTACGGAAGTCAAAAGACATTGACAAAATTATTGCTGGGCTGTTAGATGGAACAATTGATGTGATTGCGACTGATCATGCGCCCCACACGGTCAAAGAGAAAGCACAGTCCTTGAGGAAGTCGCCTTCAGGAATGATTGGCCTAGAAACGTCTTTACAACTGGGTCTGACTCATCTGGTCGCATCGAAACATTTGACCTTGCTTGAGTTAATCCGAAAAATGTCAACCAATCCAGCACGCCTTTACAATTTAGATGCGGGGTATTTAGCTGAAAAAGGGCCAGCAGATCTCATCATTTTTGATGCTCAAATTGATCAAGAAGTTCCATCTGTTTTCCAATCTAGAGCAACAAATTCGCCTTTTATACATCAAAAAGTCAAAGGCCAAGTCGTCATGACCCTTTGCAAAGGACAAATCGTATTCAAAAAGAATAAATAAAAAACTCCTTAGAGGAGTTTTTTTATTTTAGGCAAGAACACCGCCGTCAACGATGAATTCACTTCCTGTTGAATAAGAAGAGTCTTCAGAAGCGAGGAAAAGAACTAATTTTGAGACTTCACTAGGTTTTGCCATGCGTTTCATCGGAATTGTTTCTTTAAAGCGTTCAATCGCTTCTTTTTGTGCACCTGTTGCTTGAAGAACCATTGGTGTTTCAACGGCACCTGGGTGAACAGAATTGACACGAATATTCTTTGGTGCTAATTCAAGTGCGGCTGATTTTGTCAAACCACGAACAGCGAATTTTGAGCTGACATAAGCATATCCACCAATACTTCCATGGAAACCTTCAATAGAAGAAATGTTAATGATTGAAGCAGCTGAACTCTTTTCCATCAAAGGTGCTGCATGCTTCATTCCAAGGAAAACAGACAACTGATTGATTTCGATGGTTTTCATGTATTGATCTTTGGTCATCTCAGTCAATGGGTGGAACACGCTAATTCCAGCATTATTTACCAAAATGTCCAATACACCATTTTCGGCATTGATCGTTTGGATTGCTTTTGCCCAATCTTCTTCATTTGTAACGTCAAGGTGAACAAAGTGTGCTTTGTCGCCCAATTCAGCGGCAGTTGCATTTCCTTTTTCGTCATTGATGTCAGCTAAATAAACAGTTGCGCCTTCACTAATAAAAGTTTCGGCATGGCCTTTACCCATACCCATTGATGCACCTGTGATCAAGGCGACTTTGCCTTCGAGTTTCATTGAAAACCTCCTGATAATTATGTAATTATACAATTATTGTATACCTCATTATACAATAAATTATTAAAATAAAATATACATAAGATTATAAAATATGAAAAATTAGATAAAAATTTTATGTTAAATAATGCACATGATTAAAGGAATGTTTTCGCTTACAAGTTTTTGGAAAATTCACTATTTTAAAAATAGAAAAATTAAATCAATGAATTGTTTATACAAATTAATAATGACAATTTTGCATAAAAATAAAAAATAAAATGCAAAATTATTTAATTACGGATTTTAATTTCTAGCCCTTTGATCTTGTAAATAGGGAGAGTAATTTAAACATAAATAAAAGTATTAACTAATAAATAAGTCGGTGATGTTAGATTCTAGAATTGGAAAAAATTGAAGAAAAAAAGTCGCTGGCGACACTTCATATTTTTACAAATGTAAAATTTTCAACTTTAACTCAGGAATGGAATTTTAAGCAGCAAGCCTTCGATTATTCCATGAAGAAGGATTTCAACAGAATTTGTCACACTAATGATATCTCCATTATATCGCCACCATTGAATTACGGTCTGAAAATGGTCAAATGTATTCCTCATTGGCCTATAAAGAGCTGTTTTGTCTAGCCGAAATATCGGAAACATTTTATAATGAAGGTCATCTGTTAAGGGCGTCAAATTTGGACCAAATAGAATATATTTTTATGTTTGTTAATTTATGAAATAAGGATTTGCTCTGAATTCTATTATCATTCCTGTTGCGCCACATACATCAGAAACTTAATGCGTGTAGTCCTTTCGTGATCCTGGATAAATTTATCTACAGCCTTTTGATAAAGTGTTGCTTCCTTGGAGAAGTCACTTTGTCTTTAATTGCTCTGAAAATAGTTTGGTTTGTCATTGTGTGCTTTCTCTCAGCCTGCTTTAATGATATAATAGAAGCATGACATATTACGAAGAATATACAAATGGACATCTGATTTTGCCTAAAGCATTGACACTTTACTTTGCAAAGCTTTTTCCAAGTGCGGATGACTTTCTCGTTTGGCTCTATTTCTATGATAATCGCGATATTGCTCCAAGTGAAATTGCGACGAGAATAGACAAAACTCTGACCCAGGTCAATCATTCCATTACAGCTTTGCAGAATTTTGGATCGCTTAAAGTTACTCTGATTGACTTAGCTGGCGATGTTGAAACGATTTTTGACGTGAGTCCTGTTTTTCGTCATTTGGATGAATTAACAAGCACTACACCACCGATTTCAGAAAATCAGTCAACAAAAAAAATTCAAAATAGTGATGAAGAAGCTCAAAAAAATGGTCAACTGCAAGACTTGGTGACAACATTTGAGGCCGAAATGGGCGTCATATCACCCATGCAAATGGATGAATTACGGGCATTACTTTTTGAAGATCAATATGAACTGGCATTGATCAAAAAAGCCTTACGTGAAGCCGTTTTGAACCGCAAAGTCTCACTGAAATATATTAAAGCGATTCTGCGCAACTGGAAAAATGAGGGCTTGATGAATGTTCAAGCTGTTGAAAATAAGCAGAATATTTTTGATCTTTCAAAGATGCAAAAGCCAACTCAAGATTTTTATATTCCCATGGATGGGCCGTGGAATAATTAGAATGAGATGATCGGATGTTAAGTAAAAAGAAATATTTAGAGGCTTTGGATATTATTATGTCCATGTACCCTGACGCTCGAGGCGAACTCAACTGGGGAACCCCTTTTCAGTTACTCATAGCTACTATATTATCGGCACAAGCAACGGATATTGGCGTCAACAAAGCGACACCTGCCCTTTTTGCGGCTTATCCGGATGCAGAAAGTCTAGCCAAAGCCGATATTGCATCGATTGAGAGTAAAATTAAAACGATTGGTCTTTATCACACTAAAGCTAAAAATATCAAAGCTGCGGCGCAGATGTTGGTCGATGAGTTCGATTCAGTTTTACCTCAAGACAAAGAAATCCTACAAAAATTGCCAGGAGTAGGTCGCAAAACAGCTAATGTTGTACTGGGCGATGCCTTTGGAATACCCGGGATTGCTGTAGATACACATGTTGACAGAGTTTCTAAGCGGCTGAATATTGTACCTCAAAAGGCATCGGTTCTTGAGGTTGAAAAAACTTTGATGCGTTATATCCCGCAAGACGAATGGGTCTCAGCGCATCACCATTTAATATTTTTTGGCCGATATCATTGCACGGCTAAGAATCCAAATTGTGAGAATTGTCCTGTTCTTTCTTATTGTAAATTTGGTAAAGAAAGGTTGGGAGTAATTGATTAAAAATCATTTGTCATTACGTTTAAAAGTAGTCGCCTCACTTGTTGAAAATGGTGCAAGGCTGGCAGACATCGGATCTGACCATGCTTTTTTGCCCACTTTTTTGATTGAAGAAGGCAGAATTGATTTTGCGGTCGCTGGTGAAGTGGTTAAGGGGCCATTTGAAATTGCCAAGACGCATGTACAGAAATCAGGGTTAGAGGATCATATTCACGTTCGTTTGGCCAATGGTTTAGCAGCTATTGAAGCTGCAGATCAAATAGACACGATTGTGATAGCAGGAATGGGTGGCCTTTTAATTTCTGAAATTTTAGAAGCAGGTGTGAAAAAAATTAAGCCAAATATGCGCTTGATACTTCAGCCGAATAATCACGAAGATACCCTCCGAGAATGGTTGATTGAACATCAGTTTGCAATTAAAACTGAAAAAATAGTATATGATGCTGAAAAATTTTATGAAATGATTGTCGCGGAACCTGCTGGAGAAAAAATGAAGCTGTCTGAATTGGATTTGAAATTTGGACCTTATTTACGTCGTGAAAAATCCGACATTTTCGTGCAAAAATGGACAAAAGAAATTCACACGCAAGAATATATTTTATCAAGTTTACCTGATCAAACGATGTCAAAATATGCAGAAGTAGAAGCATACTTACTACAGCTTAATGAGGTTTTATCATGAAAATAAGTGAATTTGTTAAGCCCTATGAAAGCTTTTGCCCTCAAGATTTAGCCATTGAAAATGACCCTGTTGGTTTGCAAATTGGGCGCCTTAATCAAGAAGTCAAAAAAGTTTTAGTCACTTTAGATATTCGTGATCAAACGGTTCAAGAAGCAATTGATGTGGGGGCAAATTTAATTTTTGCCAAACACCCCGTAATTTTTAGTCCATTGTCAGGGCTGACAGATGAGGATAGTCAGGAAAATATCATTTTGCGTTTGGCAGAAGCTGGCATATCCGTATATACCAGTCATTCGAATATCGATGTTGTAAAAGGCGGACTTAATGACGACTTTGCGGAAATTTTGGACATGACAGAAGTTGAAGTACTTGACGATCGTGATGGAATCGGTCGTGTAGGCAATATTGAACCTCAAAGTCTATCAGAATTGGCCCTTAAAATTAAAGCAGGTTTTGGATTAAAGCGCTTGCGTTTGGTTACATATGATCGTGATTTGAAGTCTGTTATAAAGCGAATTGCCATATGCGGTGGTTCGGGTGGAAAATTGTGGCCACAAGCTCTTGCTAAAGGGGCTGATTTATATATCACTGGTGATATTTATTACCATAGTGGGCACGATATGTTGTCTTCTGGTCTGCTCGGCATTGATCCAGGGCACTATATTGAACATTTGTTTGTCCCTAAGGTGGCTAATTTATTACGAAAATGGCACCCAGAGATAGAAATTTTAGAAAGTCAAACATTAACCAATCCTTTTTATGACATATAAAAAACGACCTATGGTCGTTTTTTACATTCCGCCAACATTAAATAAATCTATAACGTGTTTGAGTGCTGAAATTTGGTTCGTCTCAACAAATAGATTCAGCTTTTGTGCATAAGATAATTTTCCTAGACTTTCTTTCATTGTATTTTTGACCATGGGAATATTGTCAGTAATGACAGCATCAACCCCGTAGGAACGAACTTGTTGAAGTGAAGCGGCATCATCAATATCCCAGGTATAGACTTCTTGTCCTCTTGATTGTGCTGTGGAAACAAAAGATTGATCCAGTGTAGATTTTTCCATCGAGAAACCAGATGCTTTACTTTCAGGAACACCAGAAGAATTGAAAATCATGATATAAAAGGCTTTTATGGCAGGAGCCTGTGTGCGTAATTCTTGAATCACATTGAAGTTGAGTGAATGGATTTGAGCTTGATTGTCAACTATTTCATCGCCATACTGTTTCAAAAAGTCTTCGACTAATTTTTGAGGATGGCGGTTGGTTGATTTTATTTCAATTAATAACTTTTGGTGGAGTCGATTAGCCTCTTTAAAATAGTCTGAGAATGATGCAACAGGCGCACTGTGGTTATTGTCGTGCACGGTTAGCTTTTCGAGTTGATTCAAAGTTAATTGATTGACTTTTTTATTGACTCCAGTCAGAGCAAACAAATTGGCATCATGCATGACAACCCACTTGTTATCTTTAGTCAGACGTATATCCATTTCGACATATGCTGGATGGTAGGTTTTACTGGTCGCAATCAGCGCAGGGATTGTATTCTGGGCACCATTGCCATTGGAGACACCTCGATGTGAAATGACCATGGGATTAGATAATTCATTATTCGAAGTCAAATAGCTGTAATTGCTAGCAAAAAGACCAATTGTAAATATTAAAACAAAAGATAAAGTGAGAATTGTTCCAATGAATTGAACAAAACGCGGTATTTTATTCTTGTTTTCCAATTTTATTTCAACATCAAAATCCATCATGCTAGAAACAATGAAAAACGGGATTAGCAGAGACAGGATCATGGTAATCAATGAGAACAACTGTAAGCCGAGCATTAAAAGACTTGCCAAAAGTGCTGAATTTTGTGGGAACTGTTGATCAAATAATTTCTGTAAATTCACAAGCCCCTGGCTTAATAAAAAGCGGAAAAAGACCATTGAACCAAATAATGATATGACATATGCTAAAAAGGTAAAAAATTTATGACGGGACAAGATCCAACTGGACTTGATGCATGCGCTGATTTTTTTATCTGTCAAAATTAAATAGGGCAGCGTAAAAATGAGGCGAAAAGTGATGTAAAAACAGAGGCAATAAAATAACGTCACACCAACTAAACCCCAGAGACTCGAATGAATGATGAATTCAAGGACAAAATCTGGAATCCTTATGTTTGAAATGATGCCCAAACTGCTCCCCATGCCACTTAATGGAAATAAGAGCATGAAGTAAATGAAAAAGAAAAGAAGTGAGCCTAGCCTTACTTTTTTTAATTTTTGCAAGGATAAGCGAAATAAGGCTCTAAATGGTGGGTGTTCTTGCTTAATGATGAATTGGTTTAATAAAATCATGAAGGAGAATTCCCAAAATATTGCAATCAAAGCGACAAGTAAAAGTAAGATAAGCCATGCCGCAATGAATGGTTGATGCATAAAAATAGGCCCAATATTATCATAAGACAAATAATTGATGCCAGAAGCATCTAGTAAAGTTTGAAAGGCAAACAGTAATCCGACACCTAAAATTTCTAACACAAATAATTGAAATAAAAAAACTGTGACAAAATAAGAAGGGCTTTGAGCATAAAATGCCCAAGTTTTTTTCAAGTAAGAACGCATAGCCGAACCTTTCTGAACTTGTGATGAAAAAAAGATTCAAATGAATGAACCTTTTTTTATTATAACATATAATTAATTGATGTATTCTTTAATCGCCCATTCGTTAATGGCATAGGCAACTCCAGATTCAATATTTGATTTAGTCACATGCTTAGCGATCTTCTTCAATTCTGCTTTTCCATTTTCCATCACCACAGGACAACCGGCAACTTCCAACATTGAGCGGTCATTTTCTTCGTCACCAATCGTCATGACTTCATCCATGTCAAGAAACAATTTTTCGGCTAAATGTTTAACGGCAGAACCCTTACTGGCTTTTTTATTCATAAATTCAAGATAGAATGGTGTCGATTTAACCATATTAAAACGTTCGAAAAACTCAAAAGGCATGTAGGCAATACCATCGTCAAGTTTTTCAGGTTCATCCACGGTCATCACTTTCGCAATTTCAAGTTGGCCAATTTCTTCTGGCAATCGATAGTAAAGGGGCATATTTACCATCGCAGCTTCATGAACGACATACTTCCCGATGTCCCGTTGGCTCGTATAGATTCCTTCGCGGGTAATCGCCATTAATGGAAGACCGATTTTACGAGCCATGGCATCAATATCTAGAAAATCTTCGCGACTAATTGATTCTTTGATGAACTCTTCGCCTGTGTCAGCACGCTGAACAAGTGCCCCATTGTAAGTAATGACATAATCGCCATGCTCGGTCAGGTCAAGCTCATTCAAAATATCCGTGACGCCCATCAAAGGACGTCCGGTACAAATAACAATTTTAATGCCGTAAGTTTTGGCAGCTTTAACAGCGGCCTTGACAGCGGGTGTAATTTTTCGTTCAGGATTGAGCAAAGTGCCATCCAAATCAATTGCGACTAATTTAATCATTTCATTTCTTTCTAATTTTATTTATTTTTGTGCAGGTAAAAAGCTATCGTTTTTAATCAGAGCTCTAAAATCTTCATGTTCCAGCATGACTTTAGGGAAATAAAAGCGGCGATTTCCATGAATGGTACCCGTTAGTGAAGCAACTAAAGGGGATAATTCTGAGAGTTCATACAAAGTGCCATCTTTTTGTATGATTTCAATTTGTGTCCGAGGTGTGTCAGAAGTCGGACGATAAAAATCATAAGGAAGGTCGAAATTGCTATGAATGCCCGTATAATATTTGACATTAAAACCAGCTTGTTCAACTAATTCGCGCATTTGATCCAGTTTATCAAAATCCGTTTTGGCAAATTGCACTGATTTTAATAAATGTCGATTCATATAGGCCTGTGCCAAATCAGATAAAATAGCGTCTTCAGAGGTCATCCAAGTTTGAAAATAGGTATTCATAACACCATCGTCGAGACTTAAGTAGTCGTTCAAGTTATTATTTTGTTCAAAAAATGGAATTAATCGGGCAGATGTTATTTTAAAGTAATCTGTCTGACTTGAGTACAAATCTTTAGCACGAGCCAATAAATTTTTTAAAATAACTTCCATTGAGCGTGAAGCGGGGTGGAAATAGACTTGTTGATACATTTGGTAGCGACTGACAATGTAATCTTCGACTGCATGAACCCCATTGATGACAAAAGCGATACCATTTGGAACAGGACGAATGACATGTAGAATACGAGTCAAATCATATTGACCATATACTGCACCGGTGTAATAAGAATCACGGAGGAGATAATCCATTCGGTCAGCATCGATTTGACTGGAAATCAATTGGACTACTTGAGGATTTGGGTATTCGTGAGCAATTACGGAAGCAACTTTTTCAGGGAAATCAGGGGCTACGCGACGCAAAACAGCGTTAACTTCGGTCGAAGGAGAAGTAATAATTTCGCGCGTGACAGCCTCATGGTCAGTCTCAAAAAGGCCCTCAAAAGTATGCGAATAAGCACCATGTCCAACGTCATGCAAGAGTGCAGCGCATTGTGTGACCAAGTTTTCATCTGGATCCCATTCCATAGGATAATTCATTGAAAAGTGATCAGTGATTGTTTTGGCAATATGGTAGACCCCCATACAATGTGAAAAGCGACTGTGTTCAGCCCCATGAAAAACTGCACTCGTAGTGCCTAATTGTTTGATTCGCCGTAAACGTTGAAATTCGGCTGTATTAATGAGATCGTAAATAATCTGGTTATCAACATGAATAAAATCATGGACAGGTTCGCGAAATACTTTTTCCATTTGCCCCCCTTTGGCTCTTTTTCACAAAAAACCCTTTTCATTAATTATACTAGAAATTGACTTAAATTGCCATTTGAGTAAAAAAAATACATCAAGGATTTGTATAAATCAAAGGTTTATTTCATGGATAAAATAGTGTAAAATATAAGTTATGTTTAAGATAAAGATTCAAAATAAAATTGAAATTGGCAAGCAAGTAGAAGTTATCGAAGAAGATTTTGGCGGAGAAGTAAAAGTTATCAATGGCAAGGTGTTATTGCGTTATCAAAATGCGAATGATGAAAAAGTTTTGATTAAATTTGATGATATAGAGCTGTCCATGACACGTTACGCAAACCAACCGGTCATTATGAGGTTTAACAAATTGAATGAAACGGTAACTTCGTATGAAGGACTAGGGCTTTTATCCATTATGACCACTGAATATAAACCCCGCCTTAATGAGAAGTGCATCGCTTTATCCTATCAGCTGCTCCAAAATGAAACGAAAATTGCTCATTATCAGTTAGAAATTAATTGGAAAGAAATCTAATAAAAAATTAAGTTTTAGGGGATTTTATGGAAAAAATTAAATTACCAAAAGAATTATATGAGAAGTTAGAATTAGATGAGACAAATCAAATTGAAGTCACTGAAATTTCTAATGATAGCTTTAAAATACGTTCGATCAGGCAAACAAAAGCAGAAGGTGCAGCAAAATGGTTTCTCGTTCCAACATTTGTTGCTTCAATTTTATTTATTGTTGCACTTGTGACATTAGGTATTAATCATGTCATCCCATTGTCAGGCAATAAATCAATTGCCACTGGGATTATCGTCATCTCCAATGCGATAGGAATGCTTTCTTTTATTATTTCCTACCTCTTAAGGAGAAAAGAACTTTATCATCAGATGACTTCAAAAGTTTATTGGCGAACCTTTTTGACGGTGATCATTTCCGTCTTTTTGATCGTTACATTGGCCTTATCAGCATTTTTTTGGTTCATTAATCAAATTTTTCATGGTGTCGCGTTTGATTTAACCACAGCCGTTGTCATCTATTCCATTTTTACAGGAATTATCAATTATATTCTGTTGTTTGTCGTTGATGTCTTTGAAATTTCGATGTTGGTCAATATGCTGATTATGGTCTCAATTGGTGGAGTCATCTCTAGTATGGCATCAAATGGGAATCAATATTGGTGGCAACGTAATTTTTCAATTTTGGGGACATCAAATTCTAATGCGAGTTTTCAATTTAATTTAACTTTAATACTGTCGGCAGCACTAATGATTGGACTCTTTGACTACCTCTTCGTAGCAATCCGAAATAAATTTGGTCAACATTGGCGCCATATTATTTTGCAATTATTGCTCAGCTTGGCTGCAGGTTCGATAGGCATGGTCGGACTGATACCAAATAACGGACAAGGGCTGGCGCACATTGCACATGATGTATTCGCCCAACTTATTGTATTATTTATGGGATTGGCCATTTTGGGAATTCGTTGGTTCTTGCCACATGTAGAAAAGACCATTTATTACATCTCTTATGCGATTGTTGGATTTCTTGCGTTGTCTTACTATTTGTGGCATTTTGTCCATTATTTTACGCTGACAGCCTTTGAGATTTTGTCCTTTAGTTTGAGTTTTGCATGGATCATGCTTCTAATTAATACATTATTACAAATGGTATGGAACATAAAAAAAGTTTATCAAGTGGAACTTATTGACGAAAAAAATGAAAAAACTACAAGCGAATGAGTGTGGTTTTTTTGATTATTCTAGAAAAATGTTTTGAGAAGGAGTCGAAGAAAACAAAAAATTAAGGAAAAGGAGTATTACTTGCAATTCGTTTTGGCTTGTAGTATAATATAGAAGTTGTCTTTGTGGTTTCCATAAAGTGCAACCGCTCGATGTTTCGTTTAAGTGGCTGATAGCCCACGAACAAAGGCGAGTCTGACAGCTCATGACTTAAAAATCAAGAGCAAAAATCTAATAAGGAGGAATCACAATGTCAAACTATGCAATCATCAAAACTGGTGGGAAACAACTTAAAGTTGAAGAAGGTTCAGTTATCTACGTTGAAAAACTCAATGTTGAAGCTGGCGAAACTGTAACTTTCGACGAAGTTATCTTCGTTGGAGGAGATACAACTAAAGTTGGTGCACCACTTGTAGCTGGCGCAACAGTTGTCGGAGAAGTTGAAAAACACGGTAAAGAAAAGAAAGTTGTTACTTATCAATACAAACCTAAGAAACACTCTCACCGTAAACAAGGTCACCGTCAACCATACACTAAAGTTGTTATCAAATCAGTTAACGCTTAATTATGATTGAAGCTTGTATCAGGTCTAAAAGAGGCAAAATCGTCTCTTATGAAATCTCGGGGCACGCTGAATCTGGCGAGTACGGACACGATGTTGTTTGTGCTGCAGTCAGTGTTCTGACGATAACGACAGCAAATAATCTCTTTGACATGGCGCACATAAAACCTGTGACCCAAATGGAAGATGGTTATCTCTACGTCGAAATCCCATTGAGTACCCCTGAAAAACAAGGTCTATTGGCACAAATTTTGCTCGAAGCTTTCGCAAATTCGATGAAAGCAGTAGAAAAAAGTTATGGTCAATATATTACACTTAAATTTGAAAATGGAGGGCAATAACATGCTTGAACTTAATCTGCAACTCTTCGCCCACAAAAAAGGTGGAGGTTCTACTTCCAATGGTCGTGACTCACAAGCTAAACGTCTTGGTGCTAAAGCATCTGACGGAGAACTTGTAAGTGGCGGATCAATCCTTTTCCGTCAACGTGGTACACATATCCATCCAGGTGCTAACGTTGGACGTGGTGGTGATGATACACTTTTCGCTAAAATCGAAGGTACTGTTAAATTCGAAATGAAACGTGGTAAAAAACAAGTTTCTGTTTATCCAGCAGTGGCTAAATAATGAATTTTAAATCTGTCAGCAATGACAGATTTTTTTATTTCAAAAAGTTACTAAATGTAGTAAGATTGTCCAAAATCATAAAAAAAGATATACTTAAAGTTAGATACTTTACAAGATGAAACAGAACATGTCGGGGAGAAGCAATGAAATTTTTACACACATCAGATTGGCATATTGGACGTACACTCAATGGATTTGATTTAATTGAGGAGCAAAAGTACGCCGTTAATCAAATTTTAGCGCTTGCTCAAGACGAACAGGTCGACGGAATTATCATCGCTGGGGACCTTTATGATCGGGCGATCCCTAGCACGACTGCGGTAACGACTTTTAATCAAATGTTGAAAAAGATCAACATTGAGTCGAAGATTCCTATTTATATGATCGCAGGAAACCATGATGGTGCCCGACGACTTAATTTTGGACGTGAATGGCTTGGGTTTAATGACATTTATCTGAATACACTTCTCGATGAGGCATTTCAACCGATCGAAACGGATGAAGTTCAACTTTTTCTGCTCCCCTTTTTCGATCCTGCTGATGCGAGAATCTATTTTTCAAATTTAGGGATGAATGATGAACGGGTTAAAGCAATCAAGACAATTTCAGATGCCATGGTTTTGGTTCTAGAGGAGTTGAAAAAACAATTTGATCCAACAAAGCAGCAAATTCTGGTGACGCACTTTGCTATTTCAGCACATCAAGAATTGCCTGTCGAATTAACCTCTGAAACGGCTTCTAGAGTAGGTGGATTGGCAACGATGAGTAGTCAACTCTTTGAAGGATTTGATTATGTCGCCTTAGGTCATATTCATACCAATTTAGCATCCCCTAGTGAAAAGGTTCAGTATTCTGGAAGTCCAGTAAAATTTAATACAAAAGAGGCCAATTCAAATAAGGGAGTTTACATCATTGAACTAGAAGATGGGCATGTCAGTTCAAAATTTGTTTCATTGAAGCAACAAAGAGATTTAGTTGTCTTAAAAGAAACGTGGGACGTTTTGATAAATCCCGATTTTTACAATGCCTTGCCGCTTCATACTGCTTGGTTTGCCATTACCATTAAAAAGTTTGAGCGTTTAGTTCATAGGGGCGAAAATTTAAGGGCTCAGCTCCAAAAAATTTATGGCACCATTGTCGAATTAGATTTTGAAGATCTTGCCAGAGAAAAACAAATGAAATCAATGGCAAATATTGAAAATTTATCTGAAGAATTGATTATTGAACGTTTTTACGAACGTGTGACAGGAAAACACATGAGTACAGGTCAAGAAGCCATTGTCGAAGAGACGCTTATTCAACTGAAGGGAGAAAAAAATTGAAGCCACTATATCTGGAAATGAACTATTTTGGTCCACACGAGCATTCTAAAATTGATTTCTCTAAGTTAGCTGAGGCCCCCATTTTCTTAATAAGCGGTGATACAGGTGCTGGGAAATCCACGATTTTCGATGCCATGACGTATGCCCTGTTTGGCACAACAACAAGCGAACGAGATGCAAGAGAAATGCGTAGTCAGTTTGCAAGTTGTGAAGAAGAAACCAGTGTTACTTTTTATTTTGAACAAGGTAATTTTATATACAAAGTTGTACGTAAGCCTGAACAGGAATTAAAAAAAATGCGAGGGACGGGGACGAAGAAACAAAACTCGACCGCAAATCTTACTATTGTTGAATCAATTAAAGGAAAAGAACTTGAAAATTTAGCCACTAAACCAGCAGATGTCGGAAATGAGATGGTGCAACTGCTTCATTTGAATGCAGAACAATTTAAGAAAATCATTCTCCTCCCTCAAAATGACTTTTCGCAATTTTTAAAATCAAAAACAGATGAAAAAGAAGCCATCTTGAAAAAAATTTTTGGGACAGGGATTTTTACAGAATTCTCAAATCAAATCAAAATGAAATTTAATCTCTTGAATGAGCAAAATCAAGAATTTCAAAATCAATTGGCTATCCAATTTCAGTCTGCAATTTGGTCAAATTCCGAGTTAGAGAAAATTGAAAATAGTCTTGAGGAAGAAAAATTTGACTGCCTCCATACTTTAATTGAAGTGAGAAAAAAAGATAATCAAGTGCTGAAGGATAAAGTGGAAACGCTCCGGATATTACAAACGCAAGCACAAATGGAGCTTCAAAAAGCAGTTGAAATCGAGTCGAATCTCGCAAGGAAACATACTCTTGAAACAGATTATGCAACCAAAATCATGGCACATGCAAGTGAACATGAAGAAAATCAAGTTCATTATCAGGAACTCCTTTGGGCATCTTCATTTAAGCAACCTTTATCAGACATAAGTAAGGCAGAACAAGCTCTGATCGGATTAAAATCAAACCGCGGTCAATATCAAGAAGAGATGACTGAACTAAACGGCCAATTAAGTGGTTTAGAAAAACAAATGGATCGCCTAAATGAAGAAAATGAATTAATCGAGACAAAGAAACAACAAGTTGCCAAAATTTCAATTCTAATTCCGCAAGCAAAAGAGGTAGAAAAACTTAAGCTTGAATTGGAGCAATTGAATCAAGAGCTTCGAGAACTAAATGCTCAATTAGAAGAAGTTGAACAGATACGTCAAACTTATTCACAAGAAATTATTTTCAAACAACAAGCACGATTTGATATTGACGAAATTAATAAAGAGAGTAAAAATTTAAATGAAATAGCATTGATGTTAAGTCAAAATGTCATCCCCCAATTTAAGGAATTCAATAGACTTGATCTAGAAAAAAAAGCTTTAGAAGAAGACGATCATAAGGCTAAGGAGACAATCAACAAATTACAGCGAAGTTTATCAATGAAAAAAGCAGACTATGAATTAAAAATTCAAAAGCGTCGTCAGTTGATGATTGCCCAATTACAAAATGAATTGGTGGAAGGGGAGCCATGTCTGGTATGTGGTTCAATTGAGCACCATGCAAAACCTGCTCTAGAAATTTCAAATCAAGAATTGAAGGAGGCGATGGAAGATGTTGACGAAAGTCAACGCGCTTTTGCAGCTACAGAAGTTTCAACACAACAAGCCCTAGCCAATCATGACCAATTAAAAGTAAAGCTTGAAAATAAATTAATTGAACTTGAAAGAATTAAGAATGAGCGAGATGAAAATTATGTAGCACTTAAAAGTTCATCAAATCTGGAACTCCCTGAAAAGATTGATCTTTCGGCGATTGAAAAAGTAATCAAACTTGCTCGGGAAAAAAATAATGTTAAATTTGAAAAGAATAAAAAACTGACAGAAGAAATTAATGTTCTTGAAATCCAAGCCTTAGACGCGGAACAAAAAGGTCAAAGCTTATCGAAACAAGTGGCCGAAATAATGGGGAAAATTGAAACACAGCACCAGTTTATCAGTCAAAAAGGAGTGCTAGAGTCCAGTTTACGTTTGGAAAAGCAAAGGGAGAAATTAAGCAAAGAAATCGAGTCTTTCGAATGGTTTGTTCGAGATACAACAACAAAAAAAATAGAACTTGAACGTTTACTCGAAGGAGCCAACGGTAAAATTGAAAGTCTAAATTCACAAATTAATCTTACAGAGCTTAGTCTTGAAGAAATCAAGTCTAAAGTATCAAAACGACTGAATGCAAGTGATGCTCAATCAGATAAAATAGAAGTGATTCAAAAATGGCTTGATGAAAATCCAACGACGCTTTCAAATAAAATTGAAGCCTATCAAAATGAAAAATTACGATTGGAAAAAGAAATCAAGCAATTAGAAAAACAATTGACCGGCAGTAAACTGCCAGATATTAATCATTTGACGCAAGTTAATAAAGAAAACGAAAAGAACTATATTCATGCAGAAAAAGAATTGGCAACGTCTGATAAGGAGGTTGATCAAGCAATAAAAGCTTTTGAAAAGATTGAAAAATTACGACGCGCTCAGGGAAAATTAGCTCAAGCAAGTGCGGATATGACGCAACTCTGGAATGCAGTCAATGGTAAAACTACAGATAAGCTAAAACTCGAAACATTTGTCGTTCAAAGTTACCTAGAACAAGTCCTAGACTATGCCAATCATCATTTCATTAATGTATTGTCAAATAATCGCTATCAATTTGAATTATCAGAAGAAGTTAAAGGCAACGGAAGTCAGGGCTTGAATATAAACATCTATGACAACGAAACAGGCGCTACACGATCATCAAGTACAATGTCTGGAGGAGAGACTTTTATTGCTGCTTTATCAATTGCCCTGTCATTAAGTGAAGTGGTTCAGAATACAGCTAATGGAGTTCAAATTGATGCTTTATTTGTAGATGAAGGTTTCGGATCCCTTGATCAAGAAACGCTGCAAAAAGCGATGACTGCCCTCGAACAAATCGGAGAAAATCGAATGGTCGGGGTCATTAGTCACGTCGAAGAAATGAAAAAATCAATTGGACAACAATTACTCATCAAAAAAATCGGTGACGGCAGAAGTAGGATTGAACGCTACTCAATTTAAGCTCAATTACTGATTGAAAATGTTATTTTGCCTAAACTTGGCTGCAATATCGCGAAAATTAAATCTTATTTTTCGAGGTGTGGTATAATAAAAGAAAATCATTAAATGGAGATTATTTATTTGGCAAAAATTTCGGTTGATTTTAAATTAGAAAATCCTGAAGATGCGGCACTAGTCTTTGGTACACAAGATAAGTATTTAACACTGCTTGAACATCAGCTCTCAGTTGAAATTAATTATCGTGGAGAAATGGTTCAAATTTTGGCAGCTGACGATGCGAGTGGACAACGCGCCCGTAAAGCAATTCAAGCACTTCAAGTTTTGGTTCGACGTGGTGTTCCTGTTCATACCTCTGATGTTATCATTGCATCACAAATGGTGCTCGATGATGACATTGAAAACTTTACAGCCCTATACGAAGTTGAGCTGACAAAAGATGCCGTTGGAAAACCCATTCGGCTTAAAAATTTAGTTCAGAAAACGTATGTAGATGCAGTTAAACACCACGATGTCGTTTTTGGAATAGGTCCAGCTGGAACGGGGAAAACATTTTTGGCAGTCGTTATGGCTGTTCAAGCCTTGCGGAACGGTCAAGTGAAACGGATTATTTTGACCCGCCCTGCCGTCGAAGCTGGGGAAAGCTTAGGCTTTTTACCAGGGGACTTACAAGAAAAAGTTGACCCTTATCTCCGTCCAGTATATGATGCCTTGTATATGATATTAGGTAAAAATGCGACTGAGCGAATGATGGAGCGAGGAATCATCGAGATTGCTCCTTTAGCCTATATGCGTGGGAGGACTCTAGATGATGCTTTTGTCATTCTTGATGAAGCCCAAAATACGACGACGATGCAAATGAAAATGTTTTTGACCCGTCTTGGTTTTAATTCCAAGATGATTGTTAATGGAGATATTTCACAAATTGACCTTCCAAGTAAGGTTAAGTCAGGCTTGATTGATGCAACCGAAAAATTATCCCGCATTCAAGCCATTGACTTTATATATTTCACGGCAAAAGATGTGGTCAGACACCCCGTTGTTGCTGAGATAATTAATGCCTACGAAAAAAAATAGTTCTGGGAATTGCTTTAAATTTCAAATAGAATGCTGAGTGATTCTATGTTTATTGATATTCAGGGCTTGCATTTGCATTATAAATTAATCGGTAATGGATTCCCGCTACTAATAATTCATGGGTGGCGCGGGAACATGGGAACGATGGAAGCAGTATTCGAACTACTTTTTACTAGTAATTCGGATATAAAAAGGGTTTATATTGATTTGCCAGGTATGGGTGATTCAACTTCTGGATCATATCTATCCTCAACTGACGATGTGTTAGAAGAATTATTTGATTTTATAGATAAAGTTATTGGAGCACCTTTTTTAATTGCTGGTTATTCATATGGCGGTTATTTAGCGAGGGCAATCGTAGACAAAAAGCCATCCGATATCCTTGGTTTATTTTTACTCGCACCAATGCTTATTCCTGAAACGAAAGGTAGAAAACTTCAATTTTCCAAATGGGTTGAATTAACTACAGAATACCAGTTGGCTCAGAAACAATCGAAACAATCGAAAAAATCTTGGAAAAATGTTGATCAATCTTTCATCTACAGATTAAAACAAAATTATCGTTTAAAGGATGCTATTACAAACGTAAGGCAATTCAATAAACCTATTTAGTGCTACTTGGCCATCAGGATACTGTTGTAGGATATGAAGATCAATTTCGGATGATTCGTGAGTATCCGCGTTCTACCTTTGCTATGCTGGACATGGCAAGTCATAATTTACAAATGGAACAACCTCAATTATTTGCTTCTATGGTAAGTAATTGGTTAGAAAGAAGTGTGTTTAATGGCTGAAGGGTACATAATGGAGCTGAGAAAAAAAGTCGGTCATATTCCGATGGTGATTGCTTGTGCTTCAGTAATTATTTATGATGATGATAAAGGGCTGTTTTTACAAAAACGGGTTGACAATGGCAACTGGTGTTATCACGGAGGTTCTGTTGAACCGGGGGAAACTGTACTAGAAGCAGCTAAACGTGAACTTTTCGAAGAGACAGGTTTGACTGCGCATCGAATGAAATTATATTCGGTCGCCTCTGGGGAAGAACAACATTTCTTTTACCCAAATGGTGACGAGGTTTATATCATTGATACTATTTTTATCTGTGATGATTATTCTGGCCAAGTCAAATTGGAAAAGAAGGAAGTCTCGGATTTGCGATGGTTTGAGTATGACAAGTTACCAGAAAATATTAATCCTGCCACAAAAACACCCACTATAGCTTTTGCTAAAGAACAAATTTTAAAAAGAACAAAGAATTAAGGAAACATAATATGTACGTAGAAATGATTGACGAAACAGGGAAACTTCCTTCAGGAATTATGGAACAATCTCAGAAACTGCTTGACTTTGCGGCTGATTATATTAAATTGCCTGAAAGCAAAGAGATGGCAGTGACTTTTGTTGATAATAAGCGGTCACATGAATTGAATCTCGAATATCGTGAGACAGACCGTCCGACGGATGTCATTTCTCTTGAATACAAGCCAGACAATGAAGAATTCTTTTTCGATGAAGATATGGAGCTTCCTGAAGAATTACTCGAGGAAATGGATCCCTTCATTGGTGAACTTTTTATCTCAATCGAAAAAGCGGCAGAACAAGCGCAAGATTATGGACACTCGATTGAGCGTGAATATGGCTGGCTTGTAGTGCACGGTTTCCTACACATCAATGGCTATGACCACTATACCCCAGAAGAAGAGGCAGAAATGTTTGGCCTTCAAGAGGAAATTTTGACTGCTTATGGACTTACACGATAAAGATACAAAAGTATACGAAAAGGTTGATTTTAAAAATGGCAATATTCCGGTCAAACCAGACCGACAAAGATGGAAAAATACTAATTTTATTTCAAGTTTTGAATTTGCAGTCACTGGAATTTGGACCGCATTTAAACAAGAACGGAATATGCGAAAACATGCAATTTCAACAGTTTTAGCAATCCTGTGTGGTCTTTTTTTCCAAATTTCAAAAGTGGATTGGCTCTTTTTATTGTTGTCAATTTCGCTCGTTTTCATGGCAGAGTTAATTAATTCTGCGATCGAAAATGTGGTTGACCTAGCGGCAGATTATCAATTTCATATGCGGGCCAAACGGGCAAAAGATATGGCAGCAGGTGCAGTTCTAGTGATTTCTGGTTTTGCAGTTCTGGTTGGTCTCTTTATTTTTCTACCGCCACTCTGGAAACTTTTTTTCGGATAAACTAAATTTAGCCAGAAAAATTCAGATTTCTAAATTTCGGAGATTAAAGTAATGGACTCAAATGGAAGCCAAATAAAATCGATGCTGCAAAATAATTCAGAGCTGATGAAAATTTTAGCTGAAGTAGATTCATTGAAGTTGAATAATTATTATATAGCTGCTGGTGCTGTTTTTCAAACAATATGGAATACGCAAGATAAATTGCCTTTAATGAATGGTATTCACGACATTGATATTATTTATTTTGATAAAAAAATAACTCAAGAGGATTCTTTAGAGCAGGACAAATTTCTTGAAAAAAAGTTAAATGAGAAATTTCAAATGGAGTTTGATATTCACAATGAAGCATATATGCATCTTTGGAAGGGTCGGAATATAAAACCTTATTCATCATGCGAGGATGCCATGGGACGTTGGTTAGCCACTGTTCATGCGATTGGTATAAAAGGTCAACCGGATACGCTTGAAATTTATGCGCCTTTTGGGATTGATGACATTTTACATCGAATTATTCGTCCGATTTATCATGTTGATAATTCGAAAATTTTATATGATGCAAAAGCGTTGAAGTGGCAAGAACGATTTAATGGCTTAACAATTTTGCAGTGGGAAACTAATTGAGTTGCACGAGCAACTTTTTTTATTATATCTGTATGTTATAGAATATAAAAAGTGGTATAATGAAACCAGATTTTAATGAAAGTGTATCAGTTGATGAAAAAAAAGACCATCCTCCTGTATTCAGCAATAGGTTTGAGCATATTAAATGTGCAAATGATTGGACAAGCTCAATCATTAACAAGATCAACAGTAAACGAAAAAACGAAACCAATTACCTCGTTTGGCAAGAATCATAAAGTTGGTGGATTAATTCAAACATTTATTATCCAAAGCCAAGCTACTCAAAGTCAGTCCACAAGCCAAAATGGGAGTCTCGGGTCATCTGGTCTGACAGCAAAGAAAACCGTTTTGGGTGCAACAAACCTCCCTTCTTTATGGAATCCTTTAAATCCTACATCGGCCAATTATGGGAAAACGACACCAGTTTTAAATCAAGAAGATTTAAACATTTGTTGGGATTATGCTGGTGTTGATGCCATTGACACAAGCGCGATGAAGCAATTGGGGACTACAGAAGACCTGTTACCTGCTTATTATGATTACTTGTCAGCGAGTAATGCTTTTAGTAATAAGTCGAATCCATTAGCGGTAATGAATACCGATGGGACGTCAAGGAAATTGGGGGATGGTAACACCATTGATTACGTTCCTGAAATGAGTGTGATTGGATATAATCCAATGCTTCCCAATAATAGTTTTAGCCAAGATATGACAATGGCTCAAGATGTTCCAATAAACAACAGTCTATTTAATAGCCTCAAATTATCAAATTATCATGTGAATGACACCTATATTCTCCCTGGATTGACAACGAATCAATTCCCCACAACCAACGCTGCAATAATGACACGAATCAATCAAATTAAACAATTGGTTTATCAGTACGGCTCTGCCCAATTTGGAGTACAAGCTGAGTATACTTTGGATTATTCAGAAAATCCGACGACTGCCGTTTATTCACATCTCGCTGCCAATAAAGATTTTACCTCATATACTCCTTATTCAGCAAAAATGAATAGTGATTTAGCTACGACATATAACAATCAAACCTATATTAATCAAGACCACGAAATGGAAATTGTTGGCTATGATGACAATTATTCGGCCAATAATTTTAGCAAAAAGCCAGGAATGAATGGCGCCTTTATCGTTAAAAATTCATGGGGGACAGATTGGGGCAATGGAGGTTATTTTTACCTTTCTTATGCAGACATTTTTCTTGCAGCATCAGATATTTATGCCGACGGAGTGATCAATAATAACGGAGAAACGATTTATAGTTCCACAAATACAAGCCCAAATGCAGTTGGGACTTATTACGATTTTGGCTACGCTCAAGGATCAACATCCAATAGTAACATATTTTCAAATACCTATAACAGTCAGTCAACATCAGGTTCACAAATAGAAATCCTTAATTCTATTTCAACTGATATAGAAGAAGCAGGTGCGAAAGTTAAACTGCTGTATAAAGTGGGTGCAGTGACAAACAGTACGAAATTAAGTGATTTTCAAACATTAGGAACATATACCTTTACTGACCCTGGATATCAAACCATACCGTTTAACGCCATTACACTTCCTAGAAATAGTCAATATAGTATTGCATTTGAGGTCACCAATTTAACAAATTATCAAACGTTCCCAATCCCTTATGAATCGGTTCAAACTTCATCTTCAGGACAGTATCCGGTCATCCAGGCTAAAAATTCTTGGATGGATATAGATAATGAATGGGTCAATGCCTCCGTTAATCAGGGAACAAATCTTTTTATTGACGGGCAGACCAGTATGTCCAATGTGGATTTGTCGACTTATCATCCGATATATCGCTTATACAATTCACGCAACCGAGAGCATCTTTATACAGCTGATTTGAATGAAGCCACAACTCTACCAAAACTCTCAAGAGACTGGAAATATGAAGGAATTACATGGCAAGCCCCTCAGTCATCAAGTTTGCCTATTTATCGTATTTATAATCCTAAATCTGGAGAACACTTGTATACGAAAGACACGAACGAGGTTAGAGTATTGGTTGGGTCAGGCTGGAAAAATGAGGGCATCGCCTTTTATTCTGCTGGGAATTTAGCGATTTATCGTTTGTACAATCCGAATGCTGGGGTTGGTTCTCATTTTATGACTTCAAGTCTATCTGAAAAAAATGCCTTGGTAAAAAGTGGTTGGACAGATGAAGGCATCGCTTGGTTTGGAATGTAACTCGTTTACAAGTTAAAGATAAGTCACCTCGAGTGGCTTTTTTAGCGGCAAAGTGAGAATGTGCGTACTTGCTCTGCACCATTTTTTAATAAAATATGGACGGCATGTTGGAGTGTAGCACCTGTCGTATAAATGTCATCAATGACAAGAACTTTTTTAGGAATTTTTTTATCTGGATTAAGTTCAAATGGATTTTCAGTGTTTAGTCGTTCTGATCGAGTTAAACTAGATTGTTTAGGGGTATTTTTTTTAATGAGTAAATCAAGATATGGCTCATCTTGCAAGAATGCGGTCACTTGATTAAAGCCACGTTCCTGCATCCGATTCGTAGAAACCGGGATGGGTACCATCACTTCATCACTTCGTTTTTGATGAAATTCTTGCTTAAATACATTGAATAAATTGTAATCCCCTTGAAATTTATACCGTTTAAAATAATCTTTCATCGCTTGATTGTATTTAAAAATTGCGCGATGTTGAACGATGATTTTTTGCTCCTCCCAAATTAAACAGTCGGGACAAACGGTCAAGAATCCAGATTGATAACACCGTGGACAATGATTTATATCTATCCGCTCAAACGTTGCTTGACATTTAGAACAAATCATTTCCCGTTTTGAGTTGAGTAATAATAAATCAGTAAAATGAAAGTGGATGGTTAATTCACAGTTACATAAATAACAATTCATTTGAACCCCCCGAGTTGGTTCATCTTATTGATTTCTTTGATGGCTTTTTTCATTGCTTCTGTTTTACCTTGGTGGAAGAGTTCAACAAGACCAGTAGGTCGGTCGGGATGACGACCAACTCGTCCAGCCATTTGAATGATAGCTGAAGCAGAAAAATTTTTATGATGGGTATGCATTAAAAAAACGTCAACAAATGGAAAGGTAACCCCCCTTTCTAAAATCGAAGTGGACACCAGAATTGATATTTCGCGTTTACGAAATGCTTCAACATATTCATAGCGGTTTTTGCTGGTTGAGGCAACAAAAGCAATTTTTTCATTCATGTAGCGTTTTTGCAGTTCGTTTGTGAATGCAATTCCTGAAGAAATTTCTGGGAAAAAAATAAGTAAAGGGAAACCAGTTTTTCTTTGCTTTAAAAAATGAGCTTTGAAATGACTTTCAAAATAACACTTCGGGACGACAAGCGGATTTTGATGGAATCGCTTAGGGAGTGCAAGTTGGGTTAATTCGCCTCTTTTTACGGCTTTTTCAAGTTTAGGTGTTGAGGTAGCCGTGAGAAAGACGGTAGCTGCCCCTTGCTTTGCTGCTTGTTTAACGGCATGGTAGAGTTGATCGTTATCAACAAACGGAAAGGCGTCTACTTCGTCAATGATAACAAGATCAAATGCTTCTTTGAAACGTAAAAGTTGGTGACATGTAGCAATGACTAATGGACTTCTAAAATAGGGCTTCCCTTTCCCATGTAATAAGGGAATAGCACAGTCAAAATCACGCTCCAGTCGTTGGTGGAGTTCAATACAGACATCGATTCGTGGACTGGCAATGATTACGGATTTACCCTGACTTAAAGCTTGATCGATTGATGCATAAATCATTTCAGTTTTTCCAGCTCCAGTTACAGCGTGGACTAAAGTCTGCCCTTCTTTATTGGTAGCTTTGACCAGAGCATCTGAGACTACTTGTTGGTCCGAAGTCAAGTGACCTGACCATTTCATCAACTGACGATTAGCAAAGGGCTGTTGTATGGCGTGATAAAGAAATTCATCTGAACGGACACGACCAAGATTGAGACAAGTGGGGCAATAAAAACTGCCAATAGCTAATTGGACATCCGCTTTTCGGTGCTTTGTTCCGCAACGTGAACAGATAATTAAGTTGTGGTTGATTGCGTTCATTCCATTTATTTTCACAAACTGATCAAGATTTATCTCTTCCGGAATTTCATTTTTGGTAAGGTAGCGGCCATAATAATCTTTCATAACTTTTAATACGTTATTCTTTTTAAAATGTAACAAAACATCATAAATTTTTGGCAATAAACTTTAAAAGTGCTATAATATAAGAGTTGAAATTGGGATATAGCCAAGCGGTAAGGCGAAGGTTTCTGGTTCCTTTACGCGCAGGTTCGAATCCTGCTATCCCAGTAAGTAGTGCCTAACGGCACTTTTTTTATCAATATTTTTCTTAAAGCAATAGGCCAAATTTAGGGGAGATCTCATGACCATAACCATCAAAAATAATTTTGTCAGTGAAGAAGAAATTAAAAAATCACGCTTTATTTGTTCGCTAAAACGGGTGGAAACAGAGGAAGAGGCACGTGATTTTATTGCGCAAATAAAAAAAGAACATCATCAAGCTAATCACAATTGCATGGCATATACAATTGGGGATCACCAAGAAATTCAGCGAACATCTGATGACGGAGAACCTTCTGGAACAGCGGGAATTCCTATGCTTGAAATACTGAAAAAAAGAGAGATTACGAATGTTTGTGCCGTCGTTACGCGTTATTTTGGGGGCATTAAATTAGGAGCTGGTGGGTTAATTCGTGCCTATGGAGGAGTGGTTAATCATGCGATTGATGAAGTAGGATGTGTTCAATTTGTTGAACAAGAAGAAATATGTCTTACATTAGATTATAACCTTTTTGATTCTTGTCAAAGACTGATTTTTGCCAATGATTTGAGCATTGAAAAAACGAATTTTAAAGAAAATGTGGAAGTTTCGTTTTTTATTGACTTGGATGCAAAGCAGGAGTTTCTTCTAAAACTAACTGACCAATTCCACGGAAAAATAAAAATCGATTTTGGAGATAAACAAATGAAAGAAGTAGCTCTAAAGCTTTAATTCTCTTTTAAAGAATGAATAAATGAAGTTTTGATGATGCCTTATCCCTTTTAAATATGTTATGATTGAATAGAGTATTCTTGATTTTTAATTAAAATGTTAAGATGCAAAAAAACAAAGGAAGAGTTTTAAATTGAAAATATTTTATGGTTCAATTGTTGTCACATTAGGTGCTTTGATTTTCGCCTATTTTTATGGAGGTTTTAGTGCAGTCATTCTGACATCTATTTTAGCAATATTAGAAATTTCGTTGTCATTTGATAATGCGATTGTTAATGCACGAATTTTGGAAAAAATGAGCAAGGCTTGGCAAGAGGTCTTCTTGACCGTCGGAATTTTAATTGCAGTGGTTGGGATGCGTTTTATTTTCCCACTTGTTGTGGTTTCAATTTCTGCAAACATGAGTCCTATGAATGCTTTGCATTTGGCACTTGCTAAGGGAAACCCTGAGATACCAGGCACATATGGATATATTCTTCATGGTGCGCACCCTTCGATTGCCGCATTTGGTGGGTTATTCTTGCTCATGTTGGCCTTAACTTTTTTCTTTTCCGAAATGGAACATCATTGGCTGAAATTACCTGAGAAATTGTTATATAAGGTTGGACAAATTCCTTTGGCATCTGCATTGATTTCATTAGTTGTCCTTGTTTTTACAACGGAATTAACATCAAAAAATCCTCATACTGTTTTATTATCCGGCGTGCTTGGTATTATTACCTTTTTATTAGTAGATGGCTTGGGACAATTGATGAGTCGTCATGGCGCATTAGCTGAGGTATCGGACGAGAAGATCAATCAAAAGGGTTATAAGCCAAAGCAAGTAACCGGTAAGGCCGCCTTTGTCCTTTTCCTTTATTTGGAGGTCATTGATGCATCCTTTAGTTTTGATGGTGTCATTGGCGCCTTTGCAATTACTGCTGACCCAATTATCATTATGTTGGGACTTGGCTTGATTGGTGCAATGTTTGTCCGTTCTTTGACTGTTTTCTTTGTTGAAAAAGGAACTTTAGATGAACTTATTTATATTGAACATGGGGCTCACTGGGCGATTATGGCACTTGCAGTTCTGCTGTTGTTCAGCATCAACTTTGAAATAAGTGATGTCATTACGGGTGTTCTTGGTGGTATTATCATTTTGCTCTCCTTTGCTTCAAGTGTGATTTACAACCGAAACCATTAAAAAAATCTCGCTTTCATTCAATTTTTAGGAAAAATGAGGGCGTTTTTTTGTGTGAGGTCAGTTTAACCCAAAAATCTTTCTTGCAAATGTGAATTAAAAGGTCTATAATGGGCATATAGCGATTGGGGATAGTGAAAGCTCAAAAAACATCATGGCACATTAAATTTATTGATAATAATGAAGTAAAAAATGAAGGTGGAACCGCGCTATTGCGCCCTTTGTAAGTATTTTAGCTTACGGGTGTACTAACGTGGTTTTTATTATGGTGTCGCAAGTTCAAGCGCTCATCGGATTCAAAAAGGAGAAAAAAATGGCAACGGACAAAAAACGATCATTTCAAGACATTATCTTAACATTACAGGGCTTTTGGGCAAAACAAGGGGCAAATCTCATGCAGGCTTACGACAATGAGGTCGGAGCAGGAACAATGAGTCCTTATACTTTCTTGCGGTCAAATGGGCCTGAACCTTGGGCTGCAGCGTACGTGCAACCCTCTCGTCGTCCGGCTGATGGACGTTATGGCGAAAATCCAAACCGTTTGTTTCAACATCACCAATTTCAAGTGGTCATGAAGCCTTCCCCTAAAAATATTCAAGAACTCTATCTTCAAAGTTTGGCTGAATTAGGCATCGATGCACTAGAGCACGATATACGTTTTGTTGAAGACAACTGGGAAAATCCTTCGATGGGCTGTGCTGGTATTGGTTGGGAAGTTTGGATTGATGGACAAGAGTGTACACAATTTACTTATTTCCAACAAGTTGGGGGAATTGAAGTTGATTCTGTCACCTCAGAAATTACTTATGGATTAGAACGACTGGCCACAGCGATACAAGAAGTAGATTCAGTTTATGATCTTGAATGGGGAAATGGTGTCTTATATGGTGACATTTTCAAAGAACCAGAATATGAACATTCAAAATTCGCTTTTGAAGAATCAAATCAAGAATTATTACTTCAATTGTTCGGCGAATTCGAGCAAGAAGCACTAAGACTTCTTGATAAGGGGCTTGTTCATCCAGCTTATGATTATATATTAAAATCCTCACATACTTTTAATTTGTTAGATGCACGTGGTGCGGTTTCTGTTACAGAACGTGCGGGTTATATGCATCGGGTACGAACAATGGCACGAAAAGTAGCCAAAACTTTTATTGAAGAACGAGCGAAATTGGGATTCCCATTGTTGAAAGACGAAACTTTGCGTTTGAAATATTTGGGTGAAAATGGGAAATATGCTGAGCTTTCTAAAGTCGTAAAAAATAAGGACTGAAGATTTTGAGCTCTAATGGCCCAAATTTATGATGATATCGAATCCAGGGATGAGTATCTCCCACTAAGGAGTTAGGAAAACAAATATGAATTATTTATTAGAAATTGGTCTGGAAGAAGTTCCAGCGCACTTGGTAACGCCAAGTGAAAATCAGTTAGCAGAACGTGTGGCAGCCTTTTTATCGGATAACCGTCTTACTTTCAATGGCATTAAGAAATTTTCTACACCACGCCGATTAGCCGTTTTAGTAGAAGGACTTGCTGAATCATCTGCATCATCAGATGAAGAAGTCAAAGGTCCTTCAGCTAAAATTGCCAAAGACAAAGAAGGAAACTGGTCAAAAGCAATTCAAGGCTTTTCACGTGGACAAGGCGTAAATCCAGATGATTTGATGTTAAAAGGCGACTATTATTATGCAGAAAAGCATATCGATGGTGTAGCTACATCCGAAATTTTGACGTCCCTCAGTCATGATGTAATTGAAAAAATGCAATTTAGCACCTATATGAAATGGGCAAACAACAGTTTCTTATTTGTCCGTCCCATTCAATGGATTGTTAGTTTATTGGACGATACGGTAATTCCATTTCAATTACTTGATGTCCAAGCAGGACGTTCATCCCGTGGGCATCGTTTCCTAGACAATGATTCAATTTTCGAAATTTCTACGGCTACGCACTACTTGTCAGCAATGACAGACCACTTTGTAATGGCTGATGCAGAAGCTCGTAAAGCACTAATTTCTGATCAAATCTTAAAATTAGCTGCAGAACACGATTGGAATGTGATTTTACACGAAGGTTTGCTTGAAGAGGTTAATAATATTGTCGAATATCCAACCGCTTTTGTTGGCTCATTTGATGAGAAATACTTGGCTGTTCCTGCTGAAGTGTTAGTGACTTCAATGCGTGATAATCAACGCTATTTTGAAGTGTATACTAAAGATGGTCAATTAGCACCGCACTTCATTTCTGTTCGTAATGGGAATGCAGCTCACATGGAGAAAGTCATCGAAGGGAACGAAAAAGTTCTTGTTGCACGTCTTGAAGATGCTGAATTTTTCTGGAGTGAAGACCAAAGACTTAACATTGAGGATCTGGTAGCAAAACTTTCTAAAGTGACATTCCATGCTAAAATTGGGTCAATTACTGAACACATGGCACGGACAAAAGCGATCGCAGAAAAGTTGTCAGTGCTGACAGGGGCGAATGATGTTGAGAAATTAGCTGTTTTAAGAGCTGCGGACCTTTATAAATTTGATTTGTTGACCGGAATGGTTGGTGAATTTGATGAATTGCAAGGCGTCATGGGTGAGAAATATGCCCTCCTTGCTGGTGAAAGTCCAGAAGTCGCTGCCGCAATTCGTGAGCATTATATGCCAACATCTGCTGATGGGGATCTTCCAGATACAAAAGTGGGTGCAATTCTAGCGCTTTCCGATAAAATTGATTCTATTTTATCGTTCTTTAATGTTGGCTTGATTCCTTCTGGTTCAAATGACCCTTATGCTCTGCGTCGTGCGGCTCAAGGAATTATCCGAATCATTGAAAAATTTGATTGGCGCTTCGATTTTGCTGCATTTATAAATCAATTTGAGACAGAAAATAAAGCAGAAGTATTGACCTTTATGGCAGGAAGAATGCAAAAATTATTGCTTGAAGAAGACGTCCGTTATGACATTGTTGATGCTGTTATTGCAGCTAAACCGACTGATTTGGCAGCCATTAAAGAAGCGGCGGAAGTGATCAGTAGATATTCAAGTCATAAACCATTCAAACCAGCTGTTGAAAATGTAGCGCGTGTCATTAATTTGGCCAAAAAAGGAACTGATCAAATCGAAATTAAGACTGATTTGTTTGAAAATGATGCTGAAAAAGGGCTTTATGAAGTTGTCCAAAACTTAAAATCTGACTGGTTCGTATTGACTGCTGAAGCTCAATTCAGAGCAATTGTCCATCAACTGGCACCTGCCATTTCTCATTTCTTTGAAAATGTGATGGTTATGGTTGACGATGAGGCGGTTAAAAATAACCGATTGTCATTACTGACAGAAATAGTAACTTTGACAAAAGTGCTGGGCGATTTCAGTCAAATTATTACGAAATAAAATAAAACCGTTTTATAATTTAGTATATAAAAACAAAAATTGAAAGGAGTAGTCTTGGCTATTACAAATGAACAAATCGAACGTATAAATGAATTAGCTCGTAAGAAAAAAGAAGGCACTTTAACGAATGCAGAAGCAGACGAGCAAGCAGTTTTACGTCGTGCATATATTGATTCAGTAAAAGAAAATTTCCGCACGCAGGTTGAAAATGTGAAACTCGTTGATGATAAAGGGAATGACATTACACCTGATAAACTTAAGAAACTCCAAAAAAAACGTGGCATACGTGACTGATTGGAACCTAAAACTACCACGTTAGCGGGTAGTTTTGCTATTTAAAGGATTTGCTATGAATATAATTATCGTCTTTTTATTCGGCTTTCTCGGCGGTTTAAGTCGGTATGAAGTCAATCTTCACCTCCCTCAAACAGGACATTTTCCATTGGCAACACTGTTAATCAATCTCTTGGGCTGTTATTTATTCACCTTCTTAGTAAAAAATTATTTACAAACAAAAAAAGTTCATCAAAAACTAATTTTAGGGATTGGAACTGGATTTATTGGTGCATTTACGACTTTTAGTGCTTTTATCATGGATTCTGAACACTTGTTACTACTGGGTGACTTTGGACTTTTAACCCTTTACGTGTTCTTAAGTATTGTTGGAGGTCTCCTGATGGCGTTTTTAGGAATGCGACATGGACGTAGAGGAGCTCAACGTGTTTGAATTAATGCTCATCGGGTGCTCGGCGGGCCTTGGGTCTGTTGTACGTTATCTTTTCAGTAAATTAAATGGTCAATTTCTAAAAGTTGGATTTCCTCTTGGTACTTATTTAGTCAATATTATTGGTTGCTTATTGATCGGTTGGCTTTTTATGAAGTTCGGGACACAAACGGAATCTTATAAAATATTTGCCACTGGTTTCTGTGGTGGATTGACGACCTTCTCGACATTCAATTTTGAACTGTTTGACCTCATTGAGCATAAAAATTTCCGCTTGTTTTCACGTTATTTTTTACTGAGCTATGGTCTTGGGTTCCTTGCACTTCTAGTTGGAATGATGCTCGCAAAATAAAAAAATCAGCTTAAAGATAAAGCTGATTTTTTTTGATATAATCTAATACCTCTTTTGGTAATAAATAATTTGGTTCGTTGCCGTTTTTAATCATTTCGCGAATTCCAGTACTTGAGAGGGGAAAAACAGGTGCCTCAATCCATATCACAGGATAAGGGCTTTTTGTGGCTTTATTTTCACGTTTAAATGCAACAAAATGAACCATTTGAATGAGTTCATCAATTTTATACCATTTTGGGAGGTATTCAACCATATCAGAGCCAATAATGAAGTAAAAATCCGTGTCCGGATATTTTTTTGTCAAGATTTTCATGGTCTCAAAGGTATATGATTTTCCTTCGCGTTCAATTTCTCCAAGTTCTAATTGGAATGAAGGATTGTCCTGAATGGCCAACGCCAACATTTTAACACGATGATCAGCTTCAATGGTGGCCTTTTCGTCTATGTGTGGGGGTAAATATTCAGGCATGAGCCAAACTTTATCTAAATGCAACGACTGGCGGGCTTGGTCAGCCAACATTAAATGGGCAAAATGGATAGGGTTGAAGTTGCCACCCAAAATTCCAATTTTGTTTCTTTTATTATTACTCATAAAGAAGAGTAACCTCAATTCTATTTCATAGTTATTTCAAATGCGAATTGATTTTGAAAATAGTTTTCGCTTTCAATTTAGTTCAATAAAAATAGTTCTACTGTAGTCTGACTTTTGGCAGGTCTTGCTATATGGAGCGCATTTTTCTAGGTCCTATTTTCAAACGGGATAGTCACACTGCGTTAATCACCTTCTATTGTAACATAGCTCGTGAGAATGATAAAATAATACCATGTTTTTGCATCATTTTTCTGGAATAGTGAGTGATAAATATGACGTCTCATCTTATCTTGTTCCATAGTTATTGTTAGTAAAAATCATTTTAAAAGAGCAAAATTTATAAAATTACATTCTTAATCATTGAAACGAGCTCGATTTATTATTTATCGATTAATATAATTTTAATTGTTATATTAACATAATTATTACTTTATTGTCGATTTTTCTTATTATTGAGTGGAATAGCAACATAAATTAATTTTAATGAACATTTTTTTATTGTTTACGAAAATAATGGGAAAATATCATGAAAATTAAAAAAAATTACGCAATCTTAGCGTACAATTATCTTATCTGCAGGTTTTGGTGCAAAAATTTTGGTAGTCGAATTTTGGAGCGGACATTCTAATATTGGCTAAATTAACAAAGCCATTGAAATCCTATCTGGTCGTGTCTATGAGAAGAACATTTCAATCCAATCACTCAATAATCAAATTAGGCAAGACACGCAAAAACTTCAAGAGCAAACGATTCAAATCAATCATTTGAACAGTCAACTTGACCAAGTATCCGCTGATAAAACCAAAGAAATTCAAGAAAAGATTGACGAAATTAAGAAAGCCATTGAAAATGGAAAAAAAGTGGTTGATAAATAAAAAGAAGTTGATGATGCGAACAACAAAATTGCAACATTGACACAACAATTGTCTGACTTACAAAATAAAGGAAACAGCGACTTAAATCAAGCCATTCCGATGTTCAACAAACAAAAGAAAAAGCGGACCAAGCCGTTGTAAACAACCAATAAAATGATCCCGTCGTTTTTTTTTATTTGTTTTTGGCAAACCATACCTCGAAAATTAAAAGGTTATTAATCTCATCATCGATTGCAAATTTGAGGTGATAAACCGCGTAGATTCACTTATAAATAGGTTGATGAAAATGAGTCATAAATAATAAGTTAAGAAATATTAACTGAATATTAATAATATAAACGAAATATATATTTCTAAAATATAATGAAATTAAAGTAATAAAACAAATAAAAATAGAATGGGTCAGTTGAAGAAAAAGGGTGTTTAATTTTTTATAATGATTGGTCTGCTGGGCATATCAATGTCTAATCTGAGTGCTGTTTCTGATGTTATCTGGCGGATGGGTAACGCTTACCAGGGTGTCTCAGATTAAGGAACTTCAACATTTTACATTTATTGGCAGGATACGACAAGGGGCTCATCCCCTGGTGTAAATTACAAAGGGATCATGATGTATTGGTTAAGAACAGGTAGTGTCGTCAGTGGAATAGTATATATATAACAGTTTACAAGTTACGACTAGTGATGGTGGAAAAGGGCCATTGCCTATCTGCCCAGCATATGGGCCCCCCTTCATTATCTGAACTGACCTGTGGTAATGTTGGACAAGCATTTCAAAAGCTGAAAAGTCATTTTAGGTTGTAACATTAAAGCCGTTAAGGGCAAAGCTTCAGAAAAATCTACTGATCCGAACAATCCGCAACCTTTATCTATAGTAGCGATCAAGCTAACATGACTGTTAATTTCATCAACGACATTAGAGCGAAATTGACTAATACAAAAACGCTTGATGAAAATGTTAACGCCCCCTTGTCGACAAGATTCAATCGGATCTCCTTTTGAAATTGTAGCTGGACCCTTAAATATCTGCCAGAAACAAGCTTATCAAGCTCAGATTTTTTTGCTCTACCTGGTTGATTCGTTTTTGAAACAGGTTGATTTTTAGGTTATCGATTTTACAAGTATATAAACTCAAAAGAATTTTATTATATTTCAAAATATTTTTTTGTTACATACGAAGCGAGTTCAATGATAAAATTTTAGAATTTCCGACAAAAATATATTTTTATTAGTATATATAAATAAAAAGAAATATACTATTTATAATTGTAAATCAATAGAGTATAATTAGATTTAGTAATTATTTGTATTACAGTTAAATTTCATTAGTGTTAATTGAAATTAAAATTTTTGAATAGGAGAGCAAAATGTGGAAAAAAATACTGGTGTTTTTTGAGATAGTAGTATTACTATTCTCTGCAATTAATACACCAATAAATGCATCTGCCGCCACAACTGACTGGGGAACTACGTTTCTAACGAATGCGACCTTATACAGCGATACAGGCACCACACCATTAACAGAATCATACGGAAACTTAAATACTAAGGCTGTATGGGATTTTACTATTCCAGCAAATAGCGGTATTCAGGCAGGGCAAACAATGACGGTGCCAATACCAAGTGCCTTGAAGCTTTCGAAAGATATCTCATTCAATATTTATGATCAGAACCAGAATATTATTGGTACAGCAATCGGTAGTGCAACAAATAATAACATCGTTATCACACTGACACCATTTGCACAATCTGAGAATACAAGTGATATTAAAGGTACTTTCAACGTCTTCACTTTATGGAATAATGTGACTCAGGGACAAGATGTAAATGTCAATTTTGGATTTAATAATATTATTCAAGTTGTTCATATCAATACCACTGGTCCAGACACTCGACTCTTTACTAAAGCAGGATTTTTAGCTTCTGGAGATCCAACAACGAGCAACTGGACAGTTACCTTTAATAATGGGTTCTTGAACTTGACAAATGGATACTATGTTGATAACTTTGGTGCGAATCAAGCATTTATTACCAGCAGTTTCCATTTGAATTACATGAACCCAGATGGAACGGTTGCTAAGACGGAAACATGGGATACATTTTCTGGACAAAAAACATTAACTGCGACTGGATTTACATTAACTTATCCAACACTTAATCAAAGAGTTATCTTATATTACAATACAACGAATACAGATGGTGGTATTTCGAGTCAATACTTTAACTATGGTTCATTCACAGTAGATGGGCAAACTCCTTGGACTGTAAATGCTGCGACCCCATTTTCTGGCGGTAGCGGTTCAGGTTATACATTAACAAAAATTACCGTGAAAAAAGCATGGTCTGACAACAATAATCAAGATGGTACTCGTCCGACGTATGCCCAAATTCAAATTTTGAAGGACAACCAGCCGGATGGCCCTGTGCAAACATTGAATGCGGCTAATAACTGGACATATACACAGATCAATCTTGATCCAGCATCAAAATATCAAGCGGTTGAAGTAAATGTACCGAGCGGCTATAGCCCATCTTACTCAATGAGTGTTGATGTAAACGGTGCTGGTGTTCAGACGATTACCAACACACACATCCCGGCAACCACTGACCTAACAGGAACGAAAACTTGGAATGACTCCAACAATCAAGACGGCATACGTCCAGCATCAATTAATGTTCATTTAATTGCTAATGGTAATACAGCTAACCCAGTTCAGTCTATTACCACATCTGCGGATACAGGTTGGAATTACACCTTCAGTAATGTCCCTGTCAATGCTAATGGAACCCCTATTACATATACCGTAACAGAAGATCCGGTTTCAGGTTACACATCAACGTCAACTGGTCTCAATTTAACAAACAGCTACACACCTAAAACAATTAATGTGTCTGGAACGAAAACTTGGGATGATAACAATAATCAAGATGGACTACGTCCATCCGCCATCACCGTGAATTTAATTGCTAATGGTGATACAGCTAACCCAGTTGCAAGTACAACAGCGACGGCTGCTAACAATTGGGCCTACACCTTCAGTAATGTACCTGAAAATGCGGCTGGTACTCCAATCACTTATACCGTGACAGAAAATAATGTTCCGGGTTATACTGCAACATATAATGGAACGAACATTACGAATACGCATATTCCAGCAACAACAAGTGTTTCTGGAACGAAAACTTGGGATGATAACAACAATCAAGACGGGATGCGTCCGGCATCAATCACAATTACTTTGAGTGCAAATGGGAAGGTAGTGGACTCACAAGAAGTTACGGCCGCCAACAACTGGCAGTATTCATTCACTAATTTAGCAATGAATTCAGGTGGAAATCCAATTGACTACAGTGTCTCAGAAAGTGATGTTCCAAATTATACATCAGCAAAAGATGGTTACAACTTTACCAACACGCACACACCATTGACCACTTCAATTTCTGGAGAAAAGACATGGGTGGATAACGATAACCAAGATGGGCTTCGTCCTTCTACCATCACCGTGAATTTGATTGCCAATGGAGATACTGCGAATCCAGTTGCAACAACACAAGCAACCGCTGCTAACAACTGGGCGTATAACTTCACTGATCTTCCTCAATATGCGAATGGTAAAATGATTACTTACTCAGTAGAAGAAACACCAGTGACTGGCTATACAGCTACTTATAATGGAATGAACATTACCAATACGCACACGACAGATACGACAAGTGTTACAGGAAGCAAGACGTGGAATGATGCCAATAACCAAGATGGTATGCGACCTTCATCCATTACAGTTAACCTGCTTGCGAATGGTAAAATCGTTGATAGTCAGCCAGTAACTGCTGCAAATAATTGGGAGTATGCGTTCAACAATTTACCAGTGAACGCAAGCGGAAGCCCAATTACATATACGGTTAGTGAAGATGAAGTTGCCAATTATACTTCAACAATTAAAGGTACTGATATTACAAACACGCACAATCCATTATTAACTTCTATTTCTGGCACGAAACTCTGGGCTGATAATAACAATCAAGACGTGCTTCGTCCATCATCTATCTCAGTAAATTTGATTGCAAATGGTGATACCGCCAACCCTGTTGCTACGAAAATAGTAACAGCTGCAGACAATTGGGCTTACTCATTCACTGATTTCCCACAATTTGCGGATGGTAAATTGATTACTTATACAGTAGATGAAACTCCAGTTGTAGGCTACACAACAACTTACAATGGAACGAACATTACTAATACTCATGTGCCAGCAACAACAAGTGTGGTCGGTACTAAAACTTGGAATGATGCCAACAACCAAGATGGCATGCGCCCAGAATCAATTACTGTAAATCTACTTGCGAACGGTAAAATAGTTGCAAGTCAAGTAGTAACTTCCACAACTAACTGGGAATATGCATTCAACGATTTACCAGTGAATGCAAGCGGAAGCCCAATCACATATACGGTTAGTGAAGATGAAGTTGCCAATTACACTTCAACAGTAGATGGTACGAATATCACTAACACACACACCCCTGAAGTTACAACAATTACAGGGAGCAAGACTTGGAATGATGAGAACAATAAGGATGGTGTCCGTCCAGATTCAATCATCGTTAATCTACTTGCAGATGGTAAAGTGGTAGTTAGTAAAACAGTCACTGCAAAAGACAATTGGAAATACAGCTTTGAAAAAATGCCAGTTAACAAAGATGGCAAAGCCATCGTCTATAGCATTACTGAAGATGAAGTGAAAGGCTATAAGACAGAGGTGAAAGGTTTTAACCTTACCAATACTCATCAAGTTGTACCTTCTAAAACTGAAACTTCAAAACCAACACCACCTTCTAAAGGGAACACAATTAATAGCCAAAATCTACCAAAGACAGGTTCAGATAATGACCTCTCAGCAATGATTTTTGGGGCACTGTTACTTTTAGTAGCTACATTCGGTGGAATTAAGGGATACAGAAAAAGATAATTACAAATAAGCAAGATTTAATCAATATTAACTGAGGGAGATTCCCTCAGTTTTTTGATTCAAACAAAGTTTAGTGATCCAATATTAAAATACCTCCCGTAAAAAAATAATAAACAATAAAGTGTGTTATTGAAAAAAACGGTTGTTTTCTAGAAACTACTCTGAATCAAGAAATAAATGTTAGGATATTAAATCGTTAAATCTAAATTAGTAAAATTGATGAGTGGATGAACTCGCATCATTGGGAACAATAATAAAATTTAAAAGGTAAGTTTAAAATTCGTCTTTATTTGAAGTCCGTTTCGTTTTGTGAACGGTGAAGATTACTTTGTCTAATTTACACCACTTTTGTTATCTTATCATGATTATTTGTTATATAAGTTCAATCCTTTTATTCGTCAAATGTCAATAATTACATACGTAAAACAAAGAATGACGAGGGACTGACATAAGGATTTTTTTTTGATAGAATAGTATTAAAAGAAAATGAGAGAGGTGAGCAAGTGCCATATCTATATCCAGACGACAGCTTGACATTACACACAGACTTGTATCAAATAAACATGATGCAAACTTATTTTGAACTCGGGAGACATAACAAAAAAACCGTTTTTGAAGTTTTTTTCAGGGACATGCCATTTCAAAATGGTTATGCGATTTTTGCTGGTTTAGAAAGGATCATTGATTACCTCAAGAACTTGAAGTTTACGGGTTCAGATATTGATTATTTGAGAACTTTAGGTTACCCTGAAACTTTTTTAGATTATCTTGCTAACCTTGAGTTTACTTGTACGGTTCGTTCTGTAAGAGAAGGTGACTTGGTTTTTGCAAAAGAACCAATCGTTCAAATCGAAGGGCCTTTAGCCCAGTGTCAGTTAATTGAAACTGCACTATTAAATATTGTCAATTTCCAAACTCTGATTGCGACAAAAGCAGGTCGAATTAAGTCTGTTATTGGTGACGATCCTTTACTTGAATTTGGATCACGTCGCGCTCAAGAACTTGATGCAGCAATCTGGGGAACACGTGCGGCCTATATCGGTGGAGCAGATGCTACATCTAATGTCCGAGCAGCAAAAATGTTTGGAATTCCTGCAAGTGGAACACATGCTCATGCATTGATACAGAGTTATGGAAACGATTACGATGGTTTTAAAGCATATGCTTTGACACACCGAGATTGTGTCTTTTTGGTAGATACTTATGACACCCTTCGGTCAGGCGTTCCAGCAGCAATAAAAATTGCCCGTGAATTTGGCGAAAAAATTAATTTTCAAGGGGTTCGAATTGATTCTGGAGATATGGCTTATATTTCTAAAAAAGTCCGTCAACAATTAGATGACGCCGGTTTTACTGAAGCAAAAATATATGCTTCAAATGATTTGGATGAATCGACCATTTTAAGTTTGAAAATGCAGAAAGCCAAAATTGATGTGTGGGGCGTCGGGACAAAATTAATTACAGCCTATGATCAGCCAGCCCTAGGTGCGGTATATAAACTTGTTTCAATTGAAGGCGACAAGGGTGAAATGCGTGATACCATTAAGATTTCAAGCAATGCCGAAAAAGTGACAACACCAGGCAAAAAACAAGTTTGGCGTATTACACGCGCCTCAGATGGAAAATCAGAAGGTGATTATGTGACTTTTTCCGATGAGCGCCCTGATTTGGCTGATGAGATTTACATGTTCCACCCATTGTATACTTACATCAATAAGAACGTCCGTGATTTCAATGCTAAACCATTACTCACAACAATATTTAATCATGGTGAATTAGTGTATGATTTACCAAGTCTTGCCGAAATTAAAGCATTTTCAAAAGAAAATTTATTTGAACTTTGGGATGAATACAAACGTGACCTTAACCCTCAACCCTATCCAGTAGACTTGTCACAAGAACTTTGGAATCATAAAATGCGTTTGATTTCACAAGTAAGAACGCGAATTTCTCAACAAAAATTAGATTAGAGAAAGGCAATTGCAAGCAGCTTTTTTCTCGTAGTTGCTCGCTTTGTAATAAAAATTTATGCAAATTAGAAGATTAGATATTGGAGATACGGAGGCCTTTTGGAATCTCCAAAAACAACTTGATCAGGAAACAAAATTCATGATGTTAGAGCCAGATGAACGAAAATATGAAATCGGGAAAGCTGTTGGGAACATTGCTCGCATGGATTTTGCTTATACAGCAGTAGAAAACGGGAAATTAGTTGGCTTTCTATCAGCAGTTTGTGGGGGATATCGAAGAATTAGAAAAACGGCATACATTGTCGTTGGTATTCTTCAAGACTATCAACACCAAGGAATTGGGCACGAACTCTTCTTGGAATTAAATCAATGGGCAATTGAAAAAGAAGTTCAAAGGCTAGAATTGACCGTAAGAACTGACAATACACGTGCGATTGCGCTCTACCGTAAAAATGGTTTTGAAATTGAGGGGCTAAGACGACGCTCTATGTTTATTGATGGTGAATTTGTTGATGAATTCTACATGAGTAAAATTTTTGATGATATGGATGAAGGAGAAAATCATGACTTTACAAGATAAAATTATTGAAGAACTAGGTGTTTTACCAGAGATTGATGCCAAAGAAGAAATACGAAAATCAATTGATTTCTTGAAATCCTACCTAAAAAAATATCCTTTTATTAAATCCTATGTATTGGGTATATCAGGTGGACAAGATTCAAGTTTGGTTGGTCGGTTGGCCCAACTTGCAATTGAAGAAATGCGTGAAGAAACTGGCGACTCAAATTATCAATTTATCGCCATTCGTTTGCCCTATGGTGTTCAAGCGGATGAAGAAGATGCGCAGCGCGCTTTGAAATTTATTCATCCTGATCAAAGTTTAGTTGTAAATATAAAAGCTGCAGTTGATGGTCAAGTTGCCGCACTAGAAGATGCTGGTGTTGTCGTTTCTGATTTTAACAAAGGTAATATTAAAGCACGTCAACGTATGATTACACAATATGCAGTTGCTGGCGATACAAAGGGGGCTGTTTTGGGAACAGACCATGCTGCGGAAAATATTACAGGATTCTTTACTAAATTCGGAGATGGCGGAGCAGATTTGGTTCCAATTTTCCGATTAAATAAACACCAAGGAAAAATGTTACTTGCTGAATTAGGTGCTGATTCAGTAATTTATGAAAAAATTCCCACTGCCGATTTGGAAGATGGCAAACCAGGACTTGCAGATGAAGTTGCATTGGGTGTAACCTATCAGGATATTGACAATTATACAGAAGGTAAGAAAATTTCGGATGAGGCAAAGGAGAAAATTGAAGGTTGGTATTTGAAAACGGAACACAAACGTCATTTACCAATTACCATTTTTGATGATTTTTGGAAATAAGAAATTTACAAAAAGTGAGGTTATTTTCTCACTTTTTTGTTTTTCTTGTTTTTAGACATGGAAATGAAACGAAAACGAAACACAAGTAATGATAAATGCTGCTTTGCTAGAATCGAAAAAAACACAAGAATGATAAACGCTTACAATGAAATAATAAAGATATATTGGAAATGTAAGCGGAATTTTGAGTATATTTTAGCAAAATAAATGTTTTTTCTGTTATACTATTATGAGGCGCAGTAAACGGAGATCGCCTTACACCCTTTCGTTTAACCCGTACTCAAAGTTCAGGTTCTTATATGAAGTACGGCAAGTAATCTTGATGACCTTACGTGAAACGCCATTGGATTTGCTCATAAATATCAAATTCATTGCACGCCATGTTTGCCAGAGACGAAAATAAAAGAATTATTTTTTGAAATTTAAATCAAAACTTACCTCAGTCGCCGCTTCAGCATTAATAGGGATGACCTTATTCTCAGCCCCTATTGCTCAAGCGGACACAGCAACTGCAACTCAATCTCGCCTTTATGATACTATTAATATCCAATTCACCGAAGCATATCAATCACGCTCGTCAGAATTAATTAATAAAATCACTAAAGAAGTCTCTCAATTAGAGGGAACGAGCTATCATGAACCAGTTGAAGCAAGTTTATTGCATTTGAATCAATTTATCACAGCTTACGATAAAGCTACAGCAGCAGTTGATCGTGCCGAAAAAACACGTACTGCTGCCGATATCAGTCTTGCTGAAACTGCAGTTGGCGCATTGCCTTCTTCAGAAGTAGCACATAAATCAACCTTTACGGGTCGGATTCAAGCGGTGATAAAAGCTAACGAAAAAGCAGCGCAAGCTGCCGAGGCAGCAAAAAAAGCCGCAGCAGAAGCTGCTAAACAAGAAGCTGCCGCAGCTCAAGCAGCAAAAATCGCTTCGGAAAAAGCTGCAGCACAAGAAGCTGCCGCCAAAGCCAACAATACATACGGTCTTAAATTCACCGGGTACTCTTCCATAGACGAGGCTCGTGCATTGAGAAATATGATTGAGCAAGGCGGTAACATGAACGTTAACCTTTCTTTAAACTTAAACTACATTGGTGGCTATGGCTTTGCAAAGAGTACATGGTTGGCCTTATGTAACGTTACAGGTACAAGTCCTACAGATTTTTCTGTAGCCCATCAGAACCTCCTTGCAGATACCCTCGTCCGTGATTATTTCGGTGGCGACTGGGGAAATGTTCCAAAAAGTGGGGGTTGGTAATGCCAGAAATTGTCTGTCATTTTCCATTAAACCTGAACTTTGGAACTCAGACTTTTCAAAAAACTTTTTGAACTGATTTAAGACGCGTCTTAAATCGGTTTTTTTATTTCATCTATTTGTAGGTCATAAATAAATCTCCTATTAAATTTCTATGGTTTTCTGATGAAACTTTGGAGATAACATTTAAATCCTAAGGCAAGTAAAATCAATGCTTACTTTGCTATTGACTGTAGATTAACCATTTCCCTCGTTTTTTCATTCACAAATTATGCTATAATAATAGTAACGCTTACAATGAAAATGAGGTAAACAATGAGTTTTATTGAAGTAAAAAATGAATCTAAGCGCTATAAGACAGGCGATCAAATCATTTCAGCAAATAATTTAGTCAATTTTTCAATTGAAGAAGGTGAATTGGCTGTCATTCTGGGTTCATCTGGCGCCGGAAAATCAACTGTTCTAAATATTTTGGGAGGGATGGATTCTTGTGACGAGGGGGCGGTGATCATCGATGGTGTTGACATTGCCCAATTTACCGAAAAAGAATTAATTACTTACAGAAGGAATGATGTTGGTTTTGTATTCCAATTTTATAATTTAATTAATAATTTGACTTCCCTTGAGAATGTTGAATTGGCTTCTGAAATTGTTAAGGACGCACTTGACGCAAGCGAGGTTTTAGATAACGTGGGATTATCACATCGCCTTGATAACTTTCCATCACAATTATCTGGCGGTGAACAACAACGGGTTGCAATTGCACGCGCAGTGGCTAAAAATCCTAAAATTTTATTATGTGATGAACCAACAGGCGCATTGGATTACCAAACGGGTAAACAAGTTTTGAAGATTTTGCAAGAGATGTCACGTATTCATCAAACAACGGTCATAATTGTGACACATAATGCTGCCATTAGCGAGATTGCTGACCGTGTTATTATGATGCATGATGGTTCGATCAGTAAAAGCTGGCGAAATGATTCACCGAAAGACATTGATGATATAGAATGGTAAGGTGAGTGATGAAAAAAAGACCTCCCAAAAAACTGAATAAGGACATCAGAAAATCGATTACGAGTTCAATCGGCCGTTTTCTCTCTATCTTTTCTTTAATGGCACTTGGCGTGTTCGCATTTATCGGATTGAAAGTTTCAGGACCAGATATGCGGGAAACAGCGAATCGATTTTATCAAACACATCAACTGGCTGATTTAACCGTGGTGTCAAATCTTGGATTAGACGAATCTGACCAAAAATTAATTGAATCAGCTAATGGAATTAAGAAAGTCGAGTTTGGCTATTTTCAGGATGTTCCCCTTGGAAACTCAGAAACAGCAATTCGTTTGTTCAATACACCGAAAGTTTTATCAACTTACCAATTGATTTCTGGGAAAATGCCCAGTCAATCTAATGAAATTGCTTTAGATTATCTACTGAAGGACAAATATAAAATTAGTCAGACCGTTAATTTGAACGAAAATACAGATCATGAGTCTTCAATTCTCAAGAATCACACATTTAAAATTGTTGGATTTGTAAAATCGAGTGAGTACGTAGACAAAAATTCCTTTGGTCAGACGACAATCGGAACTGGGCAATTGAATGGTTATGGGGTAACGACTGCTTCCGCGTTTCGTTCAAATGTTAAGATGATTGCTCGAATTTCTTATGGTTCATTGGTGAACCTATCTCCGTATAATCAAACCTACAAAGACAAGGTAACAGCTTATCAGATTGCAATGCAAGATTTGCTCAAGAGTCAACCTGAAAAAAGGTTAGCGGCGCTGAAAAAAGGACCTGAGCAAAAATTAGCACAGGCACAAAATGAACTAAATCAAAAAAACGTTTCTCTAAATCAGCAACAAAATGAATTGAATTTACAAAAGGCTCAGTTGAAGCAAGCACAAGCGGCAGGATTAGCTGTCGATCCAACTCAAATTCATATTCTGGACACTTTTCAGAAAAAAATAGACGATGGTCGGTCACAAATTCAAATAGCTCAAGAAAAAGTTAATTTGCAACGGAAGGAATTAAATCAATTGACTGCACCGGTTTATACGGTGTCAGATCGAAATAGTGCTGATCCCGGTTATCAAATATTTATCGATAACTCAACTCGAATTGACACCCTGTCAAACATTTTCCCTGTTGTTTTATTTGCAATTGCAGCTTTAGTGAGCTTAACAACTATGACTCGTTTTGTTGAAGAAGAACGTTCAAATTTGGGATTACTCAAGGCACTTGGCTATACGAACAGACAAATTCGCAAAAAATTCATGGTTTACGGTTTTGTATCGGCATTTGCAGGAGCAACCGTCGGAACTGTCTTAGGCCATTGGGTTTTACCGCTTGTTGTTTTTAAAGCCTATACTGCATCTTCAACGTTTACTGATTTGGCTTTAACTTTTTCATGGCAATGGACGGTAGTCGCATTTGCCATCTCGATACTATGTACTGTTTTTCCAGCCTATCTTACGTCAAAAGAAGTTTTACGAAGTCAACCTTCGGACTTATTTGTCGCTAAAGCCCCTAAAGCAGGTTCTCGCATTTTACTTGAACGGGTGAACTTTATTTGGCGGCGGATGAGTTTCACGTATAAAGTTACAGCTCGAAATCTTTTTCGTTACAAAAAACGGATGTTAATGACAATAGTGGGAATCGCGGGCTGTACAGCCTTACTTGTGATGGGATTTGGGATTCGAGATTCGATTTCAGGTCTGTCCTCACGCCAGTTTAATGATATTTTACACTATGATATGATAGCCATTCAGGATAAAAATATTACTGCAGCTGATCAAGCTAAAGTGAATTCATTAATGGGTGAACAAGAAGTCAAGAAACATCTGGGAATTCACTTTGAACAATTCTCAACTTTGGTTGGAACTGTCGAAACTAAGCAAACAGTTCAACTCATCGTTCCTTCTGATGAACACAATTTTTCTTCATTCGTTAGCCTGCAAAATCGGACGACAAAGAAAGGATTAGCTTTAACAAATCATGGTGCGGTTATTTCTGAAAAATTTGCTAAATTATTAAATGCGAAGGTCGGAGATACGATAAAACTTGCCGATGAGAATAACAAAACAGTGTCCATCAAGGTTACTGGTATCACAGAAATGTATATGGGCCACTATCTTTTCATGAATCGTGCTGCCTATGAACAAGCTTTGCATCAATCATTCAAAAGCAATGCGCAATTGATTGGGCTCCGAAATAATTCTGATGCAAATGTTCAAGATTTCGCAGCGAAATTAATGAAAAACAATGGAATATTGACAGTTTCACAGAATAATGACTTGAAAACAACGATTAATTCATTTTTGTATGGTATTAATTCGGTCATGTTTGTTTTGATAGGCTGTGCGATATTGTTGGCCGTTGTTGTGATTTATAATTTGACCAATATCAATGTATCCGAACGAATTAGGGAGTTGTCAACGATTAAAGTGCTTGGTTTTTATGATCACGAAGTGACTTTATATATTTACCGTGAAACTATTCTGTTAAGTTTTCTAGGAATAGTTGGTGGTTTTGCTTTAGGAGCTTATTTACACCATGTGATTATCACCATGTTGCCAACGGATATGGTCATGTTTAGTCCAGGCTTGACCATGACGAATCTGATTTTATCGGCCTTAATTACACTTGCTACGACACTTTTGTTGAGTATTATGGTCCATATAAAATTAAAAAACGTTGATATGCTAGGTGCTTTGAAATCAGTAGATTAATAAAAAGCTGTCATTAATGACAGCTTTTTATGCTTTTCTTTTGATGTCGCTAATTGCTTGGCCTAATTCTTCTTTTGCCATAATATCGACAAATTCTGGTAAGTCAATGTCATCACCATATTTCTGCCGCAAGGCAATTACAACGAGTCGGTAAGCTAATTTAGCATTACGCGAAAGCAGAGGTCCATGGAAGTATGAAGCGAATGTATTTTTGTAAATTAGGCCTTCTTCGCCAGAGTTGCCATTATTTCCTCCCCCGTAGATGACTTTCCCAAGTGGTTTTTCATCAGCCGAAAGATAGGTTCGGCCCCCGTGGTTTTCAAAGCCATAATAGGTCTCATCGAATTCATCATTATGGATTTCAACATCACCTATGATACGGTCATTTCCAGGATTTTCAGTATAATGTCCTAAAATTCCAGTACATGCGATTTGTTTTCCATCTGCCAAAGTATAAGATTGTCCAAGCATTTGATAGCCACCGCAAATGGCTAACATTGGCTTTTCATTTTCAATATAGGTCCGCAATTCATCGGTCAGTTCTGAGAGGTGAGTTGCAATAATTCCTTGTTCATAGTCTTGACCACCCCCCCAAAAAACGAGGTTATAGTCGTCTGATTTGAATGAATCACCGATGGAAACAATATCAAAAATCATTTCGGCTCCTAATTTTTCACCGACATATTTTAACATCAATATGTTTCCATTATCACCATAAGTGTTCATAAGGTCGCCATATAAATGTGCGACTCGTAAGTTATATTTTGGATTTTTTAAATTTGATTTTAGAGAGGTATAGGTCATTTTTTTGTCCTGTTTAAATTAATAAGGCTTTTGTCAATGATAAGAATAAGTTTTTTAGTAAAAATGATGCTCACTAAGAAGAGATGGTACTAAGTTAAAAAAATAACTCCGATATTCATTTTTATCAGCATAAGCCATTTCGCCCATGTTGTTATTGACATTTACATAGAAGAATGTGAAAGATATGGCTATTGAATCTCGAATTTATCATTTAAAAAAACAAAGCAATTCGATTTTTTACTAGTCATCACAGTCAATTCAATTTTTTTTGCACGTATCCTTTTTCTGCCAAATGCTCACGAATTTCAAGCATTGCTGTGTAGGTCGCTAATAAATAAACATGATCTGAGGCATCATTCTCAATCGACTTAACGACTTCTGGTAAACTTGTTAATTCTGTTACTTTATTTTCATCGAAGCCAGCAACGCGGTACCGACGAGCCATTTCTGAATGACGTACACCACCGGTATAGATGTGGTCAATTGACATTTCATTAATCAGTTCAAATTCAGCATCCCAAATCCACGAGGTATCAATTCCATCTGCATAATCAGCGTTTAATAAACTATACAGAGTGAATGGGTATGGCGCCAGTTTCATCATTTCAAGCGCTTGATTTGCACCAACCGGATTTTTAATTAATACGATGGTCACTGATTTTTGACCGACTTGGAAAGTTTCTTGGCGACCAAAAACAGCTTTGGACTGATCAAAACCTGCTTTAATTGTTTCTGTTGGAATCTTGTAATATTCTGCAACGGAAACGGCTGCAAGTGCATTATAGATGTTGTAAAGTCCACCCACATTAATTTTATATGCATGGTCATCAATTACAAAAGTGGAAGAAGTATTAGTAATTTCAGTCAGTTCTGACAACTTGTAATCTAATTGTGGACGAGTAAAGCCACAATTTTGACAGATGTAATTTCCTAAATTCGCATACGTATTCATTTCGAAATCTAAAATATGATGACAAACTGGACAAAGCACGCCTTCGGTGTTATAATGTGCCCGCTTTGGTTGATGACTCTCGTGATCGAAGCCGTAGTATTTGACGGGATTAACCAATTTTTTAGAATTAAAAAGGGGACTATCACCATTCAGTAAAATCGTTGCTTCAGGCGCTTGAGCAGCTCCTTTCACAATAAAATCAAAAGTGGTGTAAATTTCACCATAACGATCCATCTGATCACGGAAAATATTTGTAAAAACAAATAAAGAAGGCTTTAAATATTGTGTGATACGGGGTAAACTTGCTTCATCGATTTCCAAAACGGCATATTTTTTTTGCCCAACTTTAGCTTTGGGTGCTTTCAAAAAAGTGGAAACAATCCCAGTAATCATATTGGCACCAGTTTGATTGGTGACAACAGGGCCACAAGCTTTTTCGAGAATCCCAACCGTTAATGCCGTAGTCAAAGTCTTACCGTTCGTTCCGGTAATTACAATTATTTCATAGTTTTTAGTTAGCTGACTCAATATTTTGGGGTCAAATTTTAGTGCAATTTTACCAGGGAATGTCGAGCCACGTTTGAAAAATTTTTCCAACACAAAACCCGAGGTCTTACCTACTGCTTTCGCGAATGATGTTTTAATTGTCATGATGCTATTATAGCAAAATCAAAACTTTTTTGAAATTAGAAACAACGTAAAAATAGATAGACTGATCAAACTATTTTTTACAAATTATTGTGCTATAATGAATTATTCAGAATAAACTGGAAAGAGCATTTAATATGAAAACAAGTAAAATTTTTCAACATAATACATATACGACACTTTATGGTGGCTTTTATGAAGGCACTATTACAGCTGGAGAAGTGTTAAAACATGGTCTCAATGGGATTGGAACTTTGGATGGCGCTGATGGGGAAGTGATTATCCTGAATGGCCATGTTTATCACGGATCAAATGAAAATCAGGTCCGTTTGGTCAGTTATGACGAAACGATGCCCTATGCAGCAGTTGTTGAACATCATGTGAGTGTGGCAACTGATCTTACAGATTTAACGAGTGAAACAATCGAGTCTCTATTGACTGAGCGCATCACAAATGCTAATGTTCCTTATAGTGTCCTTATTTCAGGGACTTTTAAATCAATTGAAATTTCGTCAAAACCCCCTCGTAATACAGCACCTTATCTTGATATTTTAGCCAAACAGCCTCATTTTACAAAAGAGAATATATCAGGTACCATTGTTGGAATATGGTCACCAAAGCACTTAGAGAGTCTTTACGGAAACGGATTTCATCTTCATTTTATATCAGATGATCGAACATTTGGTGCACATTTGGTTCATTTTGTTGGTGACAAATTACATGTCGAATTTGGACAAGTGGGGCAAATCGAACAAGAATTTGCTGAAGATAACGCAAGTTTTAACAAGCTGTCATTTGACTAAAACGAGGTGTAATCGTGTTATTCCGAGCAAGAAAGCAGAAGAGGGTGTGTCAATATTGACCGCCTTTTTTGTGAAAAAAATATGCTATAATAGATTCAATACCCCTAGTAAATTGAGGAAATTCGAATGAATATTAATGAAATGAATGCGCGTAGAGAGAAAATCAGAAATTTTAGTATTATTGCGCATATTGACCATGGTAAATCAACTTTGGCAGACCGAATTTTGGAATTAACAGAAACTGTATCAAAACGTGAACTCCAAGCCCAAATGTTAGACAGTATGGATTTGGAACGTGAACGTGGCATCACCATCAAATTAAATGCCATTGAGTTAAATTATCATGCCAAAGATGGGGAGACTTATATTTTCCATCTCATTGACACACCAGGACACGTGGATTTTTCATACGAAGTTTCACGGAGTTTAGCCGCATGTGAAGGGGCTATTTTAGTGGTTGATGCTGCTCAAGGAATTGAAGCGCAAACGCTTGCCAATGTGTATCTGGCACTTGACAATGATCTTGAAATTATTCCAGTCATCAACAAAATTGATTTGCCGAGTGCACAACCAGAAGTCGTTCGGCAAGAAATTGAGGACGTCATTGGTTTAGATGCTTCTGAGGCCGTCTTAGCTTCTGCGAAAGCTGGAATTGGAATTGAAGAAATTCTTGAACAAATTGTTGAGAAAGTACCAGCACCACAAGGTGAAGTAGATGCTCCACTTCAAGCACTCATTTTTGACTCCGTCTATGACGCATATCGAGGCGTTATTTTACAAGTCCGATTAAAAGAAGGCGTCGTAAAAGTTGGAGACAAAATCAAATTAATGTCCAATGGTAAAGAATTTGACGTGACAGAAGTAGGAATTTTTACCCCTAAAGCTGTTGCTCGTGATTTTTTAATGTCAGGTGATGTTGGGTATATTGCCGCAAGTATTAAAACAGTGCAGGATACACGAGTTGGAGATACCATCACTTTGGCTGAAAATCCAGCAACAGTGCCTCTTGCTGGCTACAAAAAAATGAATCCGATGGTTTTTGCAGGGATTTATCCAGTTGAATCTAATAAATATAATGATTTACGTGAAGCCCTAGAAAAATTACAATTAAACGATGCCAGTCTTCAATTTGAACCTGAAACATCACAGGCGCTAGGTTTTGGTTTTCGATGTGGCTTTTTGGGGATGCTTCATATGGATGTGGTTCAAGAACGTTTGGAGCGTGAATTCAACCTTGATCTCATTATGACTGCCCCATCGGTGGTTTATCATATTAAAACAACAGATGGTGAAGTCCTTGAAGTTGCCAATCCAAGTGACTTCCCAGATCCAACTCGAATTGAAACAATCGAAGAACCATTTGTAAAAGCACAGATTATGGTGCCCAATGATTTTGTTGGCCCAGTGATGGAATTGGCTCAGAGAAAACGTGGTGAATTTGTGACCATGGATTATTTAGATGCCAATCGTGTTAATGTGCAATACCATATTCCACTTAGTGAAATTGTCTTTGAATTTTTCGACAAATTGAAATCTTCAACGAAAGGGTATGCAAGCTTTGATTATGAAATATCTGATTATCGTCCTTCAAATTTAGTAAAAATGGATATTTTACTCAACGGAGATAAAGTAGATGCACTCTCTTTTATTTCACATAAAGAATTTGCGCAAGAACGAGGACGGACTATTGTTGAAAAACTACGTAAATTAATTCCTCGTCAACAATTTGAAGTTCCCATTCAAGCTACGATTGGAAATAAAGTCGTTGCCAGAAGTGACATTAAGGCATTGCGGAAAAATGTATTAGCAAAATGTTATGGTGGTGACATTTCTCGGAAACGAAAATTATTGGAAAAACAAAAAGCAGGGAAAAAACGAATGAAAGCAATTGGTTCAGTCGAAGTACCACAAGAAGCTTTTCTGTCTGTTTTGAGCATGGATGAAGATTAAATGAACATAAAAAGGACCAAAAAGTTGGTTCTTTTTTTATGAGGATTTACCTCAGTAGGAATACAAGCAAAAATAATCACATTTGAGTAAAGAATTGAAATGTAATGAAAGAGATTCACATGTCGATTAATTTTTTTCACATAAATTTAAGTAAATACCGAACGATTCGTTCACATTAAGTTTTTGCGTAAACTTGTTTACTTTTGATTATTTTACTGTTCGTTTAGGTGATGATCAATATCAATTGATCTGAAAAATATCTTTGATCAATAGGATTAGAATCAAGACAATTCCTTACATTCGGTTCGCAAAAATTGATATTTTTTGTTATAATTAATTAAGTATGTTTGCAAATGAAGGGGACTTCATTTTTGTTAAATTTTGCTTTGAAAGTGGGAAACATGGAAGATAAAAATGTTGTAACAGTCAATCTAGCAAAAGAAATGCGCACGAGCTTCATCGACTACGCGATGTCAGTCATTGTCGCACGTGCTTTGCCTGATGTACGCGATGGACTAAAACCTGTTCACCGCCGAATTTTATATGGAATGAATGAATTGGGGAATACCCCAGATAAACCACACAAAAAATCAGCTCGTATTACAGGTGATGTCATGGGTAAGTATCATCCCCATGGTGATAGCTCGATTTATGAAGCTATGGTTCGTATGGCTCAATGGTGGTCATATCGTCACATGCTCGTGGACGGTCATGGGAACTTTGGTTCTATGGACGGTGATGGCGCTGCGGCACAACGTTATACAGAAGCTCGAATGAGTAAAATCACGCTAGAAATGTTGCGTGATATCAATAAAAACACAGTGGATTTCGGCGATAACTATGATGGGACAGAACGTGAACCACTAGTTTTACCTGCACGTTTTCCTAACCTTTTGGTCAATGGAACAACAGGTATTGCTGTTGGGATGGCAACAAATATTCCACCACATAATTTGGCTGAAACCATTGATGCTGCCGATATGTTAATGGAAAATCCAGATGCAACAATTGCTGATTTAATGACCGTTTTGCCTGGCCCTGACTTCCCAACTGGTGGAATTGTCATGGGGAAAGCAGGAATCCGTCGTGCCTATGAAACAGGTAAGGGTTCAATTACAGTACGCTCAAAAACGCATATTGAAGAACTTGCTGGTGGAAAGGAACGGATTGTTGTCACTGAATTGCCCTACATGGTAAATAAGGCAAAATTAGTAGAACATATCGTCCGTTTGAATCATGAAAAACGAATTGAAGGATTAACAGCTGTCCGTGATGAATCAAACCGTGAAGGGATTCGCGTTGTTATTGAAGTAAGACGTGATATGTCAGCTGCAGTTATTTTAAATAATCTGTTCAAATTAACCTCATTACAGACCTCATTTGGTTTTAATATGCTTGCCATTGAAAAAGGAATTCCCAAAGTCCTTTCCTTGAAACAAATTTTGGTTGATTATATTGAACATCAAATCGAAGTTGTAACAAGAAGGACACAGTTTGACAAGACGCGTGCTGAGGGGAGAGCTCATATTCTCGAAGGTTTGCGCATTGCCCTTGACAATATTGATCGCATTATTACAATTATTCGCGAATCTAAAACGGATGCCATTGCTCAAGAAGCAATGATGTCTGAATTTTTATTGTCTGAAAAACAATCTCAAGCGATTTTGGATATGCGTTTGCGCCGTTTGACAGGTTTAGAACGTGATAAAATTGAAAATGAATATCAAGAATTAGTCGCATTAATCGCTGATTTAGCTGATATTTTAGCAAAACCTGAACGTGTGAAACGGATCATTCGTGATGAGATGGAAGAAATCAAACGTAAATTTGCCGATCCTCGTCGGACAGAATTATTAGTTGGTGATGTTTTGACTATTGAAGATGAAGATTTAATTGAGGTAGAAGATGTCTTAATTACTTTATCTAATAAAGGCTATATCAAGCGCTTGGCCAATGATGAATTCAGAGCTCAAAATCGCGGTGGACGTGGAGTCCAAGGGATGGGAATGAGCAATGATGATTTTGTCCAACATTTAGTTTCAACATCAACGCATGATTATTTGCTCTTCTTTACCAATAAAGGTCGAGTGTATCGTATGAAGGGTTATGAGATTCCTGAGTACGGACGGACTGCAAAAGGGTTACCTATTGTCAATCTTTTAAAATTGGATGAAGGTGAAAAAGTTCAAACGGTCATAAATGTCGGTCATTCAGATCAAGAACGTTTCCTGTTCTTCACAACGCAAGCTGGTACTGTCAAACGGACGAACTTACATCAATTTGCTAATATCCGAACGAATGGGCTTAAAGCGCTCAATTTGCGCGACGATGATGAATTAATTAATGTTTTACTCACTTATGGGGATGACGAAATTATCATCGGGACACATAATGGCTATTCCGTTCGTTTTGTTGAAAATCTTGTACGAGATATGGGACGTTCGGCAACCGGTGTTAAAGGCGTTAACTTACGTGAAGGTGATTTCGTTGTTGGTTCATCTACCGTTAAAGATGGTCAGGAAATTCTGGTCATTTCCGAAAATGGCTTAGGAAAACGTACGGCCGCAAGCGAATATCCAACTAAGGGACGTGGTGGTAAAGGAATTAAAGTCATGAATGTGACTGAGAGAACTGGAAAACTAGCTGGATTAGCCGCAATTGATGGGGATGAAGATATAATGGTGATCACTGATACTGGTGTTATCATTCGGACAAGTGTACAGAACATCTCTCAAACAGGCCGTGCAGCACAAGGTGTAAAAGTGATGCGTTTAGATGACAATGCTCAAATTGTGACGTTCGCCTTAGTTGAAGCAGAACCTGAATTGGAAGAAGAAATAGTCGATGGTGAGCATATTATTTTAGGAAGTGACGAGAACGTTTCTGAAGAAATTATATCCGATGATTCGGTTGAATAAAAAATAATTTAAGGAATAAGGAACAGCTTTACGAAGTTGTTTCTTTCATGAAATTTAAAAAAATGAAAAAAATTGCATTATTTTTAAGTTTAGCTGTTAGCCTTGTGACCTTAGCAGCTTGCGGAACGAGCAAAACGACAACAACGAATGAAAATCTGCTTCAAACACCTTATACAAAAGATGTGACAACCATGGGAACTTTCATTCAGGTGACTGTTTATGACAAAAATAAAGAAAAAGCTGTTGCAAATGCCTTAAAGATTCCGGTTCAATATAATACTCTAACAACCGTAAATCAAAAAGGTTCAGAAGTTGATCAAATCAATTCAAATGCTGGGATCAAACCAGTTCAAGTTTCTGCTGGTGTATATCAACTCATAAAAGCAGGTTACAATTATTCAAAAGAATATCCTGAAAGTGGCTATGATATCACTGTAGGACGGTTGACAAAACTTTGGGATATAGGATTCCCGGATGAAAAAAAGCCAACGCAGGCAGAAATTGATGAAGTTTTACCCACAATTAATTATAAATTTGTACAATTTGATGATGCTAATCAATCCGTCTATTTGACAAATAAAGGAACGAAATTAGATTTAGGCTCTATTGTTAAGGGTTATGTGGCCATGTTGATGGTAGATTCATTGAAGAAAGCCGGTGTTACCACTGGAATTGTTGATTTAGGATCAAGTTCAATTTACGTGATTGGACATTCTCCTCGAGGAAATAATTCGCCATGGCGCATTGGGATTAAAGATCCCAATGACCCTACAGGAACACAAATGGGAATCTTGGATGCTGCCAATCAGCATGTCAACACGTCTGGTATCTATGAACGCTATTTGACAGTAAACAACGTTAAATATTCTCATGAATTAAATCCACAAACGGGTTATCCATTTGATAATGATATTGCCAGTATAACTTTATTGATTTCAGGAAAAGATGATACTAATGGTGATGGTCTTTCAACAGTTATCTTTGGACTCGGCACGAAAAAAGGTTATCAATTAGTTGAAAAAATGAAAAATGTTGAAGTTGTTATTGTTGACAAGGACGATAACGTGTATATCACACCAGGTTTAAAAGATAAATTTAAACTGACCAGTTCAACATATAAAATTGCCAACATTAATGACTTGAAATAAAAAAAGACCTGTCAGTCCTGACGGGTCTTTTTAGCAGTGTCCAGCTGCACTTTCGTTAATCCAACAACCATTTTCATTGTCAAAAATCCGGAGCGAAGGATCATTTCTGACAAAATTGATAATCTTATCTGGAGAAAGTCCTGTGACTAGCTGAGCTTTTTTAACAGTGGTAATCTGCATTTTTAGAATTCCGTCTCGTAAGAGTTCAAATTGATTTTCCATACGAAAATTATACTGTTTCTTGGATATATTGTCAAAAAAGCGATTAATAATCAATAATATATTACCATTGTTCAAAAAAGTGATAAAATTAGAACCAAATAATTAATAAATGAGGAATTCTAATGGTAAAAGCACTCGTTACAGGAGCAAACAAAGGGATTGGACTTGAAATTGCTCGTTATTTGGGACACAAAGGTATTTCAGTTTTCATTGGGGCCCGCAATGAAGAAAAAGGGCAAGCAGCTGTTCAAATTTTGCGAGCAGAGGGATTAGATGCACATTTTGTAAAATTGGACCTCAATGATTTTGGCAGTCTTCATAACGTTGCTAAACAAGTTGGGCGCTTAGATTATTTAGTCAATAATGCTGGTATTCCAGGAAATTTAAAAAGTGATAAAGGTCAACTTGATATGTCGAAATCAGCTTTTGCATACAGTACAGATGACTTGAGAGAAACATTGGAAGTCAACTTTCTTGGAACACATGAATTAATTCTGAATCTCTTAAGTAATTTGGCCGATGATGCAAAAATACTCAATGTGACTGTCCCAATATCAGGAAACCAATTTTGGCAACCTTTGGCTTATATTACTTCAAAGGCGGCGCAAAATTCAATGACAATGGCTTTCGGGAATCAATTTATCAAAGATAAAAGTAAACGCCAAATTTTTGGTGTCATGCCAGGAGCAGTAGCGACGGACTTAAATGGTGCGCAAGCCAGTCGTTTTGTGAAAAAACCCGAGGAGGCCGCTCAAATCATTTCTGACTTTTTGTTTGATGGAAAAAATCACAATGCTAAAATTGTAGACGAGAGAGGAAAAGAAATTAAATCTTATGAACCAAACCTTAGTAAGATTATGGGATTTGCTTCAACATTCGTCCGGTCATTTAAAAAATAATTCATCGACTGAACTCTAGAGGTTCAGTTTTTGTATTGACTTAAATTTGGTGGGGAGATTATGGTATAATAGTAAGGCTGATATTTTTAGACTTATATAAAATGAATCAATTGAATTTTGAAAGTTAGGAAAAAAGATGAATCCACTACTTCAAGGAATGAATACAAAACAAGCAAGAGCTGTGCAAACCACGGAGGGACCACTTTTGATCATGGCTGGTGCAGGCTCAGGAAAAACTCGTGTTTTAACGCATCGTATTGCTTATCTAATAGATGAAAAAATGGTAAATCCGTGGAATATATTGGCCATTACATTTACCAATAAAGCAGCACGTGAGATGCGAGACCGTGCATTAGCTTTGACACCGCGAGCTCAGGATACGCTCATAGCCACTTTCCACTCTATGTGTGTAAGGATTTTGCGTCGAGATGCAGATCATATTGGTTATAATCGAAATTTCACGATTGTTGACCCAGGTGAACAAAAGACATTAATGAAACGTATTCTTAAAGAAATGAATCTCGATCCAAAAAAATGGGATCCGAAAACATTGCTGGGGTCAATTTCAAATGCCAAGAATGAACTTTTAGATGAGAATGCTTATGAGGCACAAGCAAATGCCCGTAATCCTTATGAATTATTAACTGCGCGTGTCTATAAAGTTTATCAGGCAGAATTGCGTCAATCAGAGGCCATGGATTTTGATGACCTTATCATGCAAACCTTGCGCTTATTTGATAAAAATCCTGATGTATTGACCTATTATCAAGGAAAATTTCAATACATCCACGTGGATGAATATCAAGATACAAACCATGCTCAGTATCAATTGGTGAAACTACTCGCCTCTCGTTTTAAAAATATCTGTGTCGTTGGTGATGCCGATCAATCAATCTACGGTTGGCGTGGGGCTGATATGCAAAATATTTTGGACTTTGAAAAGGATTATCCAGATGCAAAAGTTGTATTACTAGAAGAGAACTATCGTTCAACGAAAACGATTTTGCAGGCAGCAAATAATGTCATTAAAAACAACGTCAATCGTCGACCAAAGGACTTATGGACACAAAATAATGAAGGGGATCACATCATATACTATCGTGCAAATGATGAACGTGATGAAGCCTTGTTTGCTGCTCAAAAAATAGTTGAACAAGTCCGAGGGGAAGGAAAAAAATACTCAGATTTTGCCGTTTTGTACCGGACAAATGCACAATCACGTAATATTGAAGAAGCATTCCTTAAATCGAATATTCCTTACGGAATGGTTGGAGGAACCAAATTCTATTCTCGTAAAGAAATTCGTGATGTCATTTCTTACTTAAACGTCATCGCTAATTCTGCCGACAATATGAGTTTTGAACGAATTATCAATGAACCTAAAAGAGGAATCGGTCCTGGAACCGTAGATAAATTGCGTCAATTTGCCAGAGATCGCGGAAATTCGATGGAAGAATCAACAATGGATATTACTTTGTCGGATATTCGAGGAAAAGCGGCGGGAAGTATCTTTGATCTAGGTGTGATGTTTGACCTCTTACGTCAAAAAGCTGAAGTTCTCACGGTCACTCAATTGACCGAAGAAGTCATAAATCGCTCTGGTTATCTTGACAGTTTAAAGTTGCAAAACAACATTGAAAGTCAAACGAGAATAGAAAATATTGAAGAATTTTTATCTGTTACAAAAAATTTCGATGAAAAAGATGAAACGCCACTTGATGAAGAAACAGGTGAAGCAATTTTAGAAAATGGTATAGATAGGTTGAGCCGATTCTTAAATGATCTAAGTCTAATTGCAGATACGGATTCCGTGGCGGAAGATTCTGACATGGTCACTTTAATGACACTTCATGCGGCGAAAGGATTAGAATTTCCTATTGTATTTTTAATTGGAATGGAAGAAAATATTTTCCCACTTTCAAGAGCGAATGAAGATGTTGAAGAACTTGAAGAAGAACGTCGCTTGGCTTACGTTGGAATTACGCGGGCAGAAAAGCAACTCTATTTGACCAATGCGAATTCTCGTGTCCTGTATGGGAAATCGAGCTACAATCGCCCCAGTCGTTTCATTGGAGAAATTGAAGATGATTTGATTGATTATGCGGGGCTCGCTCGCAAAGCAAACAGTTCATTTAATGCCGCTTACCGAACTAAAACAGGAGGAACACGTTTTGGCTCAGGTCAATCCATGTCTGATGCCATTCATAATCGTAAAGCAGCGATCAATCCCACTTCACGTCCTATACAACAAAAAGTGAGCCAGAAACAGGTCGTCAATTGGCAAATTGGTGATACTGCGATTCATCGTAAATGGGGTGAAGGAATGGTGTTGAGCGTGACTGGAAGTGGAAATAATATGGAATTGAAAATTAATTTTCCAGAGGTTGGTATGAAACGCTTGTTGGCTGCAATGGCCCCAATTGAAAAGAAAGCTGACTAAAATGAGCAAGCATCCTTTGGAACGGGTTGAATTGACCAACATGTGTGCTGTAATTAATTCAGATTCAAGAACCGTCCTTGTTCAGAAACGAATTAAATCTTGGAAAGGGATTGCCTTTCCTGGGGGGCATGTTGAAGCCGGAGAATCGATCGTATTGTCAACTATCCGAGAAATTAAGGAAGAAACAGGACTTGAAATTCAAAATCTTAAACTGTGTGGGATAAAAGACTGGTATGAAACAAAAGAAAACAAGCGCTATATGGTCTTTCTCTATCAAACATCTGATTATTGTGGTCAACTTTTAGAAGAGACATCAGAGGGCAGAGTTTTTTGGACACCAATAGATACATTGAGTGAGCAGTCACTTTCTGACGGATTTATCGAAATGGCTGAAATGATGCTGGATCAACGTCATTCATCAGAATTTTTTTATGAAATTGAAAATAAAGTTTGGAATAAGAAATTTTATTAAATATACATAAATTAAATTATGTATATTAATTTTAAGTGAGGCAGAAAATGGAAATTCAAACGCGATGCAAGTGGTGTCAGTCTTCTGAAAAGATGATGAAATATCATGATGAATTTTGGGGGACACCATTACATGATGACCAAGAATTGTTTGCAAAATTGGTTTTAGATATGAATCAAGCTGGTTTATCTTGGAACACAATTTTAAATAAGCAAGAAAATTTTTATGTGGCTTTTGATCAATTTCAATTGGATAAAGTTGCGAATTATGGGCAAGAGAAAGTAGCCGAGCTATTGCAGAACTCTGGAATAATTCGGAATAAATTAAAAGTAAATGCTGCCATCAATAACGCTCGTAAAGTTTTAGAAATTCAAGCAGAATGGGGCTCATTTGACGCATACATTTGGTCATTCACATCAGGAAAAGTTGAACAACATCGTATTCAGGATGAATCAAAAGTACCCGCGACAAATGAACTCTCTGACCGGATGAGCAAGGATATGAAAAAGCGCGGTTTCAAATTTACTGGCTCGACGGTAATTTATGCTTACTTACAAGCCATAGGAGTTATCAATGATCATGTTGAAACTTGCTTTAAGTACGCTGAATTAGTAGATTAAACCGTTTCCTTGTGATAAAATAAAGCTGTCATTAATGACAGCTTTTTCATTGTGACAAAAACACTTTTGGAGGTTCTTACATGACAACTGTTCATCCATATTTAGCACTGAACAATACAAAAAAAGCACTGGATTATTATAAGGAAGTGCTTGCTGCCACCAACATTCATCGAATCCCGGTTTCGGAAGAACAAGCTGAACAATTTGGTGTCCCTGTTGAAAAAGCTTCTGAAATGACCATGCATAGCCAGTTTGACGTACTTGGTACAACAATTATGGCGGCAGACAATTTTAGAGGAGATCATTTAAGCTATACCGGTGTTTCAATCTTACTTGAATTGAATTCAGAAGACGAGAAAGCAATGACTGAAGCAAAAATATTTTGGAATCTTGTTGCAAATAGTGGTCGCGTCACAATTAATTTACCATTTGAAGAACAATTCTGGGGTGGTGCAATGGGAGACTTTACCGACGAATTTGGCGTTCAATGGATGCTCCATGCGCAACCTTATTCTCAACTTTCACAAACATTAGGTACAGCAGAATAAGAATTACTAAAAAGAGACTCAGTTTAAATTCTGAAGCAGATTGAATTTAGACTGGGTTTTTTATATGAACAACTCGATTACGTAAAATCGAGCAAAAAAATGATATAATTTCAATGATGAACGAAAATTTGAATGGAATATTAAATGTCTATAAAGAGGCAGGTTGGACATCGTTTGATGTCGTTGCAAAACTTCGAGGCCTATTAAAAACAAAAAAAATCGGCCATGGAGGAACATTGGACCCAGAAGTAACGGGCGTTCTTCCAATTGCTGTTGGTAAAGCTACCCGTTTACTCGAATATATGGAAGCTGCAGGGAAAGTCTATGAGGGAGAAGTGACACTTGGTTTTTCGACCGATACGGAAGATGCGCAAGGTAAAATAATTTCCAAAAGCCCGCTCGAAAATGAAATACCTGCTTCTGAAATAGATACGGCCATGGAAAAGTTTGTCGGACTAATTCAGCAAACACCGCCAATGTATTCGGCGGTCAAAATAAATGGGAAAAAACTCTACGAATATGCTCGACAAGGGGTGACCATTGATCGGCCCAAAAGAACCATTAATATTCATGAATTTGTACGAACGAGTCCAGTTGTCTATGACTCGGTAAATAAAACGGAATCCTTTACTTTTCGCGTTTCTTGCTCAAAAGGAACTTATGTTCGTACGCTTTCAGTTGATTTGGCTAAAGCATTGGGTCTTGAAGGGCACATGTCTAAACTTCAGCGTACAGCAGCAAACGGACTCAAAATTGAAGAGGCTGTGACTTTAGAGCAGATTGAGAGCTATCGTGATACTGGAAAACTTTCCGAACTCATTTATCCCATTGGATATGCTGTTTCGGATTTGCCACAAATTGACTTATCATTGGATCAGATGGAAGCTGCTCGCGTAGGCAAAAAATTTTCCGAGGCTGAATTTACGAAATTGTCGGCACTGAAAGCAGAAAGATTTGCTGCCCTTTACGATGGTAAACTTGTGGCAGTTTATATGCGACACCCTGAAAAAGAAGGAATTTGGAAACCAAATAAAGTGTTTGGTTGATATGGAGAAGGTAATGGAAATATTAGAATTTGATGATAATTTAAAATTTGATCATGAATCTGTTCTTGTTTTAGGTTATTTTGACGGCTTACACCGAGGTCACCAAGCTTTATTCAATGAAGCACGAAAAGTAGCTAAAGTGTTAAATTTAAAAATCGTGGTCCTCACATTTCCTGAAAAGCCATCATTAACTTTTGAAAAATTTGAACCTGAAATGTTATTGAAGTTGACGAGCGATAAAAAACGTGCGGAACTATTTGCTGAAAATGGGGTTGATTACTTAGTTTTTAAAAATATGACCTCAGCTTTTGCGAAATTAACGCGGACAGAATTTAGCCAACAAATTTTATCAAGATTTCATCCTAAAGTGATTATCACTGGATTTGATCATAAAACAGGTTCAGATATGAAGCAGATGGAGTCCACCGAAGCTTTTCGTGTCATACAAATTCCTCAAGTTTCAGAGGACGATGAAAAAATTTCGTCGACTCGGATTAGGAAAGAAATTGAAGCAGGTCATGTTAAAAAGGCCAATCAATTATTAGGCTATTCCTACGAAACCACTGGTCTAGTAGTCCACGGCTATGCCCGTGGTCGCCAATTAGGTTATCCAACCGCCAACCTGGTCATCAAGGATTATATTCGTATTCCGTCGGCCGGCGTTTATGTGGTCGATGTTCTGATTCAAGGTGAGCGTCATCGAGGCTTTGCATCAATAGGATATAATGAAACTTTCAATGTGAAAGAGAAAACGATCGAAGTCCATGTTTTTGATTTTGATTTGGATATTTATGGTGAAAATCTGACTGTATATTGGTTGGATAAAATTCGCGATATGGTCAAGTTTAATGGGATGGATGAACTTATCAAACAAATGAAAGATGATGAAATCGTCGCTCGAAAATTTACCGTTGAATAAGACACTAGAGATTAAGAAAAAAGGAGATAGAAGTGACAAAAGTAGCAATAATCGGGGCAGGTGCAGTAGGAATGACTTATGCCAATACACTGGTGGCAGCAGATTTAATTGATGAAATTGCCATCATTGACATTAACAAAGAAAGAACTGAAGCCAATGCATGGGATTTGCGCCATTCTCTCCCTTATCTCAAGTCTTCAGCCAAACAGATTTATTCAGCTGACTACGAGACTTGTCAAAATGCCGATATTGTTGTCATCACTGCTAATGCACGCGCCGCGACTTTTGACGGGGATATGGATCGTTTGAAACTCCTCGAAGCGAATGTCTCCATGATTAAATCAATTACTGAGCGTGTCATGGCATCCGGCTTTAATGGTGTTTTTCTAGTCGCATCGAATCCAGTTGATGTTATTTCTCAAGTGATTGCAGAAGTATCTGGCCTGCCCAAAGGTCAAGTTATTGGGACTGGTACATTGCTTGAAACGGCACGCTTACGTGATATGATTGCTGAAGAGGTGGTCGTGGATCCGAAAAACATTCACGGCTATGTACTAGGTGAACATGGGAACAGCAGTTTTGCAGCTTGGTCAAATCTGTCAATTGGCTCATTACCTTTGACAAAGTGGCTTGAACGGCATCCAGAATCTAAACTGGCCGACTTTGACTATTTTGATAATCGGGTTCGAGAGATTGGTTTTGATATCTTCAATGGAAAAGGGAACACCTCTTACGGAATTGCTTCAGTTTTAGCCCGCCTGACGGTTGCCATTACTCGAAATGAGCAAGCCCTCCTACCTGTTTCAGCTTACATGACAGGTCATTATGGCATCAAAGACGTCTATATAGGAGCACCTTGTGTGATTGGTAAAAATGGGGTCCGTGAAATATTTGAGGTTGAATTATCTGAAAAAGAAGCTACGGCTTACAAAAAATCAGCGGCTATTTTGAAAGAGAACTTTAGTTCCATCAAACATCAAATTTAACCAGAAATAAAACCGCTTTTATCTGAATCAAAGAACATTCATGGCTGACAAAATGCTAAGTTTGTGATAAAATTATAATGTAAAGATGAGCTGAAAGGCTTAAAATTGAAAACACGTTAATCGTGTTTTAAGGACATAAACTTTGCCTTACAAAGTTAAAAAGGAGAAACACTCAATGTCATCACGTAAACCTATTATCGCAGGGAACTGGAAACTCAACAAGAATCTTAAGGAAACACTTGCATTCTTGGCCGAAATCGACGGTAAATTGCCATCAGAAGACAAAGTAGAAGTTGCTATCGCTGCACCTGCGATGTACCTCATTCCATTGGTACACCATCGTGGCAATAACCCACTTAAAGTTTCTGCAGAAAATGTTTACTTCGAAAATTCAGGTGCGTTCACAGGTGAAACATCACCTAAAGCACTCGCAGACGAAGGAATTGAATATTCTATTATTGGTCACTCAGAACGTCGCGAATATTTCCACGAAACAGATGAAGACATCAATAAAAAAGCACATGCTTTGTTTGCTGCTGGTGTAACACCAATTCTTTGTTGTGGTGAAACACTTGAGACTTTTGAAGCTGGCAAAACAGCAGAATGGGTTTCAGGACAAATTGAAGCTGGTCTCAAAGGTTTGACAGCTGAACAAGTTTCATCTATGGTCATCGCTTACGAACCAATTTGGGCTATCGGGACTGGTAAAACTGCGACAGCTGAAATTGCTGACGAAACTTGTGGCGTTGTCCGTTCAGTTGTTGAAAAACTTTACGGTAAAAACGTTTCTGAAGCTGTTCGTATTCAATACGGTGGTTCAGTTAAACCAGAAACAGTTGAAGAATTAATGTCTAAAGAAAACATTGATGGCGCACTTGTTGGTGGAGCATCACTTCAAGCAGCTAGCTTCCTTGGATTACTTGATATCTATAAATAAAATAAATAAGCACGAGAGTGCTTTTTTTATTCTTTTCAGCAGTCCGATTGACTCTAATTTTTGGAATAATTAAGTTGTTGATTTGCTTAACATAGGGTATAATGGAATTTATGTGTACATCAATTCAAATGAAATCAAGCGATGGCGGCATTTTGTTCGCACGTACAATGGACTGGCATGCTTTTGCACCATCTCCAATAACAGCCCCCAAAAACTACCAATGGCATTCATCGTTTAATAATGACTTAATAACAAATTCATATTCGATTTTGGGTGTTGGTCGAAATTTTGTTGACCGACATGCCGATATTTCGGATGGGGTAAATGAATTTGGACTTGCCGTTCAAAAATTAACTTTTTCTAATGCTTCTCAATACAATCAAAAAGCAGAATCTGGTAAAATTGCGCTTGCCCCATTTGAATTTGTCCTTTGGTTGCTGGGGAATTGCCAATCGGTTGCTGAGGTAATTGTTAAATTGAATCAAGTTCAGCTCATGACTGATGAATTTGCCTTATATAAATATGGCCGTGCAGATTTACATTTTTCTGCAACTGATCCCACAGGTCGTTTAATTTCAATTGAACCACTTAACGGTATTCTTGTAGTCAAGGAAAATCCAATTGGAGTAGTGACGAATGCTCCTAAATTGGAACGTGAAATTGAAAAATTGGGCGACTATTTGGACTTGACCGATGAAAAACGAGGCCTTAATCAGATTTCATCAGGTAATTTTAGTGGAAAGTCTGTCTTTCCAGGTGGATTTACGCCAACAACACGTTTTATCCGTGCGACTGTTTTGAAAGAAAGGGCAATAACACCAATAAACGAAAAATCGAATGTGATTGAAACTTGGCATATCTTAAATAGTGTAACCGTTCCTAAATCAGACGGTCGGTCAGACACTTACACGATTTATCGTAGTGCCGTTGATGTGAAGTCCAAAACGCTTTATTTTCAAGCATATGATAACTTTGGCATTCAAACTTATCGTTTTCCAGATTAATCTTAAAAAGGCACAATCTTCCGCTTCAGTGGTAAATTTGTTATAATAGAAATAGCATAGAAATGGTTGGCAAATGGGCTACCGTTTTTATTTTGAAATTCAAAAACAAAGGAGAAAAAAATGCACAGCATTGTAATTATCGGCTCATTAATAGGTTTAGGATTTTCGGCTTTATATTTGATTGAAACAATCAAAGGAACCGTACAACCTAATAAAGTCACTTGGCTGATATGGGCCCTTGCCCCCCTGATTAGTGCTGTTGCCGCATTTTCTTCTGGTGTCACTTGGGCTGCTTTACCTGTACTCGGTTCTGGTATAGGGCCCCTATTGATTTTTATCGCTTCATTTTTTAATAAAACTTCTTATTGGGAAATGACTCGATTTGATCTCATTTGCGGTGGCTTTTCCATTTTTTCCCTCGTAGCTTGGTTTTTGTCGAAAGATGCCAATATTGCGATTGTGCTTTCATTGACTTCTGATATGTTGGCAGCACTCCCTACTTTGATTAAAGGCTGGAAGTTTCCCGAAACGGAAAACGGTTGGCTCTATTTAGGTTCAGTTGTATCAGCATCGGCTAGTTTTACTGAGATTAATCATTGGACATTTGCTGAAGTTGCTTTTCCGATTTATTTAATTTTAATTGGCGTCGTTTTTTGTGCCGTATTCGAGTGGCGTAAATATCAATTGAATCACCAATTAAACAAGATTAAAAAAAGTTAAGAAAGAAGATTGAACTTGAAAAAGCCACAAGCAGCCTATATTCACATTCCATTTTGTTCACATATCTGTTATTATTGCGATTTTGCAAAGGTATTTTTGGAAGGTCAACCTGTAGATGATTACCTGGACGCCCTCATTAAAGAGTTTAACGCACATGACATTCATCGTTTAAAAACTTTATATATTGGTGGTGGAACGCCAACCGTTTTGACAGCTCGTCAAATGCGTCGTCTCTTGTCAGCTCTGACAGAAAACCTAGATTTATCCTATCTTTCTGAATTTACAGTTGAAGCAAACCCTGGCGATTTGTCTGATGAAATGGTGGAAGTGTTGGCTCAATCTCCAGTGAATCGTGTTTCACTCGGTGTCCAAACGTTCAACAATCGATTGCTAAAAAAAATTGGGCGGGTACACACTGAAGCACAAGTTTATGACTCCACCGAAAAACTACGCGCTGCCGGATTTGAAAACATTACAATTGATTTAATTTATGCACTTCCTGGGCAAACGATGGAAATGGTTGAAGAAGATTTGCAAAAACTATTGGCCTTGAATTTACCTCATGTTGCACTTTATAGCTTGATCCTTGAGGATCATACTGTTTTCATGAATCGCCAACGTCGTGGGATTTTGAGATTACCAAATGAAGATAAAAATGCTGATATGTATGAATATATTATTGACAGCCTAACTAAAAACGGTTACAATCACTATGAAGTATCAAATTTTGGAAAACCGGGTTATGAAAGTCAACATAATTTGACTTATTGGGACAATGCAGAGTATTATGGCATTGGTGCCGGTGCGAGTGGGTATTTGGATGGCGTACGCTACAAGAACCATGGACCAGTCCACCACTATATCGAAGCCGAAAATAAACGCGTTCACGAGGAGTTTTTGAGTCAGAAAGAACAAATTGAGGAAGAAATGTTTTTAGGACTTCGCAAACAATCGGGTGTTTCCGTGACAGAATTTGAACAACGTTTTGGCATTGATTTTAACAATTTATACGGTGCCGTTGTTTCGAAATATATTGACCGTGGTTTAATTGTTGACGACCGTAAAGTCATTCGTTTGACTGATAAAGGTTTCGAACTAGGAAATGAGGTATTCGCTGATTTTCTCTTAGATGATAACTTTAATGCCTAAGAAAGTGCCAGCTTAGAATTTTGTTCAAATTTTTGATAAAATAGAAATGATGAAACCAAAGATGAGACGAAAATTAAAAAGCCTAGCAGCCGTTTCCTTTATTATTTTAATGGTCTCATTTGTTGGCTTTTTAGGACTGGTTCGAATACAGCCTGAGAAAACGATAAATGAAACGATTAAGCCACTAGGAATTCAAAATACTACGGTTGATTTAAATAAACCCGTCATTGACCTTTCAGGCTGGCAAATTCCTAGCACCATTAATTATGATATTATGGCTAAACAAATTGTTGGTGCCGTGATTCGCGTCGAAGGAACACCCGGAAAAGAAGATGGTTCGGCTAAAGCTGATGGTGAAGACAAAGCATACAAAACGCACATCATTGAGCTACAAAAAAGAAATGTTCCCGTCGCTGTATATGCTTATGTTACTGGTAAGACGAATGCTGAAATGAAACAGCAGGCACGAAACTTTTATGAACATGCAAAGGCCTATCACCCCACTTATTACTGGCTCGACGTTGAAGAAACAAATATGACCAATATGAATGGTGGTATTGAAGCCTTTCGTTCTGAAATGGTTTCATTAGGCGCCAAAAAAATTGGTATTTATGCTCAAGACTGGTTTATTACCCAAAATAAAATTAATACAAGTAAATTTGACGCGATATGGATGGCCGATTATGGTCGCAATACGGGGACTTGGGATGCCTCTCCAAAAACGGATTTAAATTATGCCATGCAACAATACACTAGTAGAGGTATAATCGGTGGCTATGCTGGTGAAGTTGATTTGAATACAATCCGATCACAAATTGAATATCACAAATTATTTTCAGGAAAGGGTTAACCTTTTCTTTTTTTTATCTACAAAGGAATCAAAAGAATACAATAACTTGACTTTAAAATGATAAAAGAGTAAAATCTGAAAAAGCAAAAGTGTTAGCAATAGAATACAGTTAGTTGAAGGGCGTTAGTTTAAGGAGAACAGATGGATTATAATCAAGCTGCAGAGGAATTTTTTTCATGCATCAAAAAAAAAGAAAGTAAGGCAATCTTATTAAGGCTCAATGAGCAGGCTCAAGGGGAAAGGCTCGTTCTTACCTATCTCTATAGAAATAATGGCCAAAGCATTGTACCGAGTGAAATTGCCCGATTCATTGGAACAAGTACTGCACGTGTCGCCAATATTCTTAATAATCTAGATGAAAAAGGTTTGGTTAAGCGCGAAATATCAAGAATAGACCGGCGAAAAATATTGGTTTCTTTAACAGATAAAGGGAGACGCGAAACTAAACGAAGCCGTGAGCGTATAATTGGACGAATCAATCGAATTTTCCAAGAAATGGGTGAAAATCGCACGAAGTCATTTATTAGTAATTGGGAACTCTTTCTGGAATTAGGGACGAAGATAATAAAAGTCGAGGAAAAGGAGGAGTAAAGTGCAAGTAGGAAATGAGGAGATCACAACTTTTAATTTAGATCGTCATGGGAAAACTTACCGAAGGGCACCAATGGTCGCATTGATTTTGCTTGCGACTTTTGCAGGGATGCTCATGCAAACTGTATTGGGGACAACTGTTCCGACTTTAATGCGAGATTACAACATTTCGATGGCTACGGCACAACAAGCTACGACATGGTTTTTACTTGCAAACGGAATTATGGTTCCTGTGTCAGCCTACTTGGCAACTAAATTTTCAACGAAAAAGCTTTACATTATAGCATATATAATTTTATTTGCAGGAATGCTTACTGTATTCGCTGCCCCATTGCCAAAACCGTCAACTTGGTGGGTTTTTCTTTCAGGTCGTATTTTACAAGCTTCTGCTGTCGGAATTACCATGCCACTCATGCAAGTCGTGCTTGTTAATATGTATCCCCCAAAACAGATGGGGGCTGTCATGGGCTTGGGGGGGCTCGTTGTTGGATTGGCCCCAGCGGTTGGTCCCACTTTTGCCGGCTGGATATTAAATAAAAACCATGTGATCTTAGGGATAACTTTCTCAGACTCTTGGCGCACGATATTTATTTTACCCCTCTCCGTTCTGGGAATATGTCTTGTGATTTCTCCTTTTGTGCTCAAAGATGTTTTGCCCAATAAAGCCATAAAACTTGATATTATTTCATTAATTGAATCTGTGTTAGGATTTGGTCTGTTTCTTTGGGGCTTTACGAATGTGGCAACAGATGGTTGGTCCAAATTGAATACCGTCATTATGCCCATTCTCTTTGGGGTGATGATCATCTTAGTCTTCGGCTATCGACAGTTTCATATGACTAAACCATTTTTGGATTTACGCGTTTTCAAGACTAAACAATTCACACTGACGACGATTGTAATCGCCTTAATAACAATGGCTATGATGGGTGTCGAAATGATGTTGCCACTTTATATGCAAGAAGTGCATGGCCTGTCCGCTTTGGATTCTGGCTTGGTCTTGTTACCTGGGGCTTTAATGATGGGAATTATGTCTCCCATCGCAGGACTTGCTTATGATCGTGTAGGTGCTAAACGGTTAGCTCTCGTAGGCTCAGTGATACTGATTATAGGGACCTTTCCCTTTGTGTTTTTAACGGCTGAGACGCCCAATATTTTTATCACGGCTCTTTATGGCATGCGGATGTTTGGAATTGCCATGGTCTTTATGCCTCTGACCGCTTCAGCAATGAAGGCCTTACCCATCTCAGAAGCTGCTGATGGAACTGCATCCAACAATACAGCGCGACAGGTGGCATCGGCGGTCGTTGTGGCTCTCCTATCATCAGTGACACAAAATGTTATTACCCATGCCCAACCAGCTGCACACTTGAAAACAACAAACCCATTACTCTACGCGGATAAATTAATTCAGGCCATGTTGACCGGTTATCATGTTTCTTTTGCGTTAGGACTCGCTTTTGCTATCATGGCTCTGATTACAGCATTCTTTTTACGTGGACACGTTTTACATATTTCCAATCAGGCTGACGATTTACAAAGTAAAGGAGGGCAAGTCAAATGATTATTTTTCTCATTGTGCTCTTTACCTTATTAACCTACATTGGTCTGGTAGTGCTTAAATCACTTTTATTGCGAATTTTGATTGGAGGGACTTCGATTCTAATGTTAGTATTGTCTGTGGGACTTCTTACGTTGCATTTGGATAAAAATTGGGGGACGAAAATTGTCACAAGTCGTCAACGTTCGACTGATATTTATACGGCTGGTGATTTGTCTTCGCCCTTTGGCATGATTATCAAAGCGGAAATTGGACAAAATACCGGAAATTATGTTTTCATTTATCGAACTTCAAAGACAGAAAAAAAGGCAAGCCCTCAATTTAAGCCTGCTACAGATTCAATCAGCCAAATAGTCACAGCCATCAAGAAAAAAGCAACCTATCAAGTCGTTGACCTTGAATCACCCGAAGTCGAGACAATCACTAAACGACGTGAATTCACCGACAAATGGTCAAAATTATTGTTTGGCATAGGGGGTGAAGAGGGACAACTTGTTCAAGAAATAAGCACAATAAAGATTCCAGAGAAAACATGGCTTTTGTTGACAGAAGCGCAAGCGGATAAATTAGTTAAAAGTCAAGCTGATTTAATGAAGCAACAGGCGGCAGAACTTAAAGCAGATCCTGAAAAAGCATTGGCTCTGGAAAAACTAAAAAAGTCAAACCCAAAAGCCTACTCAGAACTAATGGTTAGCCAACTTAAAACATTTTTGGGAATCAAAAATTAGAAAGGAGGAATTTCTAAATGGATGTAAAAGCAGAAGTATTAAGAGTTTTTCAAGAAAAAGATACAATGTTAGATTCTAAAGCCATTGCCGTTGAATTAGAACTTGATAAAAAGGAAGTTTCAAAAGCGATTGCACAATTAAAAAAAGAAGATTTAATTTTTAGTCCAAAACGTTGTTTTTATCAGTTTAAAAAATAAAAAAAGAGCTTCAGGCTCTTTTTTTAGTCTCGCTCCCAACGATTTCCAAAAGTCGAGGTGGGAGGGAGTCGATCCCCCTTGCCGATAATAGCTTTATGGCCATTGGTAGCAATTTGACCGTTCGGTCCAACCTCGTGGTAATGCCCTGGTTTTGGGGCACAAGTTTTTGTATGGCTCGTCATCATGAATTTTCCTCCTTTTTTTGGATTCTAATATCAATATTGCAACAAACTATTAATTTTTTTATTAATTATACATAATATAGCATACAAAAGCAAAGAATTGTTTCTAATAAAATAGAATTATCAGATAAATCATGAATTTTCCACTGTTCTTTCTAATAATATTGGAGGCTGTGCTATAATATAGGCATGGAAATCAGAATATTACGCTATTTTTGGACAGTTGCGACTGTGGGGACATTCTCTAAAGCAGCGGAACTACTTTATATCACTCAACCGACGTTATCAAGACAAATCAAGGAATTAGAAGAATTAGATACACAACTTTTTATTCGTGAAGGACGAAAAGTGATCCTTACCGAAGATGGTCAATTTCTTAAAATTAAAGCAGAAGAAATTTTGACACTCGAAAGCAATACGAGTCGTGTTTTTGCGGATCGAAAAAATGCTGAACTTACAGGGCATCTTACGATTGGTGCATTAGAAGGCTTTACGGCCGATAGTATTGCCAAAACTTTGCGCGTGCTTAGAAATGAACACCCTAAAATAAGATTTTCAATATATTCAGGGAATGCTGATGAAATTAAGAGCCGAATTGATTCAGGTCTAGTGGATGTTGGCTTTATTCTTGAACCCGCCTCGACTGAAAAATATCATGTCGAACGATTAAATATAAAGGAACACTGGGTCTTTCTCACACAAAGAGATAATCCTTTAGCACAATTAGAAGCAGTGACCTTTGAAAATCTTGCGAATGAACCCTTATTGATTTCACAAAGACACGAGGTGCGACAATATTTTGCCGAATGGGCCAAAGGAAAGATTGAAGATTTTAATATCATTGGTGGCTTTAATCTTGGATTTAATCTATTTCCACTTGTTAATGAAGGAGTAGCCTCTGCCATTGTCACTGAAGGAGCATTACGTGAGGGTTTTCCAAATATTGTTACACGACCGCTCAATCCTGATATTTTGACTCAAAGTGTTTTAGCTTGGAAGAAAAATGTTCCGCTTAGCCCAGTCACAAGAGCTTTTATAAAACTTTATCTTTATGAATAGATATGCTTTAAAAGCATAGTAAGGTCAAAAATAAGCATTTCTCAGGAGTGCTTTTTTGTTTTATACTGTTCAATGTGAAAGGAGCAGGTATGAAAATATTAATTGTTGGCGCGGCTGGAAAAATTGGACGAGATTTAACGCAAAGGATCTTGGAGAACACTTCATGGCAATTAGCACTACTGGCAAGAAATGCGGATGGAAGGATTGATCTGGTATCGGACCGAATTCAATTGATTTCGGGGGATGCATATGATCCGTTTATTTGTCATGTGGCAGCTGAAGGGGTGGATGCAGTTGTAATCACCTGTCAAAATGGCGTCATCTTAAGTTATTTTCTTGAACAAAATGTTCCCCTTATTGCAATATTGGCCTGTGACGTTCAACGTCACGAAGGTTTTCTGCAATTCAAGAGTGCTGCAGCTTGTTTTGACTTGCTCTTAGAAAATGAAAGGGTAAAATATGGAAAAGAGTAAAAAATTAGGACTTCCTTTAGTCATCGTCTTGATGTCTTATTTTTTAATTTTGATGGATAATTCGATCATTTTTACAAGTACTTTGAAGATTGCTTCGAATCTGAGAATGAATGAAATACAATTATCATGGGTTTCTAATGCTTATACCATTACTTTTGGCGGTTTTTTATTGCTAGCGGGTCGTTTGGGTGATTTATTGGGACGTAAAATTATTTTTATGATTGGTTTAGCAATCTTCGCTACTGCAAGTTTAAGTATCGCTCTGACTCAATCTGGAACACAAATGATTGTTTGGCGAGCCATTCAAGGTCTCGGGTCAGCCATTATTGCACCGACATCATTGGCACTCTTAATGGATTATTACAGTGGTCAATTGAGAACGAAAGCCATTGCATCTTATGGGGTAACTGCAGGAATTGGAGCTTCAGTAGGATTGCTTTTAGGAGGTTGGTTGACTTCGGCGGTAACATGGCGTGCCGGTTTTCTTATCAATGTCCCTCTCTCGTTGATTTTAATTTTGATGACTTGGAAAGTGATTGAAAAAGGAAAAAAGCGAAAGCAACGCATTGACTGGGGAGGAAGTTTGGCCTCAGTGCTGATTGCACTCTTATTTGTCTATGGTATCACAACAGGTGGTTGGCTATTAATCATCTTGTCACTTGTTGCATGTTTTGGATTTTATTGGTACGAACAGAGATTATCTTATGCGCTGATCCCGATGGAAATATTTAAGAATAAAGTCCGGACGGGAGCTTATTTAGCTAGATTTTTGTTTATGATGGCCATGTTAACATATTGGTTTATCCTTCCACAAATCATGCAAAATTTTTATCATTTTAGTCCTTTAGAAGCTGGCATGGGCTTTCTGCCATTAACACTTGTTGGGTTTTTCTCAGCACTGGTTTTGCCTCAATTGACTGAAAAATGGGGAAATCAATTTCTATTAATTGTTGGGCAGAGTATTCTCTTACTAGGGATGCTTCTGACAGCTTTGATGAATCCTGCTCATGGTTATTGGCTGGCAATTGGTTTACCAATGTTCATTGTAGGTTTAGGACAAGGTTGGTTATTGGCTCCATTAACTGCAGCAGGTGTGGAAGATGTCGCGCCTGAATTATCTGGTGCGGCATCTGGTCTGACAAATATGATGCACCAGTTAGGTGGTCCAGTTGGACTTTCGCTAGTTGTTTTAGCAACGGCAAAGATTAAAAATACCTTGTTGTATTATCATGTTGTCATGGGCTTCGTGGTTCTATTTTTAACCCTAGGTCTCATTGTTCTATATGTCACAAATTATGCTTTTGGAGCATATCATCCGTCAAATTAAGCATTTGTTATTAGCGATAGAATGATTTATAATCATCTTATAAATCTGAAATGAGGAAAGTAAAAAAGTAAAATGAATAAAAAAATAAAATTAAATAATGGTCTAGAAATGCCTCAACTTGGCTTGGGGGTTTACCAAATTCCTGAAGGTCAAGCGACATATGATGCGGTTAGTCTTGCTTTGCGGCTTGGTTATCGTCACATTGATACAGCTCACGCCTATCAGAACGAGAAAAGTGTTGGTCAAGCCATTAATGATTCTGGTATTGAACGGAATGACATTTGGGTGACCAGTAAATTGTGGCCTACTGAATATGCTGACCCTACGGCAATTGATCGCATGTTGAAGCGACTCGGTTTAGAGCACATTGACTTGGTCCTTCTCCACCAACAAGTTGGCAATGTTGATGCAGGCTGGAAAATGCTAGAAAAAGCCTACTTAGATGGGAAAGTAAAAGCCATTGGAATTTCTAATTTTGACGGGCCTCGGTTGACCAAAATTTTTGACTCAGCAAAAATAAAGCCGCAAATTATTCAGGTGGAGATGCATCCCTATCAACAACAGAAAGATCTCAAAGCATACCTTGCACCTTATAGAACGGTCATGGAAGCTTGGTATCCTTTGGGTCATGGAGATAAGGTATTGCTTGAAGAACCTTTATTTGCTGAATTAGGAGAAAAATATGGGAAATCGGCGGCACAAATTATTCTCCGCTGGCATTTGCAAGAAGGAATTGTGATTTTCCCACGTTCAACATCAGAAGTTCATTTGGCGGAAAATTTGGATGTCTATGATTTTGAACTGGAACCGTCAGAGCTGACAGAAATAGAAGCGATGGATAAAAATAAAGCCTATTTTGAGCTTCCCTATGAAGAGCAAGTTCAACGTTTTTTGGCATGGACAATTGAAGATTAATTTTTATACAAAAAGGAGAAAAAAATGAAAGCAGCTTATTTTGAAAGTGCAGGAAAAATAGATGTTCGTGACGTGGAAAAACCAAAACTCAAAAATTCAACAGACGCAATCATTCGGATTGTTCGGGCTTGCGTTTGTGGGTCAGACTTGTGGTGGTTCCGAGGCATAACACAACGTCCCAGTGGTTTGGTTGGGCATGAAGCAATTGGGATTGTTGATTCAATTGGCTCAGCAGTCCACCAAATTAAAGTTGGAGATTTTGTTGTGGTTCCATTTACGCATGGTTGTGGTAAATGCAAAATTTGTTTGGCTGGTTTTGATGGCAACTGTCCGAATGTCGAAAAAGGTTCAAACGGGGGCTACCAAGCGGAATATTTACGTGCTATCAATGCTGACGGCGCCTTAATCAAAATTCCTGGTCAACCTGAGGATTATTCTTCAGAAATGTTAGCTTCATTAACCACACTTGCGGATGTGATGCCAACTGGTTTTCATGCGGCTGATTCGGCAGAGGTCAAAGCTGGAGACACGGTTGTTGTCTTTGGTGATGGAGCCGTTGGTCTTTGTGCAGTCATAGGTGCAAAGTTGCTTGGGGCTTCTCGAATCATCATGATGAGTCGACATGAAGACAGAGCAAATTTAGCGCGGGACTTTGGAGCAACGGATGTCATTGCTGACAGAGGTGAGAAAGCAGTTGAAGCGGTACGATCATTAACTGATGGACTCGGCGCAGATGCAGTACTTGAATGCGTTGGAACAGCACAATCTATTGAAACAGCTTTTCAAGTGGCTCGCCCAGGTGCTATTGTAGGCCGTGTTGGCCTCCCACACGACATGAACTATAATCCTTATATGGACCAATTATTCATGAAGAATATTGGCATACGTGGCGGAATTGCTTCCGTCACATCAGATGTTAAGAACTTGTTACTTGAAAAAGTTCTGGATGGATCGATTGAACCAGGTCGTGTCTTTTCTCAAACTTACAAACTTGAAGAGATTCAGGCAGCTTATGTTGATATGGACCAACGCCGAACGATTAAGTCACTTTTAGCACTTTCTGATTAAATAAATTCATACTAATTATTTGCCTTCAAGTTTACTTGAAGGCTTATATTTTGCTTATATAAAAGAGCGAGTTTTAATTATTCGTAAGGAGGTATTTATGGCAAAAATTTTATTGATTAATGCAAGTAGTGAAAGCGGATAGACCACACCTCTTGGTGTCAGCACTTACAAAAATGTTGTCAAATTTGACGGAAATGTCACACAGGCCAAAGATTTAGAGCTTTTACGTCAAGCTGTCAAAAACCAAGATTTTATCTATGTGAATTTTGACAATGGGCAAGCAACGTCAAATTTGACGGAAGTGCTTGTCCCTTCGCAGCACGTGCTTATCGCGGCGGCGCTCGGTGTGCATGATGAAGTCGCTGGCAAATAAGGCGACTGGAACAAGCGCATGATGGGCGCAGGAATTGACCGCCACAAGGAAAGCTATGTCGTGCTCAAGGCGTCAAATCTGAACTATACATACATTCGCCAGCCTTGGCTGTACAACGATAATCAGAAGACCGATTATGTCAAATTGGCTGAATCGGAGCCTTTTATCGGCGTGCAGATGACGCGCCAAGCCGTGGTACATTATATCATGGACTTGATTGCCAGTCCCGAACTAGACAATTGCGCCAGCATTGGTCTATGGGAGCCTGGCTCGGAAAATAAAGCCAAACCTGATTTTGTCGAAATGGAATTGGCTAAGCTGCTGGAGTTTTTGAGCACACGACTTTAATCCAAATATGAAATGATTAGAAGGAAAAATTTTCAGTAGTAAAAAGGATGCTTTCAGAGCATAATTATCTTTTAAATAAGCATTTCATTTATCGAGCAATCGGTAGTATAATCAATTTATCTAAAAGAAAAGAGAAATAACATGAAAAAAATTACAGCAGGACGAGACAATTTAGGTGAATTTGCTCCTGATTTTGCTCACTATAATGATGATGTTTTATTCGGTGAAGTTTGGGCAAACCCTGTCCTTGCACCGCACGAACGTAGCCTCATTACAATTTCCGCACTTATGGCACAAGGCTTATTTCCGCAACTGGAAAGTCACTTCAAAATGGGTAAGGAAAATGGTGTAACCAAGGACGAAATCATAGCTCTCATTACACAATTGGCCTTTTATACAGGTTGGCCAAAGGCTTGGTCTGCCTTTAATTTGGCAAAAGAGATTTGGAAAGAAGATTAACGAAGATTGGGACGTTTCTCGTCGTAGACCCATCTGTTTCTCTCGGAAAAAGTCATGGATTAGCGTTATGTGTGCCCTCATGACTTTGCACAAAGAGCACTGCTGGGTTACATAAGGTCCTAATTGGTAGTTGATTAAGTGACCCGTGGGAATGATGTAAAGCTGTCAGGAATGACAGGGGTGATAAGTCAACTTTTATTGTTATCAATAATGACCACTACAGAAAATAGAGGTTTCGGGATAAAATAGCCCGAATAGAAAGCAAACAAATGACAGATAACAAAGACTTGCAATCTCTTTTCGGATTGGGAGACAAAAATGATGCTTTTGCGAAGTATTTTATTGGACAGTCCTACCTTAAACACTTGGTTGATCCCCATGACAATATTGATTTCGGCGTCGGTGTTGTCACTTTTGAGCCTAGATGTCGTAATAATTGGCACATTCATCGTGAGGGTTACCAAATTTTGTTGGTGACAGATGGCGAAGGTTGGTATCAAGAATGGGGACAAGCAGCTCGAAAAATTAAAAAAGGAGATGTGATTGTCACACATGACGGGATTAAACATTGGCATGGTGCTAGTTCCAAACATAGCATGACACATTTGGCTTTGACAGCTGGCAAAGCAGAGTGGTTGGAGCCTGTAAGTGACGACACTTATGACAAACTTGATAAATAAACAAGACTTCAAGTGAAGTCTTTTTAATATTAAAAAGATGAATTCTCGACGCCTATTAAATTTACAATAGCTTATGAAAAGAGTAAAATGAATGGACAAAGTTAAAAATAGAAAATATTTTTCAGTTAAGAATGTGAGGTGAATAATGACTAAGGACCGCCTAATTGCTTTTACCGATGCAGTAATTGCTATCGTGATGACGATTTTAGTCTTGGGACTTAAGGAACCTTCGGACGCCACTTGGCAAGCACTAGCTGTATTATTACCCAATTATTTTACATATGCCCTCTCTTTTTTCTGGATTGGAACAATGTGGGTCAACCTGCACAATACCTTTCAAAGGGTGCATCTCATCAGCCATAAAACGGTGTGGTGTTCGCTAGTTTTACTTTTTTTCAGTAGTTTTTTTCCTTATGCTGTTAATTTTGCAAGTGGCCATTTCACTGCAGTTGTAGCGCAAGAATTCTATGGGATTATCGTCATTTTGATTACCCTCTCCAATTTTTTGCTTTATTATTTAGCGAGTAAAGATAACGATGATGCTTCAATTTTCGGAATGCGCTACAAAAGAATAGCTGATTTTTGCTTGAAAATTGTCGGACTATCCTTTGGTTTAATTTATCCCCCGGCAGTAATGATTGGTGTTTTGCTTGCGGGGATCCTTTTTATCCCACCTCATGATTTTTGGCAAAGATTATTAAAGGAAAGTAAATGAACATAAAAAAAGTTTCGGAGCTGTTGAAGATTTCACCCGCAACAATAAGATATTATGAAGAAATAAAGGTTATCCCACCAATCAAGCACAACACTTCTGGTTATCGTAATTTTAGCAATGCTGATTTGAATTGGATATATTTAGTGAAAACGCTTCGGGAAGCAGGCTTATCGATTGAGTCACTACAAGATTTTGCTGCTTTATCACAAGCGTAACCGACTTTTAGTAGAACGCAGGCACAGAAGCATATCCTTAAGAACCAATTGGATGAGATGGATCAAAAAATAGCTCAATTGAAAAAATCACATGACCTCTTATAATATAAATTAACTACCTTCGATGACCACATCGAGATGTTCCTTAGTGGGGAATGGAATGAAGATCATCTTGAGCCACTTAGGAAGAAAAAATTTTAAACCCCGAAAGATTGAAAAAACGTCCGACAATAATTGGCATCAATCAAATTATTCCCTGAATAGTAAAATCAGAAAATATTTTTGCTATAATAGAGCAATCGATAACATAATAAGGAGAACTTATGACAGAACAATTTGTGCGCCCTACTCGTGACGAATATTTTAAGGAAATTGTACAAGTCGTTGCTAAAAGATCGACCTGTACCCATGCCCAGGTTGGCGCTTTATTAGTCAGTCCAAGTGGACAACTTTTGTCAACCGGCTACAATGGTGCAGTATCAGGGATGCCACATTGCACAGATGTGGGCTGTTTAGAAGATAAATATGGGCATTGTATCGCGACAGTTCATGCCGAACAAAACGCAATTGCGCAAGCTGCCAAACATGGCGTTTCTCCAGAGGGGGCAATTCTTTACACGACACTCTTTCCTTGCTTAGCCTGCTTAAAATTAGTTTTGGCTGCGGGAGTTAAAGAAATTAAATACATTGACGAATATCACGCGAAAGATCCTTATGAAGAACAATTGCTTCATACCCTAAGTATTGATTGTTCTCAAATTTAAGATTAAAATGAGCAATATATGAAAGTTGCTCATTTTTTTGTTAAAATGTAAGCAGTGAATTTTGTTTTCAAAAGGGGGAAAAATGGGAATTCTTTATCAACAGAACTATCGGGTGCCTTTCTATGAGAGTGACACATTTAAACAAATGAAAATTTCAAGTCTACTCGCCGTCGCTTTACAAATTTCAGGTGAACAATCGGAAGCGCTAGGGCGCTCAGACGTTTGGGTAGCGGAAAACTATAATAATTTCTGGGCGGTCATCGAATATGAGCTTAATATTCAACGTTTACCTCGTTTTGACGAAGCGATTATTATTGAAACCGAAGCCATCTCATACAATAAGTTTTTCTGCTATCGTAACTTTTGGTTCAAGAACCAAGAAGGAAAAACACTTGTAAAGATAACCTCAACTTGGGTACTTATGAACCGTGAAAATCGTAAAATTGAACGTGTTGCAGATGAGATAGTGGCACCATATGAATCTGAGAAAATAAGCAAAATTATTCGACCTCACAAATTTAAAAAAGCAGCTTCGTTTGAAGAGGCCGAAGCGGTTGTTTATCCTGTTCGTTTTTCCGATTTAGACATGAATGGTCATGTCAACAATGCCAAGTATTACGACTGGGCAAGCGATATGGTCGATTTTGACTTCCGAAAAACGCACCAACCTAAGCAGATATTTATCAAATATAATCATGAAATTTTATATGGGACTGACATCCATGCTCAGATGGAATTTGAGAGCAACGTTTCTCACCATAACTTAAATGATGACAGTGCACAGATTGAAATCAGCTGGGAGAAAGTTTCTGAAAATCAACAATAAAGAAGAAAGCATAAAGAATAATGAAAAAATATAAAGGTTACTTGATTGATTTAGATGGGACAATCTACATGGGAAACAACCGAATCCCTGCAGGTGAAAGGTTTGTTCATCGTTTACAAGAAGCTCATATTCCCTATTTATTTTTGACTAATAATACGACAAAATCTCCTCGTGTCGTGCAAAAGCGATTATTGAATGAATTTAACATTGATACACCAGAAGACACTATTTATACTGCCAGTCTTGCAACGGTTGATTATATGAATGACTTAGGTCTTGAAAAAACGGTCTATATTATTGGGGAAGATGGGCTTAAAGAAGCCATTTATGAAGCTGGCTATAAGAAAGACCGCGAAAATCCTGCCTATGTTGTTGTTGCACTAGATACAGATTTGACCTATGAAATGTTGGCTTTAGCCACCTTTGCCATCCAAAAGGGAGCAAAATTTATTGGAACGAATCCAGATTTGAATTTACCAAGTCATCGTGGCCTTTTGCCAGGTGCTGGAAGTTTAATTACCATGCTTGAAGCAGCTACGCGCGTGAAAGCCACTTATATTGGTAAGCCAGAGGCGATTATTGCTGACAAAGCTGTTGAACACCTTGGTCTTGTTAAAAGCGATCTTTTGATGGTGGGAGACAATTATTTGACCGATATTAAAACTGGGCTCAATAATGATATAGACTCATTATTGGTAACCACTGGCTTTACGAAACCAGAAGAAGTCCCTCATTTGCCACTTGCTCCAACTTATGTTGTGGCAAGTCTTGATGAATGGGAGGTTTAGTACAACATAAAGAAAGAAGTGAAGCTGTGCGCGATAAATTTATTTTTACCGGCTCGATATTGTGGATTATTGCAACCTCGGTCATTGTTACCATCCTATTGGCTATTCCATTATTTGGCTTAGAAATACCGCTATATCATTTAACAGAAGCAGCACAAATGTCTGGGAGCCGATTGTGGCATAACTTCCTTGTGCTCATGAATTACTTACTGAATCCCTTCATTGGTACTTTGAAGATGCCCGTTTTTCCTTCGTCTACAAGTGGTTTGAAACATTTTTCCGAAGTTAAGCATCTTTTTATGTTTGCCCTAAGTCTTGTTGTTTTATTGTTCCCCTTATTTGTCCTCTTTATCAAGGACAACTTACGAATTGTATTTCATAACGGCCTTCGTTTTATGATGTGGTTACCTATTTTAATAAGTCTTGTTGCTTTTTTAATCGGATTTGATCAGTTTTTTCTCTACTTTCATGAAGTCTTGTTCCGTGATAACACTTGGCTTTTTGATCCGGCCAAAGATCCAATCATTGATGTTCTTCCTGAACAATACTTTATGCACACCTTTTTAATCTTCGCAATCGTCTACGAAGCTATCTTTTATGGCCTATATCGAAAAGGCTATTCACGAATAAAAAGAATGAAATAACAATAGAACAAAGCTAATTCCGAACGATTATTAAAATTCTGTCAGCAATGACAGAGTTTTTATTTCCTTTCATTCTCATTTAAGTTAGAATAAATAATGGAAGGTTTGGTGTGCAGAAGTTCTATTCAACCAAATTAGCGAAGCCATTGGCTAGGTCGGTATTCTGTAATCTAAAATAAAGTAGGACAACAATGAACAGTTTAAATTCAGTATTCGATTATGAAGATATTCAACTTATCCCAAATAAGTGTGTGATTAATAGTCGTTCAGAAGCAGATACAAGTGTCAAATTAGGAAAATATACGTTTAAAATTCCTGTTGTCCCTGCTAATATGCAAACCATTATTGATGAAACAATTGCTGAAAAACTTGCTAAAAATGGGTATTTTTATATCATGCACCGTTTTGAGGCCGACAAACGATTGGCTTTCGTCCAAAACATGCACGCTAAGAAATTGATTGCTTCAATATCAGTAGGAGTCAAAGGTGATGAACGTGATTTTGTCCGAGAATTATCTGAAAAGGCTGTTATTCCTGAATTCATCACCATTGATATTGCTCATGGTCACGCGAATTCAGTCATCGAAATGATCCAATTAATCAAACGTTTAATGCCTTCAGTTTTTGTTATTGCTGGAAATGTTGGGACACCAGAAGCAGTCCGTGAATTAGAAAATGCAGGTGCCGATGCGACAAAGGTAGGAATTGGACCGGGTAAAGTCTGCATCACTAAAGTGAAAACAGGTTTTGGTACAGGTGGATGGCAATTAGCAGCAGTCCGTTGGTGTGCTAAAGCCGCCAGTAAACCTATTATAGCGGATGGTGGAATTCGTACTCATGGGGACATTGCGAAATCGATTCGGATGGGCGCGACGATGGTCATGGTTGGTTCACTTTTTGCAGCACATGAAGAATCGCCAGGGAAAACCGTTGAAGTAGACGGCAAACTCTATAAAGAATATTATGGTTCAGCCTCTGAATATCAAAAAGGGGAACACAAAAATGTTGAAGGGAAAAAAATTCTTTTGCCACATAAAGGACGCCTTAAAGATACGCTAAAAGAAATGCAAGAAGACCTTCAAAGTTCAATTTCATACGCTGGTGGTCGTGATTTATCAGCACTTACAAAAGTAGATTATGTAGTGGTCAAAAATTCCATTTGGAATGGGGATTCAATTTGACCTATTGTTCGGCTTTTCGTTGAATTATCTAACAATTCAGTAAAATGTTCGTTTATGACGAACAATAAGATTGCTAAAATTAAAAAAAAAGACTATAATAAATAAATCTTATTTATACCCAGGATATGGCTGGGTGTTTCTACCTCACACCACAAACGTGAGACAATAAGAATTCATTTTTTGTTGCAATGTGACAAATTTGATTCTTTTTTGTACTTTAGAAACACCCTGTCATCCCTCATTTGTGAGGCCTAGCGAAAGCTGACAGGGTGTTTTTGTATTAAAGGAGAAGCAATGAAATTATTAGAAGACCGCATCAATTCTGACGGACGTATCCTTGGAGATAACATATTAAAAGTTGATAACTTTTTAACACACCAAGTGGATTACAATTTGATGAAAGCCATCGGTAAACGTTTTGCCGATGTTTACAAGAACAAGGGAATAACAAAAGTTGTCACCATTGAGGCAAGTGGAATTGCTCCTGCACTTTACACAGCTGAAAGCCTTGGAATCCCCATGATTTTTGCAAAAAAGGCGAAGAACGTGACCATGAATGAAGAATTGCTTACAACAGAAGTCTTCAGTTTCACTAAAAAGGTGACCTCTACAGTTTCCATTTCACGGAAGTTCTTATCATCTGATGATAAAGTTCTTATTATCGATGACTTTCTTGCTAATGGACAAGCAGCGCTTGGCCTCCTTAAATTAATTGAAGAAGCAAATGCACAGGCAGTTGGAGTAGGGATTGTTATCGAAAAATCTTTCCAAACAGGGCGGCAACTCCTTTTGGATAAAGGAGTTCAGTTGACATCACTCGCACGTATTGGCGCTTTTGAAGGAGGAAAAATAGTATTTGCTCCAGCAGATGATGTCAACTACGATAAATAAAATAGTTAAAGGAAAAGCTCATGTTTCAGAAAAATGAAAACAGTCAAACGCAAGCAGCTGTTCTAGGCTTGCAACATCTTTTAGCGATGTATTCAGGTTCGATTCTCGTTCCAATTATGATTGCATCTGCACTAAAATATTCACCAGAACAAATGACTTATCTCATTTCTACTGATATATTCATGTGTGGCTTAGCCACCTTATTGCAATTACAATTACGTAAACATTTCGGTATTGGGTTACCTGTTGTCCTCGGTGTTGCTTTTCAATCTGTAGCGCCACTGATTATTATCGGTGAAAAACATGGCTCTGGAGCTATGTTTGGCTCACTTATTGTTTCTGGAATCTTCGTGATGCTTATTTCAGGCATCTTTTCCAAAATACGGAAACTTTTCCCACCAATTGTTACTGGTTCAGTCATTACCACGATTGGCTTAAGTCTTATTCCTGTTGCCATTGGGAACATGGGAAATAATGTGACGAAGCCAACAAGTACAAGTTTAATCCTTGCTTTTTTCACGATTGCCCTTATCTTATTGATTAATATCTTTACTAAAGGCTTCATTCGGTCAATTGCGATTTTAATTGGTCTTGTTGGAGGAACCCTCCTCGCCGCATCAATGGGACTTGTAGACACAGCTGTTGTCGGACAAACTCCTTGGATTCATTTGCCACAACCTTTTTACTTCGCAGCACCAAAATTTTATTTTGTTGATAGCTTAATGATGATTATCATAGCCATTGTTTCTTTGGTAGAGTCAACAGGTGTATACTTAGCACTAGCTGATATCACGGGAGAAGAGTTATCAGAAACACGTTTGCGTAATGGCTACCGTGCTGAAGGATTTGCGGTAATGTTGGGCGGAATTTTCAACACATTTCCATATACAGGCTTTTCACAAAACGTTGGTTTAGTCCACCTCTCAGGAATAAAAACGCGGAAACCCCTTTACTATACAGCCGCTTTCCTTTTGGCTTTAGGGATTTTACCTAAATTTGCTGCGATTGCCCAACTGATTCCTGCTCCCGTACTCGGTGGAGCCATGCTGATTATGTTTGGGATGGTAGCAACGCAAGGTGTGAGAATGTTGGCGACAGTCAATTTCGAGGGAAATCAAAACTTACTTATTGTTGCGGTCTCAGTCGCAATGGGGGTTGGTTTTGATTCCACCAGCCTATTTTCTAGCTTACCTCAGTTCATTCAACCGTTTATCTCTAATGGGATTGTCATGAGTACTCTAGCTGCAATTGTTCTTAATCTTATTTTTAACCATAAGAAAAAAGAAGTTGTGAACAATCACGCATCAGAACAAGTCTTAGAATCAGTTAAAGTTCAATAATAAAAAAGACCAGTAGGTCTTATTTTTTTATCTTGTTTTAAGAGTAAATTTCTACACATTGCAGTAAAATTTTGAGGATGATGGTCGGAATAATTGAGTTCTTACGATTTGATTCTCATTTTTTTCACACTTAAAATCATATCGTCGAATGTTTCTAAAATCCTTTTGTTCTTCAGACTAGTTCTTAAATAACAGTTCATCATCAAGAAAAAATGACTGCGTTAAGTCACTTAAACTTGTATATGGTTTGGGATTTGGAGACAAATCTATTATAATGAATACATAGGATAAAGCACTACAATAATAAAAAGTGAAGAAAGTGAAGCCTGTTTATTATATTAGGAAGGCGTTAGTTTTAAATTTTATTCGCTTGAATTAAATTTAAATATAGTTTAATTTTCACTAATTCTAAGCATGAATTTTTAATGATTAGTTCAGTTTTGAATTATGAATTAGGGATCAATTTTTATAGAAGGAGGTGACCAAATGGTTGCTCATTATAAGATTATTCAAAAGCATAACCCTAACAATGGAGATGAGCCAAAAAAGTATTACGGCAAACTCATCCGAATGCGAACACTCTCCACACCAGATGTTGTTCATCAAATTATGGAACGATCATCCCTCAAAGAAGGAGATATCACCTCCGTACTAATGAATCTTGCAAAAGTAATTAATTACAATTTAATGCTTGGTGATGCAGTTAAGTTATAACATCTTGGGACTTTTTCAATCAATTTGATGAGCCGTGGGGCAGTGTCACCAGAAAAATTTACTCTTTCACAACATCTTAAAGGGAAAAAAATTAATTTTTTACCAGACAAAATGATGAAAGACAACCTAAAGAACATGGTCTTGACCCGTCAAAAATTAGATGATCCAATAAGATAATTCACGCTGTTTTAAAAATCCCCCTTCAATAATTTTAGAAGGGGGATTAATATTGAATGTTCAGTTTGATTTATTTATTTTAATTTATCGTGCTCATAAGTGTGAACAAGTTCAAGGCCAGCAAAACTCTGTTGACGCAATGCTTCATAAACCATCATGCAAGCACAATTTGAAAGATTTAATGCACGAACATGAGTATCGTTCATTGGAATTCGAATGCACTCATCTCGGTGTTCATGCATAAACGCTTCAGGGAGTCCAGTGTCTTCTCGACCTAATAAGAAATAGTGGTTTTCATCTGTGTTAGAATAGTCAACATCCGAATAGACATGTTCTGCAAATTTACTCACCAAATAGAGTTTACCATCTACAGAATCTATGAAGTCTTGCAAATTATCATGATAGACGATATTAACTTTATCCCAATAATCAAGTCCCGCACGTTTCAAATGTTTATCTGTGATTTCAAATCCAAATGGTCGTATGAGATGAAGAACAGTGTTGGTTGCCGCACAGGTTCTGGCAATATTCCCTGTATTAAAATGGATTCTTGGTTCAAAAAGTGCAATATGATTCATTTTTTCTCTTTTCCTTATTCTTTCTTTTAATATTTTAGCACAATAAAAAGAATTAAGGTGAGCTTGAAAATAAAAAAACTAGATACCTCGGAGTCAAGCTCAGCAAGAAATCTAGTTGGGGGATTAATTTGCTTTAATCATAACAGGAAAGATTGAAACAAATTAATGTAATTAATATAATAGCACTTCATCAACCATTTGTAAAGAATTTAACCCCTTTTTATCGAAAAAAACTTCAAAATGCACCAAATTGTTTAAATAAGGCTTTTTTTTGGTATAATATAAGAGTAATTCTGACAATCAGGAGGGAATAATGATATACGGAATCTGGGCAGAAGACGAGCATGGTTTAATTGGTCGTGATGGTAAATTGCCTTGGCGCTTACCAAAAGAACTCCAACATTTCAAACAGGTCACGATGAATCAAGTTCTCCTTATGGGACGAAAAACATTTGACGGAATGAATAAAAGAATTTTACCTGGCCGTCAAAGTATTGTGCTTACTCATGATTTAAATTATGAGAAAGAGAATAAAAATCTTCTCGTATTCCACAGTAAAGAAGAAGTTTTGGAATGGTATAAACAACAAGATAAAACACTTTTCATTACAGGGGGAGCAGAGATGTTTCGACTTTTTGAGAAGGACATGGATGGCTTCTATCGAACACTTGTCCATGGAACTTTTGTGGGTGATGCATACTTTCCAGAGGCATTTGATTTTCAAACTTTTCATGCAGTTGCTGAAGAAGATTTCGGAGTAGATGAGAAGAATGCTTATGCTTTTACGATCAAAAGATATGTAAGAAAGTGATGTCTTAATTAACAAAATTAAACAAATGGAAATAATCTGATGACAAAATCAATTTTTGGCCTTTTTACTGCTGTGATGGCCTGGGTATGCCTTATTATTATGGTGCAATGTTTTAGAAAAAAACGTTGGGGATTAGGGACGCTCTTTTTAATAAATGCTTTTACTAATTTAGTAAATTCAATTCATGCTTTTTATGGCATGCTCTTTTAAATATAGAAACGAAAAATGACAAATACAATACAACCTACTATTCATTGCTCTTTTTGTGGTAAAGCACAAGAAGACGTAAAAAAAATTATCGCTGGAAGTGATGTTTACATTTGTAATGAATGTATCGAGCTTTCAGTCCACATTCTTGAAGAAGAAGCAAAAGATGTCCTTGAATCGGAAATGCTTGAAGTTAAGACACCCAAAGAAATGATGGATCACTTGAATTCATACGTTATCGGTCAAGAAAAGGCAAAAAGAGCTCTCGCGGTAGCCGTTTACAATCATTATAAACGAATAAATTTTGCTGATTCAACTGAGGATAATATAGAATTACAAAAATCAAATATTTTGCTTATTGGTCCAACAGGTTCAGGAAAAACATTCCTTGCTCAAACATTAGCTAAAGCTTTAAATGTTCCATTTGCTATAACAGATGCAACGAGTTTGACTGAGGCTGGTTATGTTGGTGAAGATGTAGAAAATATTTTATTAAAGTTGTTACAAGCGAGTGATTACAATATTGAACGTGCTGAACGCGGCATCATTTATATTGATGAAATTGATAAAATTGCTAAGAAGTCCGAGAATGTTTCGATTACCCGTGACGTATCTGGCGAAGGTGTTCAGCAAGCGCTTTTGAAAATTATTGAAGGAACGATTGCGTCTGTTCCACCTCAAGGAGGACGAAAACATCCGAATCAAGAAATGATTCAAGTGAACACCAAGAATATTTTATTCATCGTTGGGGGTGCATTTGATGGGATTGAAGAAATCGTTAAGCAACGTTTGGGCGAAAAAATTATAGGCTTCGGGGCGAATAATTTGGCACTGAATGAAGGCGACTCGTATATGCAAGAAATTATTGCAGAAGACATTCAAAAATTTGGAATTATCCCTGAATTTATTGGTCGCTTACCTGTAGTTGCTGCTTTAGAACGCTTGACTGAAGAAGATTTGGTCCATATTTTGACTGAGCCTAAGAATGCACTTGTCAAACAATACCAACGACTTCTTTTCTTCGATGGTGTGGAACTTGAATTTGAACCGGAAGCCTTGCGCGCAATTGCCAATAAGGCAATCGAACGTAAAACAGGAGCGCGTGGCTTACGATCGATTATTGAGGAAGTCATGATGGATATTATGTTTGAAGTTCCAAGTGATGAATCCATAAAAAAAGTAATTATCACCGAAGCTGCTGTAAATGGGGCAGACGATCCTCTATTAATAAAAGAAACGACTAAAAAAGAACTCCCAGGAGTTGAAAACATTCCTGATAAAACAAGTGCGGAAGAAGAAGAATAAAAACTCCATTGATTGGAGTTTTTATTATCTTTTTTGATCCATTCTTATCCTAGTAAATTTACAAGTATTCTGTGGTATGATATAATGAAGGAATGAATTTGAATAATCTAAGACTAACAGTATCAGCACCTTCAAGTAAACAATATCCTGAATCTGACCTCCCAGAAATTGCACTTGCAGGGCGATCAAATGTTGGGAAATCAAGTTTTATCAATACATTATTGAATCGTAAAAATTTCGCGCGAACTTCCGCAAATCCCGGAAAAACACAGTTGTTAAATTTCTACAATATTGATGAAACGGTCCATTTTGTCGACGTCCCCGGATATGGCTATGCACGTGTTTCAAAGGGAGAACGTGAAAAATGGGGGAAAATGATCGAAGAATACTTGACCACTCGTGAAAATCTTAGAGCCGTTGTCAGTTTAGTTGATATTAGACATGAGCCTTCAGAAGATGATTGTATGATGTATGAATTCTTGAAATATTATCATATTCCAGTAATTTTGGTTGCTACAAAATCTGACAAGGTTCCACGTGGCAAATGGAATCGTCAGGAATCAATCATTAGAAAAGCATTGAAATTTGATAGTACGGATGACTTTATTATTTTCTCATCTACGGATAAAACTGGCTTAGATGAGGCATGGCGAGCTATCGAAAAATTTATTTGATTATTGAAAGGCTATGAGAGCTCATAGCTTTTTCTAACATTTAAAGTTGATTAAGGGAGTAAAAATGTTCCAGATTAAACTAAATAAGATGAAATTTAAAGCACATATTGGTGTGCTTAAAGAGGAAAAAATTGTTGGGCAAAATTTGGAAATTGATTTGGTAGTAAATACAAATTTTAATTTTTCAGGCCATGATGACCTTCGTGATACACTAAGTTATGTTCAATTTTATGAAGTGACGGAGAAAATTGTTGAAGAATCTCGGGCTGACTTAATAGAAAAACTGGCTTACGACATCATTCATCAAGTGAAAGCATTGGATACAAGAATTGATTCTGTAGAAATCCATTTGCGTAAATTAGCAGTGCCAATTGATGGAATTTTTGATGCTGCAGAAGTCGTTATGAAAGCGTAGGTTCTAATGAATGATGTCTATCTCAGCCTGGGGAGTAATCTGGGACAAAGGTATGAAAATCTCGTAGCTGCGATTAATCTGTTAAGTAGAAATGAGCAGGTTACACTTGTAAAGCGCTCATCTTTCTATCAGACCTCACCTGTTGGTGGGGTTGTTCAAGATGATTTTATCAATATGGCATTGCATCTTGAGACGAGTTTAAGTGGCTATGATTTGCTTCAATTAATTCATGATATTGAACATGAATTGAAAAGGGTTCGAAAGATACATTGGGGACCACGAACAATTGATATTGATATTCTTTTCTTTAATGAATTAGTTTCTAATGACAAGATATTGACACTGCCTCACCCAGAAGTTTTCCATCGCTTATTTGTCTTGGTTCCCTTATTAGAAATCATTGATTCTCATTTTTACCAATACAATCATGTTCTTAAGGCAATTGAACATCTAAGTACAAGTCAACAAGCCATAGAAAAAATTAATTTTGATTAATCATTTATGAAGTGAAGGTGACATGTTGAAAATTAAGGAATTATTAAATCAAGAACAAAAAACAATAAGCCATATTCCCGTTTTGTTTTATGACTTAAACAGTGACGAACGGACTTTTTTACTGCGAACGTTGATTCGTAAGGCAGAAAAAACTTTACTAGATGAGACGCAACTCCTCGTTTTATTTGATGTTTATGATCTTGAAAACTGGAATCGGAATTGGCCAATCATTAGAGATCGTTCCATTTTTGAAGCCATTTTAGAAGGTCATAAAATGATTTGGCAAGGGAAAAACTTTACTTTTAATTTAACAACAAGCCCCATTGTCTATACGATAATGAACATTACCCCGGATTCTTTCCATGATGGAAGTTCAGACAATTTACTTGTGTCTAGTTTTTTAAAAAAAGCGGAACTTGCTTTAATTGATGGGGCGAGTGTCCTTGAGCTGGGGGGGAAATCTTCGCGTCCAGGTTATCAAGACATTAGTCCTAAAGAAGAGTGGAACCGACTCAAAGGGCCACTGACAGCACTTAAGGAGCAGTTCCCACAGGTGACTGTTGCAGTGGACACTGATGAGCCATTTGTTATGGAACGAGTTTTGGACGCTGGTGTTGACATTATCAATGATATTGATGGCTTTGATACAGATGAGAAATTAAATATCATCAGTGCTTACAAACCTGCAGTGGTTGCCATGAACAATGGACGAGCTGGTTATCCCTATTCAGAAGAACTGTTCGATAATCTTGATCAGGCCTTTTCCAAAAAGAAACTCGAGTTAATGGAATGTGGGCTTGATCCGAGACAGATTGCCATCGATCCAGGTGTTGGTTTTTTTGATCCAAAGCGTGGATCAGATAGTTTATTACGAGCAAAAAGTTCTGAATTACTTTCACGGACGGGATTGCCAGTCATGATCGCAATTTCTAATAAACGTTTTTTAAATCAAGACTTTGATTTGTCAGACGATGAACGATTGTTAGGGACGATCATGTTAGAGGGTAAAATGATGGATGAAGGGGGCCGCATTTTACGTGTGCATGATACAAAAGCAACAAGCCGTTTAATTAAAGCCTATCAAACGTATAAAAGGGTATAGAATGAACAAGGATCTAACGGACGAACTTCAGTTACTTTTAGGACAAGGAATGGACAACAAAATTGAAGGACTCATGCATAAATTGGAACTATTTCCACTAGAATTGCGTGGGAAAGCGAATCCTGATTTGCAAATTTCAGCATCAGCTTTAGTTTTTGTTGGTCGAAAACTCTTTTTTATTGAACATCCCTATCAGAAGGAATGGCTCTTACCTGCTGGTCATGTAGAAAAAGGTGAACAGCCCATTCAGGCAGCAATCCGGGAATTCAATGAGGAAACAGGTTATTTTGTAGGTGAGAAGGGAACCTTGGTTGACGCTAATATCATATCGATTCCACTGAATGAAAAGAGAAATGAAAAAGCACATCAACATATTGATTTTAGGTATTTATTGAAATTAGAAAAAGAAAAAGTCGCGTCTTCGGCAGAATTGCCTTTTAACTTGTTGAGTCAGGAAGAGGCACCCGAGGAATTCAAAAAATATTTTAGTTTATTAGAAGAAGGCATATAAAAATGGCAGTAGTTACAATTGATGAGGCATTAGACTGGATCCATTCACGTTTAAAATTTAATATTCGCCCAGGTTTAAGCCGCGTGTCTGCCTTGCTTGATTTACTTGATCATCCAGAGCAACATTTGTCGATGATTCATGTTGCCGGGACCAATGGAAAAGGTTCAACGGTCGCATTTGTACGATCCATCTTTATGAAAGCCGGCTTAAAAAAAGTGGCATCCTACACGAGTCCGTTTATTGAAACATTCGGCGAACGAATGGCAATCAACACGCAACCGATGCCCGATGATAAAATTATTGAATACGTCAACCTGTTACAACCGCTCGTTGCGCAACTTGATGCGGATGAAAAATTGACTGGGATTACCGAATTTGAAATTATTACGGCCATGGGGTTTAAATATTTTTATGATGAAAAGGTTGATTTAGCAGTGATTGAAGTAGGTCTAGGTGGTTTAATGGACAGTACTAATGTCATTCAACCAGAAGTTTGTGCCATTACGACAATTGGTTTGGATCACGTTGACATCTTGGGGAAGACTTATGAAGCAATTGCAGCTCAAAAAGCTGGTATCATCAAAGAAGGAATCCCTGTTGTCTCTGGTAATATAGGCCCAGAAGCACTTGCCGTAATTCAAAAAACAGCTCAAGAACATCATTCGCAATTGTTTGAGTTCAAGAAAGCCTATAAAATTGAGGTCTTGAAGGATGAATGCTTTAACTTTACTAATGATCATTTAAATTTAATAAGAATAGAAAAATCATTGCTGGGCTTCCATCAAATTGAAAACGCAGCAATGGCTATTGAAATAGCTGATTTGTATGCTCAACGGGTGGGCATTCCATTAACAGAAGTTGCAATTCGGGAGGGACTCGCATCAGCTTACTGGCCAGCACGAATGGAACAAATTGCGGAATCCCCATTAACTTTACTCGATGGCGCCCATAATGTTCATGCCATGAAAAGAATGCTTGAGAACTTAAAGAAAGAACAATCAGGGAAAAAAATTACGATCCTTTTTTCAGCAATTACAACAAAGGATATTCGACATATGATTGAGATGTTGAATTCAGTGGAAAATGGTCAATTGATTTTGACGACGTTCGATCATCCTAAAGCCCTTTCTTTGAATGATTTTGCTGAGTACGCTGCTGACGGTGTCCAATACGTTGGGGACTGGCGTAAGGAAATACTCGATATAAGAAGAAAATGTCAAGTCGATGATATTTTTTTAATCACGGGTTCGCTCTATTTTTCATCTCAAGTTCGAGAATTTTTGTTGAAAAATTTGTAATTTAGAGTATAATAAAAGAGTTGTTTATTTTTTTAGTATCATGGAAAAATACCAGAAGTTTTAAGTAAATTAATTTAGAGCGTTTTGTTAACGACGCGACGCACATCTAGAAGTTATAAATTATTTTGTGTTGGTTCAATTTAGAGGAGGAAAATACAATTTTGATCGTATTAGCAGGTACAATAGGTGCAGGAAAATCAAGCTTAGCTAAAGCTTTGGGGGAACATCTGGGAACAGAAGTATTTTATGAAGCAGTAGACAATAACCCTGTGCTTGATTTGTATTATGAAGATCCAAAGAAATATGCTTTCCTTCTCCAAATTTATTTTTTGAACAAACGCTTCGAATCAATAAAAATGGCCTATCGTCAAGATAATAATGTTTTGGATCGCTCAATTTTTGAAGATGAATTATTTTTGACATTAAATTATAAAAATGGGAATGTTACTAAAACAGAACTTGATATTTACAAAGATTTATTAGCAAATATGCTTGAAGAATTAGAAGGAATGCCTAAAAAACGCCCTGATCTGCTTGTGTACATTGATGTATCTTTTGAAACAATGCTCTCACGGATTGCTCAACGAGGGCGTTCATTTGAGCAAGTTGAGTCACAGCCTGGACTTGAAGAATATTACAATCAGGTTCATGGAGAATACCCCGAATGGTATGAAAATTATGATGTATCACCAAAAATAAAAATTGATGGCGATAGCATTGACTTTGTTAATAACCCTGAAGACTTGGAAGCTGTTTTGCAACAAATAGATGATCGCTTAAGAAAACTGGATTTATTGGCATAAAAATATTGCTCAATCGATCAAAACGTTTGGAGGAGAGGGATGTTTGCAGATGTGCTTCTTGTAATTGATTTACAAAATGGTGTTTTGAAGGATGGTGAACAGGAAATTTGGCATAGGGATGAACTTCTTGAAGCCATCACGAGTCGAATAGATACTTACCGTGATAATCACATCCCTATTATATTTGTCCAGCATGAAGATGAGCTGCTCCAGGCAGAATCAGAAGAATGGCAACTGGTGTCGGAAATCGATCATCGTGGCTCTGATTTTTATGTGAAAAAAAGGCATGCCAACAGTTTTTATCAGACCAATCTGTTAAAGGTTCTAACAAAATTAAATGTTCGTTCGATTGAGTTTTGTGGTGCACAAACGGATTATTGTATCAATGCTAGTTTGGAGTTTGCTCATGGACTTGGCTTCAATAACGTGATGAAACACGGTTATTCGTCAACATATGACAATCGTTTCATGACGGCAGATGCCACAATCGCTTTCTTCGAGAATTTATGGCGTGAAAGGTTTGTTAAATTTATTTAAGCAATGATAAACCTATCTGATGGGATAGGTTTTTTTATTTGGCTAGGCTAGGATAGGATAGGATAGGATAACAATTTAACTTGTGATTAAAAGAATAAACAAATCTTGCGCTCTTGTAATAAAAAGAGTATCGTTTGCTTGCGGAGGTATGACATGGCTCCTATGGACCTGAAATTAATGAAAAATCACATCCGATTGTTTATGAGGTCTTTGGCAAGGCTATTGGTGCAACTCCTGATCAATAATTTTTAGCTCCAACTGGAAATATTTATCTCAACTCTAGCTTTGATTTTGGTGCGCCAGAAATGCCTGGGAATCCAACAGCTATAGGGCATTAACTCATACGACTGCTTTTAATGTGATTTGAGATAACCGTGATGGAACAGACATGACAGGCGACATGATGGATACAATTCCCCTTTTCCATCAAATCCCGTTTATTTTGTGACAAATGAGTTGTTTTTCTTATACATTTTAAGTGTACACGATATTAATTTGAAGATGAGGGAAGTTTCTCCAAAAAAATGATATAATTGTTACATAAAATCGATCATTTTGATTAAGGAAAAATATGTTAGATAAAAGTAAATTTGAAACCATCGACGATTTAGAATTAAAATACAATGAACCACTTAGCCATTACACATTTACAAAAGTAGGCGGTCCTGCTGATGTGTTGGCTTTTCCGAAGTCAATTGACGCACTGCAGACACTCATTGAAGTAGCACGTACTAATGATCTTCCGATTACCGTATTAGGAAATGCGTCAAACTTAATTGTTCGTGATGGTGGCATCCGTGGAATTGTAATCTTACTGGAGCAGCTAAACCTTGTGAATATTGCAGGTTATACAATCGAAGCGCAAGCTGGCGCACCATTAATAGAAGTTTCACAGATAGCACAAAAGCACGCACTGACAGGATTTGAATTTGCTTGTGGGATTCCAGGTTCTGTTGGTGGAGCAGTTTTCATGAATGCTGGGGCTTACGGGGGCGAATTATCACAAGTATTGGCTTCTTGCAAGGTTATTGATACCGAGGGGAACATTTCTGTTTTAAGAGGCGAAGAAATGCACTGGGGTTACCGGAATTCGATCATTCGTGAGCAAAATCTGATTGTCATTTCCGCTAAGTTTGAATTGTCAACGGGCGACCCGGCTGTCATTTTGAATGAAATGACCAGATTAAATCAGCTCAGAAGTAGCAAACAACCTTTGGAATATCCTAGTTGTGGGTCTGTCTTTAAGCGACCAGAAGGGCATTTCGCAGGTCGACTTATTCAGGAAGCTGGCTGCCAAGGTCACCGTATTGGTGGTGTTGAAGTTTCGAAAAAACATGCAGGTTTTATGGTTAATGTGGCAGATGGAACGGCCAAAGATTACGAGAACTTAATTGCCTATGTCATTGAACAAGTTAACCAAAAATTGGGAATAAAACTTGAAACTGAAGTAAGGATAATTGGGGAAAATTAGGGTATTCTTAATGTAAGTCGATTAAAGTATATTTCCAATCGTGCAAAAATACTTGAAATGCTATAAATTTTAAGTTATAATTGAATTATTCTGTGTATAAGCAGAAGATTTGACCGCTTTTTGTCAGTGCTGACAGAAGAGCTAAGGCCAGACGGACAGCCGGGTCAAAAGCCGAAATTGGCGACTTTCGTTGCCTTATTGATTAGTTGAAAACATTCAACTATGGGGACTTGTTTCCTCACCCAAGAAAACACGCTTGCGCGCATCAATAAGAGTATTAAAAGTTCTTCTGCACTATAGACTCTGAACTCGGACCCTTTTTGCCTTTTAGGCGGGAAAAAATACGATATTGAATGTAACCAAGTAAAAAGCTTGGTTTTTTATTGTTTTCAGCTAAATTTTTGGATAAAGGAAGTATCAATTGAAATGACAAAAAATATTATCGAATTTAAAAATGTCTCAAAAACTTATTTTGACAGTGATACGGTCGTTTTGAAAAACGTCAGTTTCGAAATTGAAGAAGGAAAGTTTTATACCTTACTTGGCGCATCAGGTTCTGGAAAATCAACGATTTTAAATATTATTGCTGGACTCTTAGATGCAACGGAAGGTGATGTTATTTTGGATGGTAAGCGAATTAATGATTTGCCTTCAAATAAACGAAATGTGCATACTATTTTCCAATCTTATGCTCTTTTTCCAAACATGAATGTCTATGATAATGTAGCGTTTGCGCTCAAAATCAAAGGGTTAGACAAAAAAGAAATCGCTGTTCGAGTTAAAGAAGCGCTCGAAATGGTACAGTTGGGTGGCTATGAAAAAAGAGCAATTGCGAAACTTTCAGGAGGGCAAAAACAGCGCGTAGCGATTGCTCGTGCCATCATTGATCGCCCCAAAGTTCTTTTGTTGGACGAATCTTTGTCAGCACTGGACATGAAACTGCGAAAAGATATGCAGTACGAATTACGTGAACTGCAACAAAATTTAGGAATTACCTTTATTTTTGTCACTCATGATCAAGAAGAAGCTTTAGCGATGTCTGATTGGATTTTCATCATGAATGATGGAGAAATTGTGCAATCAGGTACACCGACCGACATTTATGATGAGCCAATTAATCACTTCGTTGCAGATTTCATTGGAGAATCTAATATATTAAGTGGACGGATGGTTAAAGACTATTTAGTTGAGTTTAATGGTCAACAATTTGAAGCTGTTGATGGTGGGATGCGTAAAAATGAACCCATTGAAGTTGTCATTCGTCCTGAGGACATTGTTTTTAGCCGTCCAAATGAAGGAAAGTTTAATGTTAAAGTGGATACACAACTTTTTCGCGGCGTGCATTATGAAATCGTTGCTTACGATGAATTTAATAATGAATGGCTGATTCATTCAACTCACAAAGCAATTGTTGGCGAAACGGTAGGACTCGATTTTGATCCCGAAGCAATTCATATCATGCGTTTAAACGAAACGGAAGAAGAATTTGATGCCCGTATCGAGGAATACGTAGAAGAAGATGAGCAAACGATTGGACTTTCCAACGTTATCGCTGAAGAAGAAGCTGAATTCCAAGAAACAGTTCAAGAAGCAGTTCATGATGCCGTTCAAGAGGCGATTGATGCCGATGGAGATACACTTGAAAATCTGCATGAAGTGATTGATGCTGACGAAGAAATAGAAGGAGGCCATCATTAATGACAAAGAGACTCTATTCGATTCCTTATTTTTTGTGGATTGGACTCTTTGTCATTATTCCACTGGCCATGCTCTTTTATCAAAGCTTCTTTGATATTTCAGGACATTTCACATTATCAAATTACAGCACTTATTTTACAAGTGGAACTTATTTAATGATGACCTGGAATTCCGTTCTTTATGCTTTGATAATCACAGTTGTCACACTGCTCATTTCATATCCAACTGCATATGTTTTGACGAAATTGAAAATGAAACAGATGTGGTTGATGCTGATTATACTGCCCACCTGGGTAAATTTACTCTTAAAAGCGTATGCCTTTATTGGAATTTTTGGTAAATATGGCTCAATCAATGGTTTTTTGCAATTCATTGGAATTGGCAGAGTTCAAATCCTTTTTACGGATGCGAGTTTTATCTTTGTTGCATCTTATATTTCAATTCCATTCATGGTATTACCAATATTTAATGCTTTAGAAGATTTGGATTCGAACCTCATTAATGCCTCTTACGACTTAGGCGCTAGTAAAATTCAAACCTTTATCAATGTCATTTGGCCGTTGTCACTTAATGGTGTTCGAGCTGGTGTTCAAGCTGTGTTTATTCCAAGTTTGTCACTTTTCATGTTGACGCGTTTGATAGGCGGAAATAAGGTCATTACACTTGGAACGGCTGTTGAAGAACATTTCTTGATAACACAAAATTGGGGAATGGGTTCAACAATCGCTGTAGTGTTAGTTCTCGCTATGCTTGTTGTAATGGGATTAACCAAAGAAAAGAAAGGAGCCTAAGATGGAGAAAAAACGTCCACTTGGAAAAATTTATTTGGCAATCGTCATGATTATTCTCTATGCGCCTATCTTTTTCCTGATTTTTTATTCCTTTAATGCAGGGGGGGATATGAGTAAATTCACTGGATTTACTTGGGATAATTACAGCGAACTATTTGCTGATAGCCGCTTGATTCTAATTGTTGTCCAGACCTTTTTCCTTGCTTTTTTAAGTTCTCTAATTGCAACATTCATTGGAACGATTGGGGCGATGTTTATTGAGACAGTAAAAAATAAAGGTCGCGATACTATTATAGGCTTAAATAATGTATTAATGGTCTCACCAGACGTTGTTATTGGGGCCTCGTTCTTGATCCTATTTACATTTTTAGGTATGCAACTCGGTTTTTTCTCGGTTTTGCTTAGTCATATTGCATTCTCCATTCCCATTGTAGTCCTTATGATTATTCCGCTTTATCAAGAAATGGATAAGTCCTTGATTGATGCAGCGAGTGATTTAGGTGCTAATCGTTTTCAAATTTTAAAAGAAGTGATTTTGCCCTATTTAACACCAGGAATTATTGCTGGTTTCTTTATGGCCTTTACTTATTCACTGGATGACTTTGCTGTCACATTCTTTGTTACTGGTAACGATTTTACCACCCTTTCAGTTGAAATATATAGTCGAGCAAGAGAAGGAATCTCACTCGAAATCAATGCACTTTCTACGGTCGTGTTCCTCTTTTCAATTTTACTTGTAGTGGGCTATTATTTCATCATGAAAGATTCAGAAACAGCTGGTAAAACACCGAATTTGACCTAAGCAGTTTCAAAGTGATTTTAGCAATGCATTGTCAATTTATAGAAACTTTAACATCAGTACTGACAAGAAGATTTTACGATTATTTGAAAATTGATTAGATTAATGTAGGAAGGGAAAAAATGAAAAAATTGCTATATTTCTTTATCGGAATTCTCTCAATTACTGTGGTTTTAGGTGTCACAACACTTAAATTGGCCTCAAATGGTGGAGCAAAAACCGATAGCAATACCTTAACAATTTTTAATTGGGGCGAATATATCAATCCCGATTTAATAACAAAATTCGAAAAAGGAACAGGCTACCATGTCAATTATATGACCTTCGATTCCAACGAAGCAATGTATGCCAAAGTAAAACAGGGTGGAACAGGTTATGATATTATTGTTCCTTCTGACTATATGGTTCAAAAAATGGCAAAAGAGGGGTTGCTTGAAAAAATTGATCACGCTAAAATAAAAGGGCTTCAGGATGATGATCCTAAACTATTAAACCCTAGTTTTGATAAGGGGAATCAGTACTCTCTACCTTATTTTTGGGGAACTTTGGGAATCGTCTATAATGATAAATACATTAGCAATCCTCCGACTAAATTTACCGATTTATGGGATAAAAAATACAAAAATAGCATTATTCTGACAGATGATACGCGTGATGTAATGGGGATGGGCTTACTTGAACAAGACTATTCTGTGAATTCGACAAATCAAAAACAAATTGATCAGGCCTACAATCGACTTCTCCAATTAACACCAAATATTAAAGCGATATTAGGGGATGAAGTCATGAATTACATGACCAATAATGAGACTCCTATGGCAGTCGTTTATTCTGGTCAAGCAGAAGAAATGACAACAAGCAATAGCCACTTACACTACGTTATTCCTGAAAAAACAAATATCTGGTATGATAATTTAGCCATTCCTAAAACGGTCAAAAATATCAAAGCAGCTTATGCTTTTATTAATTTTATGCAAAAGCCAGAAAATGCAGCAAGTAACGCTGAGTGGGTGGGCTACTCTACACCAAATAATAAAGCTAAAGCCTTATTGCCAAAAGAAATGCGTGAGGATAAAGAATACTATCCAGACGAAGCGGTTATTAAAGATGACGAAGCTTACACGAATTTAAGTCCTTATTGGACTGGTGTCTACAACGATTTATATTTGCAGTTTAAAATGAATAAATAAAAAAGCTCGTAGCCCTAGTGGTTACAGCTTTTATTTTTTATATGTACCAAATTTTACCAAATAATTAATTTCTATTTATTCTACTGAAAAGATCCTTCACTTTTTTATCTTCAACCTTTTCGAGCTCTTTGATAATGTGTGGCCTAATCGAAATATTCGCATGGCCAAGACGTTTGGATATGGTCATAATATTGACATTGTTATCAATCAGGACTGACGCGTGTATGTCGGAGTCCGTGTGTGGTCATAACATGATCACAAATATTTTTTAGCTCATCATTCACGATATTATTGTCGATAATTCCACGCATAGGATGCCAGCAGACCACGTTGTTCTCATTTTCAATTTCTAATGCTTTGAACAACTTTTCTTGTCTATTTTTGTATCGAATCAGCAGCATTTTTATAATCATATAAGTAACTTTTTTTACTAAAAACATATTTGACAGTTTTACAATAAAAAAGTATAATCAAAATCCAAAGGAGAAACCGTGAACATAAAATATAATAACTGTGATTCTTGTGGAAAATCAAGCTGACGAAGCTGCATAAAGTTAGACGGAAAAGATTGATTTGTCCTCGCTGAGACAAATCATTGATATCTTCTTTACGAGTGAAAAAATAGAGTCAAGGGAACAATCAAGAGAATGATTATAGTTAATGAAAAAGTAATGGCATTATTTATTTTTCTTTTAGCATAAGATGAGAATTATAAAACAAGTCTTAAGATCCATCAGCAAAACCATTATTAATTCCCACAAACTACAAAAGACTCCATTTCAAGGCCAATCTCTAAGACTATTATTTGGCAGATGTAAAGATGAATGATTATGGGTGAAAAAGAGGCCTACAGACTTTGCCCTCCTACAAAATGAAGGTTATAAGTAATAGAGATTATGTTTAATAATTTTTCGTGAAAAAAAAGATGAAAAAATTGAAAATTAGAGGAAGAAATGTATAAATTAATAGTATTTGATATGGATGGAACTTTATTAAATAGTCAAAAAATGATTTCTAATGACAGTATTACTGCCATTAAAAAGGCAAAATCTCTTAACAAGCAAATTGTTTTGGGAACGGGTCGAGCAGTTGCAGAATTAAGAGAATATGAAGAAGAATTGGATGATATTCGTTACGGCATATTAGAAAGTGGCGCTTTGATTTATGATTTTAAACAAAAAAAAGTGCTGAATCACAAAACACTTCCTTCTGAAAGTGTAAATAAAATTAAAGAACTTGTAGCATGTTCTGATATCATGGTTATCGCGATGATAAATGGTCAAATCTATTTGCAACAATCCCACTTTGACTACATTTACAAATATAAAATGGAAGACTACAAGGCACTTTATGATCGTTCAGCGATACTCGTCGATGACATTACTTCACTCCTCGAGAAAGAAAAAGATAATTTTGAAAAAATAAATTTATATCACCATAAGTCTGAAGAGCGAGAAGAAAGTTACCTTAAATTGAGTCATGAAACGGTAACTATGGTAAAGGCTGAATCCACAGGGCTTGAAATGACAGCAATTGGAGTTGAAAAGGGGAGTGGCTTACAATTTCTTTGTGATTATTTAAACATTCCTATATCGGAGTCCATTGCAGTAGGAGATGCTGACAATGACGAAAGTATGATAAGAAATGCTGGTCTCGGGATTGCAATGGGTAATGCGAATAAAAATATCGAAAACCTAGCTGATTTTTCTGTAAACGACAACGATAATGGTGGTTGTTCACAAGCAATATATAAGTACTTATTATCTTAATGTCTTTCCTATCGTAGTAAAAAAAACAATTTATTTAGTTTGATAAACTTTTCGATCATCTAGTCATTTATTTAAAAGAGTTTTGATGAGATAATTTTAACTCAATAATTTTACTTTTCTAAAGTTAATTACTCCAAAGTGCTAATCATAATGATAAATAACAGAACCAACGATAAAAAAAGCACTTAAAATCAACTCTTTTATGACTGTATAATGCAATTGAAGAAATCAAAAAAACAAGTAACGCCAGTAGTT
>NZ_JXJU01000007.1 GCF_002441655.1 Lactococcus fujiensis JCM 16395 | reverse complement strand
TCCCTTTAGGAGAATTTTTTATCTGTATTCTGCTTTCACTTTATCCTTGAAATAAACGCGGGAAATTCTTTCGGCAGCACCTGGTTCAACAGTTTCTAGTGTCTTAGTGATTTCATCAAATGAAGCATTGTAGTTTTGGCTGGCTTCAAATAGATGCATTGATTTAGCAATTCCTATTGCAACACGTTCATCGGTTGTTTTATAGCGGTTAGCATATTGCATCAATTGTTCTGCAAGAATTGCATGGTCTACTAAGTTATCTGTAGCATCTTTCAAAACGTGCATGTCTTCTGTAGAAACATCAACCAAGTGATTAATAGTGTCAATGTTGATTCGCACTTTGTTTAATTCTTTAAATAAACTTTGAACACGATCACCCGTCATGAAGAACAGATCCAAGTAATCTTTTGGCAAGCCTGGGAGATTCTTTTTCTCCACATATCGTTTGATCGTTCTCAACTCTGAGTCAAATTTATCAGCAATTTCTTGTGCTGCTTTTTCTTCATCTTTGAGACCAACTAAGAGATTACTGATTTTCAGTTGATTCTTTTCAATATCCTCAAGTGCGTCAACAACACCATTTACTCGACGAGACAATTGAGAATAAGGAACAGTGTGATCTGAAATATCACGGAGAATTTCATTTACATCTTGATCGAGAGTATCCAGATGTTCTTGGTAACCGCGAACGTAACCTTTCTCATTGCCTGACAAGACATAAGATTGGGTGACGTGATCGATTTCAAGTAGCAGGTTTTTATTATTTTGACGAGTATGTTCGATATACTCTCTGAGTACGCCAGAGCGTTTCTCAACATTGCGACGTGCACCGTATTCTTTTTCAAAAATGGCATAGAGATCTTCAATTTTACCTTGAATTTGCTCCAACTCTGTTTCTACACGTTCGAGTTCAAATTGTTCTAGGTACTCACGGGCATTATTTAAAGTGCGATGCACATCTTCAAGTTTTTCGTCAATATCAATGCTACTTGGGAGGGCATATTCTTCTTCAGCGAATTTTTCATAGGCTTCTTCAAGTTCGGAAACTTGTTTCGGAAGATCTTTTTCAAGTTGTTCGATATATTCAGGGATGTGTTCTGTAATCGCTCTGAGGGCAATAGTATGCTCTTCAGCAGTTTCTAGAACTTCTGCAGCTTCAATTGGATCTCCAGTTGAATTGAGGGTCACAAATTGCGAAAACTCTGTTTCGATGTTGTCCAATTGTTTTTCGATTTCTGTAATTACTGATCCATAGACAGCAGAATTATCAGTGATGTCGTTGCGAAGCGATTCATAGAGGTCTAATGACTCCTGAATTTTATTTGAATTTCGTTTTTCTTGTTCAGTAAGTTTAGCAATCCCATCGCGGATAGTTTTCACTTCATCTTCCATTACTTCAATTTGTCCTTCGCTATCTGCAACGGACTCACGAGCACGGAAAAAGTGGAAAGAATCATTTAAATCTTCCGCTTCAAAAATATGGTTTTCCAATTCAGCAAATGAATTGGATGATAAGTCAATCCATTTTTGGTTCCATTCACGGAAAATGGTCTGAGATTGACCCACTAAATGCATTTTTTTAATTGAATCAATTTCTTCCTGAACAGGAAGGTCGAATAGGTTTTCCTTACGCTCTTCAAGATCTAAAATTCGATTCTCGGTTTTTTTACGCATAACCATTGCGAAAATATAGAAGCCAATGATGATGGCTACGAGTACAACAATCAGGATAATAATAGTACTTGACATGGGTTACTCCAAATTTTTTATTTCACTTATTTAGTTTTGGTTTTTTTAGGTACAAAACCTCGTATATAATTATAGCACATAAAACCTGATAAATACATTATTTTTTTTAAGTATTTTCACAATTTTCAATAAAAAAACCCATCTGGAAGACGGATTTTAATATTTTATTTCGTTTTATTTAAAGAATTGATTACATTCCAGCTTGTGCTGCAACTTCTGCTGCAAAATCATTTTCAGCTTTTTCAATTCCTTCTCCCACTTCAAAGCGTCCGAAGCTTACGACTTTAGCGTTCTGACTTTCAAGGTATTGTTCAACTGTTTTGCTATCATCCATTACATAAAGTTGCGCAAGGAGTGTGTATTCTTGGTCAACCTTTGTGTTATCAACCATGAAGCGAGCCATCTTACCTGGGATAATCTTGTCCCAAATTTTTTCTGGTTTATGTTCAGCAGTGAGTTCTGCTTTAATGTCTTCTTCGGCTTTTGCAATAACTTCGTCAGTCAATTGAGCTTTTGATCCGTAAACAAGGTGTGGCAATGGTGCTTTATCAACCAAAGCACGACTTTCATTGTCAAGGTCAATATCGTGATTCATTTTAGCAATTTCTTCATGAACAAAGGCTGGGTCAAGTTCGGTATAAGAAAGAACTGTTGGGTGCATTGCTGCAATATGCATTGATAATTGTTTAGCCAACGCATCGTCGCCACCTTCGATAACTGAAACGACACCAATACGGCCTTGATTATGTTGGTAAATACCAAAGTGTTGGCTATCCGTTTTTTCAGACAATACAAAACGACGGAATGAAATTTTTTCACCGATAGTTGCAGTTGCTTGGATGAATGCTTGTTCTAATGTTTCTCCAGATTTAGTTGTAAGTGCAAGCGCAGCTTCATTATCAGCTGGTTTTTTGCTAGCAATTAATTCTGCTGTTTCTTTAACAAGTTCTACGAATTGGTCATTTTTAGCAACGAAGTCAGTTTCAGAATTGATTTCTACGAGTGCTGCTGAATTCCCGTCAACGGCAACTCCTGTCAAACCTTCTGCTGTTACGCGGTCTGCTTTTTTAGCTGCTTTTGCAGCTCCTTTTTCATGAAGCAATTCTGCTGCTGCTTCCATATTTCCATCAGTTTCAACAAGTGCCTTTTTAGCATCCATTACGCCTGCACCAGTTTTTTCACGCAATTCTTTTACCATTGCTGCTGTTACTGCCATGAGTATTTTCTCCTTTTATTCGAACATAATCAGTACTTTTTGTCAGTACTGACAGATTTTTTAAATAAAAAGCAGGTAGAGGCGTAGGGCCTCCGCCTGCTTGGTCATTACATTTTAGTAAGAATTATTTGCCTTCAACGATTTCAGCAAGTTCTTCAAGTGATTCTTCTGAAGCAGCTTCTTCAACAACTTGTTCTTCACCAGCATCTTCACCTTGGCGACCTTCAATGATAGCGTCAGCCATTTTAGCAGTAATCAATTTAACTGCGCGAATAGCGTCATCATTTGCAGGGATTACAACGTCGATTGGTTCTGGGTCTGCATTAGTATCAACCATAGCTACAACTGGAATGCCAAGAGTTTTTGCTTCTTTAACAGCGATTTGTTCCGCATGTGGGTCAACGATGTACATTACATCTGGGATACGAGGCATATCAGCAATACCACCGATGAATTTTTCAAGACGTTCGCGTTCTTTGTTCAAAAGCACAACTTCTTTTTTAGGCAATACATCAAATACGCCATCTTCTTCCATCTTGTTGATTTCTTTAAGACGTGCTACACGAGTTTGGATAGTTTTCCAGTTTGTGAGCATCCCACCGAGCCAACGGTGATTTACATAGTATTGACCAGCACGAAGTGCTTCTTCTTTAACAGCTTCAGCGGCTTGTTTTTTAGTACCAACGAAAAGTACAACGGCACCTTCTGCAGAAGCATCTTTCATGTAATTGTATGCATCGTCAACGAGTTTTACAGTTTTTTGTAAGTCGATAACGTGAATTCCATTACGCTCTGTGAAGATGTATGGTTTCATTTTAGGGTTCCAACGACGAGTTTGGTGACCGAAGTGAACACCAGCTTCAAGAAGTTGTTTCATTGAAATAACTGACATTTGAATGTCTCCTTTTAAAATAGTTTTTCCTCTCCTGTCTTTCATCCGCAGCCGCAATACTTGCGTACACCACGACTTCGTCGAGACAGGATGTGAAATGGTTACAGTCCATAAACACAAGTGTCTACAATGCAACTCTATTATTATACACTATTTCCTTTTTCTTTGCAAGTTTTTTCTGTTTTTTGTGCAAGTAATTCTTTTATCTTTATGGACGAAGGCTGTTTGTTCTGTAAGCGCTCATTTTATGTTAAACTATTACTATTAAATTAGAAAAAATGGAGTAAATGCTCATGATTGAAAATTTTCTTATCAGTGGTTACACAAAACGTGAATCTAAAGGGGTTTATCGATTTAATTTGAATACAGAGCGTTCTGAAATGTCAAATTTGGAACTTGTTACAGAAGTGAATGGGCCAACTTATCTGACATTAGATGCTCATAATCATCTTTATACGGTGGCTGCTGAAAATGGCAACGGTGGAACTTCAGCCTTTTCATTTGATGGGAATAAAGGAACTAAACTCAATAGTGTTCTTGCACCTGGAGCTTCGAACTGTTTCGTAGCCGTCGATGAGAAGCGTGGGCTAGTCTATGCTGCGAATTATCATCTAGGAGAGGTTCGTGTTTATAAAAGACTTTCTGACGGACAAATTGAGCTTGCAGATACCGTCAAGCATGAAGATCTTCATGGTCCAAAGCCTGAACAAAAAGGGGCACTTTGCCATTTCGCTAACCTAACACCCGACAATCGTTTAGTTGTTTGTGATTTAGGAAATGATGCTGTGTATACCTACGCGATTAGTGATGATGGTAAATTATCAGATGAATTAATTTACTTCTCAGCACCTGGTTCTGGTGATCGTCATATTACCTTCTCAGCCGATGGAAAATTTGCTTATTTAGCATGTGAACTTGATTCTACGCTTGAAGTCCTAGCTTATGAAAACGGAACTTTTACTTTATTGCAAAAGATTTCAACTCTCCCAGAAACACATACTGGGTTTAATGGTGTTGCTGCAATTCGTCTGACTGCTGACGGTAAATTCTTGTATCTTTCAAACCGTGGACATGACTCTATCGTTACTTTTAAAGTTGCTCAAAATGGCGCTTCTGTCGAAAGAATTGGTTGGACTGCTACGGAAGGAAATATTCCGCGAGATTTCAATTTCAATAAGACTGAAGATTTCATCGTTGTTGCCCATCAAGATTCTGATAATCTCACCCTATTTGAGCGAAATAAAGATACGGGGGCACTGACAGTTGCTCAAAAAGATTTCTATGCTCCCGAGATAACATGCGTTTTACCATATTGATCACCCCTTCTAAAATCACATTAAAAGCACTGAAATTTCCAGTGTTTTTTTATTCTCCCATATCATTTTGGAATCACTTGAGATGTTGGTATGATTAAGTAGATCATTCTTTTTAAAAAGTTTGTTAAAACGATCACATTATCAGTTGACAATTCTAAAACTATTTGTTAAAATATTCACATAAAATGTTAGTGAATCAAATCACAAAGGAGAAATTCCAACAATGGTTAAAGAAAAAAGTAAAGTTGTTGAATTAACAGCTGAAGAAAAAAAGGCTAACGCTGCTGCCTATACTGGGGAATTAGTAAAAAAAGCACATGAGGCCGTTTTAAAATTTGAAGGCTATACGCAACAAAAAGTAGATACGATTGTCGCTGCGATGGCCCTTGCTGCAAGTGAAAATTCACTTGTTTTGGCACACGAAGCTGTCAACGAAACTGGTCGAGGTGTGGTTGAAGATAAAGATACAAAAAATCATTTTGCCTCAGAATCAGTTTACCATGCAATTAAAAATGATAAAACAGTTGGTGTAATTGACGAAGATAAGGTTGCAGGGTCAGTAGAAATTGCAAGTCCTCTTGGTGTTCTAGCAGGGATTGTACCAACAACGAACCCAACTTCAACAACGATCTTCAAATCTTTATTGACGGCCAAAACACGAAATGCAATTGTCTTTGCTTTCCATCCTCAAGCTCAGAAATGTTCTAGTCATGCTGCAGAAATTGTTTATAAAGCTGCACTTGAAGCAGGCGCTCCTGAAAACTTTATTCAATGGGTTGAGATCCCAAGCCTTGACAACACCTCAGCACTTATTCAGAACACTGGAATTGCCACAATTCTTGCTACGGGTGGGCCAGGAATGGTCAACGCTGCATTGAAATCTGGAAATCCTTCACTTGGTGTCGGCGCCGGAAATGGTGCGATTTATATCGATGCAACAGCAAATATCGAACGTGCTGTAGATGATTTACTACTTTCAAAACGTTTTGACAATGGGATGATTTGTGCAACTGAAAATTCGGCTGTAATCGATGCGTCTATTTATGATGTTTTTGTAGAGAAATTGCAAGTTCATGGTGCTTACATGGTTCCAAAAACAGATTACAAGAAAATTGAAGATTATGTTTTTGTCAAACGTGAAGATGGGTATGGTGTTACAGGACCCGTTGCTGGTCGTTCTGGTCAATGGATCGCTGAACAAGCGGGCGTAACTGTCCCTGAGGACAAAGATGTACTCCTTTTCGAATTAGACAAGAAAAATATCGGCGAAGCGCTCTCATCTGAAAAACTTTCACCGCTCCTCTCTTTATATAAATCTGAAACGCGTGATGAAGGTATTCAAATTGTACGTGCTTTGCTCTCATATCAAGGTGCTGGACACAATGCCGCCATTCAAATCGGTGCAATGGATGATCCATTTGTAAAAGAATTTGGCGAACGTGTTGAGGCTTCACGTATTCTTGTCAATCAACCTGATTCAATTGGTGGCGTAGGTGATATTTATACTGATGCAATGCGTCCATCACTTACACTTGGAACCGGTTCATGGGGGAAAAATTCGCTTTCACATAATTTGAGTACATATGATCTTTTGAATATTAAAACAGTGGCTAAACGTCGTAATCGCCCACAATGGGTTCGTTTGCCAAAAGAAATCTACTACGAAAAAAATTCTATCAGCTACTTGCAAGAATTACCACACGTTCACAAAGCGTTTATCGTTGCGGACCCAGGGATGGTTAAATTCGGCTTCGTTGATAAAATTTTAGAACAACTCGCTGTTCGTCCTGTTCAAGTTGAGACGAGCATCTACGGTTCTGTTCACCCAGACCCAACCCTTTCTGAAGCGATTGCTATTGCACGTCAAATGAAGGCTTTCGAACCTGACACTGTCATTTGTCTTGGTGGGGGCTCCGCACTTGACGCTGGAAAAATTGGCCGCTTGATTTATGAGTATGATGCTCGTGGCGAGGCTGACTTGAATGATGATGCATCATTGAAAGAGCTTTTCCAAGAATTAGCTCAAAAATTCATTGATATTCGTAAACGTATCATAAAATTCTATCATCCTCATAAAGCACAAATGGTTGCTATTCCAACAACATCTGGTACTGGTTCAGAAGTTACTCCATTTGCTGTCATTACTGACGACGAAACTCATGTGAAATACCCACTTGCGGATTATCAATTGACACCACAAGTTGCCATTGTTGACCCTGAATTTGTTATGACTGTTCCACGTCGTACTGTGGCTTGGTCAGGAATTGATGCACTTTCACATGCACTTGAATCTTACGTTTCTGTTATGTCTTCTGACTATACAAAACCCATTTCGCTTCAGGCCATCAAACTTATTTTTGAAAATTTGACCGAGTCATATAACTACAATCCAAGTACACCGACCAAAGAGGGTCAAAAAGCGCGCGAAAACATGCACAATGCGGCAACACTTGCTGGGATGGCATTCGCTAATGCATTCCTTGGAATTAATCACTCCCTTGCACATAAAACAGGCGGTGAATTCGGTCTTCCTCATGGGTTGGCAATTGCGATTGCGATGCCCCATGTAATCAAATTTAATGCAGTCACCGGCAACGTAAAACGGACTCCATTCCCACGTTATGAGACTTACCGTGCACAAGCCGATTATGCAGAAATCTCACGTTTCATGGGATTTGCAACTAAAGGTGATTCAGACGAAGCTGCAGTAGAAAACTTAATCTCTGAAATCAAAAAACTGACGGATAGCATTGAAATTGACATCACTCTATCAGGAAACGGAGTCAAAGAAGATCACCTTGAACGTGAACTTGACAAGCTTGCAGACCTCGTTTATGATGACCAATGCACGCCAGCCAATCCACGTCAACCTCGAATCAGTGAAATTAAACAACTCCTGATTGACCAACTTTAATTAATGCTCTGCCTGACTCTTTCTTTTGTCACTAGTGATGAAAGGGGGAGTTTTTTTATAAAAAAGTCCTTCCATTACTGACAAGACTGACCATTTATATAAAATTATTCTTTACTTTGACGGACGTTAATATATATCCAGATGACCGTCACAAAACTGAGTAGTGTTGATATAAAGTACCCCCAACCCAATGTATGCCAGAGTATAACGAACTTAACTGATTGACCTGACAATAATACTTCAATGAATAAAGAGCACGCTAAGCAAACGGCAGCCACTGCTATCAAACTGGCAAGAACATAGGCGAAGCTCTCCAATCGTTTTCTAAATGCGAGATAAATTATACAAAGAAACAAGAATAAAAAGAATGAACTCACGCTAATATAATTTTTAGCACTTGCCACTAAGTTTGAATTAAATGTGCTTAGGATCAAATTTGACAAGCCTGTTGCCTGATTTACACCAACTGGCATAACAACATCAAAATATGGGAGTTGGAAGCTTAGAATAAAGCCAGCCAAAAGAACAAAACCAGAAATACTTCTATACATTGCAAAAGAGATCAGATTTTTCATTTTATCCATAGTAATAATAAACTCCAGTTTTCAAATTATAGGTCACACTTTGCCCAGTAGTAAGATCTATGTAGTAAATATAATTTGAATCTTCCCCTGTTTCACGTAAGACATCCGAGTTTCCTCCAGTTAAGGCTTCCTGCATCAAAGGAGCAATGCCTGTTGTTGTATCTGCACTTGCTTTGAGGGCCAAGCCAAAAGCTAAAATTGTCATAGTTACAATTGAGAGGAGACCAATTCTAATAAGTTGCGATTGAATTTTAATTGAATTTTCCATGATTATTCCTTTTTATAGTTTTCAACCCTAAGGTATTTGTTTTGAATAACGACATTTCAATTTATTTAGCTCCATTGGACTCAGCCCCTTTCCTTTTTTTGAGTTAAGTTTAGCACAGTTTTAAGTCTCAAGAAAAATTTTTGGAATATATAAAATTTGCTTATATTTTATCAATTTCTTCAAAAAGAATTCTCGATTCTATCAAAAAGCCATACTGTTCTAGAGTCTTGGCGCAATTTATCATGCCTTGCTTGGAAGCTTTGTGCTGCAAAAATTGGTAATGAGCACGATGATATGTCAATGTAATTTTCTCATAAAAGAAATTGGGACCAATCTCCAGTTCATTTAAGTAATTAATGTACTTTTTAGCAAAAATTAAGTTGCCTTTTTTCAAAAAAGCATCAATAATATTCAAATAAGTCCCAATCACCAGTTGTTTATTCAGATGCATGTTCCAATAAAAATTGGTTCGACCTAGTAAGTAGCCGGCGTAATATTTCAATGCTTCCTCATCAAAAAAACGCAGGCAATTTCCAAAAATCCAGATTTCAAAGCGCCCCCACTCCTTGACATTGTCAAGATAATCCATTAAAAATGTAATGTTTTCTTTAAACACAACTGAACCTTTCACCGCAGAAATTACGGATGACACAACGATTTCATTAATCTTATTGCCTATTAAATCGGGTTCATATTTTGCTTTATCTTTCCAAAAAAACAACCATTTTTGAAGCGTCATAAGGTCTCTTTTCTGATAAGCCTGTGCTAATTCTTGATGAAATTCCATGGTCTCCGCTAAAATATAGTCATTATATACATGTTGAAATTCATCAAGATAAATATTTGCGTGTTCAAGGAGTTTGAAAAATTTACCGACTGTAATGTCTGTCTCTCCTTTTTCAAATTTAGAAAGTTGGGACTCGGTAAACAATCCTCCAGTCATTTCTCTTAATTTCAGCTGTTTATTTTTCCGTACAAATAACATGGTCTGTCCTATTTTAGGATCAAAGCTTTTTTCCAAATTTACTCCTTTGTTATATATTCTAAAAATTACATTAATGCTATTTTTATTATAAAATTTAATTTAAATAAAGCAATGATTTGAATATGAGCAATAATAAAATGGGTTAAGAAATTTCTAACCCATTTTATTATTTAATTGGTTGGTTGTGCAAGAATTTCTCATATAGGAAAACTAGAGCTTCTCAATTTCTTTGTATAAAATTTCAGCCTCAATAGAGTAGCCATATTTTTCAAGATCATGAACACAATCATACATTACCAGTTTGCTATCCTTGTGACCTAGCAGGTAGCGATAACGTGCCTCTTGATAACGGTAAGTGATTGCCTCATCAAAAAAATCTATTTTAATCCCAATATTTTTGACATAGTTTAGATAATTCAGTGCCTGAGGTAAATTATGACGATCAAGCCAGGTATCTACTAATTTTAACATGGTCCGTAAGACCATTTGTTGATTCAAATGGATATTTTGATAAAAATTAGCCATTTCAAAAACTTGATGGCCGTAGTGTTTTAGCATGTTATCATCCAAATAATTTTGCACAATACTGAAAATAAACAGTTCATAACGGCTCCATTGGCTAACTTTGTCAAGATAAGTAACAATATATTCTAGACTTCCAGATTCAATAGATAAACCTGCGGTTTCCTGCAATGATATTTGTACGGCGGCTTGATTCAATCGATTAAATTTTTTTTGCGGCTCTTTTTTTACTTGCTCCGTCCAATAATTAAGCCATTTTTTCATTTTATTCAAATCACCAATTCGACGCGCTGCACCCAGGTCATTATGAAAAAAATAATCTTCTGAAAACTGATAGTTTTCGTACATATCTTGAAACTCATCAAGGTCAATTTGGGTATTCTTCAATACCTTAACAAACTTGTCAATGCTTAAATTTGATTCTCCTCGCTCAAATTTTGACAACTGAGCAATCGAAAATTCACCTGCAGTCGCATCTTTCAAAGTTAATGCCTTATTTTCACGAAGCATTGCAAAAGTAGGTCCAATTTTTTTATCCATGTTCAACCTTTCTCATATATTCGAATATTAAACTTGAAAAATCCAGTAAAAACTGGATTAATCATTAATTTTCCCTGTTTCAAGATAAGTAATTGCATCTTGCAAAGTCTTAACAGGAATAATCTTCATTTTCGTGTTTAATTTTTTTGCAGCTGCTTTGGCAGCCAAATAATTATTATCATCTGCTTTTTTACTCCCAGAATCGGGGACAAGGAAAAGGTTGGCGCCTTCTTTGCTTGCCGTAGCAATTTTCTTATCAACGCCACCAATTTGACCAATTGACCCATCTGAATTGATTGTTCCTGTACCAGCAATTTCACGGCCGTCTCGTAAATTTTTGCCCGTGATTTGACTATAAATCTCTAGCGTAAACATCATTCCAGCACTTGGACCACCGATTTGACCTGCATCAATGGTAACTTTCGGCGTCGTAATCACTTCAGTGTGATCAACTAAACTGATGCCAATTCCCGTTTTACCAGTTGAAATTTTAACAAAATGTCCGTCAAAACTATGATTTCCACCATCAATTCTTGTAACTTTAATATTAACTGGGTCGCCAACTTTTTGCTTCTGGATGAACTTCATCATTTCTTCAGATGACTTGAATGATTTTCCATTCACTTCGGTTACCGTGTCAGCAATTTGTAATTTATCATTGAACGTTGAATTTTTTGAAATGTCAAGCACATAAACGCCATCGTATTTCAATTCATAGGGCATTTTTGCTTGTTTGAAAGCCTGATAAATAGCTGTGTTTTGTGCCGTCTGCATATAGAATTGATTCACTAAATCATATTGTGAGTTCGACAAATTCCCCATCAGATCTTCTGCACTATAAATCGTTGCAAACGAATTAAAATGAGCATATATCATCATCGCTAAGTTGGCCTGTGCAATTTCAACGGTCGTCAAATAAAAATTTCCTTTTGACTGATCCTTTTTACCATCAACTTTGACCATTTGATTCACGGATTCTGTCGTTCCAGGGACTTCAATGTAATTATTTGTCGGAACAATTAGGGCGATGACTGCAAGAATTGGTAAGCCAATCATTAATATGCGTTTTAATAGTTTACTTCTCTTTTTTGAATTTAGAGAAGGAGTTGACTTTTCATTTTTCATTATTTTCTCTTTATTTTATCTCGTTTTTCAATTTTTTGCGGAGTTTTTCAATTTCATGCGCCACATTTTCTGGAACCCACTGACTCACATCTTGTCCGAATGCTGTTAATTCACGCATCCGAGTTGAATTCAGGAATTCAAATTCAGGCTTTGCCATAAACAAGATCGTTTCCACATCCGTCATCGCATGATTGAAAATCCACATGTTTTTCTCATATTCCAAGTCGGTTGCATTTCGAACTGACCGAACTAAAGCTGTTACGCCTAGTTTTTTAGCAACATTAACGGTCAAATCAGATTCATGACGAATGACGGTTACATTTTCTAATTCTGTCAGTCCTGATATTGTTTCTCTAATCATTTCGACACGTTGATCAGTCGGAAACATCGGATTTTTTTGGTCATTTTTAAAAATCCCAATATAAAGGTGATCAAATTGTTGACTTGCACGTTTAATAATGTCTAAATGTCCATTTGTCAAAGGGTCAAAAGTCCCTGTATAAAGCCCTATTCTCTCAATCATACTACTCCTTTATTCAGCGATGTCAATCAAGTTTACGATCCTGTCAACCAAATTGACATTAAAATTTATAAATTGATATTTTAGAAATTCCATACGTTTTTTGCTTAGTCAGATTGAGCCGTCCAATTTGTGATGGTAGTTCAACCATCTTATCCGTTTCACAAACAACAACAACTTCTTCTGTGAGTAAATTTCTTTCTTGCATTTCTAACAAATTTTTTTGGATTTGTTCTTTTGCATAAGGCGGATCCAGTAAAACTAAATCAAATTGGCCTGTCAGTACTGATAATACACGTTCTGCTGGCATTTTCATCAATTGAAATTTATCAGTTTCCTTCGTCATTTTAATATTTTCATTGATGACCATTTGAGCTGAGCGGTCTTTTTCGACTTGTACGGCAAAATCCATTCCTCGAGAAACGGCTTCGATTGAGAGGCTACCACTACCAGCATAGAGATCTAACACCCGACCACCTTCAAAAAAGGGACCAATCATATTAAATATTGCACCTTTAACTTTATCTGTTGTTGGTCGGGTGGTCTTTCCTGCCAATGTTTTTAGTGGACGACCGCCATAATTTCCTGCGACTACTCTCATTATTCTGTACTCATTTTCTTATTTCTCATTTTCAAATAGTAGCCTAGGTAGAAATCTCCTTTTGTGGCCCTTATTTCTATGCTCTATTTTAACATATTTTTTCTATATCAAAATTAATTTAAAAAACTTTGTTCTAAAATTTACAAAGAAAATTTGTTATAATTTGTAAATACTGCTTTTATAATAAATTTATGAATTTTCATAAGTAAATAAACAAAGGAAATTTTAATGAATACTTATACTTTAAAGCCAAAAGACTGGTTCATCGCAACTCGTCCTTGGTCATTCGTTGTTACGGCTTTGCCAACTTTATTTACCGTTTTATTCGTGCTTGTTGATGCACCCGAATATTCTAGTCGTTGGCCTTTGGGAGTCCTTGCTGTTATTGGTTCCGTTTTTTTCCAAGCTGGCGGTAATTTAATCAGTGATTATTACGATTTCAAAAATGGTATAGATAAACCAGGTTCAGTTGTCGGGACAGATATTATCACGAGCGGTCGCTTTACGCCCAAACAAATTCAAACATTTGGACGAATCATCACGACTCTAGGTGTTATTATTGGTCTTTATTTAACAAGTCAGTCAGGTCTGCCTCTGTTATGGATTGGCCTTTTTGGAACTTTAGGAACGGTTTATTACCGTAAATTTAAAGCTATTGCGATGGGAGATTTACTTATTTTTCTCGTTTATGGTCCAACAATTATGATGGGGACCTACTTCACGATGACCCAACATTTTAGTGGTACGCTTCTTTTCATAAGTATCCATTTCGCTTTAATTACGGTCAACGTTTTACATGCCAACAATTTACGTGATATTGAAAATGATACAAGTGCAGGTATTAAAACATTTGCTAGCATTTTAGGTGTTAAAAATTCAATTGTATACTACAATTTGCTGACCTATCTTTCATACGTGATTGTTATCATTTCAGTAATTTTTAAACAACTCCCTATCTGGAGTTTAATTTCTTTGGCAACTTTACCTATTGCGTTTAAAAATACCAAACTTGTTGATCAAGCAACTGAAACTGATAAAACAACCATTAAAGACCTCGATAAAATGACGGCCAATTTGCAACTGTTTGTCTCTGGGGCACTCATTCTTTCAATGCTTCTCTCAATGATTTTTTAATCATCACATTTAGAACTAATAAAATGAAAAATAAATTAAAACTCTCTTATATTATCCTTGTTGCCGCAGCTTTGTGGTTCGTTATGTTCAGTCCTTGGACTAAAATGCACGTTAATTTCTGGCTAACAATGGCTTTCTCGGGCGTGGTATTGATCACACTAAGTCTTCTTGCAGGCAATCAATTTTGGAAAAAATTCCATTTCTCATGGCGCGACTTAATCATCGGTATCGCTTCTGCCGCCTTTATGTGGGTCGTCTTTTGGATTGGCAATTTTATTTCAATTCATCTTTTCCACTTCGCAGCACCTCAAGTTAGTGCTATTTACGGCTTGAAATCTGGTTCAAGTTTAGTCATGATCGCGCTTCTCTTACTGTTTATCATTGGTCCAGCGGAAGAAATTTTCTGGCGTGGTTTTGTTATGGAACGCATGACTGAAAAATGGGGACCGTGGATTGGTTTCGCCGTTGCTACACTAGTCTATGCAGCGATTCACATTTGGGCCTTCAACTTTATGCTCTTTATGGCAGCATTAATTTGTGGTACATTCTGGGGTTTACTTTACAAATACAACCGCAACATGTTTACTATTATTATTTCACACGCTTTATGGGACGTAATGGTCTTTGTTGTTTTTCCAATCTAATTCAAAAAGCACTCCATTTTAGAGTGCTTTTTTATTTTTATTTTCAAATAGTTTTTCTGTCAATTTTGCTAAAAGAACGGCTAATCCCAACGGAATAATTGCGGTGTAATTTAAATGTGTTACTTCAATCATCATAAAACTCGCCATAAGTGGGGCTCGTTGTGAAACACTTAATAAAGCAGCCGCTCCAATGACAGCAACTTGTGCGACTGAAATGGGGAAGCAAGTCCAATTAAATAAGATGGCAATGACTGCTCCAAGACAAGCACCGAGCGCAATCGATGGTGTAAGTGTTCCACCACTTGCACCCGAACGGATCGTTAGGACTGTTAAAATAGCCTTCAAAATTGCTATTAGTAGTAAGCTTGTCAGCAATGACATGTTTGCTGAATTCATTGCAAATTGAGCCGCACCACGTCCATTTCCCATCACCTGGGGGAAAAACAATGCAACTATTCCTGTCAGTAAAGCAACTAAAGGGAGCTGCCACAAAATCCCCTTGTCCTTCGTTTGATTTTTTTCAGCCCATTTAAACAGCTTTCTAAAATAAATTCCCATTATTCCTGAAAGAGGTCCCACCAATAAAGCAGGCAGAGTCAAGGCTAAAGAAAATTGTAAATCTGGAATGGCATAATAGGGGGTAAAACCTTTAAATAGAGAGCCTACCCACATCGCAATGATGGACATCGACAAACTGACAGTGACTGTCTTTACAGTCGCTTTTTTTAACAAAATTTCGATACAAAAGAACATTCCTGTCAATGGAGCAATATAAACGCCAGCAAATCCGGCACCTGCTGCTGCTGCGAGTAAGAGTTCAGCATCACTCGGAGCAAGTTTAAAAAAGGAAAAACGGGACATCAATTTTTGCCATTGCTGAGCGAACATGGTACCAGCTTCACGCGGTGCAACTTCTCGTCCAATCGAGCCACCAGTTCCGACATAAAAAATTTGTGCGATAACATGTAAAATTGTTGATTTAACAGGCATTTCTTTGCCCTTTATGGCATTTGGTATTGTGACAAGTGCTTCCCGTTTCAATCGAATCCGCCACCATACGAATGCCACAATTAGTCCACCAATAAAAATCGAAATTAGCCGATGCACAGGGTCCGTCATAGATGCGTAGGGTCTTGCCGAACTTTCTTCAAAATTTAAAAAAACTTTTTCGACAAATTCAAGAATAAGACTCAAGAAGGATGAGCTTAGTCCAACGACTAAGCCCAGAACAAGACAAGATAATATGAGTGTAATAATTTCTCTACGTTTTGTATAATTCATTATTTGATTATAACATTTTAATTCTGTCCTTCGTGCAACCGAATTGCTTTAATAGAGGGAACAATACTTAACAAAATAATAAAGCCCATAACAATTGCCATTCCGTAGCTACCATAAAGGCTTGAAAATGAAACCAGTGCACCCGATAAAACAGACGCAACAGGTTGAGTAACTGAAAACGCACCTGTGTATGTTCCGACTTGGTCCCCCTCCATTAAATCTGCGCGCAGCGCTTGTGAAAATGGAACCAAAATCATTTCACCAAACGTTGCAACAATTGATGCAGTGACCTCAAAGGCAAAATTATTGCCCAAGAAGGCAATAATGAATCCTGCACCTTCCAATAAAATACCAACTCCAATTCCGCTACTTCGCGACCAATTTCTAGTCCATTTATTCAATGTGCTCATAAACAAGACGATTATTAAAGTATTAATTATTAGAAAAATGGTCAGCATTCTTTGTCCGTAGATTTCGATTCCTAAAAAAGTTGTAGCGTGAAAACCATCGCTCAAATGGACAGGTAAATAATAATCTGTTTGATTGAAAATCATGGCGATAAAAACTGAAGCAAATAAGTAATACATGAATACTTTGTCTTTTGCTACTGTGAAATAAGCCTTAATAATATTGACTTCTTGCCGTGTCGATTGACTCTCTGGACCAAATGATTCATCAATCCAAAAGAGAACGACAAGGAAGCTAGCGAATTCTTCAATGGTAATTGCAAGTAATAGCCAAACCAGATAATCTCTAAAGAACCACCCTGACAAGCCTGAACCTAATAGTATTGCAAAATTAATAATCCAATATTGAATCGAATAAACTACTCTCCGATTTTCCGAAGTCGTCAAATCAACAATCATTGCCTGACTTGCCGTATTGAAAAAGCCAAATCCAAAATTCAAAATCAGAAAGCCAAGAAAGGTAATCCAAGGATCAAAGAAAAAGTTGCTATTAGCAATGGTTGCAACTGCTGCACCCACCGTTGTGACCGCTGTTGAGAAGAGCATGATTGGACGGCGGCCACGTTGATCAGTTAAATGACCAGCGTAGAGTCCTACGACAAAAACCATAATGCTACTCAATATTAATAAAATCCCAGTAATACCCGCACCCATATATTTATTGTAATAAATGGTCATTGAACCACCTACGGTGCTGAAACATAGACTGCCAATAAAATTCATAAGTAAACGAATTTTTATTGTGGGATGGAGTGTTTTAAAATCTTTCATAATACGACATTCTAAAAGGAACACTAGGTTCCTTGTTTTTTCTTTTCATGCATTGTTATTGCAGGGAAGGCAGTTATTAAGACTCCTCCTGTGACGAATAAAATAATTAGACCAAGACCAATATCACCATAAAAGGCTGTACCAGATACGGAGAGCCCTGTGAGAAAGGCGGCAACCGGGCCAGTTATTGTAACCATCCCTGAATAGGCGCCAGCTTGATTGGGATTCATCATCTCAGCTGTCAAAGCTTGGCTAAAAGGAACCAAAATCATTTCACCAATTGTTTCCAATAAAATGGCAATGATTTCTAATACAAATATTTGTGAGAATAAAGCAATAGCAAAACCTATTCCTGTACATAAAGCACCAATGAGCACCCCTTTTTTGTTTGACCAATGGTTTGTAACCTTACGGACCGTTGACAGAAAAAGGACAATGAGGACTGTATTTATCAATAACATAATCGTCAGCATCCGTTGCCCATAAATTTGAAAACCAAAGAACCTGATGCTTTTAAACGTATTACTCAAATGAACGGGCAAAGCATATTCAAATTGGGCATAGAATATGCTCATAAATATAAGACTGATCAGATAGATCATAAAAATTTTATCTTTCGAAACCCTGCGATATGCTTGTAAAAGTGAATTTCTTTGATGATCATTCAACCGCTTGGGATCAAAACTTTCAGGAATCCAAAGCACAACAATTAATAAATTAATGACTGTGCAAATTAAAATAAAGAGGAGTAACTCAAAGAGATAATCTCTAAAGAACCAACCTGAAATAGCTGAACCAAATGCAATTGCCAAGTTAATTACCCAGTAACCAAGTGAATAAACGATTTTCCTATTTTCACTGTCTGTTATGTCTACCAACATTGCTTCTGCCGCCGTTCCAGATAATCCACTTCCGAAAGAAAAAATCAAAAAACCAAAAAACGTAAGCCAAGGGTCAAAAAAAGCAGGGGAATTCGCAAAAGCAGCGAGGCTCGCGCCTAAAATACTAACGATTCCACCAATCAACATAATTGGCCGGCGGCCTCTCAAGTCCGCTTGATGCCCTGAAAAAATCCCCGTCAAAAAACTAACAATTGAGCCGATAATTAATAGAATGCCGGTCACAGCACTACCCATATTCTGATTATAGTAAATGGCCATTGATGCTCCTGCGGTACTATAGCTGAATATTCCCAAAAACATCATGATGATCCGCAGTTTAATCACTCGATTTAATTCAAAAAAATCTTTCATAAAGCTCCTTTTTATAAATCAATATCATATCTACTTATTTTTGCTAAAAAGCGAACAATTTCCTATTTTACCTTGACTTTTTTAAATTATGACGTTCTTGTTGGTGTCGATTAACTGCAAGGACACAAAGTAAAATTGCACAAATTTCGGCAATTAGTAAAGCAATACTTACACCTGTCGCTTTGATGAATGGTGACGCTGAAACGAGACCAGCCGCAATAATTGATGCAAGGGGTTGTCTCACAGCACCGAGTCCGTTGTAAGCCCCAATTTTTTCAGGATTCATTAAATCGGCACCAAGGCTTTGCACACTTGGCGTATAAATGATTTCTCCGAACGTATAGATAATCCCCGCAACAAATATTGGAGAGAAAGTTGTTGTCATAAAAGCAAAAATCATACCCATAGTCATCAAGATACTTCCAAGGACAAATCCTTTCTTATGTGACCATTTATGCGTCCATTTGTTTACTGTTGTCATCAAGGTCACGACCATCACACAAGCTAATATTAAATAGATCGTTAGCATCCGTTGTCCGTAAATTTGGAAACCAAAAATGGTTACGGTTCGGAAAGAATTGGACAAATGAACAGGTAAAAAATTGTCAAATTGCATGATAATCATCGTTGTGAGGACATTGGCAATGATAAAAATGACATATGTTTTATCAGCCAAAACCGTCTTATAACTCGAAAAGACACTTTCCTTTTCTTTATCATTTCTGACAAGGGGGGTAAAGGTCTCGGTCAGCATGAATAGGACAATCATTAATGTGACGAGTATTGTCACCAGTAAAATGATAAGTAAAAGGAAAAAGGCTGGTTTAAAAAGCCACGCTCCAAGTGCTGCTCCAATAATCACGGATAAGTTTTGCGCCCAATAGTTAAGCATAAATACTGTTTTACGATTTTCTGGCATTGAGTCATCAATTATCATAGCAGATCCTGCAGTTACATCAAAATTAAAGCCAAATGAAATCAACAAAAAGCCAAGAAATGTTGTCCATGGATTTACATGACCAGGAACGTTCGATAAAAGTGCAATAACAGAACCGATTACTTGAATCGTCGTTCCCCAAGTCATAACTGGTTTTCGTCCAAATTTGTCCGCCCAAAAACCAGCCAACAAGCCTGAAACAAATGTTGCCAGGCTTGAAGTGGCAAGAAAGGCACCCGTGATTGTGGCGCCAAGATGTTGATTGTAATAAATTGTCATTGAAGAAAAAACGGTGCCATAACTAAATGACGCCAAAAACACAATCAAAATCCTTATTTGTAGATTGCGCTTTAAATTCCAAAAGTCTCTCATAATCCCTAATTTTTCTAAATTCCTGAATTTTATTGAATTATCTGTAATTGTAACACAAAAGGAATCAAATGGGCCGATTTTGGAAATATGTTTTCTCTAAGAAAGAGAAATTAGTTTTGCTTAATTAACCATCCGTACTTACACATTAAATGGTCAGCCTTTTTTCGTAACGGGTGATGGCTGAAACAGCTGGGATAATGGCCAAAATGGTGACTACAAGTAGAATGATTCCCATTCCGATATGACCGTACAGTGGCGATAAAGTTACTAATAGCCCACAAATAATTTGAGCCATCGGCTGAATTGCCGTGAATGCTCCTGTATAGACTCCAACCTGTTCTGGATCCATCATATCCGCTCGTAAAGATTGTTCAAATGGCACAAAGATAAGTTCCCCTGAAACATTTAATATTGCTCCAATTATCTCCCAAATCATAGAATCTCCAAAACAAACAATCGCGAAACCAACGCCCATTAATCCCGCTCCAAATACAAAGCCCCGCTTGTTGGACCAATGTTGTGTCGACTTCCTCACTGTTGATAATAGCAATACCACCATACATGTATTTAAAATGGCCATAATTGTTAGCATACGTTGCCCATAAATTTCAAGTCCAAATAAAGAACTTGTCTTAAAATTATTGGATAAATGGACCGGAATAAAGTAATCCATTTGTTGAAAAAGCATGGTTACAAATAAAGTGGCTAATAAATAAAGCATAAATGTTTTGTCCTTGGAAACCTGAATGTATGCTTTAATAATATTCGTTTCCTGATGCTCAACATGAAGTCGGGGGTCAAATGTTTCTTCAATTAGGAGAGCAACAATAAGTAAATTAATCAAATCACTAACAAAGACTAGTAATAAGAGCAGAAAAAGGTGGTCACGAAAAAGCCATCCAGAGAGGCCCGATCCCACAGCCACACCGACATTTAATGTCCAATAATTGAGTGAGAAAACAATTTTTCGGTCGGCTGGTGTTGTAATATCTACCATCATTGCACTTGCTCCAGCATTGAAAAAGCCGAAACCGAAGCTTGAAAAGACAAGTCCAATAAAAGTCAACCAAGGATTAAATAGTACAGGTGAATTAGCAAAAGTTGCCAAAGCTGCCCCAAAAGCAGAGGCGATCATTCCCAAAATCATCGTTCGACGGCGACCTTGTAAATCAGTAAAATGACCAGCCCAAATCCCTACTAAGAATGAGATTGTGCTCGAAATAATCAACAAAAGTCCCGTCATTCCTGCACCAAGATATTCATTATAGTAAATGGTCATCGAGCTTCCGATAGTCGAAAATGTCATGACACCAATAAATGTCATCAGAATCCGTAATTTGAGATTCCGGTTAAGTTCAAAAAAATCCTTCATTTAATTTATTCCAATTATTCACTAAAATTTAAAATCTTAGACTGATTATAGCACAAATAGAGACTGAGACGATAAATGAGAACAATTATGGAGAGTGTCGGTGGCATGAAGAAGAGGCAAAAAGAAAAGCCTTGGCAATATTTACAAAGCATTTCGCATTAGACAACAAGCTATCGACAGTTTTTGTATATTAAACTCAATTTATGTCAAAACTAGGCTTTCTCCTAACAAAATCAAGCTTTATTTTCTTTAAAATTAAGCATAACTTTAATCAAAAACTAGGCTTAAGCCCCGTCAAAATAAGCATAACTTTTTTAAAGTTCGAGCTCACTTTTCAATAATTCAAGCTTAATTTCTCCAAACATAATTGCACAGTCCCACAAAAAAATTTTGAGATAAGGTCTTGTATGACTTGAGAGTTAACCCGACTATTTTTTTGAAAAATGATTGTCCAACAAATAAAAAAAAGCCTCGTCACTGAGGACATGGCCTTTTAGTTCATTTTTAATTACAAACGTGCGTTAAGTTCGTCCGTTAATTCTTCGTAACCTGGTTTACCAAGCAATCCAAACATGTTACGTTTGTAGCTTTCAACACCTGGTTGGTTGAATGGGTTGATTCCGTTCAAGTAACCAGAAATACCAATGGCAATTTCGAAGAAGTAGATAGCATAACCGAGTGTGAATTCGTCTTGTGCAGGGAGTTCAACAATCATGTTAGGGACGTTACCATCAGTATGGGCAAGTAATACACCATCTGCGGCTTTTTTATTAACAAAGTCAACATCTTTTCCTTCGATGTAACGGAGACCGTCAAGATTTTCTTCAAAGACAGGAATATCAATATTCTTGCGTGGCTTAGCAACACGAATAGCTGTTTCAAATACTGTACGAGTGCCTTCTTGAATCCATTGACCAAGAGAGTGTAAGTCAGTTGAGAAGTTAGCTGAAGTTGGATAAATTCCTTTTTGGTCTTTTCCTTCAGATTCTCCTGCCAATTGTTTCCACCATTCGCCAAAGTATTGGAGTGATGGTTCATAATTAATCAAGATTTCTGAGAATTTACCTTTGCGGTAAAGAATGTTGCGGAGTGCAGCATATGCGTATGCATCATTTTCTTTGATGTCTGTCTTAACATATTCTTTACGAGCAGCGTTAGCACCATCCATCAAGGCTTTGATGTCGTGTCCAGCAGCTGCAATTGGCAAAAGACCTACCGCTGTCAATACTGAGAAACGTCCCCCAACTGAATCTGGAACAACGAAAGTTTCCCAGCCATTAGCGTCAGCGTTTACTTTAACAGCACCTTTTGCTTTGTCTGTTGTTGCATAGATACGATCATTAGCACCGTCTACACCGTATTTTTCAACTAAAAGGTTTTGGAAAACACGGAAGGCAATTGCTGGTTCTGTTGTTGTACCTGATTTAGAAATAACGTTTACTGAAAAATCTTTGTCAGCAACAAATTCAACTAAGTCAGCAAGATAGTTTGAGCTGATTGAGTTACCTGCATAAAGAACAAGGGGTGCTTTACGTTGTTCGGGTGTTTGGTAGTTTGCGAATGTTGAATTCAAGAAATCATTTGCAGCACGTGCACCGAGGTATGAACCACCGATACCAAGTACGACAAGAACTTCTGATTCTCCAGCGATTTTCTTAGCAGCAGCTTGAATACGGGCGAATTCTTCTTTGTCATAGTCTTCTGGAAGATCAATCCAGCCGCGGAAATCTGCGCCTGCACCTGTTCCTTCACGAAGAACTTTGTCAGCAGCAGTAATTTGCCATTGGATTTCGTCCAATTCATTTTCTGCTACAAATGGAGTTAATTTTGAATAGTCAAATTTAATATGAGCCATGATAGTTTCCTTTACGTTTTTCTTTGTCTATTTTATCACTTTCTTGATGAATTCTCAATAATGAAAGTTTAAGAAAAATCTCATGGGATCTGGATTTTCTAAAATATTGTCCAAGAACGTTTGATTAATTAAAATCAGGAAAATCAACTTATTCTGTTTAGAATTCGGGAAAAAAATAGGCTTATTTTGCTTCTGTCACACGGTAATAAAAATATTTTATTCCTGAATCTTCACCAAATACAGAAGTACCTCCATCTCTTAAGAGGATCAAGCGATCTTTGGTCGTATCGGATTTATCAGTTCCTTTAATTTCTGGTGATAGACCAGCTGTGGCAAAATAAATCCCCGTTGAGTAAGGGCGACTGTCTGTCTTTGAATCATATGTCGCATTAATAAACAATATTTTGTCCTCAAAGCTAGGATCGTTTAACGATAGTGTAACATTATCTACACCGTTCCCACTGACTTCGTTGCCGTTAAATGTGATTGTCTCTCCTTTTTCATTTTTCCATGTGCCAGCAATGCTCGTATAATCCCCCGCCGCGATTTGGTTTAAATTCATGCCTACAGTTGATTTACTTTCATCCGATTTTGATGCACTTGTATCAGATGTTGATGAAGTGAGATTTGATGAACTACTTTCGCTACTTTCTTGTTGGCTAGAGCGACTTTCTTTGCCCCCTGATCCCTCTGTGTTGGATTGTCCTGAACTGCACGCTGCTAAACTCAGCATCGTCCCTAAAATAAGGGCTGAAAATAAAAATTTTTTCATGATTCCTCCTTTTGTTACTTTTCGTAACACTATTTTAACATTTCTCTTATAATAATAATAGAGGGTTAGCTATATTAAATAAAAAAACCTGTCAGAAATGACAGGTTTTTATTATTTCTTCAATTCATCAATACGAGTTTGAGTGCTCTCAAATTTTTCTTGATAGTCAGTGAGTTTATCTTTTTCTTTTTGAACAACTTCCACTTTGGCATTTGCAACGAATTTTTCATTGCCTAATTTTTTATTCACGCGATCAATTTCTGATTGCCATTTTTCGAGCTCTTTAGTCAAGCGTTCAATTTCTTCGTCGATGTTAATTAAGCCTGCAAGTGGCAAGTAAATTTCCGCTCCTGTCACTACTGCGGACATACTTTGCTCTGGTGCAGTAAGTTCCTTAGCAATTGTCAGTTCTGATGGATTGGCAAAACGTATGATGTACGGTGCAACCCCCTCTAAAAAATCAGCGTATTCTGATTTAATAAACATTGGCACTTTTTTGCTCAATGGAGTGTTGACTTCAGCGCGAATGTTCCTTACTGCTGTGATAAGTTCAATCAAGAGTGCAACCCCATCTGTTGCTTTTACATCGTCAAATTCAGGGTGGACGAATGGATACTCGGCAACAACAATCGAACCCGTCGTATTTGGCATCTTTTCAAAAATTTCTTCGGTAAAGAATGGCATGATTGGGTGAAGCAAACGTAAAACGTTGTCCAAGACATGAAGCAATACGGCACGCGTTACATCTTTTTCAGCTTCATCTTCGCCAAACATAACTTCTTTTGTCAATTCGAGGTACCAGTTGGCAAATTCGTTCCAAATAAAGTTGTACAAAATATGTCCAGCCACGCCAAACTCGAACTTGTCCATTTGCTCTGTCACGCGCTCAATTGTATCATTTAGACGTGTCAAAATCCAACGGTCAGTGACATTTCCAGCAGTCTTATCAGCAACCCTCTTCAGCGCTGATGATACCTTTTCAGCCGACATCTCACCCGCATTCATCAAGATATATCGCGAAACATTCCAAATTTTGTTAATGAAGTTCCAAGCTGCATCCATTTTGTCATAGCTAAAACGTACGTCTTGTCCTGGTGCAGACCCATTTGACAAGAACCAACGGAGTGCATCCGCACCATATTTTTCAACGACATCCATTGGATCAATCCCATTGCCGAGCGATTTAGACATCTTACGTCCTTGTTCATCACGGATTAAGCCATGAATCAATGCGCGTTTAAATGGTGATTCACCAGTAAATTCAATCCCTTGGAAAATCATACGAGCTACCCAGAATGGGATAATATCGTAACCGGTCACCAAAGTTGACGTTGGGTAGTAGCGTTTAAAATCTTCAGCATTTTCATCAGGCCACCCCATTGTGGAGAATGGCCACAAAGCTGAAGAGAACCATGTATCAAGTACATCTTCTTCTTGCTTCCACCCTTCACCTTCAGGTGCTTCTTCGCCAACATAGACCTCTGTCCCACGATACCAAGCAGGAATTTGATGTCCCCACCAAAGTTGACGCGAAATAACCCAGTCGTGGACGTTTTCCATCCATTGCAAATAGGCATCACCGAAACGTGGTGGATAGAAGGTAACAGCATCGTCCGTGCCATCTTCTTTGCGCTGATGCGCAATCGCATTTTTAGCCAAGCCGCTCATTTTCACAAACCACTGTTTCGACAAACGTGGTTCAACAATCACACCCGTTCGTTCAGAATGCCCAACTTCGTGATGAATGGGTTCAACTTTAACCAGAATACCCATTTTTTCAAATTCAGCAACAACTTTTTTACGTGCTTCAAAACGGTCAAGCCCGGCAAATTCTACACCACAAAGCTCATTCATTGTGCCGTCAGCATTCATCACATTTGGCATTGGCAAATCATGACGTTGACCGACGAGGAAGTCATTAGGGTCGTGCGCTGGCGTAATTTTAACGACACCAGTTCCTTTTTCCATGTCAGCATGTTCGTCGCCAATAATCGGAATTTCTTTGTTAATAATTGGCAAAATGACTGTCTTGCCGATATATTTGTTATAACGCTCATCTGCAGGGTTTACCGCCACAGCAGTATCCCCAAAGAACGTTTCGGGGCGTGTTGTTGCTACTTCAAGAACAATCGAGCCATCCGCAGAAGCATAATTCACATGATAGAAAGCCCCTTCAACATCTTTGTGGATAACTTCGATGTCTGATAAGGCTGTTTGTGCTTTAGGATCCCAGTTGATAATTTTTTCACCTTGATAAATCCAACCTTTTTTGTAAAGTTCAACAAAAACTTTCTTGACCGCTTTGTTTAGCCCCTCATCTAATGTGAAACGTTCGCGAGAATAGTCAACTGAAATACCCATTTTACCCCATTGTTGCTTGATGGTTGTCGCATATTCGTCTTTCCATTCCCAGACTTTATCGATGAATTTTTCACGACCAAGATCTTGTGGCAAAATGCCATCTTCAGCCAACCGGGCCGCTACTTTTGCTTGTGTTGCAATCCCTGCGTGGTCCATTCCTGGCAACCACAAGGTATCAAAACCTTGCATTCGTTTTTGACGAATGATAATGTCCTGCAAGGTTGTATCCCACGCATGACCAAGATGGAGCTTTCCTGTTACATTAGGTGGTGGAATAACAATGCTATAAGGGTGCGCTTTTTTGTCACCAGAAGGCTTGAAAACCCCTGAATCCAGCCATTTTTCGTAACGTCCTGCCTCAACCTCAGTCGGGTTAAATTTTGTGCTTAGTTCTTCTGTCATATTTTTCTTCTTTCCAATTATTATTTTATTTTATTTTCCATCCACAAAATGGACAATTTTATCGCGGACCATTTCAGCATCTGTGTCGACATGGAGCGCATGGTAGCCGTCTGCAATTTTAACAAGTTGGACATTTGTTCCTGCTAAATTAGCAAATTCATATGTCGCTTGCGGGCTGACGATCGCATCATCATCACCCTGAAGTAATAAAAGGGGGACGTGAATTTGAGCAGCATGTGCAAGAGCAAATTCCCCATGTTTACGTACCTCTGTGTAAAGACGAAGACCCATTCTCATGTGATAAATGTTATCTGCTCGTAAGACAGCAACGCTTTTGGGGTCATGCATAATTTTTTCAAAATCGAGCTTAGCATTCAAAGTCGGTTTAGGTGTTAATTTTCCAATCGCAGCTGCTAGAAAATCAGCAAGCTTGGGTTGAGGTTTAGCTAATCTGAGCCAAGGACTTTGAGCCACAGTCTTTATGTATGGTGCATCCGGATAAGTCAGCAAGTAATTCAGGACAATATTCCCCCCCATAGAAAAGCCAAACAGGATTATAGGAAGATTTTGAAAATCAGCATCAATTTTCTTTCTTACCAGTGTTATATCGTCGAGGAAATCTTGATAAGTACTGACAATCCCTTGGGTATGATTTTCTTTGGCTCTTAAGCCATGTCCTTGTTGATCGTGTACAACAAAAGCAAATCCATTTTCGGCAAAAAAACGTCCGAATTCTTCAAACATTTCAATGTGTTCACCAAATCCGTAAACAAACTGAATGACCGCATTTGTAGGAACATTGTCAGGACTGACAATCAACAAACGTGAAGGGCAGCCGTTAGTTAACGTAAAATCTTGAATTGAATAACTCATCTAGCTCCAGCTCCTTTCCAATAAAAAAATACCACACACAAACATCCCCACAATAGGACGCTCACGCGCGGTACCACCTAAATTCCTGTTTTATAAAAAACAGACCCTCATTTTATTAACAGAGATCAAATATCTAGAAATTGTGAAATAAAATCATTAGACTTCCATTTCATACAAGTTTCAACATCAAATTTCAACTTTATTTATAGCTATTCGAACTTCTTCCTGAAATCATGCAACCTTCGCAAAGTCCAAATTGATGCCTCTCACCATCTACATCTCGCTCTTTATTTTCGCTTTGTTACTCCTCATGAAGTGTCTTTATTCTAACAGATTTTATGAGCTTTTGCAAACTTAATTTTTTGAGGTCTCAGAAAATCATCTTGTCATAATAATTCTGCTATAATCGTACTATTATATTTTAGGAGCACATGATGATTGGTTTAGGAACACTTATAAATGCAGCAGCTGTAATTGTTGGCGGTTTAATTGGCTTATGGCTTAATAAAGGCCTCGCGCAACGTTTTCAGGATACAATTATGCAAGCACAAGGACTTGCTGTTATTTTTATAGGTATCTCTGGTGCTTTAGGCAAAATGTTTGTTGAACAAAAAGGTGTTTTGAACACACAAGGGACGATGATGATGGTGCTTTCGCTTGTATTAGGAGCCGTCATTGGAGAATGGTTGAACTTGGAACTTCATATTGAACGCTTTGGAGTTTTTTTGAAAACGAAGATTCATGATAAAAATGATTCTCATTTTGTTGACGGCTTCGTCACCGCCTCACTGACAATATGTATTGGGGCGATGGCAGTCGTTGGGTCATTGCAAGACGGAATTTCTGGTGATTTCACTATGTTAGCAACAAAAGCTGTGCTTGATGGTATTATATTAATTATTTTTGCAGCGACTTATGGTATTGGAGCAATTTTCTCGGTCATTCCCCTCGTTATTTTCCAGGGCTCGATCACATTACTCGCACAACTTATTGAACCTTGGCTGACGTCAGCAGCTATTTCCAATTTATCTCTTGTTGGTTCAACATTAATACTTTGCGTGGGTCTAAATATCATGTTTAACACTAAAATTAAAGTTGCAAACTTACTCCCAGCCTTAATTTTTGCCACTTTATTTGGAATTATTCTTAAATAAAAAATGAAGGATTACCTTCATTTTTTATTTTAAATCTAATCCATGACGCAAAAAGTTTTGTTCTATCACGACCGCTAAGAGTTGTCTAAACATCGCTTCATCGAAATCGTAAGGTACTTGCAAGCTTCCTTTACCAGCCCCAATACCATTTTCTAAAAATGGATCAAATACCGTCGGATCAACGCCTTGAGTGCCATATAGCCCCAACCAATTTTTATTTGCCATCAACAAAAATAGCTGTTGTGTGGCTTTCTTGGCTTTTTTGGGATAAAATCCTGGCATGGCATAGGAAACACGTTCTTGCACATCTGGATAAATTTCATGCACAATCTCACGCGTCAATTTCATACGAGCTAATTTATCATGCTCCAAACGTTCATCATTAAAATAATCCTCAAAAGGTTTTGCTTTTTCCATTATATTCTTCTCTCATTCATTGACCTGATTAATTTGATCAATGTAATCTTGATTGATCCAAACCGATGCTGTTGCGTCATCAACATAAAATTCGGCACCACCCTTGTCATCTAATGTTACAGGTTCTGTATGTCGTCCGAGTAAGTCAGAATAAACTTTACCTGCCTCAGATTTATCAACAATCATATATTTTGCACCGCCCTTGCTATTCGTTAAAGTCGTTGCAAGACCTGTTTTTTCACCATTTAATTTAATCGTATTCGTCCAGCCTAAAAGGTCCGCATCATCGAAATAATCATATTCACTTAGAAATTCAGAATGTCCTCGGAGAGCAATCATTCGTCGCAAATTATCCCCGACAGGGTCTACTTCACGCGCTGGTATACCGTATAAATCTCCCCAGAACACTGTTGGAGTTCCTTTTTGACGCAAGAGGATTAAACTGTAAGCCTGTTCTTTAAACCAAGGTTGAATCCACGATTGAAGGGCTTGTCCTTCTTGCGTGTCATGATTATCCACAAAAGTGACCGCAAGCTCTGGATGAGTAGCGACTAATGTGTCTGCATAGATTCCTCTCATGTCGAATTCACCCTCGCTCGAAGCTGCTTTGTCAAAATTAAAATGCAAAGGGACGTCAAATAATGGAATTTTTCCTTCTGCTTTCTCAAAGTAATAGTTTAATTTTCCTAAATCATCAGTCCAATATTCTCCGACGACAAAAGGGTCACGTCCCATTTGTTTGGAACGTTCAGCTAACCAACCACCAAAATATTCAAAATCAATGTGTTTGACCGCATCTAAGCGAAATCCATCTATATTAGTTGTGTCAACAAACCATTTGCCCCATTTTTCAAGCTGAGCGGATGTTTCAGGGACACTAAAATCAAGGTCATCCCCCATTAAATAGTCAAAATTATTATTTTCTGAATCAACTTCTTCATCCCATTCATGTCCTTCAAATTCTAGGATTTCATTCGTTTCCGTCTTTGCATCGTAATCAACCCCGGTAAAATTGTGCCAGGTCCAAACATAATCATCATATTTCCCTTGACGACCTGGAAAAGTAAATTTAGTCCAAACTTCAACCGTTTTATCACTTTCAACTTCATTGAGTCGGTCATCTTCTGCTTGCACATCAGCCTTAATCACTTCTGTTTCATCCGCGCCCATCATATGGTCAAAAACAATATCTGCATAAGCCTCAATTTCATGTTCATGGAGTTGATTGATGAGTTCGAGATAATCATCTTTTGTTCCATACTTTGTTGGCACGGTGCCCTTTTGATCAAATTCTCCTAAATCAAAAAGATCATATGTTCCGTAACCTACATCTTCAACACCAGAAGCCGCTTTTGAAGCAGGCGGTAACCATAAACCGGTGATGCCTAATTTGTGTAAATCAGGGATAAGATTTGTTATATTTTTCCAATGCTGACTGTCCGCTGGTAAGTACCATTCAAAAGCTTGAAGAATAGTTTTCATAGGTTGTTCTCCTTAATTTTTTAGTGCTTTTACGATGGGGAGTGGATTCTAGATGATTAAATTAATATTTAACCGTCCCAAAATCTGGCATCTCATGGAAAGATTTGCCATTTTTATAATTTTCGAATTTACCTTTGATAAAATCGTAGGCTTCCAAGCGGCTTTGATATCGGATTGCGGCATCTTTTGCTGCAGGATCTTCATCTTGAATGGATTCAGCTGCTTTCATTGCCATGGCTGAAATTTCAACTTGTTGATCTACCCATTCTGAGAAATCGCTAAGAAATTCTTGTTCAAATGTCATAATTTACTCCTTTATACTTATAAATTTATCATAGTTTACTTACTTTTTAGGTCTAATTAACTCATAACTCTGGGAAATCAATTTTTGAATACTCTCATCTTCCATATCCGAATTGATGTAAACATCGTTCCAGTGAGTTTTATTCACGTGCCAAGCTGGCTCTATCGCTTTAAAATTTTCCCTCAATTCTTCGGAAAGTTCAGGCTTTTGTTTGAGGGCAATAATTAAGTCTACTTCTTCCTTGAGAGGATCTTTTTTATCTTTTGGACGCTCCGAAATTAAGGCAAAAATTTTCTTGTTTTTAAGATGACGAACCACTGTCGTATCTGTACTTCCATCGTTTTTCTTAAAAGGGTAATCAACATAAGTTGGTCCTAATGAGAGACAAAAGTCAATGAGTTCTTGTTTTTCCATTTGACCTCCATTAAATTTTTGTGAAAAATAAATTTGATCTTACAACTCTTTTTGATATGCCCTACGTTCTCCGTCTATGATCACTTGTCCCCGATATTCAAAGCCTTCACGTTCAAACACGTGTTGCATGATCTGATTCATTTCATGTGTATCTACCCTAAAATCACGATAGCCTTTTTCGTACATCATGCTAAATATATTAGAAAATAAGAATTTGGTAAGAGAATGTCCTCTAAATTCATCTGAAAGAGCAATTCGATGAACCGTGACATAATCCAAACTGTCATTAGTCCAACTTCCATCAGTAATTTTAGTGTAATTCGGCTCTTCACCAGTAATGACAGCACTGTAGCCAGCCACTTTGCCATCAACTTCTAGAATATATGCGACCTGATTAGTTATGTCTTCTTCGATATTTTCTTTGGCAGGGTATGCCCCTTGCCACTGGTCACTCCCCGATTTCCCTAAAAATCGTTTGGCCTCTGAAATAAGCGTCATTATTTCAGGTAGATCTTTTATCTCAGCTTTTCTTAAATAAGTCATTCTTTTCTCACAGTTCTTTTTGATAGGCGATACAAGTTGTAAGGATTTTCTCATCTTTGTAGATAATTATTCCTCTTTTCTCAAAACCAAGATTGAGAAGCGCCTTTTGCATGATATGATTGTCAGCATGTGTATCCGCACGAAAATCAGTATAGCCCTTATTTTCCGCGATTTCAAAGACAAATTCCCAAATCAACTTATTTATGCCTAAGCCGCGAAAACGAGCCGAAACTGCCAATCGATGAACGGTCACAAAATCTGTACTTTCATTGCTCCATGCCCCTTCGGAAATGGTATGATACATAAGATCATCGCCAAAAATAACAGCAAAATACGCTGAAATTTTTCCATCAGTAATGACAAGATAGCCCATTTCTTTATCTAAATCGGGGATGATGTTCTCCGCTGACGGATACTCCCCCTGCCACTGATCAATGCCTTGTTCTGCAAGAAATTCACGCGCCTCTTGCATGATTTTTAAAATTTCAGGTAAGTCCGAAATTGTTGCTTTCCTAATCTGATTCATGCTGTTATTTTAACACAAAAAGAGATGCAAGCGCACCTCTCTGAGTTTTATTTTTTTCGATTAAATTTGCGTTCCAAACGAATTGGTTTCTCACGCTTAGTCATCTTAACAACAGCTTCTGTACGTGCTGTATGTGGGAACATATCAACCGATTGAATGTAATCTACATTATAAAATTGTGAGAGTACGATTAAATCTTTTGCTAAAGTTGAGACATTGCAAGAAACATAGACCATTTTTTCAGGTTGATATTTAGCAATTGTTTCAAGCAAATCCGCATCCAATCCCGTCCGTGGTGGATCAACGAGCAAAGCAGTTGGACGTTGCCCAGCTTTGTACCAATTTGGAATAATTTTTTCAGCACGCCCTGTTTCGTAATGACAATTTTTGTAGCCCAGACGCTTAGCATTAGCGCGTGCGTCTACAATAGCTTCTGGTGTGACGTCCATTCCATGAACTGATTTCACTTTTGGTGCCACAGCAAATCCAATTGTACCAACACCGCAATAAGCATCGATAACTGTATCTGTTTTCCTTGGGTGCAATGCTTTCACCGCTTCGGCATAAAGCACATTCGCCTGAGTTGGATTCAATTGATAAAAAGCACGTGGTGAGAGCTCAAATTCAAAATCAAGTACACCCTCAGTAATGGTGTCTTTTTCGTTAAACAAAATCTGGGTTCTGTCGCCATAAATTTCACTTGTCTTCTTAGGGTGGTAATTGACAGCAACCGTGACAATATCCTCAAACTCTTTTGTCAGTTCTGATAACATTTTATCAAATTTGACATAACCCATTTTTTCACGTTTCGTGATTTCTTGATCTGCATAAGGTTCAGGCCAAACTTGCCCATCGAGTGTAATTCGAGTAGAGCTTACAAAAATCATTTGAACTTGTCCTGTTTTTTGGCTACGACGAACCATAACCGTACGAATTCCTCGGGTTTTACGTTCGTCATCAACTGGAAGTTTATATTTTTCAATTAAACGGCAAACTTGGTTAACAATTTTTTGAGTCATTTCTTCTTGAACAACGCAGCGTTCCAAATTGACCAAATGATGAGAATTTTCGCGATAAAGCCCTGCAATGACAGTACCGTTATTTAGGCGACGAATTTGATATTGCAACTTATTGCGATAGTGACGGGGATTTTCCATCCCTAGTGTGTCACGCAATTCATAGTTTTTCCAGCCATTTGGTTTATATTTTTCAAGCGCTTGGCGCAACAAGTCCTTTTTAAACTCCAGTTGTTGAGGATAAGCAAGGTGCATGATGTGCGAACTAGACAAATCAGCGTATACAGCGTCTTCAGGTTTCACGCGAAACTTTGATTTTTTATTGATTTTCACGACTTTTGCACGTGAAAAATTTCGAGCATTTTCGGTAATTTCTGCTAATATCGACTCTCCAGGCAATGCGTAAGGTATAAAAACAAGGCGACCAGAAATCGAAGCGATTCCCTCACCATTTATTCCCATACGTTCAATATTAAGCGGGACTTTTTGTCCAATTTTAAGAGTTATCATGTTGCTATTTTACCATAATATTAGTTATTTTTGGGGTTTATTTTTTGGAAAAACCACTAATAAAAAAATATGCTGTTTTATAGAAAAAAGGCAAGAAAAATATTATTCTTCAAAAATTGTTACAAATTCAATTCTTTTTCGTATAATATAAGTAATGATAAAAATTACTGAAATCAAAAAGCTCAAGCGACTCTACAAAATTACTTTGGACGGTGCAGACGTTGACAAAATCTATGTTTGCGAGGATAGCATTGTTCATTTTTTCCTGACACGTGACAAAACGATGACCGAGACTGAATTGCTAGATGTGACAACTTACGACCAATTTGCTCAAGGCAAGGCGCTAGCCATCTATTACATTTCATTCAAATCACGAACCAAAAAAGAAGTCCGAAGATATTTGATTGAACATGAAATTGATGCAGGGCAAATTGAACGTGTTTTGTCAGCACTGATAGATAGTGGACTGATCAATGACCGCGCCTACGCTGAAAATTTTATCCAAGGTAAAATTTCAATGGCAAGCGCTGGCCCTTTTCAGATTAAACAGAAGCTCCTGGAAAAAGGAATCTCCTCTGATTTGATAAGCGAAGTACTTGCTGAAAATTACGACGATGAAACTCAAATCGAAGTCGCTATAAAATTGGCGAAAAAATTAATCCGTTCTAAGGCAAACAGACTTACGCTCAATCAACTCAAACAAAAAATTGCACAAAATTTGACAAATAAAGGCTTCTCTTATTCAATTAGTTCAATTGCTATTGATAGTCTGGAGCTTGAAGCTGATGAAGAAAACGAACTGGATTTACTTTATGAAGAATTAGACAAGGCCTATCAAAAGTATGCCCGCAACTATGAGGGTTACGATTTGAAGAATCGTGTTACTCAGGCAATGGCACGCAAAGGATTTGACTTTGGCGCTATTTCTAGTGCCTTAAGAGACTACGATTTTTAAAATAAACCACTCTGAAAGTCACGTTTGCCCATATCACTTTATCGCTAAAGCGATGGGTAAAAACGGCGACACTATCAGAGTGGTTTTATTTATTAATTTATTAGTGGACAAAGAGGCTGATCAACATCACCATTCCAAGACCAACAACGGCAATGATTGTTTCCAATACTGTCCATGTTTTCAAAGTTTGTTTAACATCTAAGTCAAAGTATTCTTTGAACATCCAGAACCCGGCGTCGTTAACATGTGAAGCAGCAATTGAACCTGCTCCAATTGCAAGCACCATGAGGGCGGCCATATTTGGAGAGGCAGATGCAATCATTGGTTGAACTAAGCCAGCAGCAGTCAGAGCGGCAACAGTGGCAGAACCAAGGGCTACACGCAAGATAACGGTAATAATCCAGGCCAATACAAGTGGTGAAAGGGTTGAATCCTTGAACATCAAAGCGATTTGAGCAGATATTCCACCGTCAATCAAGATTTGTTTTAAAGCGGCTCCACCACCAATGACCAAGAGGAGCATTGCAATCGATTTAACTGATTCGACGACTGATTCCATCATATCAGATGTTTTTCTGTGTTGCATCCAACCCATTGTTACCAATGCGAAGAGTAACGAAATAATCATTGCTGAAACTGGATTTCCCAGGAACATCATCACATTTTCAAGTAAGCTTGATGGGTAAGTTGTTGTAGAAACTACTTTACCAGCTTTAAGTGCATTCGTTGTAACAGCAGCAAATGGTTTTCCGTCATTTACGATAATTGAATAAATCGTACTGATTGCCATCAAAATAACTGGCATCAATGCTGTCAAAATTGAGATGATAAATGAAGGTGTTTCTTCAAGTTTCCATTGTTTAATTTCGCCAAAAGCAGATAATTTTGTTTTAACAACAAATGCTTCAGGTACCTTTTACGTGCGATTTTTGTAAAAACAGGACCTGCAATAATTACCGTAGGAATTGCCGCAATGATACCGTACATCAATACTGTACCAGGGTTTGCACCAAGTGCACCAGAGATCGCTATTGGTGCTGGACGGGGTGGTAAGAAACCATGAGTAACAGACAGACCTGCTGCCATAGGAATTCCGAGGTAAATCAATGGTACTGAAGCTTCAAGAGCAACTGCGAAGACAATAGGAATCAATAGAACCATTCCGACTTCGAAGAATAAAGCAATACCAATGATAAAGCTGGCAACCATAATTGCCCATTGAATGCGCTTTTTACCAAAACTATTAATCAAAGTTTTCGCAATACGATATGCTCCACCAGCATCAGCAATCAGGCGACCAAGCATGGCACCAAACCCAAAGACAATTGCAAGTTCTCCTAAAGAACCGCCAATCCCATTTTGAATGGATACAGGAATTTGCCCCAACGGCATCCCGAGTCCCAGACCAACCAACACTGAAGTCACAATCAGTGACACAAAAGTATTGATTTTGAATTTAATAATCATTACAAGAAGTATTAAAACTCCCACCAATAAAACAAATAAATCAAGCATTACGCTTTCCTCCAATATAACAATAAATAATACGCTTACATAAATTTCAAAATATTAATCCCCGAAGGGATTAATTTATATCACTTCTTTTCTTCATCAACATGACGCTGGAAATTAGCAATATTTATATACTCATCACCTAATGTTCTCGCTAACCGAATGAAAATTGGGCTAAGTTCTCGATAAATTTCAAATGTTTCAGGATTGGGTTGATAAGAATGATTTGTTCCAACCATTTCATCAATAACATTTAGATCATCCACAATTCCTAGCGCTTTCTCGGCCATCACAATTGCTGCTAGGCAACCCGCTTCGCGGCTTTCTGGAACATTGATTGGTTGTTCAAAAATGTCTGCCAAAATCTGAATCCACAATTCCGAACTTGTGAAACCTCCTGTTGCTTGAATTTGATTGAGACTTCCCGTAACTTCAATTAAACTTAAGGCAACCATATAAAGATTAAGCATCACTCCTTCAAGGACACTTCTTGCCATATTCGCTCGGCTATGCCCGTAATTCAAACCGAAAAACGAACCACGAGCATTAGCATCCCAAATCGGAGCTCGTTCGCCACCTAGATAGGGATGGAAAAGTAATCCATCCGCACCTGGCCCAACTTTTTGGGCAAGTTCAGTAATTTCGTCAAAACTCAATTTCCCATCAAATAAGGAATCGCGAACCCAACGATAAACATCTCCACCAGAATTCACGGGTCCTCCAACAACCCAGTGTGTTTTATCAAGCGCATAAGTAAAAGTTCTTGCCTTGCTATCCGTTTTGGGCTGGTCTGTGACCACGCGAATTGCACCTGATGTCCCGATTGTAATAGCTGCAACACCGGGTTTAATGGCATTTACACCCAAGTTAGACAGTGGCCCATCAGCAGCTCCCCATACAAATTTTGTATCTTGTGGAATACCCATTTTTTTGGCAAACTCAGGTTTCATTCCTTGCTCAATCTCATAAGGTTCAACTACATTTGGCAATTGATTTTCTGAAATTCCAGCAATTTCCATTGCTCCAGCATCCCAATTAAGTTTAAAGATATTGAATAAACCTGTCCCTGTAGCTGTTGATAAATCGATTTTATTGACATCAAATAAACGACCAAAGATATAGCCTTTAATGTCCAAATAATGTTTTGCTTGACCAAAAATTTCTGGTTTTTCATTTTTCAACCAAATGAGTTTAGACAGGGGAGCCATTGGATGAATGGGGGTCCCAGTCCGCTTGTAAATTTCAAAGCCTTGTCCAGTTTTTTTCAACTCTTCTGTGTATTTCACAGCCCGTGTATCTGCCCAAGTAATTGTACGACTCAACTCACACCAGTCTTCGGTCATCGCTATTAATGAGTGCATTTGGGTGCTAAATGAGACCGCCAAAAGTTCATCATCTTCATTTAGATTAATTGAGACTTCACGAATCGTCATGAGAACAGCTTCAAAAATATCTTCTTGCTCCTCTTCGGCCATGCCGCTTGGGTCGCGGTAAAGTTCGTACCCTTGACTACTACTTGCGACAATTTCGCCGTTTGTCTTGAAGAGAACCGCTTTTGTTGCTGTCGTTCCTAAATCGACACCAATGAGATATTGCATTTCTTCCTCCTTAGGTTGTAACGCTTACATTTCTTCCATAAAGAGTCATCGAATTTTCATTCGATGGGCTCGTTTTAATATTTACTTTTTAGTGACGGCATGCCCACCGAAACCATTTCTCAGCGCGGCAACAACTTTCCCTGTCATTGTATCGTCTTGCAAACTTCTATTACGCATCATTAATGAGAGTGCTATGACTGGTGCAGGAACTTGTAAATCTAAACTTTCTTCCACAGTCCATTTTCCTTCACCTGATGCCTGAACACGACCAGTAATTCCTTCCAACTTAGGGTCTTTGGCAAATTGTTCCTCTGCTAATTCCATCAACCAGCTGCGAATAACAGAGCCATGATTCCACAACTTAGCAACAGACTCATAGTCATAATCAAATTCAGATGCCTCAAGAATTTCAAAACCTTCTGCAATAGCTTGCATCATTCCGTACTCAATTCCGTTATGAATCATTTTGAGGTAGTGGCCTGAACCAAGTTTCCCTGTGTAGAGATAGCCATCTTTCTGAGCAAGAGCCGCGAAAATGGGTTCAATCGTTTTCCATGCTTCAGCATTATCACCACCGACCATGAAATTCCCACCTGATCTTGCGCCTTCCATTCCACCAGAAGTCCCCGCATCAAAAAATTGGATTCCTTTTTCGGTCAAAAATTGATTTTGTACAAGATTATCTTTGTAATTTGAATTCCCACCATCAATTATGATGTCGCCTGTTGACAATTTTTCCGCTAACATCTCAATGGTAGAGTTTGTTGGATTACCAGCTGGAACCATAACCCAGACAATTTTAGGTGTTGGAAGCTCTGCTAACATTGCATCAACCGTCGAAACAGCTGTAACGTGCTCTGAATATGCGCCTGCCTCCTTAACAGATTCTGCACTCAAATCAAATGCAACAACATCAATACCATTATCGGAGGCATTTTTTACGAGGTTTAAACCCATTTTGCCCAGCCCAATCATTGCAAATTTCATTTCAGTACTTCCTTTTCATTTTAAGTTATCATTATTATAGGAAAATATTTTTCATTTGTCAAGTATTTTGATGTAAAATTATTTCTTTTTATTTAATTAAGATTTAACCTTCTTCTTTCAGCTTATGTGTTATAATTGTAGGCAAAGGAGAGTCGTGTATGAGGTCATTGGTGTCAAGAATTAACAGCTATTACGATGGATTGAGTAAATCAGATCAGAAGATTTCAGATTTTCTGATTGATAATATTGATACAGCCGCAAGATTGTCAATACAAGATTTTGCTACGGCAATCAATGTTTCGACAGCAACAATTTCACGGTATGCCAAGAAAATTGGGTTCGACTCATTTCAGGAACTGAAACTTGCCATTCATGCTACTGAACGTAAGCAAGATGATGATTTTTTCAGTGAATTATCGATGGATGATAGCTACAAAGATATATTAATTAAGAGTCTCAGTAGCAATATTTCTTCACTTGATGCGACCTTACACTTGGTTTCTGAAAATGATTTGAAAAGAACAATGGATATCTTATTGAGCGCCCAAACAGTTGGTTTCTTCGGACTCGGTGGCTCAAACACGATTGCCAATTTAGCCTTTCATAAATTTATTAGAATGCCACTCCGTACTGTTTATCATCAAGACTTCCATTATCAACAAATGTTGGCAACAAAAATGGATGTCAACGACTGTGCATTTGTTATTTCACATACTGGTCGAAATAAAGATACCATGCGAATTGTTGAAATCCTCAAAAAGCGAGGGGTGCCAATCATTGGTATTACTTCTTTCGCCAATTCGCCACTTGCTCTTGCAGCTGATGTAGCACTCGTTTCAGTGTCTGAAGAAATTTCATTCCGCCCAGAAGCCGTCGCTTCCACCGTTTCGCAAATCAGTTTGCTTGATGCCATTTTTATGATGTACGGAATCAGAACACAAGACACTACTGAAAATACAATTAAAAACATAAGAGAAACAATTAAAGAATCTCGGCTTTAATAAATGAAGTTGGCTTTTATCATTTTTTCTTTAACTGTTTATTAGAAAGGAAAAATTATGGCATTTACTAGTTCACGACGTCGGTATGCGAGTTTTGATACTGTCGCTTCAATTCCAGGCGAGGTCATTGATGCCTTTTGGTATATCATTGATCATCAACTGAAAGGCGTGTTTACGATGCGGTCAGTCATTAATTTTCAGTTGATTAATTCAGGTGGACTACTCTCCATTCGTTATAGTCAGGATAACGATCCAACTACTGTGACTGTCGATTTCGATTATCCTTTCGATTCAGCTTGGCCTTCTATTTTCCATGCAGTCGACAATATGGGACGAGAAACAATCGTTACAGACCATGAATTATAAGAAAAAAATGTGAAATAAATTTCACATTTTTTATATTTGATAATAAGTAATTTCTGGCACCACTCCAATTCTAATCGGCAAAAAAGTCAATCCAATTCCATTATTAACATAGAGCGTTGTTTTGTCAGTGATGACATATTTGCCTGAGTCAAAATACTTAGAGCCCTTATTGTGCATTCTGAAACTTCCCAGACGAATTTGTCCGCCATGGCTGTGTCCTGCAATTATTAAATCAAATTTCTTCATTTGTTCCAATTGTAAAAGTGCGTCTGGCTCATGAATCATTAACAATGAAAATGGTGCATCATGAGGCTCTATCCCAAAATCGGGAAATCCTTCGCGCATATCGTCGATGCCGGCTAGCGCGATGTTCTCTCTCAGAACTGACGAATTATTTATCACAGTAAATCCAGATTTTTCGAGTACTCCTTTTACGAAATCAACTTTTTTATCTTGAAAATCGTGATTTCCAAAAACCGCATACTTCCCCAATGGTGCTGTCAGCGATGACAACATTTCAATGACTTCATTTGTTTCATCTGGATGGGCCTGTGCCCATTCTACTTTATCAAATAAATCCCCAGTGAACAAAATCAAATCAGGATTATTTTCTGCTATATTTTTTGCAAATTTTTTAAAACGGCGCGCTGATGTATGCCATGTAAAATGTGTGTCTGTAAAATGTGCAACCTTAATTCCAAGATTGTGTTGATAATTAATCACGTTCACTTTCATGAGATGTGGTTCAACAAAAATTCCATATCCCAAAAGCAAAAGCCCTACTAAAAAAACTATAATCAATGTCATTGATTCATTTTATCACAAATTGATATAAAAAAAACAAAAATTATTTTATTGCAGCTGACAAAAACAACCCCATCAACTAGGGCTGTTTTTACTTATATAAGACTCTTGATTTTATTATTCTCTTATTTGATTGGCGTAGCAGTATCTTCTAACGTTTGGTTAAGCGTTTGAATGTTGTCACGTCCAATAGTGTGACACCAATTTCGTGCTGCATCTTCACCATCTTTGACAAAAATTTCAACTGCCCCAGCCCATGTTGCACGTCCACAAAGGACGCCATTAAATGAACTTCCGCTTGCTTTAGCAAATCTCAAAGTTTCGTTAAAAAGTTCCGGTGTGACACCTGCACTCAAGAAAATATAAGGGAGATCTGTCACTTGCCCTTGTTCCAAGAAGAATTGAGCAGCCTCAGAACGACTATATACGACCTCTTCACCAAAACCTTCAACGTAGTTCATATTAACGGGGACTTCTACTTTGAGACAATCAATTCCAAATCTTGGATTAGAAAACACTTTCATCATATCAATTACTTTGTGAGGTTTAATCTTAGCGTATTCTGCACTTGTTGCATCTGAAATTTCTGAATCGTAAGTCACAATTTCAAGGAAGAATGGCAAGTCTTCTGCCTGACATTCAGAACCAATGCGTTCAATGAAGGCCTCTTTTTGGTCATTGATTTCTCTTGATTCATCAACATCATAGTACAGCAAAAATTTACAAGCATCTGCACCAATCTTTTTTAAACGACGAACAGACCAAATATTCAAGATGTCTGGAAACCGTCCTGGTTGCGTTGTATCATAACCAGTCTTTTCGTAAGAAAGGAGCAAGCCACAATTTTCATCTCGACTTTTACTTGCCTCAATACCGTACTCAGCATCAAGTAAAATTGAAGACGCGTATGGAGTCAGTTCTTTCGAAATTAGTGTTTTAAAAGCTTTAACTTGTTCATCCGTGGCAGTCTCATCTTGATATTTTTCAATCATTTTACGTAGCGCACCACGTTGATCGATTGCTAACGCAGCAATAACCCCTTCTTTACTCAACAAATGGCTGAAATATTCTTTTTTTGACATCCTAAATCTAATCCTTTTCTAATGGGTGAATTGTTACACCCTTAACTACACGATTTACAGTTCCAGATGCAGATGGAGTATCTGGTGTGTTTTTTACTAAGATCGAAGCATTAATTGCAATCACATGAGCAAAAGCTAAAGCAGGAAATACTAAATATGCCTCTTTCAACTCTTTTTCATTAGCATATGAAAAGCCTTCTGGTATATTTTGACCAATTAATACGACATGTTGAGCAATATTGTCATCTTTAACTTCGTGGTATAAGTCCAAATCATATTGTCTGGTATAGGGATTATTCGCACTAAGAACAAAAACTACAGTTTCATTATTAATAAATGACTTTGGACCATGTCGCAATCCCATAGATGAATCAAATACAGTCGCAATTTTACCTGCAGTCAATTCCAAAATTTTTAACTGTAATTCTCTTGTTACCGCACCAAGTGGTCCGCTTCCAACATAAACTACACGATTAATACCTTCCCCTAAGTATTGAACAATTTCATTTTCACGTTTCAATACCGACTCAGATAGTTTCGCTGCAACTTCTACTTGTTCTTCTTTAACATCCAGTGCTTCTTTAGAAAAAATAAGTGTCGCCATTAAAATCATCGAGCTACAACTTCCTGTCATTGCGAACCCTTGATCGTTTGATTGGTCAGGCAATATACAAGCAAAAGCATTATCCATTTTTTCTGCTTGAAGTGCTAGATGACCTTCCTTAGCACACGTAATGACTAGATGATAAGAGTTTTGAACGACCTGTTCAACCACTTCGACAGCAGCAACACTTTCGGGTGAATTTCCACTTCGTGCGAATGAAACAAGTAAGGTTGGTGTATCTGATTCCAGTGTGCTTTGTGGCGCTGACACGATATCCGTCGATCCGATACTTTCAAAACGGAAGTGATGTACATCTCCCAATTCAGTCAAACTTTTTACAACTGTATCCCCCACATATTGTGAGCTCCCAGCCCCCGTAAATAATACACGAACATAATCATGTTTATTAACAATTTTATCTAAAAATTGATTGACATCCTTTTCAAGTGTCGTATATTCTTTGAAAACATCTTTCCATAAATTAGGTTGACCTAAGATTTCACGAACTGTGATTTCCGCACCTAGCGTTTTGAGTCTTTCTTTAGGTAATTGAAGCATGTTTAACCTCTTATCTTCTTTTTTTTTATTTATTTTGGCCAAATTGACGGCCAAATACCAAATCCTGAACCTAGAAGGCCCAAAACTAAAACCAATAATATACAGCGCAAAGGTGTCCATTTGAATTTCCGCATTAAGAAATAAAGCAACAATACAATCGCCAATGGAATCATTGACGGAAGAACACCATCCAAAATCGCTTGAATATCAATTTTAGAATGACCATTTGGAATAACCAGATTGAGCTTAGTGTCACCAAAGGTAACAGTTAAGGCACCGACAACAAATATCCCCATTATACTTGCTGCACGTGTAAATTCTTTTGCGCTAGCAGTTAATATACCGATGGCGTTCGTCCCCATCTTGTATGACCAGTTCATCAAGAAATAACGCAACCCAAATTGAACAGCATTAAAGATGAGTAGGAATAAGAATGGACCCGCAATATTGCCGTTAATAGCCATATTTGAGGTAATCCCTGCCGTAATAGGAACAAGGGTTAACCAAAAGAGTGCATCTCCGATTCCACCAAGGGGTCCCATTGCTGCGACACGAACTGCTCTAATCGTAGGAATGTCAGCCTTATTTTGTTCAAGTGACAAAACAATCCCCATTACAAAATTGACTAAGAATGGATGAGTATTAAAAAATTCAAGGTTATGACTCATCGATGCTGCTAAGTCTTTTTTATTGGTATGAATTTTCTCGAGTCCAGGAAGAATAGAGTACAACCAGCCCCCTGCTTGCATTCTTTCGTAGTTAAACGAAGCTTGAAGGAACAGTGAGCGCCAAATCATTTTATTTAACGTTTTTTTATCTAGTTGAGGAGCCGGTGTCAAATCCTCATAATTATTTGGAATATTAAATGCCATCTTCGTAATCTCCTCCTTGCACTGAATTTACTTTACTCAATTTCGTTTGAATTTGGAAATCCCAGTAAGCAATACCAAAACCAATAAGTGCAAGAATAACCATTGCAGAACCCGATAAGCTAGTGATTCCAGCGATAATAACGGCAAGAGCAAAACCTACGAAGAAAAATCCCCAAAGTTCTCTAGATACCATTACGCGAATCAAAATTGCAAAACCAACATAACGCATCATTCCACCTGCAGCCGAAAGTCCCGACATTAGCCAAGTTGGAATAAGAGCAACGACTTGGCTACCAAATGTTGAACCACCAATGAAGAAAAGAGTAACAACAATCGCAAAAATAAGCCCCATTAAACACATCGTGATGTAATTCATTCGAGCAATCCCTTTAGGGTCTGCTTTTTCGGCATACTTATCAGCAAAGGCCATAGCTGGTGAAGTAATTGTGAAAATTAAAGTAACACCATATTGTCCCAATAATGAGAACGGGATTGCCGTCGCAACAGCGGCTGTGGGAGTAAGGTGTAATGTTATTGCAAGAATAGCCGCCATAATCCCACCAATAACTGCATTAGGTGGTTGAGCTCCACCTACTGGCATATTTCCGATGGTCATCAATTGGTAAGTCCCACCAACAATTAATCCTGTTTGAAGGTCTCCCAGAATAAGTCCAATAACCATCCCCATTACGATAGGTTGGTATAAGGACTCCAAAAAACTAAATTGGTCAATTCCGGCAATAAATGTGACGATAAAAACCAAAATAATTTGTACAATAGTTGCGTGCATATTTCTTCCTTTCTATACGAATAATTTTTGCACATCTTCAATAGGTGTTTTTGGAACACGTTGAATTTCCAATTCTACACCTAACTCTTGTAACTCCTTGAATGCTGTGACATCTGCGTCATCTACTGCGACAACGGTTGCAACCTGACGCTTTCCCTCTGACATATGCATATTTCCAACATTCACTTTCTTAATTGGAACCCCTCCTTTCACCAATTTCAAAACATCTTCCGGTGTCTCGCAAATAATGAAAATTAATTGTTTGTCATTTGCTCGACTAATGATGTCAATGGTCTTTTTAATTGAGAAATATCGAGTTGCAACCCCTGTTGGAGCTGCCATATCCATTAAACCTTGTCGCATTGGATTATGTGCAACGTCATCATTTGCTACCAATAATAGATTCGTACCTATTGAGCTCGTCCATTGTGTCGCAACTTGTCCGTGAATCAATCGATTGTCAATTCGTGTTAATATAATTTTGGGCATTTCGTCTTCTTCCTTTAATTAAGATATTATTTCCGTAATTGCATAACGAGAAACTTTGATATTTAAACTGTGAGCCATTTCGATTTTTACAAAATCTTCATTTATCTCTGTTACAACTCCCGTTAACCCGCCACTAAACATGACTTCACTTCCAACTTTCAAATTTTGATGCAACTGGGCAAGTACATTTTTTCTCTTTTTTAATTGACTACTACTTAGGAAGCTGTATAAAATCCCCAAAATAAGAAGAAAAGTTGCCAGTACAATTGAACTATTTAAAATCATTTGTCCATTCATTAAATACCATCACTTTCGTCAGATTCCTCATGTGCAAAATGAGGATCAAAGGTAATTCCTTCTTTTGCGCTGTGTTCTACTTTTTGCAATAACTCTGGATTATCTGGATTTACCATTTGATTTGTTACAAATTCAAGTAGCATTGCTAAATTGGTGCCAGAATAAACATGATTTGAGGAACAATTGCCCTTTGCTAGCATGGCTTGATTGAAGGGCGTGCCCCCAAACAAATCAGTAAATACCACTTTATCGTCTTCGCCATCGAAAAAATTGACTAATAAATTTTGGAACTCATCAAGTATTGTACTTTCATCAAAAGGAAGAACTTGGAGTTCTTCTTGTGGTCCAGCAATGAGTTCTAACGCGCTTTTCATTCCATTTGCAAATTGGGCGTGCCCCGTAATTAGTGCTTTCATTTCCAACCTCTCTTAAGATTAATTATAAGGATAAATTTAAGGTAATTTTTCGAAATTACTAAATGTAAGTCTGGTAATTTTACCAAGTTTAGATTCTTTGTACTCCATCCAAATAAACATTCTTCAAATCCATCTCTGGAGTCAATACAATAAAGTCAGCCGCAAGTCCCTTTTTAATCTGACCACATCTATCGTCGATCCCAACTGATTTCGCTGCGGTTAATGTTGCCATCATAATTGCTTCTTCCGGAGTTGCAACTTCCCAATCAACAACATTTTTGATTGCATCTTTCAACATTAAAATTGAACCTGCAAGACTATCTCCTTCTTTAAGATGAGCTGCGCCGTTTTTAACAATGACAGGAAATTCTCCTAGCATATACTCTCCATCAGATAATCCTGCTGCCCGCATTGAATCTGTAATCAAAACGACATGCTCTGCACCTTTAGCTTGAAGCATCACTTTTGCTGCCACGGGATGAACATGGTGCCCATCACAAATCAACTCAGTATAAGTGTTAGGGGTACTTAACGCTGCACCGACCATCCCTGGTTCGCGATGATTAAACCCACTCATACCGTTATAAGTATGAACAAAAATTGAAGCACCAGCCTCAATAGCGGCCAGAGCTTGATCATATGTCGCATTAGAGTGACCTAATGCAACAGCTACCCCTTGCCCCGAAAGTGCATTCACAAAATCAACTGCATGAGCTCGTTCTGGTGCAATTGCAAATTTACGAATTAATCCCTTTGCAGCCCTATTCCATTTGTCAAATTCGGCAACGTTTGGATCAGTCATATATGCTGGATTTTGCGCTCCCTTATGTTCCGCAGTAAAATAAGGGCCTTCGAAAAATAGCCCTTGAATTTTGGCTCCTTTTGCTTCCGAATAGTGTTCTCCAATTAATTCACATACCTCTTTAAGCAGGTCATGATTACCAGTCAAAGGAGTAGGAAGCCAGGATGTTACCCCTGCTCTCAACAACCCATTGCTCATTTTTTCAAATATTTTTTTGTAATCATTGTCCATGACATCTGCGCCATCAAAACCATGAATATGTGTATCCACTAACCCAGGTGCTATCCATTTCCCAGAATAATCAATGATTGTAGCATCCACAGGGGCTTTCACATAATAATTTCCAAAATGTCCACCAATAATTTCTAGATATCCCTCATCTTTTGTCTCGTATGGATAAAAAAACTTATCCGCTTTAATGAAATAGTTCATGAATACCTTCTTTCTAAATTAATTTTATACTTAAAAATTTGAGAAAATTTACCTAATATTTTTATTTATGAGAAAAAATTTACCAAAAAAAGCTCAAAATGGCACTTTGAACTTTTTTATTTTTTATAATATACCAAAGTATGAAAGGACTAAAACTAAAACGAAAGTTCCTGCTATGAGCCAAATTGGATTGGCTTTTTTATTCTTTAATAAATAGTAAAGAAAGAAAACATATCCAAACGAAAGGATATTAGGAAAAATTCGATCAAAAAATCCTGTTTGCAAACTTAATGTACTTGATTTATTAATGACAAATTTTGTTAAAACATTAATATGAACATAAGATGCAATTAACCCCCCAATTACTGTTACACCTAGTACTGATGCAGCTTTTCCAATTTTCTCCGATTGTGCTTTAATGATTGGAATCGCTTTAACACCAAGATTATATCCCAAATTTGTTGTATAAAACCTAGATGCAAAAATCAAACAGTAAGCTATGAAGAAGAGGAGTGGTCCTAAAATACTGCCACTTACAGCAAGTGACGAACAAATCCCTGCCAGAATGGGTAATACTGTAAACCAAAATATTGCATCACCTATTCCTGCCAAAGGTGGAAAAAGTGCTGTCCGCAATGCTCTGATCGTTTCCCGATCTTCATGACCCTCCTCCATTGAGATAAGTAGCCCCATAAGAAAGCCCGCTAAATGAGGACTGGTATTGATAAATTCTAAGTTATCAACCATCGCATCCTTTAAACCTTGCTTATCATTTTTGTATATTTTTTTTAGCAAGGGAATTTGTGCAAACATAAAGCCACCAGATTGCATCCGTTCATAATTGAAACTTGCTTGCAAATAGACTGATCTAACGGCAAGATTATTAATATCTTTTCTTGTAAGAATACGTTCGCTACTTGTGATTTGATTAGATTCCATCTGAATAATCCTCCTCCTCCTCATCTATCGACTTGACTTTTTCAATTACCCGATTTTTATGTATTGATTCATCTATGTTGTAGACAAATAAGGCGAGAGCTAATCCAACCACAGCTACAGGTAATAGATTTGAAAAATTTAAAAATGTTGCTAGAACAAAACCAATAAGTAGGAAAGGAATAAATTCCCTTTTCAACATGGTGTTAAGTAGCATGGCAAATCCTACAGCTGGCAGAATTCCTCCAATTACTTCAAACCCATGAGTGAGCCAAACCGGTAGGGAAGCAACAAAATCTTTCATTGGAGTTTGCGCTAAGTAACCACATAAAAATACAACAATTCCATATGTTACTCCCACAATACCCGTTGTTAAAAAATTAATTCGTGCAATAGAATTTGTATTCCCAATTCGTGCTGCTTTTTCAATTCTGTGCATAAAGAATGAAAAACTTGAATAAAAGAACAAAATTACATATTGCATCAATAGGCTAAACGGTAGTGCCAATGCCATTGCTGCAGTCGCATGAGCACCTGTAACGTGTGCAAGAACAACACCCATTACCCCTGCTAGAATAGGGTTAGGTGGCTGAGTTCCGCCTGCAGGCGTCAATCCGGCAAAAGCCAATTCTGTTACTCCGCCTACGACCAAACCAGTTTGTAAATCTCCAAGAATCAATCCTGCTATTGTGCTAACAATGATTGGTCTAAAGATATAAAGTCCCTCTAACCAAAAATCAATCCCCTGGATAACCGCAGCTAGTGCTAACAGTATCCCTTGAAAAAGTGTGATATGCATCATTTGCCTCCTTTAATTCTTTTAAATCAAATGGCTTACTTGCTCCTTTACATCTCCTGGTAAATCTTGGATATAGACATTAACGCCATTCTCAATGAGTATTTTGAAATCTTCAACGTCTTGATCATCAACATAAACCTTTTTGTTTAAGGCCCGCTTCCCATCACTAAAATGCATATTTCCAATATTAAGTTCTTTTATTGGAACACCTCCTTCCACCAGTACTCTCGCTGAATGTGGAGTCTTCACAACAATAAATATTTTTTGTCGTGGGGCTGCTTTATCAATAATTTTAATTGTCTTTTCTAAAGTAAAAAATCTTGTTTCCGCACCAGAACTTTTTGCCGTAACTTGCATCAAACTTTGCATCATTTCATTTGAGGATGTCTCATCATCTGCGACAACAATTAAATTTGCGCCAAGTGTTTTCGTCCATGTTACACCTACTTGCCCATGGATCAAACGATTGTCAACTCTCGTCAATAGTATATTTGGCATATCTAAACCTGCTTTCATCCCATCTTCTCAGCTTAAGTATAAAATATTTAAAACGAAAATTTTACCTAACCGTCTAAAATTTTTAGGAAAATTTTCCCAAAAAAAGAAGTTGTCACCAACTTCTTTAATTATTATCTTCTCGTATGGGGGCTAAATCCTTATAAATCGCATAGGAGTCCAAAAGGATCCGTGTAACCACTTGGAGAGGAATTCGACTCCCCACGTCTAATCCAAAGTTTATTTCTTTTATTTTTGATTTGTAAGCATTAATACAGATGTCTGCTTGGTCTGAAATGATACTTGGGTTGGCTGCAGTCAATGCAATGATTTTAGAACCATGAGACTTTGCAATATGTAAGGCTTGGGCAATTTCAGGGGTCGCACCACTAATGGATATAGCGATTACCAAATAATCTCTATTAGCTCGTGATGCGTAATACTTCATATAATCAAAATCATCATGGCTGGTACAGTCTTTACCAAAAAGCTGGAGCTTGCTCATCATTTCTCTTGCAACATTTGAACTCAATCCTGCTGAGAAAATCATTATCTTCTTCTGATGATCAATTAATCTCACAGCAGATTCAATATCTTCAGAAGAAAGTTGGTTAATGGTCCGCATAATTTCAACTTCATTTTTATGTATGGCACGGTTTACTTCTTTTGAGAAGCCATTTTTTCTGCGTTCATTTTTTGTCTGACGAACAGTTTGTTTGAATTCTGAATAGCCATCATAGCCCTTCTTTTTCAGGGTTCTGCTTACAGTTGAAAGACTAACATGAGCGTCTTGAGCAATTTTTTGAATTGTTAAATTTGGGACTTTCGCAATATTTTCTTGGATATAATTCCAGCAATATGTTTCCGCCTCACTTAAATTTTTCATTCTGCCCCTCTTTTCAGATTTGCTTTTTCTTATTTTCTTTCATTTTAACACATTATTCTTATTCACAAAAATAAAAAAAGACTTCCCAAGGGAAACCTTTTTATTAATTTCTTAGTTTTCGTCAGATGCTACGAATGGAAGCAAAGCCATTACGCGTGCACGTTTGATAGCTGTAACCACTTTACGTTGGTTTTTAGCAGATGTACCAGTTACACGACGTGGCAAGATTTTACCGCGTTCTGAGATGAAATGTTTCAAAGTTTCTACATCTTTGTAGTCAACGACTTCAATTTTGTTAGCAGCGATGAAGTCAACTTTTTTACGACGTTTGAAGCTGTTACGACGTTGTTGTGCCATGTTTTTTCTCCTTATATTATTCTTGATATATTTTAATTAATTCAAATAAATTAATTAAAATGGAAGATCATCATCCGAAATTTCCATTGGTGAGCCACCAGCAAATGGGTCTGCATCACGTCCGAAATTTGGTGTTGAGTTTGTTGTGTTGTTAGACGTAGGTGTCGACGGACGGTTTTGTTGAGGCGCAGTGTATGAACCAGAATTTCCTCCATCACGAGTCGAACGGCTTTCAAGCATTTGGAAATTATCTGCAATCACTTCAGTTACGTATACACGTTGACCTTGTTGATTTTCATAATTACGAACTTGGATTGAACCAGTTACACCAATCAACGCACCTTTTTTAGCCCAATTTGCCAAATTTTCGGCAGACTGACGCCAGATGACACAGTTAATAAAATCTGCTTCACGTTCACCATTTGCATTTTTGAAACGACGATTAACAGCCACTGTAAATGTTGCAACTGCAACGTTTGATGGTGTATATCGAAGTTCAGGATCGCGCACGAGACGACCAACTAAAACAACATTATTAATCATATAATCCTCCGATACTTCCTATGAGGAAGCGACATCCAGTGATTAAGCTAATTAAGCTTCCACTTTTACAATCATGTGACGAAGAATGTCGTCGTTGATTTTAGAAAGACGGTCAAATTCGCTTGTAGCTTCTGAAGTAGTTTCAGCTTCGAAAGTAACAAGGTGGTACAAACCTTCGCGGAAATCGTTGATTTCGTAAGCAAGTTTGCGTTTTTCCCAGTCTTTAGACTCAACGTTAACTGCACCATTGCTTGTCAAGATTTCGTCGAAACGAGCAACAAGGGCATTTTTAGCTTCTTCATCAATGTTTGGACGAATAATGTAAAGAATTTCGTATTTTGTCATTGATATTTCCTCCTTTTGGACTAATGACGTAGGTTGGAGCCTACGCAAGTTGTGGCTTTTTACCACAAGTAATTATTATATCAGAATTAAGTCAGATTTGCAAGCTCATCTTCTCTTAATCGAATAATCTTAAAATATTTATTTTGTAACCATTTTGCAAACGCAACCAATTTCTGTTAAACTATTACTATTAGGGGATTAATAGTAGGATTTATTATGAAGAAGATTATACCAATCACTGCGGTAGCTTTGGCAGCTCTGTCATTAACTGCCTGCTCTCAAAAGAACAGCGATGAAGCGAAAAAAGCTTTCATTTCTAATTTGACGACTTTGAACAGTTCCGATAACAATGTGCAGGAAACAACTGTGACTGTTGACAAATTTAAAGCATCTGGCACAGATAGCGAATCAGCCAATAAAATGATGCAGGGCTCATCAATGGATATGAAAATTGCTCGTGATACAAAAAATAAGACGGTCGATTTGAATGGTAAAATTTCTGTTGACAATAAGGCATATAGCATTAATCTTATTCTTGGTAAAGATGGCATTTACTTGAATAGCTCTGATGTTAAGTCCTTATATAACAGTCTTGCAGCGCCCAATCTATCCAAGAGCGCTGGTCAGTATGCTAGCCTTTATGACTCAATGATCAATGGGCTTAAAACACCGTATGTGTCAATCAGCCAAGCCATGTTAGATAGCAGTCTTTCTAAAAATTCTACTCAAAACTGGAGTTCAACGATTGATGAATTGATGAAAACAAGCACAAAATCTAAATCTGACATTGAAAAATCTTATAAAGACATTTCCGATAGTAATTTTACAAAAAAAGGGGATGAAACGACACTTAGTTTGACGGAAAAAAATGTGACAATGGACGAACTTGTCAAAAAATTCCCATCAATTACATCTCAAATTTCTGAGCAACAATTGAAAGATTTCACAAAAGAAACTAAAAATGTTAAATTTAAAACCTTGACAGTTGACACTACAATCAATGGCAAAACAAAACAATCTAACGCAACTGTTTCTGGCGTGCTTGTCAGCACTGACAAGTCCTCTTCAAATGATTCATTGGATTTTAAATTCAGTAGCCAATCGAAAGCATCAAAATCCTCGGCTGCTATTGTTGAACCTGACACATCTAAAACAACTACAATTGAAGAGCTACTTCAAAATATGTTCTCTTCTTACTCTACAGACGCTTCTACAAGCACAAATTAGTACAAACAAAAACCACTTACTTTAGCAAGTGGTTTTATTTTATAAATAATTAATGAAGAATTGCTTTGAAGAGTGCATAAACTAGCAAAAGCGAGCCAAGTACAATTCGATATTTCCCAAAGAATGTGAAATCGTGTTTTTTAACATAACCCACTAACCATTGAATCGCCACCATTGAAACACTAAAAGCAACAAGACAAGCAAGGAGCAAAATCCCCAATTGGGTCAATGTGATGCTGTTATGCATAAAGAACTTCACAATCTTAAGCAATGAGGCTCCAAACATAATTGGAATTCCAAGGAAGAATGTAAATTCTGCAGCAACTTCACGACTAACACCGAGTAAAAGCCCACCAATGATTGTTGCGCCGGAACGTGATGTTCCTGGCAGTAATGACAAAACCTGGAAAGCACCAATAAAGAATGCAGTCCGATAAGGTAGACGGTCAATATTAGTGATTGTCAACTGATGTTCAGGTACCCACCGGCGTTCAATTACAATAAAGGCAAACCCATAAACAATTAGCATAATGGCAACAAAGACAAAATTATAAAAATGTGCGTTTAACCAATTGTCAAAAAGGAGCCCAATCACTGCGGCAGGAACACAGGCAACAATTACTTTGGCCCACAAACGCCAGGTCAATTGAATTTCTCTTGCTGTTTTCGTTTTACTGAACGGGTTCAGTTTATGGAAATACAAAACTAGAACAGATAAAATTGCACCCAGTTGAATAACAACATCAAACATTTCTTTAAAGGTAGCTGACTGATTTAATTTAATAAATTCTTCAGCAATGATTAAATGTCCTGTCGATGAGATCGGTAACCACTCTGTTATACCTTCAATAATCCCAAGGATTATTGCACGAATAAAATCCATTTTTCTCTCCATTTTATCTGTCGCTCGCTGTCACTTATGATGAACGCAAAGCCCAGTTAATTCTAACTAATTATATCATAAAAGCTTCAGCCAGTAATAATGGAAATGTAAATAAATTGTTAATGTATAATTATTCAAACTTGACATCTGTGATAAAAAGATTTAAGATATAAAGCATACACATATAGAGGTTGCAACCAATAGAAACTTACGTTGAGCAGAAAGCACTGCATTGAAACGCAAGTAGGGAGCGGTTGCCGAAAGACTTTTGCTTGCTTTTACAAAAGTTTTGGGCCAACAAGAAATACTTGTTGGACTGTCGCGAGGTTATTGCGGAGTGCTATTCGTATTTTAAAGACTTTTGTTTTTTTCGTGCGTTTAGTAATCTCTTGTAGATTACTTTTTTTGTTTTTGTGTAAAAATTTATTTGGAGTTCCTAAACAATGGAAAAAACTGAAAACACGCAAGTTAAGCGTGGATTGAAACAGCGTCATTTAACAATGATTGCACTTGGTGGAACAATTGGTACTGGTCTATTTATTGCCTCCGGTGCAACGATTTCGCAAGCAGGACCTTTGGGTGCCCTTGTTGCCTATGCTGCGATAGGGGTAATGGTCTTTTTCTTAATGACCTCACTTGGCGAAATGGCCTCTTATCTCCCAATTTCGGGTTCTTTTGCAACATTTGCAACCCGTTATGTGGACAAAGCATTTGGTTTTGCGATGGGGTGGAATTATTGGTTTAACTCAGCTATTACCGTTGCGGTTGAAGCGGCAACAGTTGGTTTAATCATGAAATTTTGGTTGCCTGATGTCCCAACATGGATCTGGTCCGCGATCATTTTATTCTTGATTTTTATCATTAATTTAACTTCGGCACGTGCCTATGGAGAATCAGAATTTTGGATGGCTTTGGTAAAAGTCATTGCCGTTATTGCTTTCTTGGCTGTCGGTGTTCTAACTATTTTTGGAATCATGCACCAACCAAATCTTGACGTCGCAAGAAACTTGTCAGCTGGAGGTAATCATGGATTTGTCGGTGGGGCAGGTGGTATGCTTGCTGTATTGATGATAGCTGGTTTCTCTTTCCAAGGTACAGAAATCGTCGGAATTGCTGCTGGTGAATCAGAAGACCCAGAAAAAGCTGTTCCTACAGCAATTAAACAAGTTTTCTGGCGTATTCTTATTTTCTATTTTGCAACAATTTTTGTCATTGGCGCACTCATCTGGTATAAAGATCCAAACTTGCTTCGTGCAGCTGCAAACAGTGATATTTCGATTTCACCTTTCACTTTAATTTTTGAACACGCTGGCCTTGCGGCAGCTGCATCTGTGATGAACGCTGTCATTCTTACATCTGTAATTTCAGCTGCTAATTCATGGCTTTATGCTGCTTCACGTATGCTTTATTCACTCTCACTTGAAGGCTATGCGCCAAAGGCATTTAGCAAAACAAAAGATGGCAAAGGGGTTCCCGCAATTGCCGTTATTACAACGACCATTATCGGGCTTTTCGCTTTTGTTACAAGTATTTTCGGAACTGGTTTCTATAACTATTTGTTAGCAGCTTCTGGACTTTCTGGCTTTCTGGCTTGGATTGGGATAGCCATTTCACACTACCGTTTCCGTCGTGCCTTCATTAAACAGGGGCACAGCGTCAGCGAACTTGGCTATCATGCAAAATGGTTCCCCGTTGGTCCAATTCTTGCTTTGATCATGTCTGTTGCTATTACACTTGGTCAAAGTTATGGAACTGATAATTTCGTCGGTTCATTCACACAATGGAATTGGTCAGCGATTTTAACTACCTATATGGCCTTACCGCTCTTCCTTGTCCTGTATTTTGGTTATAAAATCATCAAAAAAACAAAAATTATTCCACTTGAAGAAGTTAATTTAGACCGTAACTATAAGTAAATAAATAAGTAAAAAACCGCCAAAGAGCGGTTTTTTTGTTTCATCTTTAACAAAAATTTAATCATCAATTTCAACGACTTTTTCACCAAATAGAGATTTCGCCATGGCTAGTCCTTCATCTTCTAGTTCTTTCTGCTCTTCAACTTCTTCAGAAGGCGACTTTTTAGTTTTCAATTCAGCAACATACTCACTCCGAATTTCTTTCCAATCAGACTCTGCCAATGCAATGATTTCAGGTGAAAAACCTGCGATAGAACTGAGCAAATTGCCACATGTTAATTGCAATTCGGCATTCTCAGTCACGCGCTTTGCCAAGTTAACGTGGGGAAATGTCACAACCAAATAATGCTCACCAGCCGCTGCCGGTTTCGTATTATTCAAAAGAGCACGCTCTGCTGGAATACTGATACTTGCAACTAATTCTGGCCAGGCTTTATTGGCCGCATTGAGTGCCTCACGCGTTGCTTCGCCAAGAGCCTTATATATCAAATCACGATTAACTGAATTTGAATGCCCTGACGATTTTGATTTATCAGCACTGACCACAGGAGTTGCTGAGGCCTGTACTTTTGTTTGAACGGTACCTGATGCAATTTGTGCTTTTAATTCCGAAATTTCTTGACTTAATGCCTTGTAATCTTGACTTAATTTTGAAAATCCCTGCAATACTTCCTGCAATTCTTGATTGCTTCCCAATGAACTTACTGGGGTCTGATAAACTTCAGCGAGTCTCATAGTCATTACATCCGCAGCTATTTTGGTATGTGTTGTTTCCTTAATATTTTTCAGAGAGTCAATCGCGATGTCAATCCAGCTAAAAAGTTGTGTGCGATTCTTTTCATCAGCTTTAAGTAGCATATCGCGGAAATAAGCCAATAAATCCTCTGTGAATCGAAGCATATTTTTACCTTCAAGGAAGATTTTGTCCAACTCCGTCAGAGCTGACGTTTCATCGTTTTGTTTAAGGGCGTCTACATAAGCGATCAGTGCCTCATTTGCAATGGAGCCCGTTACTAAGAGCGCATCTTTTTCTTTCAATTGACCGTCAGAAAATGAAAGGGCTTGATCTAGCAATGAAAGGGCATCACGCATTCCTCCTTCGGCTGATTTGGCGATAACTTCTAATGCAGTCGGATCAAATTCTATTTTTTCTTCTTGAAGAACATCTGCTAAATGGCCTTGAATTTCATTTGTCGTTATTGATTTAAAAGCAAAGCGTTGTACCCGAGAAATAATTGTGGCTGGGATCTTTTGCAATTCAGTCGTTGCCAAGACAAAAACGACATTTTCAGTTGGTTCTTCAAGCGTTTTCAACAGCGCATTAAAAGCCCCTGTTGATAGCATATGGACTTCATCGATAATATATACTTTATATGTGGCATGAGTTGCCGCGTAAGTTGATTTATCCCGAATCTCACGAATCTCATCAACTCCATTGTTACTTGCCGCATCAAGTTCAATGACGTCTTCAAGCGTTCCCTTGGTAATCGAATCGCAAATAAAACAATTATTACAAGGCTCTCCATCAACTTGATTGGGGCAATTAATAGCTTTCGCAAATATTTTAGCAGCTGACGTCTTTCCTGTTCCACGTGGTCCACTAAATAAATAAGCGTGCGAAATCTGATGATTGACGATTGCATTTTTTAAGGTTGTCGCAACAACCTCTTGCCCAACCATCTCATCAAAACGTTGGCTTCTGTATTTTCTATATAGCGCTTGGTATGACATAGTTTCCTTCCTGATTAATTCGATCTCCGTGATTGTCCATTTTGGCTGCGACACCTATGTGCCTATCCAAAAGTATCTCGACAACATTGGCTTCTGTATTTTCAATTTAACCAATTTCGAAAAATTTAAAATCAGTCTCATCACATAAAATATCGGCAAATTCTGAAAGATATTTTTGATCGACCTCATCATAAAAACCAATTTCTGTGCTGTCTAAATCAAGAACGCCAACGAGCTTATTATTTTTAATCAATGGAACAACAATTTCAGACATTGCTTTACTATCACAAGAAATATAATTTTTGTGTTCTTTTACATTTTCAACAATAATCGTTTCACGATCTTGGGCAGACTGACCGCAAACACCCTTCCCTAAAGCAATTTCAACACAAGAAACTGAGCCTTGAAAAGGGCCCAAAATTAATTGCTCCCCGTTGAACAAGTAAAAACCGGTGTAGACTTGCTGTGGTAAGGTTGACCAAAGCAAAGCTGCCGCATTAGACAAATTAGAAATGGTGTAATTTTGTTCACTCAAAAGCCCTTTTAGTTGAAGATTGAGTAATTCGTAGGCATCAATTTTTTCTTGTTTGTTCATTTTTTCTCACTTTTTTCGCAAATAAGGCAAATTTTTCACATTCTGGATAAAATAAAAAAGCCTCTATTGATATTAACTTCATTATATCATTTTTTGAGACCATTTTTATCCATGCTATATCAACCAAACAAGGAAAATATTAATATATTGAGTGCGCCCCATAAAATAAACCAAAGTACATAAATCACCCACTTCACTCTGGTGCGCATTATCCGACTTTCATGCTTAAGTAAGTAGTCATTTATTGGTCCAATTAACTTGAACCCAGAAATGAGAATAAAAGCATCCAATCCGACAAAGTTGTTTAATTTAATTGAAAAATAAAGGAGAAGGAAAAACGTAACTACTAAAAAAGGGCCCCACGACTTGGCGCTACGTCTTATTTTTCGCCAATCGATTTCCCTTGTATTATAGCGTTCTGTTGCCAAATCGATTGCAGTTTTACCATAAAAATCGATTGCCAATTGATTATTGTGATCAAGTTGAATGATTTCAAGCAAAATTTCGCGTTGTAAATCGTTTAATTGATGTCGTCCTACAGCACCATATGAAAATAGTGAGACGTAATCTTTTAAGTATTCACGATAATATATTTTGTTTTCCGTTCTAAGTGAATCAGGAATTTCAATATCTGTATCAAAATGCGACATTAACGGGCTTTTCATTGATTTATTTCCTCAGAAGTAATTATAGCACATTGTGTATTCTTTGGGCAACGGTAATTTTTGTTCAATTTATTGAAATTGAGATTTTTGGCCGCTTTGTAATGCTTCTATATTTTCATTTTTTTGATTAATTCTAAAATATAGAAGCTCTTCGTAAACTTGTTCATCTTTTAAAAAAACTTCGGCTGCGGACAGTTAACAGGAGGGCCTTATAAAAAGATTTATTTTCTTCATTGAGCAGCTCTCGATATTGATTATTTTCGATCATAATATCTTTCGTCTTCATTAATTTATTTCCCCTATTAAGTGTGTCATAGCTGCTGTCAAATTGTCCCAATCTTTTAAGAATTCTTCTAGTCTAGTCTTTCCTGCTAAAGTAATTGTGAAATTTTTCCTTTTTGGTCCCTCAGTTGAAGCACGCATTTCTCCAGCAATTAAACCTGTTCGCTCTAATTTTTGTAGAATTGGATATATCGTACCTGCTGCAATGGACAGAAAGCCCATTTTTTCAAGCTTTTCAGTAATTGCGTACCACACAAGTTTCCCCTTGAGAAATCACAAGAAGCAAGCCCCGTCAAGCGCCCCTTTCAATAATTGTGGATTTATTTCTCCCAACCTGTTTCTCTTTCACTATTTTATATAATATACTACCGTGGTATACACTAGCTAATTTATATTGTCAAGTAGTGAATAAAGAAAAAGCCCGGTCTTCCGAGTTAACTTTTATAACCAAAATTCCATTCCTCGTCGCTGAACACGGAAGCCATTTTCTTCATAAAAAGTTTCTGCTGAACCGGGAAAGTCCCAAACATTTAATTCTATGCGTGAACAACCTATCGTTTTGGCATATGTTTTAATATGGTCCATTAACTCATGACCAATTCCGCTTTTCCTTGCTTTTTCGTCAACGCACAAATCATCTAAATAGAGAACTTTAAAGGGTGCAAGCACGGGATGGTCCACCTGTGTCTTGATTTTTATCATGGCGTAACCCAACACCTCATCGCTTTCATCAACAGCAACAAAAATAGGTTGGTTAATGCTGGCAATCATTTCTTTCACTTGTTGAAGTGAGTATTTACTACTGTCAGCTCTAAAAATATCTGGACGTCCTAGATAATGGTAACGACTAATTTGACTCAGTAACGTCAATAAGACCGGACAGTCTTTTTCTTCTGCTTTTCTAATTTCCATTGTGTTTTCCTTTTGAGAATATTATACACTTTTCAAACTAATTCTGATATAATAAACTCATGAATTTAGATGAAATTAGAAAACAAATTGACGAAACAGATCAGGCATTGACAGCCTTAATTGAGCACAGAATGGTGCTGGTCCTGCAAGTTGCTGAGTACAAAAAAAAGAGCGGGAAAGCCGTTCTTGACAGTAATCGCGAACAAATTGTCCTCGACAAAGTTGGTTCATATGTTAAAAACCCCGACTATCAAGCGTCTATTGTCAGTACTTACAAAGATATCATGGCCCACTCACGTGAATTCCAAACACAATTTTTAAAAAAATAAAGACTTTGTCCAAGCAAAGTCTTTTTTAGATGGATTATTTCACAGCCTCACCTTATAATTCAATCACACCAGCAAACGTATCACGCAATGTCATGAACTCAATAGTAGGTAAATCTAGTAAGACAAGTTTCGTTGATTTGAGCAAATTTTTATCGATCAGAGTATTCAAAAAAGCTTTGATTTCAGTCGTTCCCATTGCAAGGCACTCAACGATTACAAGATGTTTTTTCTTAGTCATTTGTTCAATAAACCAATCAAAATCAGCCTGAGTCATTGCTTCGTCTTCATCGCGACGTTTAACAATTGTTAAATCCTCACCTTCCAGTTGAACTTCTTGTGCTAAATCAGTGATCACACTAGATTGAAATTTTGAAGCACCTGTAATGGCATCATCTGGTTCTGGTTCTGCAATGTCTTCTGGTTCTGCATAGGCTCCACGTTCAACCATCGCAAGTGTCGCAACTTTCCCATATTCCAAGCCTAGAAGTGAGGCCTTCAAACTTTCTGTATTGTCCATATTGTATTCGCTTTCTAATCTTTTACTTAATTAATTTTATCTAATATCTACAAAAAATTCAATAAAACTGTTCTTGAAAATCGATTTGTGTTTTAGTTAGAAATATTATTTCTCACCAGCAAGATAAAATTTCCAAATTGGTAATTTACTAATGTCATTAGGTAAGGTCCATCCCTCAACTGTTTTACCTTCTGGGGGTTCTATTGCAATAACAAAAGAGGCTGCACCTTCATCATAAATTTCTGCATTCAAAAAACATTTTGATTTTCTTCATGGTAATAATAAACTTCCGCAACTGGAGTTTCACTTAAAATTCGATGTGTTTTCTTTAAATCTTGCAACGCAAGCGTAGCCCCTGATAAAAACGATGTTAGGTCAGATCCTTTTAAATATTGCCCTTCCAGATTTACTCTTTTAGGATTAAGCATTTGAAAAGCTTGAGGCAAAGATTTCACTCGATCAATCGAATCAACATAAAGGTTTGATCCTGTTGGAGTAATTCCTTTGTATTTTTGGGTCATCGTTCGTCCTACAAAGTCAGACTGAGAAAAATCGTTAATTTGAATATTGACTGTGTGGATTCTTTCCTTTTTGTCCAATCTCCTTCAGGCCTGACAAATTAAATTGAGAGTTATTATCTGTTTGCGGAGAAAAACTTAGAATGGCACTTTCAAAATACCTTTTCCCATCAAATTGAACCTGTTTAGGTAAGTTAAATTGAGGAGTAGCTATCGTATGCTCCTGGGTTTTTTTACTATCAGAATACAAAATCACGCTCAATATTAAACAAACCAGTACAATTGTTATACTCACGATCAGAGCTACTGGTTTCTTCGTTTGCCTCCCTCCTAATTTTAGCGTTATCATAGCATATTCAATTACTATCAACAATATAAAAAAGCATCCATAGATGCTTTTGATTTCTTAATAAAGTTCCAAATAATTGTCAATTTCCCATTGTGTCACAAACTGTGCGTAAGATGCCCATTCGATCCTCTTTGCTTCCACAAAATTTGTCAAAACATGACTTCCGAGAGCTTCAATAACGACATCATCTTCACGAAGTGCTTTAACAGCATTGTGTAAAGTTGAAGGCAAATCTGTAATTCCATGTTCTCTGCGCTCATCTTCGGTCATCACATAAATATTAGATTCGATTGCTTCAGGTGCTTCAAGTTTATTGTTAACTCCATCAAGACCTGAGGCAAGTAAAACTGCAAGTGCAAGATATGGATTAGCAGTTGGATCAACTGCACGAAGTTCTACCCGTGTTGACATTCCACGGGATGCAGGGACACGAATCAATGGTGAACGGTTACGTCCAGCCCACGCAATATAAACTGGAGCTTCATAGCCTGGCACCAAACGTTTGTATGAATTTACCGTTGGATTTGTTATCGCAGTAAAATTATAAGCATGTTTCAAAAGTCCTGCAATAAAGCTGTGAGCTACATCGGATAGTCCTAAATCCCCATTTGGTTCATCAAATGCATTTTTTCCATCTGCTGTAAACAGTGACATATTACAATGCATCCCCGAACCATTGATGCCAAATTTAGGTTTTGCCATAAATGTTGCATGAAGACCATGTTTACGTGCAATAGTTTTAACGACAAGTTTAAAAATTTGAATGTTATCACAAGCTTTGAGGGCATTCGCATACTTGAAGTCAATCTCATGTTGTCCAACAGCTACTTCATGGTGTGAAGCCTCAACTTCAAATCCCAAATCAGTCAAAACATTTACAATTTCACGACGCGTGTTGCCTGCAAGATCTGTGGGAGCAAGATCAAAGTAACCGCCTTTATCATTGACTTCAAGTGTAGGTTCTTCTTTTTCGTTCAATTTGAAAAGGAAGAATTCTGGTTCTGGTCCGAGATTAAAGCTTTCAAAACCCGCGTCTACCATTTTCTTAAGATTACGTTTCAAGACACCACGTGGATCTCCTGCAAAAGGTTCACCTTCTGGTGTGTAAACGTCACAAATAACACCAGCAACTTTACCATACTCGTCGCCCCATGGGAATACAATCCAAGTGTTTAGGTCTGGGTAAAGATACATATCTGATTCGTTGATACGTACAAAACCTTCAATTGAAGAACCATCAAACATCATCTTATTTTCAAAAAGTTTGTCCAATTGCTCATCCGTAGCAGGTACTTCTACGTTCTTAAGTGTACCGAGGATATCGGTAAACATCAAACGTAAAAACTTGATGTCTTTCTCTTTAACATCTCGACGGATGTCTGCAGCTGTGATTGTCATAAAAAAGTGCTCCTACATTTTTAATTTGATGAAAGAATATAGACCAATGTCAAAAATTCTTACATCCTCGGTTGACTAAAGTGACTGGAATCTGAAAGATTATTAAAACGTCCTTGTTGAGTAAACTCATGCTCTAAGGCTGCGTGAACCTCATTAATTGAAAGTGATCTTGCTTTTTTCACCTTCTGTTTAGCAAAAATTTGCTTTATTTCGGCAACATTATTTCCTTCTGAAAGCAAATCGCTGATTTCAAAAAGGACATCAATGTCATTGAGCGAGTACATTCTTCTGTTCCCTTCATTTCGTTCAGGGAAAATCAAGTGCTGTTCCTCATAGTAACGAATCTGGCGAGCAGATAGGTCTGTCAATTTCATCACCGTTCCAATTGGCAGAACTGCCATTGAACGTCTAAGTTCACGCTCTTTCAATCTGTCATTCCTCCATGTCGTTTATTATAGCCTTTGAAAATGGGACTGTCAAGCATAGATGTTAGATTATCTTACATCGAAATGTATTTAATTTTTTTGTCATAAATAGCAAGAAAAATTAAAAAAAACTGCAATATTTTGCAGTTTTTTTAGCAGTCTTAACAAAATTAGTTTTCGGTAGGGTAAGGGTAACCGAGATGTGCATAAGCTCGCTGTGTTGCTTTTCTTCCTTGTTTCGTACGCATGATAAACCCTTTCTGAATTAGATAAGGCTCATACATATCTTCAACTGTTTCACGATCTTCAGCAATATTGACCGCGATTGTCGAAAGGCCAACTGGTCCTCCAGCATACATTTCTATCATATTTCGCAAAATCTTCTGGTCAATATAATCAAGCCCTTCATTATCGACATCAAGAATGGTCAGTGCTTTATCTGTAATCAATTTGTCAACTGTTCCATTCCCCATAATTTGTGCGAAATCTCGGACACGTTTCAGTAAACGGTTAGCAATACGCGGTGTCCCACGACTTCGCAATGCAATTTCAAGAGCGGCATCATCAATGACATCAACTTCAAAAATGTCAGCCGTCCTCTTGATAATTTCTTCTAGGCTCGTTTCATTATAATATTCCATGTGAGCCGTAATTCCAAAACGTGCCCGTAAGGGGTTCGATAGCATCCCTGCTCGCGTTGTCGCACCGACCAAAGTAAATGGGGGTAAATCCAGGTGAACAGAGCGTGAACCGTCACCATTGCCTAGCATAATATCGATATAGAAATCTTCCATAGCGGAATATAAGATTTCTTCTACTTGCATTGGCAATCGATGTATTTCGTCAATAAATAAGACATCTCCCGGCTCTAACTCATTGAGAATGGCCACCAAATCTCCCGGTTTTTCGATGGCCGGTCCAGCCGTTTGCTTAATGTGAACACCGAGTTCATTAGCAATCACAAATGCCATTGTCGTTTTTCCCAAACCTGGAGGGCCAAACAAAAGAACGTGGTCCAGAACTTCTTCACGCATTTTGGCTGCTTTAATAAAAATTTCTAATTGCTCTTTAATTTTATCTTGCCCAATATATTGACTCAAAAATTGTGGTCGAAGGGATTTTTCCAACGCAACTTCTTCATCCATTGGGTCTTTACTTAAAATATCGTTCATCTTAGCTCTATTATATCATTTTTGTTTGCGCAAAATTGAATAAAATAAAACAAAATTTATTAGCCCCAAAATCAAAAATAAAAGAAAGACGTTATGAGTGCCCAGAGTCATATTTCCAGACTTTGTTGCAATTAAACTGGCAATAACAGTCCCAGCTGATGCTGCAAATTGCTGCCCGGTTTGAAATATTGCATTAGCCGCCCCTTGCTCTTTACGACTAACTTGGGTTACACCATGTGTGTTTGCCGTTAAGAAGCCCATGCTCCGTCCAAAAGTAAAGATGATGTAAATGAAAATAACACTGATGAGTCCTAATTGTTTTGTAAAAATAACAAATAGAATCAGAGATAAAACGAATAAGCTATTTCCAAGCCAAAACCCGATCTTTGGTCCTTTTCGGTCGTAAAGTGCACCAATTGAGCGATTACTCAGCGCCCCAACTAACGTACCTGGGAGTAGTGCTAGTCCAGCCAAGGCACTCGTTAAGCCGATTGAAACCTGTAAATAATTTGGAATAATCATATTCGCTCCAATATTTGAAAATTGAAGTATTGAGTAAGCTATCACCGACAGAGTAAATGCTGAGTTTCTGAAAACGCGGATGTCCAAAAATTCTTTTTCACTATGAAGTGCACGATAAATAAATAAAATAAGACTGATGATAAAAACAATCAACCAAGTCCAATTAAAATGCGTTGAAGTCAATGAATTCAACGATAAAAGTAAACTGATTAAAGTCAATGACATCAAAATGAAGGCAAGTACATCTAATGCCGCTGGTTGACTCTTTTCAGAATTCTCAATAGACTTGAAGCCTAATATAAATGAAACAACTGGGACAATCAAAATTAATCCAAAAATCAGGCGCCACCCAAGATGGTCAATTAAGAGTCCCCCATAAGTAGGACCAATTGCTGGTGCAATACTCATAATCATTCCACCTAATCCCATCCATGCTCCAACATGTTGACGAGGAACACGTAGGAGAATAATATTGAACATCAGTGGAACTGCAATACCTGTTCCAACACCTTGGATTAGCCGAGCTAGAATCAACATTTGAAAATTTACAGACGCCATTCCAACAATGTCTCCCAAAGTAAAAAACAAGAGGGCTGCAAAAAACAAAGGCCGCTCTTGAAATCTTCTATTCAAATAAGAACTTGTGGGCATAACAATTGAAACAGCTAACAGATAAGCTGTTGTAACCCATTGAATGCTTGATAATGGGATTTGAAAAACCTCTTCCAATCGTGGAAATGTGACATTCATACTAGTTTCGGAAAGAATTCCGGAAAAAGCGACCAATGCAACCGCAATAATTGACATTTTTGTTTTAGATGAGACAGTTTGTTCATTCATTTTTTTCACCCCCTTGATGTTGTATAATTCCTAGTAAAAATTTTTGAATGAACAATTTTTCTTCAATTGTCAGTGATGACATAATCGAATCATCATGCATCATAATAAATTTTTTTATTTTAGGTACTAATTCTTCCGATTTTTTGGTCAAATGCAACACTTTCTGACGTGCATCTTTTTTACCTTGGACACGTTCTACAAGGCCATGACTTTCCATCCGTTGCAGAATTGCAGTGGTTGTTGAACGTCGAATATTGAATTCAATTTCAACTTGATTTTGTATCACCTCTTCACCTTGATGGTTGAAAAGAAAATCAATAATCAACATTTGTTGTCCAGTCAGATTGTAAGATGATGCGAATTGGTCGAATTCGCGTGACATTTGATTATTTGCTTTTTTCAATAATTTTCCAATTGAATATTTATTTGTTCGCATACGAACTATTATAACACGATAAAAAAAGTTCGTCAACGAACTAATTTTATTACTTCATCATCAATTTTAAAGCATGCTTAATATATTCCTCACTGGTCAAATTAGGTTCTGCTTCCAAACTTTTCTTAATTTTTGTCAGTTCTGATGCACGATAGCCCAATGCTTGCAAGGCTTCTAGCGCTTCATCAAGAGCTATATTACTCATCGGATTTTCATCAAGTAAGGAAATACCAACTGCACCTGTCGAATCAAATTTACCCGCCAAATCCAAAATCATTTGCATGGCCGTTTTCTTACCCACTCCCGGGAATTTAGTTAAATATTTAATGTCATTATTATCAATAGCATTAATTAATCCCTCATTATCACTTGCAGCAATAATTGCTAAGGCAGATTTGGGACCTATTCCAGAGACACTGATCAGGCGCAAAAAGAGAGCTTTTTCTGATTCACTTACAAAACCGAATAAAGTATGTGCGTCTTCGCGAATCACTTGGTGAACAAAAATTTTCACTGTATTATTCATTTTTCCAGACCAAGCGTATGGATTAGCAACATTAATTAGGTAACCAATCAAATTAGCTTCAATAACAATATAAGTTGGTGTGATTTTGGTAAGTTTTCCATTAATATATTCGTACATTCGTTTTTTCTTTCAGAATTTTATTATTATTTTTTAATTATAGTCTTTCCAACTTGCTGCTTTTGAGCGATGGCTCTCTTGAATTCTTCGAAACATTTTTTGGATATCTTGATCCGAAAAATGAACAATTGTTGGACGTCCATGAGCGCAAGAATATGGGTTCTCACATTGCGCTAGTTCTTTTATCAAGGCTTTTGCTGAGTCGGCATCAAGAGGATCCCCTGCCTTAATCGAACTTTTACAAGAAACCATGGCTGCCAAATCATGCCGGTATTTTTTGAGCGAAAATTGGTCTGATGAGAGAACAATATCTATCATCTCATAAACAACCTTTTCAATTTCAGATTCCTTTAACCAAATTGGATTTTCTCTAAGAATAAATTTATTTTCACCATAATCTTCCAAGAAAATACCAGCCTCATGTAATTTATCCTTTCTTTCAAGTAGCAAAAGGGACTCATTTTTAGGCAAGTCAAAATAATAAGGACTCAGTAATACTTGTTGAGCAATATCTACATCACCAATTTTCTCTTTCCAATATTCATATTTCACACGTTCTTGAGCAGCATGCTGATCTATCAAATAAAGGCCCTCGGGCGCTTGGCAGAGCAAATATGTTCGATGAAGCTGTGCCAAATATTCCAAGTGAGGAAATTCAATCAATGGGACTGGACTTTCATTGAAAGATAATTCATCAAATTGAGTTTCTGATTCAATTTGATGTTCTGACCCCATCGTAACCAATTCCCTTCCCTCACTCTGCTCTTTCTTATGAATTAAGGGTTGATTTACTTCTTCATTAACGAAGAAGTCATGTTTTTCTTTGTCATAATACAAAGAAGAGGACGAGATTGGCAACTCAGTTTGAATATTTTGAGGTTTTACTGCAGGCCGTTTCGCAACATTTTCAAGCGCTTCTGGAATTAAAACACCTTCTGAAAGGGTATCAGTAATTCCTTTTGAGATCAAGGCCATCAGCTCTTTTTCTTTTGATAAACGTATTTCTTGCTTTGTCGGATGCACATTAACATCTGTCAGTTGTGGATCAATTTGAATTGAAAGGACAGCCAAAGGATAGCGACCAACCATAATACGATTGCCATAACCTTCTAATATTGCTCTTCTTAATAAGAAATTTTTAATATATCTACCATTTACTAAGATTGTAATGTAATTTTGATTAGAACGTGTCAATTCTGGCAAACTTACATAGCCAGAAACAACAAAATCTAAATCTTCAGCATGAAACGAACGCATTTTTTTGGCTTGACTAATGCCATAAATAGAGGCAATTACTTGTCTTAAATCACCCGAACCAGTCGTTTTTAAAAGTTCATTGCCATTATTAATTAACTGAAAAGAAATTTCGGGATGAGCCAAGCTCAATCGATTAATCATGTCCGTGATATGCGAAAGCTCTGCTTGCAAAGATCGAATATATTTAAGTCGTGCCGGTGTATTAAAAAATAGATTTTCAACTTTTATTTTTGTTCCTTCGCGCTTAAGGGTCGGTTCTATGGAAATAATTTTCCCGCCTTGAGCCGACAATTTTGTCCCGGAGTTTTCCTCTTTGACACTCGTTTCAAGTGTAAAGTCACTGACAGAAGCAATCGAAGGAATTGCCTCACCGCGAAATCCAAGCGTCCTTATACGGAATAGGTCTGATTTACTCTTAATTTTACTGGTTGCATGACGTTTTAAAGCAATTGAAACATCCGCTTTTTCAATACCTGTTCCGTTATCGATAACCTCAATGAGTTTTAGCCCCGATTCTTCAATTTTAATGATGACTTTTGAACTTCCAGCGTCAATCGAATTTTCAACAAGTTCTTTAACGACACTCGCAGGTCGTTCGACCACTTCTCCGGCGGCAATTTGATTGGCGAGTCCTTCGTCAAGTTCAATAATTTTTCCCAATTCGATCTCCTCGTTTCTCAGCTTTTCTTGTTTTATTATAACATAAAAAAAGCGGTCGCCCGCTTTACTTCTTGGTTATCCAACGCTATATTAAATTGTTAAATCCTAATTAATATTTTGGAAAGAGTTCACATTATCATTGTAGACAAAGAAAATAAACAAGATCAATCCGGCGACAATCAGAATACCCACAACAATATATAGAATAAAGCCAATTAATCCCGCACGGTTCCATCCGTCCATAATTTTTCGAAATTCTTCTTCGTCCCGATAACGGTTATCCCGATTTTCAAGAGCCCATTTTTCACCATTAAAGCCAAAGATAATCGACCAGATAATGCCAAAAAGGGGACCTACTCCAGGAATTGCGACCAGTAAAATGAGTAAACCAAGATAAACGCGATGTGCAACACCAAAGAATAGCGGAAATGCAAAGGCACCCCAGTTCCATTTTGGTTTAATCGGCTCATGCGATTTTTCTGAATTACTTCCTGCCACATCTGCATAAGCATTTGAGCCTAAAGGTGTTAGAATTTGAGAAACTTCTTCATCTTTTGACTGATTTACTTCTGTCAGTACTGATGCTTCGGGTACTTTCACCTCTTCAGCTTTAGAAACTAGAGATGTGCCAAAATCATATTCTGCAGCTGGAAATTCAGGATCCCCAGGCGGTGTGACATGATGTTCTGATTCAAGTTCAATTTGCTGAGTGGATTTTTCAACTAAGGGTTTTGCTTCTGAATTTGATTCTTTTAATTGATCTTCGTCCATGTTTCCTCTCCAATCTACTGTTTATACTTATGAGTATATCAATTTTCTCATGAATTTCAAAATAATTTCATAATAATTGAACGCTTATAAAAGGTCTTTCAAATCCCAAAGAAAGTTCATCGCATCTCTGGCTGTCATATTATCAATATTTGCCTTTTTTAAACGGTCAATAATTTCTGTCGATTGCTCATCAAAATCAAATAAACTTAGTTGTTCATCATGATTTTCTAAGGATTGAACGATAACAGGTTTATTTTCTAATTTTTGGAGAATAATATCTGCTCGTTCCAAAAGTACATTTGGTAAACCAGCAATTTTTGCAACATGAATTCCATATGATTTGTCAGCAGGGCCTTCCGTAATTTTGTGCAAAAAAGTGACATTGCCATTTTCTTCTAAGGTCGCAACATGCACATTTTTCAAATGTTTAAGTGTAGTTTCAAGTTCAGTTAACTCGTGATAATGCGTAGCAAAAAGTGTTTTCGCACCAATTTTATCATGCACAAATTCAATAATCGCTTGAGCTAACGCCATGCCGTCGTACGTTGCTGTTCCTCGGCCTAGTTCATCAAAAATAATCAATGAGTTTTCGGTCGCACTTTGGATCGCATGATTTGCCTCACTCATTTCAACCATAAAGGTTGATTCGCCTGAAATCAGGTTATCACTTGCTCCTATTCGAGTGAAAATGGCATCAAAAATCGGTAGTTTCGCGACTTCTGCTGGAACAAATGAACCAATTTGAGCCATAATAACAGTCAATGCGAACTGACGCATATAAGTCGACTTCCCAGACATATTTGGTCCAGTAATCAGTTGTATCGTTGTATCTTTTGAAAATTCAATATCATTTGGCACATACTCTTGGGCCCCCATAACTGCCTCAACCACTGCATGACGCCCATTTTTTATATTTACAGCCTTATCATGTGGTGTTAAAACTGGACGAATATAACCTTCTTTTTCGGCAATTGTAGCAAAGCTCTGAAGACAGTCAATTTCCGCCACTGCTTTCGCAAGAGCCTGTAATCGTGAAATATACTGCTCTGTAGTTGCACGAACTTTCAAAAAGAGTTCATATTCTAGCGTACTTGACTTCTCTTTTGCTTCCAACATGATTTCTTCAATTTCTGACAATTCTTTTGAGCCAAAACGTTCTGAATTCTTAAGCGTCGCCTTCCGAAAAAAGTGATCTGGAACGCTGCCTAATTGACTTTGTGTGATGTGGAAATAATAACCATCTTTGCGATTAAAATCAATTCTCAGTGTTGAAATTCCAGTCTTTACTTTTTCATCTGCCTCTAATTTAGCAATCCAAGAAGTCCCATTCTCCAATGCTTCACGGTATTTATCAAGTTGTTCGTTGTAGCCTGTCTTGATAATACCACCTTCAGTAATCGTTCGAGCTGCTGTATCATCAATAGCTAAATTAATAAACTCCGTCAGCTCTGGAAGAGCATCCATCCGATTGGCCAGAGAGGACAATAAAGGCTGATTAATACTTTCTAAGATATTTTTAATAATTGGAACATTAGAGAGAGAATTTGCTAATTGTAAAAAGTCAACAGGAACTGCTTTCCCAAACGAAACACGGGAAGCCAACCGTTCCAAATCATAAACGCCCTTGAGCGACTCGATTAAATCCGCACGTTCAAAGAAATTATCAATCAAAATTTGAGTGATTTCCAGACGTTTATTGATTTCATTCACATTTAGTAATGGACGGTCAATCCATGAACGAAGAAGACGAGAACCCATTGCCGTTTTTGTTGAATCTAACAGCCAATACAAGGTCCCATGCTTTTTCCCTTCCCGCTTGTTTGCAGTCAATTCCAATGAAGATTTGGTTGCATAGTCCATTTGGAGAAAATCTTTAATTTCATAGTGTTCAATATTTTGAACATGGCTTAAATCACGCATTTGAGTTCGCTTGATGTAACTCAATAATTTTTGAACAAGCGATTTTTCAAGATCTGTCAGTGCTGACAAATCCATCGGTTCTTGTTCCGCTTTATTTTCTTCTGTTTTCTCAGCAAGAGAAGATAATGCTCTATTCTCAGCTTTGTTTGACAAACTGGAAAGGTTTTGGAATGAATTAACATTAGAAATATTCTCATCCCGCTCAAATTGTTCGGAAATAAGCACATTCAACTGTTGAGTTAATTGTTTAGTTTGCGACTCCTCTAACGGATATCCCGCAACAACTTCATGAGCTTTTAGTGAAGCTATTTCTCCTTTTACAGTCATAAAATCAGGCAGTTCAGTGACTTTAAATTCTCCTGTTGAGAGGTCAATATATGCCAAAGCAAATTTGTTTTCAGCTTGATCAATTGCGACTAAAAAATTATTTTCGCCATTATTTTTTCCGTCAACCATGGTTCCAGGTGTGATGACTTGGGTCACCGCACGTTTGACAATTCCAACTGCATCTTTGGGATTTTCTATTTGATCAGCAACAGCCACTTTATAGCCTAAATCAACCAGTTTTTCAATATATTCACTAATGGCGTGATGAGGTACACCAGCCATTGGGACAGGATTTTCCGAATTTTTATTGCGAGAAGTTAGCGTTAACTCCAAAATTTGTGCTGCATTCACAGCATCTTCATAGAAAAGTTCGTAAAAATCCCCCATTCGAAAAAGTAAAAAGGCATCAGGATAATCTTTCTTGATGTCTAGATACTGTTGCATTCCAGGTGAAATTTTCTCCGGCATTTCTCTCTCTTTTCTCATTTTTTCTATTATAAAAATTAATTCCTACTCATCATCTTCTAATGAAGCATTGACTTTTCCCTCAATCTCGCCAGTCACATATTGCACTAAATCATTTACATCTTGCAACATCAAAAAATATTGTTGAACGAGAGGGTCCTTTTTGAGCTGCTTTTCGATTTTTTGAGCAGCGTGCGAAGTCTCTTTATAGGCTTGCATCTTACCTATCTTACGATAAAGTACTGCATCTCTTTGCAAGCCTTTCATTTGCGTTTGTAAATCAAAAAGTTCAGTCTTAGCATGTAAATTTTGCTCAGCTTTTTTGAATTTTTGGACATATTCAAGCTCTGAAATTTCATTTACCAATGCTTCTACTTTTTCATTGTATAGCATCTTCGATCTCCGTTAAAAGAGCTGTCGCAGCCGTTTCTGAAATACAAGTAATTAAAAGTGTATCCGCACCAGCAATAGTTCCTAGGATAGATGGCCGATTCTCACTGTCAATTGCGTTTGCCAGCAAATCTGCTTCACCTAAATGCGTATGAACAACAACAATCACACTCGCAGCCGCTACCTTTACAACAAATCTAGCGAAATGCATTTGTAAATCGGTATGAGATTCTTTATTTTCATCAGCCAAAAACGAGTAAAAACTTTTGCCATTTTCACGTTTTTTGATGATATTCAATTCACGAATATCACGTGATAGTGTCGCTTGTGTTATTTCAACACCTTCTCGCTCCAAATATACCTGCAGATCTTCTTGAGTTGCAATTTGATGACTTGTAATAATCGATGTAATTAATGTTAATCGTTCAGCTCTCTTCATGTGTATAATTATAACATATTAGTGAGCCATTGATTAGAAAGATTTACATTTTTTATTCCTTTCCGATTACTAAAATTAGTCATTTACTTATCATTTTTTCCACTTAAAATGAGTTTTTTATATGCACATTTCTTTTTTCAACAAAAAGCCTTAGGCTTTGAGATTTATTCACTTTTTTTAATGTAAAATATGATAAAATATAAAGCATGAATGAAAAAAATTTAGTATCGCTTGCTCTTTTCAATGCGCTTGACGGGGCGCTCGAATTGGAACAAATCGAAAAACTCATCGAGAAACCAAAAACTTCCGAACTTGGTGACCTTGCCTTTCCTGCTTTTCAACTCGCAAAAATCATGCACAAAGCACCACAAATAATTGCTGTTGAAATCGCTGAAAAGATTGTTACGACTGGTTTCGAGAAAGTTGTTGCCACAGGTCCTTATGTTAACTTTTTCCTTGATAAAAATGCAGTCGCAAATTCAGTCATCAATGAAATCAACGAAAAACAAAATTATTACGCTGACCAAAATGTTGGAAATGCAGCTAATGTAACCATTGATATGAGTTCACCAAATATTGCAAAACCATTTTCTATTGGTCACTTACGCTCAACTGTCATTGGTGATGCACTCGCCAATATCTACCAAAAAATTGGTTACAATCCTATCCGCATCAACCATTTGGGCGACTGGGGCAAACAATTTGGGATGCTAATCACAGCCTATAAACTTTGGGGAGATGAAGAAGCGGTTCGTCAACATCCAATCGATGAACTCCTAAAACTTTATGTTCGAATCAATGCCGAGGCTGAAGAAAAACCAGAACTTGACGATGAAGCTCGTGATTGGTTCTTAAAACTCGAACGTGGTGACGAAGAAGCCCTCGCTTTGTGGAAATGGTTCCGAGAAGAGTCTCTTGTTGAATTTAAGCGTATCTACGATAAACTTGGTGTAAATTTTGACTCAACTAACGGCGAAGCCTTTTATAATGATAAAATGGACGAAGTTGTCGAATTACTTGAAAATAAGGGGCTTCTTAAAGAATCACAAGGCGCAACAATTGTTGACCTTGAAAAATATGACTTGAACCCTGCCCTCATTAAGAAATCTGACGGGGCAACCCTCTATATCACGCGCGACCTCGCAGCTGCAATTTACCGCAAACGTACTTATGATTTTGCGAAATCGCTTTATGTTGTTGGAGGTGAACAAACCGGCCACTTTAAACAACTTAAAGCTGTTTTGACTGAAATGGGCTTTGACTGGGCAAAAGATATTGAACACGTTTCATTTGGACTTGTTACTCGTGATGGCAAAAAATTGTCTACGCGTAAAGGAAACATCATCCGACTTGAACCCACTATTGACGAAGCCGTTGAGCGTGCCTTATCACAAATCAATGCGAAAAACCCTGACCTAACAAACAAAGAAATAGTTGCTCATCAAGTCGGTACTGGGGCTATTAAATTCTACGATCTTAAGACAGACCGTACAAATGGTTATGACTTTAATCTTGAAGAAATGGTTTCATTTGAAGGTGAAACTGGACCTTACGTTCAATATGCTTATGCTCGAATCCGCTCAATTTTACGTAAAGCTGATTTCAAGCCAAGCGAAGTTGAATTTACAGAAATACCAGCAGAAGCATGGGAAATTGTTAAATTACTCCAAAACTTCTCAACTACTGTAAAACGTGCCGCGGATAAGTACGAACCAAGTATTATTGCTAAATATGCGATTTCACTTGCTCAAGCGTTCAATAAATACTACGCTCATATCCGTATTTTAGAAAAAAATGATGGCCTCCAAAGTCGTCTTGCGCTCGCAAACGCTACTTCTGTCGTACTCAAAGAAGCTCTTCGATTACTTGGTGTAGAATGCCCCGAAGAAATGTAAAATCGTAATAAAAAACAGATTAGCACTCTATACATTGGAGTGCTAATTTTTGAGTGCTTTTTCTTGACAGTCTGACCAATACTGACTATAATAGATAATGAAAGGTAAAACAATAATAACAACTCACCTTTCATAGAGGAGGTATTACAATGTCAAACGAATTGATGAACAATCAAAACAACTGGATGGACTTCGGAGATGATTTCTTTAATCATTTTGGGCGTAACTTCTTTAAAACTGGCCTTGATTTTCCACTCTCTGCGCGTCAGACGACTATGAAAACAGATATTTCAGAATCTGAACAAGCCTACACAGTGAAAATTGATTTGCCAGGATTGAAGAAAGAAAACCTAAATATTGATTATGAGAATGGCATCTTGTCTGTCAGTGGCAAACAAGAGCAAGAAAGCGAAGCACGAAACGATGCTAATGAGGTCATTCATAGTGAACGCTATTATGGTTCTTACAGCCGCTCATACAGATTACCACAAGTTGATCGTGACAAAATTACAGCAAAATATGATGGTGGCGTACTCCAAATCGAGTTACCAAAGACTTCTGTCAGTGCTGACAAGAATCCGATTGAAATTCAATAATAAAAAAAAACCGTAGTTTATCTGCGGTTTTTTTGTCACTCCAAGCTTAAAGCAAATTATTAGTCCTTAACTCATCAAGATCGTTTGATCAAGTCGTTCAAGAGCTGGCTTCAAGCCCAACAAGACAGTGAATCGATCCAATTCAGGTCCATGCTCTTCACGACTCAAAGCGATGCGAAGAGGCATCCATAAATTTTTCCCATTAATATTTAGTGCTTTGGAAACTTCTTTAATTAATTGAACAATTTTTTCTTCAATAAATTCTGATTCAGTGAGCTGGGCGAGTTTGTCTCTGAAGCACTTAATCACTTGTTGAGCATCACTCGTTTCAACAAACTTTTTATTTTTTTCACTCAAATCAATCTGCTCAAAGAATATATTTGTTAATTCAATAATTTGTTCTCCATACTGAAGTTGTTGGTGAAATAGAGCAATAATTTTTTCAATTCTCGCCCTTTCTGATTCACTCGTTTCTGAAGATAATCGACCTGCCCTCTCCATAAATGGAAGACAAAGGTCAATAAATTCTTGTTCACTAAGCTTTTTGACATATTGTGAGTTAATCCAGTTTAATTTATTCTGATCAAAAGCTGCTGGTGCACTTGACATCCGTTTCTCATCAAATAATTTAATTAATTCTTCTCGAGTGAATAACTCTTCATTTCCCCCAGGATTCCAACCTAGCATTGAAATAAAATTAAATACAGCCTCTTTCAAAAAACCTTTAGAACGATAGTCTTCAATGAATTGAAGTGTATTTTTATCTCGTTTAGAAAGTTTTTTACCCGTTGCAGCATTCATAATTAAAGGCATATGTCCCATTTTAGGTACATCCCATCCAAATGCCTCATAAACCATGAGCTGTTTAGGTGTATTATTGACATGGTCGTCCCCCCTTAAAATGTGAGTGATATCCATTAAATGATCATCGATCACAACACAGAAATTATAGGTTGGATAGCCATCAGCTTTTTCAATGACCCAGTCCGCTGAATACATGTTTTTCCCTAAAAATGAAATTTTCCCTTTAACCATATCATCCCATTCATAAATATGGTCTTTATGTTCACGAATCCTAACGCATGATGGAATACCAGCTTTCTCTTTTTCAGATTGAACTTTACGAATTTCTTCTTCTGACATTCCCTCATACTCATATACATGGCGTGGTAAATGACCTGCTGCAGCTTGTACCTCTTTTTCTACATGCAATTCTTCCTCAGTCATATAAGATTTATAAGCCAGCCCCTTGTCAAGTAATTCTTGCACATATTTTTTATAGATTGGCAATCGTTCACTTTGGCGATAAGGAGCATAAATAATATTAGGTTCTTGTGGACTCTCGTCCCAATCAAGTCCTAGCCAAGCACAATTTTTCAGTTGAGAAGCTTCTCCTCCTTCAACTTCCCGAGCTTTATCCGTATCTTCAATGCGGATAACAAAATCCCCTCCATAATGACGAGCAAATAGATAATTAAATAAAGCCGTTCTTGCATTTCCGATATGGAGTAAGCCTGTTGGTGAAGGGGCATATCTCACGCGAATTTTTTTCATGTTAATTCCTCACTTATTTCAAATAAATTAATATCAAAGCTAGCTCGTCAAAGACGAACTACCTCGATACTACTCCTTTTTTATTTAGAAGCCGTTACTCTTTAGTGAACGTCTCATTTCCTTTTTGTGTATTCCATTCAGGTTTTTTGACAGTTGCAAATATCAAAGGCCAAACACCTAAAACGATGATAACCCCCAAAACAACGAATGGGTAAATGACAGCTGGAAAGGCTGCATTTGAAACTGGCACAAAAGACATAACTAACCCGAAGGTACAACCAATAATTCCTAGCCAACTTACAAAAAATAAAGCGGGTGCTTTGTAACCTTCAGTCAAGCCCTTTCCTTCACGCCGAAGTTTCATTGCTGCAAAGAACATAATGATATACATGATGACATAGAGTGCAGCCGCAAATCCTGTGATAGCAAGGAATACTGCAGATACAGAGCTTTTGAAAATAATATATAATGCTGCAAGTGCTGTTACAAAAATCCCTTGTGGAATCAAAATTCCTGATTGAACACCTTTTGAATTTTCTTTCTGAAACATTACAGGCAATAGCCCCGTACGGCCCGCATCCGCTACACCTCGAGAAGGTCCAGCCAACCAAGCAATAATTGAAGCTGTTGCACCAAGAACAACAGCAAGGGCAATAACGTTGGCAATAATCCCTGCACCAGGACCGAATATGGTGACAAAGATATTCTCAAAAGCAACCATAACACCAGTAGTTTGATAAGCACTTGTTACAGTCATCGCTGCAGGTGTTGTCATAGAAAGAACCAAGGTAGGCAATATAAAGATCCCCATTACGAGTACAAAAGTAATGACCATGACGCGCGAAAAGCTTTTTGGGTTATCCAAATTTTTAACGTGAATGGCATTAATTTCCATACCAGCAAAGGCCAAAACATTTGATACAACAAGCATCCATTGTGGACTTGTCATTCCAGAAACTTTTCCACTGGCGACGACATTGGCCTCATGTAACAAATCTGAATGCGTTAAGATTTCTGAAACTGGATGTCCTGTCATCAACCAAACTCCCCCCATGACAAACAACAAGAGTGCCGGTATAAGGGTCCCTATCAAGCCAAGCGTTGATGCAACTCTAGCGAAGAAATTACCACCTGACAAAGTAATAAATGTAGCCCCCCAATAGACAATCAGGATAACGGCACCAGTATAAACACCAGAATTGGATAGACTATCCATACCAATGAAATAAGCAAACGTCCCTGCGACCATGGCGAGCTGGGTTGGATACCAAACAACATTCTGAATCCACTGCAACCAGACTGCGAGAAATCCTAAGCGTTCACCATAAGCCTCTTTTACCCACTCAAAGACGCCACCTTTGAATTTTGTGCCCAATTCTGCGCCCACTAATGCGGTTGGAACGAAGAACATAATAGCTGGGATAAGCCACTGAGTAATAGATGACCAGCCTGCAGTAGCCATCGCTGGAAGTGAACGGAGTGAAGCAACAGCAACAGTAGTCATGATAGCTAACTGAGTGACTGTAATACGATTTTTATTTTCCATGTCTTATCCCTTTTGCTTTTCAAGAAACTCTACTTGTTTGCGAATATCAAGTAAAAGCTCATTGGCTAAGTCCATCGTTAGGCCTTCCCTAACAACAATACGTTGAACTGTAATCGAAGTTAGATCTTCTGGCATTGGATAAGCAGGTACCTGCCAACCTTTCATGCGAAGTCGATCCTCCAAATCAAACAATGTCCAATTACGCTGGACATCTTTTTTAAGCATCCATGCAAAAACAGGTGAGTCCGTTGGATTATTCCACAACTCAAATTCAGGCATTTTACCAATCTCATCAGCTAAATGTTGAGCAACTTCTCTCAGAGCAACTAGAATGTCTTTGTAGCCATTGAATCCTAGACGAAGGAAGTTATAATATTGGAGGAGAATTTGTGCCCCAGGTTTTGAGAAATTCAATGTAAAGGTTGGCATATCCCCACCGAGGTAGCTTACATGAAAGACGAGACTTTCAGGAAGTTGCGTTGCATCACGCCAAACTGTCCAAGCGACAGACTGATAAACCATTCCATATTTATGCCCAGAAGCATTAATTGACACCACTCGAGGGACACGAAAATCCCACTCTAACTCAGGGTATAGGAACGGTGTAACAAATCCTCCAGTCGCTGCGTCCACGTGAATCTTAATATCTAACCCTGTTTTATTTTGGATTTCATCTAATTTCTCAGAAATCATTTTGACTGGTTCATACATTCCTGTATAAGTGACTCCAAGAATAGCAACGACACCAATTGTGTTTTCGTCAACATAATCCTCAAGTTTGTAGCCATCAAGACACTTATGGTCAAGACTTATTGGAACACGGCGAATTTCAACATCAAAATAGTTAGCAAATTTTAACCAAACCACTTGTTCAGCAGCCGAGATAACAAGATTCGGTCTGTCAGCTGGCTTACCTTCAGCTTTTCTTTTTTCGGCCCATTTTCTCTTCAATGCCAATGCACCAAGCATACAAGCCTCAGAAGAACCTACTGCAGAACATCCGATCGTATGCTCTGGATCTTCACAATTCCACAAATCGGCGAGCATTTTCCAACACTTCATTTCAATTTTGGCAGTCTCAGGGTACTCATCTTTATCAATTGCATTTTTATCATACGACTCAGAATAAAGTCGATTGGCATAATCATCCATCCAAGTTGTACCAAACGTTGCAAGATTAAGTCTGGCGTTTCCATCGAGCATTGCAAAGTCATGCACAATATGATAAGCAGTATCTGGATTCATTGGCTCTTCTGGAAAAACGTTAAGTGGAGATCGTTTTTTCATGTCAAAACTGTTTCTTGAATAAAGTGGATGTATCGTTTGTTCTTCATCAAGTTTCTGTTTCTTTTCAAGCATTTAACTAATGCCTTCTTCCTACTAATTTATAATTTTAAAAGAATAAAAGGCATGAATTCTAAACAACCATCTTGTAATATCGTATACAAAGTTATACAATTGAAGTATAACAAAACAGCTATTCCTTCTTTTTGCTGGGGAGCATCTCAAGGGATAATTACTTAATAGGATATTATTGATAGCGCTACAAAATTCACAACCTTTATAATGTTATTATAATACAAATTTATACTCATATCAAGAATTTAGTAGCTGTTTTTATACTTATTTAATATAAAAAGGGAAATCTATGACATGACTGTATTTGAACGTATCAGTGAATTATCCAAAAAGCACGGGAAAAGTGTTAAAACGGTGGCTCTCGACTTGGGTTTTAGCGAGAATCTTTTTTATCGCTGGAAGGAAACACAGCCTAAAGCGAGTGATTTAGCTAAAGTGGCCGATTATTTTCACACGACATTAGATGATTTAATGGGAAGGGAAATCGTACCTTCCAACGAAAAAGATTTGTTGCAGCTCATTCAACATGCCCAAGTATTTGATGGCTACAATATTAACTCAAAGGACAAGGAGTTCATTCAATTATTTATACGAACGTATTTTGAAATGGAGAACGGCAACCAAATTTAATTGCGAAAAAAACCATAACTAAGCTATGGTTTTTTATATTCATATTTTTAGATTAACGTTTACCGTTTTGCCACCAAAGTTTAATCAGAGCTTGTGTTCCATCGTTCTCAAACCCTGCATCTGCAAGCCTGTCATAAAGTTCCTTTGCTTGAGCAGTCGCTGGTAGCTCAATGTCCATTTTTTTGGCTTCAGCCAGTGCAATTCCTAAATCTTTGATAAAATGTTTTACAAAGAATCCTGCCGAATAGTCTTCACGTAAAATTCTTGGCGCATAATTTGTCAGACTCCATGTGGCTGCAGATCCCCCACCGACAGTGTTCAAGACTTTTTCAACATCAAGCCCAGCTTTATCCGCATAAACCAATAATTCGGTCATTGCGGTCATTGTCCCAGCAATCGCAATTTGATTTGCCATTTTTGTATGCTGTCCATTGCCTGCTTTCCCTTGATATGCAATGGTCTTGCCCATGATTTCGAACAATGGTTCAACTTTTTCGTATACTGGTTCATCTCCACCAACCATGATAGTTAATGTCGCATTTTTGGCACCAATATCACCTCCGGAAACGGGGGCATCAAGACTGTCAGCACTGACGGATTTTGCCGCCTCATAAATTTCAATCGCAAGTGCCGGTTCAGATGTTGTCATGTCAATTAAAATTTTACCATCAATGTTGGCTTTAAACACACCATTATCACCAAAATAAATTTGACGAACATCTCTAGGGTATCCCACCATCGAGATAATTACTTCGGCATTTTCAGCTACTTTTTGTGGTTGATCACAATAGATTGCACCTCGAGTCACAAGTTGGTCTGTTTTTGATTTTGTACGGTTGTACACAAATAATTCATGACCTGCATCCAATAAATGACCTGCCATCGCGGCCCCCATTACACCTGTTCCAATAAAACCGATTTTCATTTCTTGACCTCCAAAGTATTTATTAATTTTTATTTAGCGTTCAACAATGTCACGTCGCTTGCGTCCCTCTTTGCGACGTAATTTTTTTATTTTTTCAAGGCGATAGACGTCCAATTTATAGGTTTTAATAAGTTTTTCAACTGCTACTCTTGATTGGCCTAACTCTTCAGCAATTGAGCCTAGTGAGCGTAAAGGATTTTCTTCAATTATTTTTTCAAGTTCTGCTTTTGATATTCTCATACTAACCTCTCTGAATAAAAAGCAACTAGTCGAGCTAGTTGCTTTTTATTTTTTCAATGGGGAAGAGGGGATTTGAACCCCCACACCCTAACGAGTACATGCACCTGAAGCATGCGCGTCTGCCATTCCGCCACTTCCCCGATGAACATAAAGCGGTATCCTGCCTAATGTCAGTCACTTCTCAGTTCTTCTATGATAACAGTTTCAGGGAAAATTTGCAAGAATTTTTAAAGCAGAATCTTACTTGAACATAAGTTTAAAGATTGTCGCAGCAAGGACCGCACCAATAATTGGAGCGACTACTGGTACCCAAGCATACCACCATTTTGAGTCAGCTTTTTCGTCGCCCAAAATTGAAGTTGGTAAGAACATATGTACCAAACGTGGACCGAGGTCGCGAGCTGGATTAAGTGCTGCACCAGTTGCTCCACCAAAAGTAATAACAAGTCCAACGAACAATAACCCAATTGCAAGTGCTCCAATCATTTTAGAAGCTGAAGCACCTGAAACAGACACCCAAATTTGACTAATCGTATCATTTGAAGTTATGCTTGCTCCTTGTTTTTGAGCGTAATCAGTAAACCATTTGACTGATTCTGCACCAAAGAAGTTTGTAGTAAATCCAAGAATACCAAAGACAAAGACAAAGGTCCCGATGAGTTCATTTACAAAACCATTAATCATTGCTTTACCACGTCCCATATCTTCAAGGGCATTAGTTGTAGCAAACGTACCAAATGTAATCGCAGCGTCATTAGTTTTAATGTAGTATTGGTTGTAAATTGCCACAACTAGCAATTGACCAACAATAGCACCAATCAATTGGGCCAAGATATATTGAGCGACATGAGCCCAAGGGAAATATCCAGCGGCAGCAAATCCGAGTGTAATTGCGGGGTTAATGTGTGCGCCAGAAATATTTGCGAAAACAAGAACAGGCATCAAAATACCAATTCCGTAGCCCCAGGCAATAGCCAAGCCCCCCATGCCGTTATTTTTTGAGCCTTTCAGCGTTACAGCAGCAATAGCACCATTACCAAGTAAAACAAGGAACATTGTTCCCAGTCCTTCAGCAAGGTACTTTATCATCCATGAAACTTCCATAATAAGTTCAGTATCCTTTCAAAATTAATAATACGTTTCGTAACTATCTTAACATATTCTTCTTAACTCAACCTAATGATTTAATTATTCTTTGAAAAATATCCTAATGGTGAGACTATTAAAAAAGGTTTGATCTCTATGCTATTAGCTTTTTTTGGTATAATGAGGGAAAGATATTTTTGACTGATGGAGGTTCACATGACTAAAGATGAATTTGAAATACGTCTCAGAAAAGAATTAAATTTGCCATTTTACAATGCTAAAATTGCTGATCGTGACTATTCTGAAATAGAATTTCAGGATTACAAAGCAAAACTACAAAAAGAGTACTTGGACTATGTGGATGACTACATCGACTATGCCGAAAATGATGTGTAAACTTGGTTGACAAGTCTGTAAATGTTGTTTACAGTTCACTCAAGTTTTAATTAGAAGGAAGAAGGAGAAAATATGACTGAGAGTCAAGCAGTATTATTCACGATTTTTGGAGCAACAGGAGACTTAGCAAAGCGTAAACTTTATCCTTCGCTCTTTCGCCTTTACAAAAAAGGAGAACTCGCTGATAATTTTGCAGTAATAGGAACTGCCCGTCGTGAATGGTCTGATGAATTTTATCGCGGTGTTATTTTAGATTCAATCAAAGATTTGATGCGTTCTAAAACCGAAGCTGAGGCATTCGCGAGTCATTTTTATTATCAGAGTCATGATGTAGGTGATGCATCTCATTATATTACGTTAAAAGAATTAGGCGAAAAGCTAAAGACACAATACAAAACATTAGGGAATCAAGTTTTCTTCTTGGCTATGGCTCCTCAATTTTTTGGAACCATTGCTGAACACCTTAAGTCTGAAGGTATTCTGACTGGCGAAGGTTTTGAACGTATCGTCATTGAAAAACCATTTGGAACAAGCTATGCGACTGCTAAAGCACTTAATGATAGTTTGGCCAAAGTATTTACCGAGGAACAAATTTTCCGGATTGACCATTATCTTGGCAAAGAAATGATCCAAGCTGTTTCTGCTGTTCGTTTCGCAAATCCAATTTTCGAGTCTTTATGGGATAATCAACACATTGATAATGTCCAAATTACATTTGCAGAATTTATTGGCGTTGAGGATCGCGGAGGTTATTATGAAACTTCGGGCGCTTTGAAAGATATGATTCAAAACCACGTTTTGCAAGTTTTAAGTTTGATTGCGATGGAAAAACCATCAAAATTTGATGAAGCTCATATTGTTGAACAAAAAGTAAAGGCACTCAAAGCAATTCGTCAATATTCACCGAGTGAGGCGTTGGAAAACTTCGTTCGTGGCCAATATATTTCAGGAAAATTCGATGGAGAAGCTTATAAGGCTTATCGTGAAGAAGATTCTGTCAGTCCTGACAGCCAAACAGAAACCTTTGCGGCTGGAAAATTCGTTATTGATAACGAACGTTGGGCTGGCGTCCCCTTCTATGTCCGTTCTGGTAAACGAATGACTGAAAAAGGAACACGCATTAATATTGTCTTTAAGAAATCTGAAGATAATTTGTTTGCGGGTTCATGCGATGAACCTGTTCAAAATGTTTTGACCATTTATATTCAACCCACTGAAGGATTTTCTTTATCTGTAAATGGTAAAGCAGCTGGACAAGGTTTTCATCTTGATCCGCTACGTTTGAGTTTCCGTCATGATTCCGAATTTTTGGGAAATTCACCTGAAGCCTATGAAAAATTATTCTTGGACGTTCTAAAAGGTGATGGAACTAATTTTAGTCACTGGGAAGAAGCCGCTCGTGCATGGGAATTAATTGATGTTGTTCGCAATGCGTGGGATGAACAAACAAGTGCTTTGCCAACTTATACAGCACGTTCAATGGGACCCAAGGAGGCTTTTGATTTACTTGCCCGTGATGGTCGTGAATGGACATGGCAACCTGATGTATGGTACCGTGATAGAGGTTATTTCGATAAATAAATATTCAAAACTCCTTGTCATTTCTGACAAGAGTTTTTCTAACTTTTCCCCAGAGTTTTACACAGTTTTCCACAATATTGTGGAAAGTGGGTCGTATTCTGTGGATAACTGTTAATAACTCAGGAAAAATCCCTTAAAATCAAGCTTAAAACTGTGAATTATCTTTATCCACAGTTTTTTCAAATAAAAAAGATTGGAAATCCAATCTTAAAGTTTTGTTTTCCACACAGGGTCACCATCGCGTGCTATAATTTTTTTCCAGGTCCGACGCTCCCGCCACCGATTAAATTTTGTGTTCCATGCGTCAGAGCTTACAAGAGGTTTGACCAAGATACTCCTGACGCCAGCACGATGAGCAGCACGAATATCTGTCATTAATTGGTCTCCAACCATGACAACCTCTTCTGGTTTTTCACCAAATTGTTTTAAGGCTTTATTAATCCCTAAGGCAAATGGTTTCATTGCTCGCCAAATATAATCAACACCAAACTTTTCCACAGCACGCGCCACGCGCTCGCGTTTATTATTAGAAACAACGATGACTTTTACATCATTTCGACGCATTTCTTCAAGCCAAGCAAGTAGTTCTGGTGTTCCATCAGGATTATTCCAGGCAATCAATGTATTATCTAAGTCAACCATGACTGCTTTGATACCCAAGTCCTTTAAACGCTCAGCATCTAACTGATAAACCGCCTCAATCATGTAATCTGGCTTATAATTATCTATTTTCATGTTTATAATTATATCAGAAAAATCAAGATATCAAAAATTCTCTTGTTCAATTAGGAAAGGGATTAGAAAAATCTGTCATTAATGACAGATTTTTTTTACTTAAATTTATCAAAGAAACCTTTTTTATTGTTTGATACATCAATACCGCTTGCTTTCGCGAAGTTTTGCAATGCTTCTTTTTGTGCAGCATTCATATTCTTAGGCGTTGTAATGTTAATCACGACATATTGGTCGCCATTTCCATTTCCACGAAGTTTAGGGGCTCCTTTCCCTTTGAGTCGGAAGTTTGCACCAGTTTGAGTTCCTGCAGGAATCTTCAATTTGACATTGCCATGTACTGTTGGCACTTCGATTTCATCACCAAGTGCTGCTTGCACGAATTCAAGAGGCATTTGATAATAAATTTCTGCGCCATCACGTTCAAATTTGTCAGAAGGTGAAACGACGAAGCGGACATAGAGGTCTCCATAAGGGCCTCCGTTGACACCAGCATCACCTTGACCTTGCAATCGCATTTGTTGGCCTGATTCAACACCAGCAGGTACTTTGACTTTGACAGTGTGTGCTACTTTTTCATGACCAGTTCCGCGACATGTGCTACATGGATCCTTGATTTCTTTACCCGTTCCATGACAAACATCACAAGTTTGAGTAGATTGCATCCGACCAAGGGGGGTATCACGAATGACATTCACTTGACCGCGTCCGTTACATTTACGACATGTTTCAGCATGTGTCCCTGGTTTCGCGCCAGTTCCAGCACAGGTATGACAGAGTTCTTCACGGTTATACTTGATTTCTTGCTCAACTCCAAAAATTGCTTCTTCAAATTTCAGGTTAATCTTAAATTGAAGATCATCCCCTTGGCGAGGCGCATTTGGATTAACTTGAGCACCGCCACCGCCAAAGAAACTTGAGAAAATATCTTCGAAACCGCCAAAGCCACCTGCTCCGCCGCCACCAAAGCCCGAGAAGCCTCCGCCTGCTCCACCACCGAATCCGGCATTAGCTCCAGCCGAACCGTATTGGTCGTAAGCAGCTCGTTTTTGGTCATCAGAAAGTGTTTCGTAAGCCTCTTGTACGTCTTTGTACTTTTGTTCAGCATCCGCTTCTTTATTCAAATCGGGGTGATACTTCTTTGACATTTTACGGTAAGCTTTTTTAATTTCGTCTTGGTTAGCATTTTTATCCACACCTAGACGTTCATAATATTCTGTATTATCCATTTTTAATCCTTTTATAACATTTTATCAATAGCACTATTTTATCATTTTTTCTCAAATTAAGCAAAAAAATTAGCACTCTTTTTATTAGAGTGCTAATTTTTTAACTTTTTGGCTTATAAAAGACGTTATATGAAAGTTCGAATGATTTTAAAATATCATTTGGAGCTCCATTAAAGGCAATTTTTTTCGTCAAGTCCCCTTGAACAATAATCCGATCATCTGACCCGCGCGTCTCACATGTTACCAGAGTAATCATATTTCGGTTTGCGACATCGTCAATAACCTCAATGTGGCTACGATTCATAACGCGAACACTTGTAATTTTATACTCATAAATGTTCGCTTTATCGGTAATGTAAATCATCATTCCATTCTTAGCATGTTGCAGTGGAGTAAAGAGGTTTCCCTGATTAATGCCTGCAAAACCACTCGAAGTATGGCTTGCAAGAGCATAGTTGCCAGCACCCATGACTTGGTCAGCTTTCATTGTCCCTGCTCCGTACATCAAAGAAATATTATTGACCCCACGGAAAATAGGGAGATTGACACTCAATTCGGGAATCGCTATGCCACCGATAACAGGCAAGGGTTGATTATCCATTTGAGCAGCAAGAACCGCTTGGATACTCAATGGTTCAACACTGTTCATATCAAAAGTAACTTTTTTTTCAGTATTTTTTTCGATCTGTTGACGCGTTACATTTGAAATATGATAGCGATTGGAGTTTTGATTAATAATGAAATCTCTAATTGGCGCATTGAAAATAAGGGCCAGCCCTGACAAGAATAACAAGGCAATAACAAGATTAATCGGCCACCGGCGCTTTTTTTTCGCTTTGTTCATTTTCGTCTCTTTTCTTTTTTATCAGTATATCAAAAGTTTCTTAAAGTACAAAATGTAACCCATCAAAAATTAGCGCACTGACAAATTAGAAGCCTGATTTCGTTAATTTTGGATAATAAGTATTGAATTTTTTAACTTGTTTTAACATTGATAAATACTGATAAATTGTCCGTTTAAGACTCTTATCATTTTTATTTAACGTCGGATTGATAACTTTTCCTAATTTGTAAAGATTTTTAATTTCTTGACGAAGTTTTGGGTCATCAATGTAACGTAAAAGGAGAAACTTAGGAATAATTGTGTAGAGCACTTTATCTGACGTAATCATACGTTGTAGTGGCTGGCGTTCAATAAGATCTGAGACCAAATATTTCATCGGATTAGCACCCGCTCCAGCAACATAGTAATGGTTGCGTCCAATTCGCGGATTGACTTCAAAGAAGTAAAATTCGCCCGTTTCTGAATCACATTTGACATCAAAATTAGCAAAACCAAAATATTTATATCCTTGATTTTTTAATTCAGCGAAAAAGCGTTGGACCTGTTCAAATAAAAATGGATAAGAGGTTGTCACCATTGAGCAAGGAATACCAAGTGTAGCTGGTTGATGTTCTTGTAACAAGACATGGGCAGAACTCAATAAGGTCACATCACCTTTAGAGTCAACGTAGGTCGTAATTGAAAACAGACTCGTTTCAGCACCCTGAACAAATTTTTGAACGATAAACTTATCTTCAAACCCTGCATCGTGTAAGTCATGCCACAACTTCAGCAATTGATTTTGATTTTCAAGAACATAAACTTTTTTAAATCCATGATTGAGTCGTAACAAATCATAAGCTGAACTGTTTGCAGGTTTTGCAATCAAAGGGTAAACAAAATCGTTTGAAGGAACTTGTGCATCCAAATCAGATTTAGCTAATTCTGAAAAATTAACATAAAAACTACCAGGAACCTTCATTCCAACTGAAGTCGCTAACTCATCAAAAGATTCCTTGTCCGCCACTTTAGCAATAGCATCGACTTCCGGAACAGGGACAAGATAAAATTCTTCTAATTTAGCTCTATTTTCAGCAAGCAATACAATCAAATTATCCGAATTTGCGAGTAAAAATAGTTTACGATTAGGATTCTCTGCCTTTAATTTTTTTCCCAAAACAAGTAATTCGTCAATTGTTTTTTCGTCCGTCGAAGTGTCTGCTTGGTAGGGAGTGATAATTTGTGAATCAATCAAAACAGTCGCTGAAAATCGACTAAACATGATTGGTTTAATACCATATTCATCATTTAATTCGCGCGCAAAAGCGTAAGCACTGATGTCAGAGCCTACTACTACGGCTTGAAATTTGTCATTCATTTCTTTCCTCTTTCAAGATCAAACTCTCGTTTTACGCATCATATATAATTTATTGATAATCGGATACAGGAATGAGTTGACTGGAATGTCAAATTCACCCACATACTCCTCAATTTTTGGATTGAAATTCTTTTTAAATTTCAATAGACCATCTGTTTCAAGAAGAGAGTTTTCAAGTCCACCCATATTCACTGTTTCTGCACCGCGATCAAACATATATTGAATAGATTCAAACCAAGCTAAATAAGCGGTGTAATATTTCTGGTAAGCAGTGTCAGTCCCAGCATACAAATGTTCTGTATGAGTACCAAAATTGACTGTCAATGCTGATGATACTGGAATCAAGTTCCCATTTTTACTTACTAATTCAGAAAGGTCGGAAAGGTCTTTTTGTGCTTTGCTCAATGCATTTTCAAGCTGCTTAATTTTCTTCTCATTCGTTGTTTCTTTCGTATCCCAAGCTGTTTGTGCTTTTTCCGTTGCCTTTTGAGCATCATCTAACAATGCTTTCAAGTCCAAATAGACAATCGTTATATTTGCATCATCCTGGTAAGTATCAACCAATTTTTCAAAATATTCACGATTACGTAAACTTATTCCTTTACGATCTTCCGTTTTTTGAATGATTTTTGCAAAATCATCAAGCAATTCATCTCGACCAAATTTAACAATCGTATGTGAATTGCGTGCCTTTCTTAATGCCTGACGAGTTTTTTTATTAAATTCATCCTCTATAAAATCTTCTTTGTAAACCACTGCGTTAAAACGAGGCTGAATAGTGTCATGCATCTCAGTAGTCAAGCCCATCCATTTGCTGCCGAAACGGTTAAGTTTTTGAATAATTTGATGGCTCTCTTCATTATTTTCAAGAGCTGGATCAAATTTAATGAAAACGGCTCTTTGTTTTTTTCCATATTTCTTCAATTCAGAAAAAACATACTTCAAAAGTCCATCATTACTATAATCAATAACTATCCCGCGAGGAATATAAAGCATAGTAAAGCCAAGTGGTAAAGGTCGAATCAAAATTGATACACTTGCTACTAACTGACCGTCGTCAAAAAAACCGATGATTTCTGAATTCCAATTATCTTTAATGTTATGCCATTTTGCCGATTGTAACAGGTGGCTCAATGGATTTGATACAATATAACCATCATGAAGCGCCGGCTCTAAGCCAATTTTTGTCGTATACATGTCTCCAATTATAGCAAAAAGCAGTCTAAAATTAAAGCCTCCCTCATTAGAAGGGAGACTTTATTGATTTATTGACTAAATGTTATTTTCCACCAGAAACAAATGTTGCAGGTGTACTTGCGCTAACGTGATAAGAATCAACACCAGCTGTAGAACCGCTATAGATTTGGTATGAACCATCTGAATAAACAGCAGTTACAACAGCAACGTGACCATAAGGTGAAGCTGTGGTGAAACCACCACCGCCTACAAATTGGATGTAAGTTCCACCAGGGAATGATACGATTGCCCCTGCGTGTTTACTTGTTCCAGGTAAGCTATATGCCCAGTCAGCACCATTTCCCAAAGATGATGGGAGATAAGTTTTGTAAACGTCACGGAAATAATTCCAAACGTACCAAGTACAATTTTGATAAGCATAGTTATTAGAACTAGCAGTTCCACCCATGAAGCTTACGTATCCATTTCCTGTATTAGTGCTTCCACCACCAGTAGAGCCGGTACTTCCACCGTTATTTGAGCTAGAACTTCCACCATTGTTTGATGAACTTGAGCCACCATTATTAGAAGAAGATCCAGAATTTGAATTTCCACTATTTGATGATGATGATGAACCCGAATTACTGTTACTTGATGAGCCTGAATTGCTTGATGAACTATTTGAATTAACTGTTGTAGATTGTGCTTGAGCAGTTTTTTGTTGTGCTTGGTAAGCAGCTTGTGCTTCAGCAGCTTTCTTAGCAGCAGCTTCGGCGGTCGCTTTCTCAGCGAGTAAAGCTGACTTCTTGCCTTCAGCAGTTGTAATTGTCAACTGATAATTTATAGTAGCAACTTTAAGTTGAGCTTGTTGGTCTGACAATTCTTTAGCTTGTGCGGCCAAATCATTGTTCAGTTTATCATACATCCCAACATTTTTTTGCATTTCAACTAATTTAGATTGAAGAGATTTTTCTTCATCTTGTTGTTGTTGCAACATTTGTTGACTAGCACCAGAAACTGTAGCCATTGCTACAACTTTTTGAATGGCATCTGTTAAAGATTTAGAATCCAAAACTGTTGTAATGCTGTTAGTAGCTGAGCTATTAACTTGTGCACTACGTGCTTGGGCTTCAATTGCTACAGAGCGTTCTTTAATGCTTTCACGCAAAGAAGCGATTTGTTTGCTTAGTTGTTCAGCTTGTTTGACAGTCTCGTCAAGTTGAGCCTGTGCTTTAGCTTGTTTTGACTTTAAGCTGTCAACTGATGATTGAAGGCTCGACATTTTAGATTGTGCATCAGCTTTGGCGCTTTGTGCACTCGAAATCGTTTTGTCTTGTTGAGCGATTTTAGAATCAGTCGTGTCAGCACTAACAGTAGTTAGTGAAGCCGCAGTTGATAAAAGTACTGTTGACAGTAGTAAAGTTGAAATAATCCTTTTTTTCATAGATAAATTTTTTAATTATCCTCCCTGTTAGGTTCGGTGATTGATACAAGTATAACATTCTAATTTGGCCGTTATGTTACAAGTTGGTTACAGTATCATTTTAAATTATAACGAGGATGACTTTTTCTTAATTTGTAAAAATACTCCAACGGGAACTGCAAGGCGACTGCTAAAAAAACATTTAGCAACAATGTAGGCGCCAATTGGTAGACAATAAAATTAAAAAAGTTAAGGTCTGAAAAGCCAAAAGCAGCCATTATGACGGCCGATGACACTTCAAAAATTGTCACGATAATGATTATTGTAAAGAGCCTTGTCCAACGATTAGTAAAAACGGTGCTCTGTATATTATATACGAAAAGTGCAATTAATGGGAACAATAAGGTTGCCACCCCAAAAATTCCCAAGAAATAACTGTCATAAATTAGCCCCAGAAATAACGCTACAATGACCATATAGCTGTGTCGATGTTGTGTTACTGAGTAGACTAAAAAAATCAGGAATAAGTGACATGCTGGCGTTAATGTTCCACCACTCAAATTTTGAGTAATAATTGTGACTTGACCATCCAAAAGCATCATGAAGAAGAGGAGGATCGGAGTAAAAAACTGAAAAGTAAAACGACTCATCAATTTCCTCCAATCAATTGCTTAACCACAAAGACAAAACGAATATCGTAAAGATTGCTTGCAGGCTTGATGTAAATCTGACGATCAAGTCCATCATTTGAATCCTTTTCCCCAATTACAGTTCCGACAAGCAAGTCACGAACTGAACCAACACCGCCTCCGAGTCCACTCGTAAAGACTTGGCTTCCTTTGGTGAATTTAGTAGTTGTCGTTACTTGGGTGACAACATAAGCGTTTTGTGTTGAATCATAACTGGATAAAATTCCATATGAAGGTGAAGTTTTAGACCCCAAATAAACTGGGATTTTATTTTCAATTCCCTTCGTAGATGTCAAAAGGGATACTTTAGCTGTTGATTTATTGACTTGGCTTATACGACCAATGATACCGCCATTTGCCATGACCGGCATATTGATCTGCAAACCGTCTTTTGAACCACTGTCAATAACAAGCGTATCGTCCCATGATGCCGGATTACGAGTGATGACATTTGACGATACCCTATCGTAATCAGTCAATGTTTCTTGTAATTTAAGAGCCGTTTTTAATTCTTTATTTTCAGATTCCGCACTGGCTAATTTGTTTTTTTCCGCAGTTAAATCAGTCAATTGTTTTTTGAGATTCTCATTTTGTTTATATGTGTTGATTAAATTTGACAAGACATTAGCTTTATCTTGAACAAAATGAATCGGTGCTGCAATAACTTGGTCAACAAAACCAGTGCCATCATTGATTGTTTGCGTCATCGCCGCAGGATTTTGGTCTGACTTGAAATTTTTTGCAGAGACAAAAATTGCTGATATAGCAGCAATGACAATAATCAATGCAATAATAATTAATTTACTCAGGTTGAATTTTTTCAATGTTGAAGTCCCTCTCGAACAGAGCAATTTGCTCTCACTAGTACTTTATTTTATCAAATTTCGGCGGTTTTTGATAGAATAGTGATGAATAAATTTTTTGTAAGCGGTTGTCGTTCATTAAGAGCAACTGTTAACGAGGTTTTATTAAAGAACATTCTGATGAAGAATTTGATAGAGAACGGAGAGATATAATGAGCGATATTCCATATTTTGGTGAAAAAGTTGAAGGCGTTCCATATGTAGAACGTGTTGGCGTTTACGGCATCGTCTCTCGTATGGATAAAACAGAAATTTGTATTATTCAAGCTCCAAATGGTTCTTTTTTCTTACCAGGCGGAGGCATTGAAGCTGGTGAAAATCAACACGAAGCTTTAAAACGTGAATTAATTGAAGAACTTGGGGTCCATGCAGCAGTTGGTAAGTATTATGGGCAAGCGGACGAGTATTTTTATAGTTCACACCGTGATACCTATTACCACAATCCAGCTTATATATATGAAACCGTGGATCCAAAATTTGACCAAGCGCCACTAGAGGACTTCAACAACATCTTCTGGTTCGACATCGATACAGCGATTGCCAAACTTAAACGAGGCAGTCACAAATGGGGTGTTAAACAATGGAAAGCTGATTTAAACATCTAAAAAGCCTATCCGTATGGACAGGCTTTTTATTTTACAATGTTTTAATTAGTTCTTCAAAACTAAATTGACCTGTGGAATCGTCATAAATAAAATGTAATAAATCAAGATTGTGAAGCCCCTGAAAATTAACTTTTTCATGCTCTGTTTTTTCGTGTAAAAAATACCACATTGCCGCACCATGACTTAAACAAAATACGTTTTGATGGTCATCTTTTTTCATCAGAGTTGACAAAGCATTGTCCATCCTATCTGCGACCTGGAAACGCGTTTCACCGCCAAAATCAGAGAAAAAGGTTGCCTTACCATTTGTGCTTTGTGGCTCAAGATACTGTTGATGGCCTTCGAACACTCCAAAATTGGCTTCTTTTAATCCTTTCAAGCGAGCATAGTCCACATCAGGAAAAACAAGCTCAAGCGTGTCAGATGCTCTTTCTTGCGTTGAGCTATAAAAATGATCAAAAGCCACTGGAAAATTTTTCATAAATTGGCCTGCAGTTTGAGCATCAGAAATTCCTTTTTTAGTCAGTGGGGAATCACTCCATCCTTGCGTTCTCCCTTGAATATTAAATAATGTTTCGCCATGTCGCATCAAAAATAAATGTTTCATATTGTTTCACCTCGTAAAGTAAACAAACAGCAGAATATGTTATTTACTTTTCAATTATCCTAACTCCATCTTTTCCCGCTACAATCACTTTATTGACCATTTTATTGAATAAACCATGTTCGACAACACCAACGGTTAAGTCTAATTCATTGGCCAATTGCTCAGGTTTTGAAATCTCGGGAATGTGTAAATCAATCAAGTAGTGTTGCATATCTGTCAGCCACTTCTCACCGGATTCGCGTAACCGCCACGTTGGAGCATAACCTGCCTTTTTAAATTTGCGGAAAACTTGTTCTGCCCCATAAGGAACCACTTCAACTGGTACTTTGAATGAGCCCAATTTTTCAGAGAGCTTGCTCTCGTCGACAATCCAAATATAGTCTTTTGAGTAGGTAGCCACAATTTTTTCCATCAGCAATGCTGCGCCACCACCTTTAATTCCATTAAGATCCGCATCAACTTCGTCAGCGCCATCAACTGTCAAATCAACAGAATCGACTTCATCAATTGATTTTAGTGGAATACCAAGCTTACTAGCCTGTTCACTGGTCACGTTTGAAGTTGTAACCCCCGTTATTTTCAGATTTTCTTCCCTTATACGGCGTCCCAATTCAGCAACAAAAAAGGCAGCTGTCGATCCAGTTCCGAGGCCAACAGTCATCCCGTCCTTCACAAATTCTGCCGCTTTGATTCCAACTTGTTCTTTTAAATTCATCATTATATGTCCACTTCTCCCATAAAATCCAATGTTTGAAAACGTTAGCTTAATTATATCAAAAAAGTTTCCTTTGAGCAGGCAATTATTTATTTTAGTGTTACAAAGTCAATTTTTTTACGTATATACGTATAAGAGGTTAAGAAATGAAGAAGCACTCGTTTATCTAGTGCACAATTTATTATTTCAGCCTTTTTTGCAGGCGTTCGACAAATTCATAAGTCGCTGGACAATAGAGTTCGTTTTGAATGGTCAGGTGATTAATTTGATATATTTTTTTGCGGTCTGTATGTGGAAAATCTCGACATGCTTTTGGTCGAACCTCATATATTGTGCACAAATCATCCGATCCTAGAAACGGACAAGGCATACTCTGAAAGACTTTATCACCATCCTCATCCACGCGCAGATATTTCGTCTCAAAATCAGACACTTTCATTCTGAGATATTTCGCAATCCTCTCTATGTCGGCTTCTTTAAAATCTGGGCCAAGCGTCTTGCAACAATTTGCGCATGTTGTACAGTCAATGTCACGAAATACTTCATTATGAATTTCTCGTGTAATTTTATCCAAATTTTTAGGTGATTTCTTTTTCAAGGTTCCTAAAAATTTTTTATGTTCTTTTTGTTTTTGCTGAGCAAGATCTCGATAATGCTCAATATCTATCGTGTATTTCATCTTTGTTAATTTTATCAAAAAAGTCGCACTGTAGCGACTTTATAGCTTTGTTAATGTGAACCCACAATTATTTCTTCAATCCCGTCATTTACTTGGATCATCCGCTTTTTGGCTGTTGCCATCATGAGTCTGATCCGATTCAATTGATTGACAGCAGACACACCCGGGTCGTAGTCAATAGGACTAATATTTGCCCCTGGGTATTGTCGGCGCAACTCTTTCATCATGCCTTTACCTACAATATGGTTGGGTAAACATCCAAATGGTTGCAAACAAACAATATTTTTTACATCCTTCTGCAAAAGTTCAATCATTTCACCTGTTAAAAACCAGCCCTCGCCTGTATGGTTTCCAATGGAGATAATTTTCTCGGTGTTTGATGCAATTTCATAAATACTCTCAATCCCATCAAATCTTTTTGATGACAACAACTGCTTATTCATTGGTTTCTCTAACATATTGATTATTCCAAGAAATGTTTTAGCAATCAATTTATTTTTCTTGGCAAAATCCAGTTCATCTGTTCGCCATATTTGATTGTAAAAACTATAATTCATAAAACCAATGAGATCCAAAACGACGGCCTCGCCCCCCTCTTCTTCTATTATATTGACAATATCGTTATTTGCAGTTTTACTATACTTTACCAATATCTCCCCAACTATTCCTACGCGCGGTTTTGTCCCTTCTCCTTGAAGTTCAATCTGGTCAAAGGCTTCGATTATTTGCTTCATATTTCGATTAAACTCAAAAATGCTTGCTGTTTTAACATTATGTATTGCCTTTTGAAGCCATTTTTCGTGAAGTTGATTAACAGCGCCTTTGTTCATTTCATATGGTCTTGTACGATAAACTACACGTTCAAATAAATCACCATATAGAACAGCAATCATAAATCGTGTGAGTAAAGGAATCGTAAATCTAAATCCCTTCTCTGTGCCTTGATTCCCCATTGACAAACTGATAACTGGAACTTGTGGAAAACCAGCATCAATTAGCGCTTTTCTTAGCAAGGGAATATAATTTGTTGCGCGGCACCCACCACCTGTCTGGGTCATCATTACGGATGTATTATTGACATCGTATTGACCTGATTGAAGTGCCTCTATGAGTTGACCTATTGTAATGATGGCTGGATAGCAACTGTCATTATTGACAAATTTTAATCCGTTATTCACAGATGTGTTAGTCTCTGGTAAACAGACAACATTATAGCCCGATGCCTCGAAAGCAGTGTCTATTAGTCCTGCTTGATGAATCGGACTAAGCATTGGCATTAATAAAGTGTGTTTCTTTGCCATTTCATGTGTGAAAACTGGTGTTTTGTCTCGAACAAGTTCTGTCATTACTGAAGGTTCAATATGATGTTTTGTCCGTTCAGCCACAGCTGCTTTAAGACTTCGTAGACGGATACGAACAGCTCCCATATTTGATCCCTCATCAATTTTTAGTACTGTATATAACTTATTGTGACCACGCATAATTTCTTCAACCTGGTCAGTCGTAACAGCGTCTAGTCCACATCCAAAGCTATTCAATTGAACAAGTTCGAGATTTTTATTTTTACATACAAATTGTGCTGCTGCATAAAGACGTGAATGATAAACCCATTGATTGACAACTCTTAATCCAGAAACATCTTCCAAATGAGAAATAGAATCTTCAGTTAAGACGTGAAAGCCCTCTTGCGTGATAATTTCTGCAATTCCATGATTAATTTCTGGGTCCAAATGATATGGGCGCCCTGCAAGGACAATTGCTTTTTCCTGATTCAGATTTATCTTCAATAATAAATCTTCAGCTTTGTCTCGTAAGTCTTTTTTAAATTTTTCAAGTTCCGCAAACCCATGTAAAACGGCATCTTTAACATTTTCTTGAGTCAATTCAAAGCCGTTTTTTCTCAGTGCTGACCAAATATTCTGCGCAACACTTTCTGGGTTCGCTAAATTGATGAAAGGGTGAAGATAAGTAACTTCGCCATTTCTAATCTCATCAATATTATTTTTAATCACCTCGGGATAAGATTGGACAATAGGACAATTGTAGTGATTTTCTGCAGCTTTCTGCTCCTCCTGCTCAAAAAGAACTGAGGGATAAAAAATCGTAGGAACGCCTTTATTTATAATGCTCATGATATGTCCATGCGTCATTTTAGCTGGGTAACAAACCGTATCCGAAGGAATGGTCTCCAGCCCTTGTTCAAACAACTCTTTATCTGATTTAGGAGATAAGACAACTCGAAAGCCAAGATCTGTAAGCATTGTGTGCCAAAGTGGATAATTTTCATACATATTCAGCACGCGCGGAATACCAATTTCCCCGAGAGTTTGTTTTTTCTTGCTTAGACTGTGATATTTAAATAATTTTTTATACTTATAATCAACTAAATTAACTTTTTTATCAGTCCGATCTATCTTGATTTGGGTAGCCTTTTCAGCGCCACGCTCACACCGATTTCCTGTCACAAACTTGCTTCCATCATTAAAGACGGTCAATGTCATTTTACAGTTATTTTCACAAAGGCCACAAACCATAAATTCTTTATGCGTGGAAAATTGATCAAGATCAGTCAAGCTTAACAAATTTGTTGATTTTCCAACTTCTTCGTGATCAAGTGATATCAAAGCACAACCGTAAGCACCCATCAGCCCTGCAATACTTGGACGAACAACTTCACGTTCGGAAATTTTTTCGAAAGCCCGTAAAACGGCCTCGTTATAAAAAGTCCCCCCCTGCACAACAATTTTATTTCCCAATTCTTCAGGACGTTTGACCTTAATTACCTTATATAATGCATTTTTGATGACCGAATAAGACAAACCTGCTGAAATATCGCCGATCGTTGCTCCTTCTTTTTGAACCTGCTTAACCTTTGAATTCATAAAAACAGTACAACGGGAGCCCAAATTGACTGGATGCTCCGCCAGCAAAGCTAGTTTTGAAAAATTGTAAACATCATGCTTGAGTGAATTAGCAAATGTTTCAATAAACGAACCACAGCCTGATGAACAGGCCTCATTGAGTTGAATTGATGACAAGGCTCCATCTCGAATCCGCATCGCCTTCATATCTTGGCCACCAATGTCTAAAATAAAATCAACACCGGGATTAAAATATTCTGCGGCTTTATAATGCGCCATTGTTTCAACTTCACCATAGTCGACGTGTAAACCTGCTTTAATCAAATGTTCCCCATAGCCTGTCACCGTTGACTTTGCGATGTATACCTCATCTGGTAACTTACTGTAAAGGTCTTGTAAAATATCAATAACAGATTCCAAAGGCTCACCATTATTTGAACCATAATGGTCGTACAAAATATTTCCAACTTCATCTATTAAGACAACTTTAGTCGTCGTTGAACCTGCATCGATTCCTAAATAAGTTGCTCCTTCGTGTTCTGATAAGGCTTTGTAGGATGCTGTTGCTTTTGCGTGACGCGCACGAAAAGCTTCAAGTTCCGCTTCACTTTCGAAAAGTTTTTCCATTGTATCTTGTGGAATAAGGCTTTCGCTATTATCATTTTCAAGACTATCAATCAAGTCTGTCACTTTTTTCTCAACTTTTTCATCAGATAGTGCTGCTCCCATGGCTACAAAAAGTTGAGGATTTTCAGGGAAAACAACATCACTTGGTCTTAAATCAAGTGTCTCTATAAACCTTTTTCGCAGTTCGGACATAAAAAACAAAGGGCCCCCTAAAAAAGCTACTTTTCCTTTTATTTTACGTCCACTCGCAAGTCCAGCTATCGTTTGATTAACGACAGCTTGAAAAATTGAGGCAGCGATATCTTCACGACGAACACCTTCATTTAGGAGCGGTTGTACATCGGTTTTCGCAAATACGCCACATCTTGATGCAATTGGATAAATTTTTTCATAACTTTTTGCAAGCTCATTGACTCCACTTGCATCGACTTTTAATAAAGCTGCCATTTGGTCAATAAACGCACCAGTTCCACCAGCGCAAGTTCCATTCATTCTCAGTTCCTGAGTTCCATGATCAAAGAAAGTCATCTTGGCATCTTCTCCACCAAGTTCAATCATAACATCGGTCTCTGGAATAAATTTTTCAATTGTAATCGAACTTGCGATAACTTCCTGAACAAACGGAATATCAAGTACTTCAGCAAGGCCCATTCCTCCAGAACCTGTGATGGACAGTTCTAGATTTAAGTCACCGAATTCATTGATAAGCTCAGTTAGTACTTTGGTGGTTGCAGATTTAACATCCGAAAAATGTCGTTCATAACGACTAAAAAGTAAAGAAAATTTTTCATCAAAAACAACTAATTTTACCGTTGTCGATCCCACATCGATTCCTGCTTTATATCTCATTTCCTTAAATATCTCCTCATTTATACAAGAAATACATTTATATTTGCTGCTCCAACTTTATTTGACAGCCTGTTGTTTATCATATTTACTGCTTATTTTAGCACGCTAAATATATTTTACAACCAGCAAATAAATGCTTCTTGTACGATAGACAACAAAAGCAAACAGTGTGTTGCATTTGCAAAAGTTATTTGACATAAATGGAAAATTTCTTTGACAGAGTTAAAACGTGAAAGCATTCACGAGATGGCATATAATTAGTGATAAAAGCAACATTAATAGTCAGAATGTATTATAAAAGACAGTAATAGAGGTAACATAGTGGTTAAAGCAGAAGATTTGCGTGTCAAACGAACAAAAAAATTAATTACGCAGGCTTTTTTTGGTCTTTTACGAAAGAAAAAATTTGAAAAAATTTCAATACAAGAAATTGCTGATTTAGCAATGATTAATCGCGCTACTTTTTACGCACACTATGCTGACAAACAAGACTTATATGATAGCCTGATTGAAGAATTTTTGATTTCATTTACAGAAATTTTAGATGAAAGCAGTCCTATCCAAGGAAATAATGTCCATGTTGCTAAGATTGAATCAATTTTAACACGCTTTTATGAATTTGTCCGTGAAAATCCAGAAGTTGCTCAAATTGTTATTGATAAGGCTCAAGACCAAGTCTTAATTGATCGTTTTTTGGATTTGTTGACTGATAGGTACACCGAACTATTTGAAAAATTAGAAGTTCGTGAACAAGATGTTGTGATTCCGGATGATTTTGTTATTAATTATATCGTCGCAATCCTTGTTGGAACCCTGAAGTGGTGGATTACTGATACGAATAAGATGAAAGCTCAGGATTTTGCGCATCTTATGATAAAACTCATTTCCAATGGGCATCTCACAGTTCTTGGTGTTAATATCAATCGCGAAAAATAAAAAGCGTGAGTTAACTCACGCTTCATTATTAAGTTCTACGAAGTTCTTTTAATGCAATCACATTTAATCCATACAAAATCACGGCAATTAGAACGAGAATCAACAGATTAAACCAAATATCTGTAAAGCCCATTCCTTGCTTAACGACTTTCGTGAGGGCATCAATACCATAATATAATGGCATGATGTGTGCAATCCATTGAAGGGGTTTTTCCATTGTATCAACATTGATTAGTCCGCTGAAAAGAACTTGTGGGACAAGTGCAATTGGAATAAATTGGATAAACTGAAACTCATTCTTTGCAACTGCCGACAATAGCAAACTAAACATCAGGGCAATAATAGCCAAAATTAAATTGATCACAATAACCCAGATAAAATTACCTATGACTTCCATTCCTAACACATAGCGGACGAAAAATAGAATAATCAAGGTCTGAGCTATTGCAAGCAAACCATATGCTACCGTATAACCAAGAACAATCTCGCTTCTCTTAACAGGAGTGACCAGTTGTCGTGTCAGCGTTCCCGAACTTCGTTCCCCAACTAAACTTATTCCTGAAATCAAGAAAACAAAGAAGAATACAAAGACAACGACCAATACCGGAGCCAAACTACTAAATGGATTCAATTTTGAATTGCCGTATAAATAATGGCTACTAATTGAAACAGTTGCAGGTTTGGGAATCGTTACAGTCGTTCCCCCTGTATTTGGTACTTGTTCAATTTTTACGCCTGATTTTACTGCAGCTTCAGAAACTGATTTTACTGCAGCCTCGGACGATGCGATTACTGACTTAATTGTATCTTCAATCGTTGCTTGAGTCTTTTTCCCCTGAATTTCTTGAACGGTCATTGCCAAAAGACTTGTGACAACTTGTGTTTTTGAGTTATCCGTATTTGCATAAGTCACGTCTACTTTATTGTCAGTAATGACAATCGCTGCTGCTAAATTCTTCTTGTTTATCGTATTTCTTTGATTGTTATCAATTTGAATGATTTCAAGTTTATCTGATTTCTTCAGCTGATTAACAAGTGCTGTGCTCGAACTTCGATTATCAATGCCCACACGATAAGTAACATTGGATGGAATTTGTAAGAGGAAATAAAGCAAAGTCAAGATGATCAAGGGGGCAATAAACATTAAAGCGAGACTTCGTACATCTCCTCTTCGTTGTAATAAAATACGTTTAATAATTGCTTTTGTTCTCATGCTTGCCCTCCTCCATTTTGGAGTTCGTGTCCTGCTTTAATAAAGGCATCTTCAATTGTTTCTACATCATATTGTGTTTTCAACTCTTGTGGCGTTCCTTGAGCTACAAAATGGCCTTCCCTTAACATTAATACTTTATCACAACGCTCTGCCTCATCCATAACGTGTGTAGTTACCAAAATGGCTTTCCCTGCAGCAGCTAAAAGTCGAAGTTCTTTCCAGATTTCTTGGCGAAGTTCAGGGTCAATTCCAACGGTGGGTTCATCAAGGAGAATTAGGGGGCTATCTGTTTGTAAGGCAATTGCAAGAGACAAGCGACGTTTCATCCCACCTGAATAGTCACTGGCTGGTTTTTTCAAATCCTCTGTGAGATTCACTGTCTTAGCGGCCAATCCCATTTTTTCGACTAACTCTTTTTTGGGGATTCCCTGTAAACTTCCAAAAAATTCTAAGTTCTGCTCACCAGTTAATTCACCAAAAAGTGCATCCGACTGTGCCATAAAGCCAATTTGACTCATTACTTCACGATTTGGCATCTCGTGTCCGAATACCTCAACAGAGCCACTATTAACTTTAATCATCCCTAGTAAGGCATTGATAAGTGTTGACTTCCCAGCACCAGATGGACCAATTAATCCCACAATTTCTCCAGCCTTCAAGCTAAGTGAAAGTTGGTTTAGGACTGCTTTTCCATTAAATTTAACAGTTAAGTCTTTTACAATCACAGCAGAATCCATAGACGTCTCCTTTTTAAATGAGTGAGCACTCACTCACTTTTACAAAATAATTATAAGCTTAATTATTATAACTGTCAATTTTTAACACTCAAATATCTAATTAATTGCTGACTACTCTGCTCTATCTCTATTTTTATCGGACTGGCAAGGCCAAATAACACCTTTCCAAAGTAACCAATCATTGTTCCAAAAATTAATTCGATTAATTCTGCATAAGAAACATCTTTCAGCTTATTTTCAACATGAAATTTTTCGATAACAGGTAATAAAAAACCCTCAAGTTGTCTCTCAAAGAAGCTTATTACTTCTTTTCTAAAATCTTCATTTGTTAAAATCTGATTCAACATCAATTTTATTGCCGGAAAATTATTTTGAATAAAGTAAAAGCGATCCTCGACAATAGCATAAATAAAATCATCTAGCTCAACAAATTGACGCGAAAGCGTCTGATCGGCTAATTCTTCGACTGCAGTTTGTAAAGTCCCTTTAAATAAAGGAGCAAGAACAGCCGCTAAAAGCGCACGTTTGTTTTTAAATTGTTTATATACTGAACCCGATGCGACTCCTGCCTCTTGAGCAATTTGCGATGTTGAGGTAGCCTCAAAACCTTGTGATGAAAATAATTTTAATGCGGCCTTTAATACCGATTTTTGAACTTCTGACAAGTCTTTCTGTTGACTTAAGGTTTGTTCATATAGGGCATCTAAACTTTGTTCTGACATCATATCTCCTTTACCAAAAAAGTGAGTGTCTACTCACTCACTATTGTATCATTTTTTCAAATTTTCGATTTCAATTTCACTTAATTTTCGATAGTCTCCCATTGCCAAATCCGTATCGAGTTGAAGATTACCCATCCGAATCCGTTTGAGATAGAGAACGTACATATTCACTGCTTCGAACATCCGTTTGACCTGGTGAAATTTGCCTTCGTGGATGACAATTCGAATTTCACTCATGGTTCCACTTTGAGTATCAGAGGGGGATATCTTTTCTATTATAAGTTCCCCTGGTTTAACTTTTTCACCATTTTTCAAAGTTAGCCCCGCTGCGAATTGAGTGATTGTTTCAGGTGTCACTTTGCCGTCAATTTGAGCAAAATATTCTTTTTCAACATGCTTTTTAGGTTGTGTCAAATCATGTCCTAATGCACCATCGTTAGTTAAAATGAGCAATCCTTCTGTATTTTTATCCAAACGTCCGACCGGAAAAATGTCATCACGATAATCTTCCTTAGTGAGGAGCTGGACAACAGTTTTATCCAAATTATCCTTTGTTGCTGATACGACCCCTTGTGGTTTGTTGAGTAAATAATAAAAATATTCTTGATAGCGTAAGTTTTTCCCTTCTAAAGCAATTCCATTTGAATTTTTATCTACTTGAAACCGACCATCTTTAATGATTATGCCATCAACAGTAATCTTTCCTTTTTTCAATAGTACCTTAACTTCACTTCGACTACCTAGGCCAACTTGTGCTAAATATTTATCTAATCTCATGGTTCTATTTTACATGAAAATACAAATTTCGTCATCTTTTTTGATAAAAAAACGCTCTCATGTCCGTATTTAGTAAATATTATTGAAAACATGTCAATTAAATGTTACAATTTGGTAGTTAATTAGAGCAATAAAACAAAGAAATCATGTCTTTTGAAGGAGTATTAATCAATAATGAATAAGTATATTATTAGTTGTTGTTCAACCGCTGATTTAACTGAAAAACATTTTTCTGAAAGAGAGATTCACTATATTTGTTTTCACTATGAATTAGATGGCAAACAGTACTCTGATGACCTCGGGAAATCACTCTCATTCGCCGATTTTTACAAAGCAATGGCAGATGGTGCCGAAACGAAAACATCGCAAGTCAACGCAGATGAATTTGAGGCTTATTTTGAACCCTTCCTCAAGGATGGCTATGATATTTTGCATGTTAGTCTATCTTCTGGTCTGTCAGGTGTTATCAATTCGGCCAATATCGCGAAAGAAAGTTTACAAGAAAAATATCCAGAGCGTAAAATTTTGATTGCGGACTCACTTGCTGCATCATCAGGCTATGGTTTGCTCATGGATAAAATTGCAGATTTGCGCGATAGCGGTTTGTCAATTGATGAAGTTTATAAATGGATTGAAGAAAACAAATTAAACTTGCAACACTGGTTCTTTTCAACAGATTTGACTTTCTATATCAGAGGTGGACGCGTTTCGAAAACATCTGGTGCGATTGGAAACATATTAAACATTTGCCCATTACTTGATATGAATAACGAAGGAAAACTCATTCCTCGTTTCAAAATTCGAGGGAAACGTAAGGTCATCCAACAAATTGTGAAAAAAATGGAAGAAAATGCACAATCTGGTCTTGATTATTCAGGAAAATGTTATATATCACATTCCGCTTGTTTTGACGATGCCCGCGCGGTAGCCGATTTAGTAGAAGAAAAATTCCCTAAATTAAATGGAAAAGTTGAAATTTATGATGTTGGAACTACAATAGGAAGTCACACAGGTCCTGGAACTGTTGCTCTATTCTTCTGGGGTAACGAACGCGGAGCTGAATAAAATTAAGAAATGTTAAAATTTAGCCCTTTATATTAGGGGCTTTTTTAAAATTAAGGTAAAATAAAGGTATGTTAACACAAGAATTTGATACAATTGCGGCTATTTCAACGCCGCTTGGTGAAGGCGCTATTTCAATAGTTCGTCTTTCTGGTAACGATGCCGTTAAAATTGCAGCATCTGTATTTAAAGGTAAAAATCTGGCTGAAGTTTCTTCGCATACCATCAATTATGGTCATGTTTATGATCATGAGACCCTGATTGATGAAGTGATGGCCTCTGTCATGCTTGCACCAAAAACCTTTACACGTGAGGATATTGTTGAAATAAATACCCACGGTGGCATTGCTGTAACACAAGAGATTTTACAAGTTTTGTTGCGACACGGTGCCCGATTAGCTGAACCCGGTGAATTTACGAAACGTGCTTTCTTAAACGGCCGAATGGACTTAGCTCAGGCTGAATCTGTTATGGATCTGATCCGTGCGAAAACAGATAAGGCTGCAAACATAGCCGTTAAACAATTGAACGGCTCTCTATCGACCCTAATCAATAATATCCGTCAGGAAATTCTAGAAGCATTGGCCCAGGTCGAAGTGAATATCGACTACCCTGAGTATGATGATGTTGAAACAATGACCACGCAAATGTTGGTCGAAAAAACAGCACATTTCCAAAAACTTCTGGAAAATTTACTAGCGACTGCCAAAAGGGGTAAAATTTTACGTGAAGGTTTAAAAACAGCAATTATCGGACGGCCAAATGTTGGTAAATCGAGCTTATTAAATCAGCTCTTACGTGAAGAAAAAGCCATTGTCACAGATATCGCTGGAACAACGCGTGACGTAATCACTGAATTCGCAAACATAGGTGGTGTTCCTCTAGAACTGATTGATACTGCTGGAATTCGTGAAACAGAGGATATTGTTGAAAAAATTGGCGTGGAACGATCTGTTAAAGCATTAAACGAGGCTGATTTAGTCTTGCTGGTTTTGGATGCTTCGTCAACATTGACAGATAAAGACCGTGAACTTCTTCAGCTTTCTGAAGAAAGTAATCGAATCATCCTACTCAACAAAACTGATTTGCCTGAACAAATTGAGATCGATCATCTTCCCTCTGATTTTATTAGAATTTCAGCTTTGAAAAATGAAAATCTTGACGCTGTCGAAGAAAAAATTAATGCGATTTTCTTCTCCGGAGAAATTGAGGCTCAAGATGCAACGGTCTTATCAAATGCACGTCACATTTCCCTAGTTGAGAGTGCTTTATCCGCTCTAACCGATGCTAATGAAAGCTTGTCAGCAGGACTTCCTGTTGACTTGGTTCAAGTGGATGTCACACGCTGCTGGCAAATTCTCGGTGAGATTACTGGGGAAGCTGCTCCTGATGAATTGATTACACAGCTCTTTTCACAATTTTGTCTTGGAAAATAAAAAGAGTCTACTGACTCTTTTTTATAATCATTCCAGTTGCATATATACCCCCTATGGTATATAATTAAACTATTAAACGATTGGAGAATAATGATGAAATCTGTTACAATGGAAGAGCTTATTGAAGTAATGAAAGACGATGCTATTGTCATCGACGTTCGCGAAACTTTTGAATATGAGGCCGGTCACGTACCAACTGCGCAAAATATTCCACTGAGCGAATTGGATAGCCGCGTTGATGAAATTAAAGAGGGCAGCTATATTATCTGCCAATCTGGTGCACGTTCAATGCGCGCATGTCAATATTTAGAAGCACAAGGGAAAGATGTCACAAATGTACTTGGTGGCACTTCCGCTTGGGATGGATGTTTGGCGGTGTAACATGTTTGGATTTTCGAAAGTAAACAGTATCTCTCCGGATGACCTCGCTCAAAAGTTACAACAAAATAAAACACAATTAATTGATGTACGTGAAGTAAACGAATTTCGCTCTGGCCATATTAAAGGTGCACGTAATATTCCCTTGAGCCAAATTGATCGTTTCTCAACTACTTCAAGTAGTAAAATCTATGTCATTTGTCAATCCGGAATGCGAAGTAAAAAAGCATACAAAATCCTTGAAAAGAAAGGATTAGACGTAACAAACGTGATGGGCGGAATGAGTGCCTGGAAAGGAAAAACAGTTCGTGGCTAAAAAATATATCATTGTTGGTGGTGTTGCTGGCGGAATGTCAGCAGCAACCAGACTTCGACGATTACAGCAGGACGCTGAAATCATTGTTTTCGAAAAAGGCCCCTATGTTTCGTTTGCTAACTGCGGCTTACCATATTACATCGGTGGTGAAATTGTCGAGCGAGAAAAACTGATTGTTCAGTCGGCTTCTGCACTCAAAAAGCGTTTTGACATTGATGTTCGAGAATTTTCCGAAGTCATCGAAATTCAACCTGAAAAACATGAAATTATTGTCAATAACAATGGTAAAGTTTACAGTGAATCTTATGATCAACTGATTCTTTCTCCTGGTGCTAAGCCTCTTGTTCCACAGATTGAAAATTTATCGGATGTTGACAATGTGTTTACACTGAGAAATATTCCTGATGTTGATAGCATTATTGCCTATATTGAAAAGAAACAGCCTAAAACAGCCGCTGTTGTTGGTGCTGGTTTCATTGGACTGGAAATGGCTGAAAACCTTGAAAAAAGAGGGATTAAGGTCACGATAATTGAACGTGATACACATCTTTTACCCCCTCTTGATACCGAGATGGCCGCATTTGTCCAAGAAGAATTGGAAAATCAGGGCTTGCCGATTATTACTGGTCATTCAGTTGTTAGAGTTGCGAAAGATCGCGTTTATTTAGAAAATGATGCTGAAGTTTCATCAGATTTAACTATTTTATCTGTTGGAATTCAACCCGAAACTACTTTAGCAAAAAAAGCTGGTGTAAATTTAGGTTTACGAGGTGCAATTATTGTAGATGAGCATTATGAAACATCTGTAAAAGATATTTTTGCAGTTGGTGATGCCATTCTCGTCAAGAATCAAATTTCAGATGAAGATACGTTAATTTCCCTGGCAAGTCCAGCAAATCGTCAAGGGCGACAAGTCGCCGACATCATTTCTGGACTTCCTGTAACAAACAAAGGAAGTATCGGGACAGCGATCGTACGGACTTTCAATTTGACCGCTGCGTCTACTGGTCTTTCAGAAAAAACTGTTCAAAAATTGGGCTTAGACTATAAAGCCGTTCATATCACTGCAAACGATCATGCTGGGTATTACCCTGGAAGTAGCTCTATAGTTCTAAAAATGATCTTTAATCCTGAAAATGGTGAAATTTATGGAGCACAAGCAGTTGGCCAAAAAGGTGTTGATAAACGCATTGATATTTTAGCTACAGCCATCAAGGCTAATTTGACAATTTTTGACCTCCCTGAATTAGAATTTACATATGCCCCTCCTTTCGGTTCCGCAAAAGACCCTGTCAATATGATTGGGTATGCAGCAATGAACATTGCCATGGGAATTTCTGAAAATATCCAGTGGCATGAACTTGCTGACGAATTATCAAATGGACGTCGTTTGCTTGATGTAAGAAATCCTTCTGAAATTAAAAAAGGGGCTTTCAAAAACTCTATTAATATCCCTTTGGATGAACTCCGCGAACATTTGACAGAACTTGATAAAAATCAACCATTAGTTGTAAGTTGTCAATCTGGTTTACGCTCATATAATGCTGAACGAATTTTGAAATCTGCAGGATTTGATGTGAAAAACCTTGATGGTGCTTATGGGATCTATTCAAAAGTTACAAATGAACTATTAGAAAATAAAATCTAAGTTTACAACATTGTAAAGGAAAGTGTAAAAATCCCATGGATAATTATGATAAAAAAATGACTAACCGCCTAAAAAGAGCTGACGGTCAGCTCCATGGCGTTTTGCGCATGATGGAAGAAAACCAAGATTGTGTCAACGTGATTACTCAGCTGACTGCTGTACGCTCTGGGCTCGACAATTTAATCGGTGTTATCGTTGCTGAAAATTTAAAAAGTTGTGTACTTTCAGAAGATGAAGCAACGCGCGATGAGAGAATTGATCAAGCAATTAAAATGATTGTAAAAAAATAAACTGTCAGGACTGACAGTTTTTTATTTGCTAAATTTTAAAAAAAAAGAGCATAATATCCTCTGAACAATCAAGAAGCTAAGTCCTGATAAATATTTCACGTATTGACAACGTGGACCGTATGCTTGATTTATTATCTTTAAGCTTGCTGGTTGCTGGATGCAGACTTTAATTACGTCAAAAAAAAAGTTCCCGAGATCAATCTGATGATGTGATGTTTGCTTTACAAAATGGATAAAACAAATACGTCATAACACCTTTTGATAGAAGAATACTGTTAGATGAATCGTAACCTTATTGTGTTTCACCGAAAAATGGCTTAGTTAATAATGTTTAATAATATGTAGAATCAATAAATGGGATCAAAAAAATGAGAAAAATATTAATCTATAGTGTGGGATTTGTACTTGTAATAAGTTTAGGATTATTTATTGTCACGCAAAATAGTCAAATAACTCATGCGCAAACAGCAGCATTTAATCAAGTAAATTCTGCGATGATTAATGCGATGAATGTAGGGAATACTAAATTAGCCTTGCATGATGAGCAGATTACTACTGATACACTTTCCAAAATAATGACAGAAAATGGAAAAAACAGCACTTCATTTGGTACAATGATAAACCTTATGAAGCAAAATGACGAGGAACTGTCAGCAATGATGTCCAGTCAAGCTAATTTATCTGCAATGTCCAATGCCATGCATCAAAGGAAGCTCAGAAATGCTACAAGGGATTTCAGAAATGCTACAAATTCAATGTACATCCTGATGAAAAACAAGAACTTAAAACATTCTAAGTGGTTCAAGCAAATGTCTGCACTAATGAATAAAAATGAGCAAAACCTTACATCTATGATGGCTTTTGAACATATGATGACAAAAATTACACCTTCTACTAACCAAAAGACAAATTTGAAGATGCCCTCTTCAATGATGACACAAGGAACCTCATTAAGTATGATGGGCGGTGAGCGCTAATGATGGTGAGGTTCTGATGCTATTGATATGATGAGAAGTTTTGGATTCAACACAGGAGGAATAAAAATTCTAATTTTAGTCGGAATTATTATTTATCTCTTACTTCAAATCCATAAACTGAAATTAAGAAAAGTGATCAAGAATACAACGCAGGAATCGAATATCTAAAAAAGATTAGATGATTTAGAAAAAGAAAAAGTAAGGATTTTTGGAAATGATGTCAAAATGGAATAATAGCAGTAATTATAGAACGGCAAATAGCTGGTGCGGAAACGCACTCAGAACCTCCTCTCCAGACAATCACTTTGCACAAACACTATTAAATGGATGGGGAATCATGATGATATTATTATTTGTAATTATTGCTTTCGCATTATACCTATTCTGGAAAAATAGCAAAGCAATTCCATACATTCCCGCTCATAAATATCTATCTCTAATGACTGATACCGAATTAAAAGCAGAACTTGATCACTCCCAAATAAAACATGACTTACAAACCGAAGTTGATGAGCTACGAAAACAAATCGAGGATTTAAAAATAAAATAAAAAGGCTAATCAGCCTTTTTATTTTATTAAGAAACAACGTCTTCCTTAATTATTTTTGATAAAAAAAATGAGCCTTGGCTCATTTTAAGAATGCGGTGGAAGGGACTTGAACCCTTACAGCCTAAAGCGGCCACAGGATCCTTAATCCTGCGCGTCTGCCAATTCCGCCACCACCGCAAAACAGTACTCAACTATAATACCATTTTGAGGGAGAAAGGTCAAGAATTAACTCATTTTTTTGCCAATTTATTAAAAATTGTTCGTTTTTAATAAGGCATTTATTTCGGTTGTTTCACAAGAAACCTTGCATTAGTCAAAGCCACCATTCACATCAATTCTAGCAAGCAAGTCCTTAAAATCTTCACTGTGCTTGAAAATTCCAGCCGCCTCTGAACGGGCAACTTCTAAGATATTGTAATCGTCTACCAAATCAGCAACAAGAAACTCAGGAATCCCCGATTGCCGTATGCCAAATATCTCACCCGAGCCTCTCATTTTTAAATCCTCTTCAGCCAGTGTGAAACCATTTTGTGTTTCTGTCATAATTTTCATGCGTTGTTTTCCTGTTTCTGACTTTGGATTAGCAACTAATATTGTATATGATTTTTTGCTTCCTCGGCCAACACGACCTCTAAGCTGATGTAATTGAGAAAGACCAAAACGGTCAGCATCCATAATTACCATAATTGTAGCATTAGGAACATCAACACCAACCTCAATAACCGTGGTTGAGACTAAAATATCAAGTTTTCGTGCTTTAAAATCTTGCATGACTTGATCTTTTTCATCTGCTTTCATTTTTCCGTGTAAAAGCCCAATTTTGGCAAAAAGACCAAAATAATCCGTTAGTTCGTCATAAAGTGCAACTGCATTTTTTAAATCCAAGGCCTCGGATTCTTCGATAAGTGGCGAAATAAAATAGACTTGGGCGCCATTTTGTAATTCATCCTTGATCCATTTTAAAACTTCATCAAACTGTTCATGCTTAATCCAACGTGTTGTAATAGGTTGACGACCTTTAGGAAGCTCATTAATTATAGAAACATCCATATCACCAAAAGCAGTGATAGCAAGTGTTCGCGGTATTGGGGTAGCTGTCATCATTAAAACATCCGGGTTTTGTCCCTTTTCACGGAACACTTTACGTTGATTTACACCAAAACGATGCTGTTCATCGGTCACAACTAGGCCAAGACGGTAGTAATTCACATCGTTTTGAATCAAGGCATGTGTTCCAACAATCATGTGACTACGTCCAGTCGCTATTTCTTCAAGGGTTTGGCGTTTTTCAGCTGCTTTCAATCCACTGACCAATAAGGCGATTTTCAACTCTGGAAAAAGTTGACGTAAATTAGCAACGTGTTGACGCGCTAAAATCTCCGTCGGCACCATAATTGCTGCTTGATAATTGGCTAAACAAGCCGCGTACATTGCCAAACTGGCAACAACTGTTTTTCCTGAACCTACATCACCTTGCAGTAATCGATTCATGTGATATGGGCTTGACATGTCATTCAAAATTTCTGTCAGTGCTGAAGATTGCCCACCCGTAAGTTCATAAGGTAATTGTGCAATTTTATCAGCAACTTCTTTATCATTAAAAACTATTTGTAGACCGGTCTGACCCGTTTTTTCTTTGTTTTTCAGGGCTTGTAGCTTAAGTTGGAATAAGAATAACTCTTCAAATTTCACGCGCCTTAAAGCTTGTTTGTGAGCCTCCATATCCTTTGGAAAATGCATTGCTTGAACAGCTTCCCTTCTGCTCATTAAACGATATTTTTTCAATAAGTAAACAGGTAAATTTTCTTCTAATTGATCTAACAAGCCATCATCAAGTACTTGCTGAATTGCTTTAACAAGCGTTGCTTGTTTAAGACCTGCCACTAAATGGTAAACAGGTTCAAAACCAAGGCCATCTTCTGTTTTATCCGTACTGACAATAATTTTAATCCCTGATAACTGTTGCTTTTTCTGTTCCCATTTTCCATAAATTGCTATTTCTTGCCCAACAACAACTTTGTCTGCCAAATAGGGCTGGTTAAAAAAGCTAACGCCAATGACCGCTTCCTCTTGTTTTATTTTAAATGTTAATCGATTCCTCTTGAACCCATAATATTGAACATTTGCTGGTGTCACTACTTCCCCTGAAATAGTAGCTTTCTCACCGTCAAGTAAATCAAATACTGATCGACTTGCAAAATCCTCATATCGAAAAGGAAAATAAAGGAGTAAATCTTCAAGTGTAAACAAGCCGAGCTTATGGAAATTCTCCGCAGCTTTCGGCCCCACACCCTTCAAAAATTGAACACTGTCCGTAAGTTTCATACCCTTATTATAACAAAAAACCCATCAGCAAGGCCAATCGATTGAGTGTTGCTGACAGATTCTCTTATTTATTGTTTTTTACTATTTTAAATTTAATCAAAAATCATCAACAATGTCATTGATCCCTTGATATCGTGTTTTAAATCCTCAAGGCTCGCACGATTATTATAAAGCAAACTATAAAATTCACGCAATCCTGGAGAAAGTTTCAAGGCCATGGCCTCTGCATTCAAATTGGTCAATAACCCTAACAAAGTTTCTCGCCATTCATAACCATCTTCAATTTTTTTCTTGGCATTTAGGAGTAACTGCCGATCATCTTCACGAAGCCCTTGAATTTCAATGGACTTAGCAATTTTTCTAAAAAAAGCTTGCTCACCTTCTTCAATTATCTGCATTTTGCTCCCTTCTTACACTATATTATATTATGAAAACGGATAAATCGCAATTAATATAATAGAAAAACAAAAAAAATCAGCCGAAACTGATTTTTTCTCTATCGTAAATCTGATTATTTAGCGATTGAAGCAAAGTATTCAAGAGTACGAACAAGTTGTGAAGTGTAAGACATTTCATTGTCGTACCAAGCAACTGTTTTAACGAGTTGATCGTCACCAACAGTAGTAACTTCTGTTTGAGTTGGGTCAAAGATTGAACCGTGGCTTTCACCAATGATATCAGATGAAACGATTTGGTCAGCATTGTAACCGAATGAATCATTTTCAACAGCTTTCATAGCTGCGTTGATTTCATCAACAGTAACTTTCTTATCAAGGATTGAAACAAGTTCAGTCAATGATCCAGTTGGTGTTGCAACACGTTGTGCGTGACCTTGGAGTTTGCCTTGGAGTTCTGGCAATACAAGACCGATAGCTTTAGCAGCACCAGTTGAGTTAGGAACGATGTTAACTGCAGCAGCACGTGCACGACGGAAGTCACCTTTACGGTGTGGTCCATCAAGCAACATTTGGTCACCAGTGTATGAGTGAACTGTAGTCATTGTACCAACTTTGATACCGAAGTTCTTGTTAAGAGCGTCAGCCATTGGTGCAAGACAGTTAGTTGTACATGAACCAGCTGAGATAACAGTTTCTTCACCAGTCAAGACATCGTGGTTAGTGTTGAAAACGATAGTTTTAACGTCTGATCCACCAGGTGCAGTGATAACAACTTTCTTAGCTCCGCCATTAGCGTGCAAGTGTTTTTCAGCAGCATCTTTAGTTGCAAAGAAACCAGTAGCTTCAAGGACGATTTCTACGCCTTCAGCTGCCCAGTTGATTTGTTCTGGGTCACGTTCTTGAGTAACTTTAACAAATTTTCCGTTAACGTTGAATCCACCTTCAGCAACTTCAACTGAACCGTCGAATTTACCTTGAGTTGAATCATATTTCAACAAGTGTGCAAGCATTGCTGGATCTGTAAGATCGTTAATTGCCGCAACTTCAACACCTTCAACGTTTTGAATACGACGGAAAGCAAGACGTCCGATACGACCGAAACCGTTAATACCAACTTTAACTACCATGAGTAGTTGCCTCCTTATAGGGATTTAATTTTATAAAAGGATTTCTCCCCTTAATTGACTAAGTTAATTATTTAACTTACATTATTATTTTATCACTTTTTGAGATTTTTGCAAGAGCAAACTACTGAAAATGGCTTAGTATCGCGGATAATGAATGTATACCTAATGAAAACGATGTCATTAAAATTATCCCTTTTATTTTTGACAATAGATTTAAAAAAGCCCCTGAAGAGGGCTAAAAAATAATTACCAATTAATATTCTATTTGTTGAACAAGCGGGCAAAGAACCCTTTATTTTTTTCGAGACTGATTTCTTTTTGAATTTCAGCCAGAAATTCCTTTTGATCTGTTAAAGCCTTATCCATTAGCTCTTGTTGTTTCTTAATTTGCTGATCTTTTTCAGCAATTTGCGCATCCTTGGTTGATAACTGCTCATCTTTCATTGTCAATTGTTGTTGCAATCGGTCAATTTCTATATTTTTATCCTTCATAAAGCTTGAAAGCATTTCAAAAACAGCACTGTCATCAGATTTGACAGCAACTTCATGTTGTTCAACTACTTCAGCCTCAGCAGTTACAATTTTTCCGTACAAATTTTCCAATTCATGAATTCCCTGTAAATTCACGACAGTCACATTTTTCTCATTTTTTTCCACGAATTGACTATCAAGTGTTTTTACACGCTTGTTCATCGCTTGTCGTGTCACCCCAAAGAGTTCTGCTAACTCACTAACTGTTTTTGTTTCCATAATGTCTATAATATCATATTTTCAGCGATTTTTGTAAATTTATCAAAAAAAGTTAGGCAAGTATATCATTCTAATAAAAATGAGATAAATATTATAATAAAATTATAATTATATTATAAAAAGAGGAGTTCCAAATGAATTTTTCCAATCAAAACATCAAAGAAATCATAAAATTTTATTCAACAGACCCCAAAAGCGGCTTAGAAGATGATCATGTGTCTATGCAACGAGAAAAATATGGTCCAAATACATTTGTTGAAGAGAAAAATGATTCTATTTTTCACAAAATAAAAAGTCATTTATTCGAATTAATGAACATGATTTTACTTTTCGTGGCCGGATTATCTGCTTATCTTGCAGCAATTAACGATCAAAATTTTATTAAAACGGCTATCGTTCTGCTCATCATACTTATTAATATTTCGATTGCAATTTACCAAGAAAATCGTGCAGAAACGGCCTTATCAGCCTTAAAAAAACTATCCTCTCCTTCTTCGACCGTGATACGTGACAGTGTAAAACAAGTTATCCCATCGAATGAACTTGTTTGCGGGGATCTTATTGAATTGGCTCCTGGCATGCAGGTTGGAGCAGACATTAGGCTTATTAAAGCAAATGCCCTTCAAATAGACGAATCCTCACTTACAGGTGAATCTGAACCAATTAACAAAGATGCTGACTTTACAACAAAAGTAGGGGTCCCAATTGGAGACCAGTTAAATATGGTTTTCTCTGGAACAAATATTTTAAATGGAACCGCTACAGGTATTGTCGTAGCAGTTGGCTCTCAATCACAAATGGGGCAAATTGCAGAGCTGCTAGAATCACAAATTAAAGAAAAAACTCCCTTACAGAATCGCATTGATTTATTAGCAAAACGGTTAACAGTGATCGCCTTTATTGCTGGTGCAATTATTTTTGCCGTCAATTATTTCATGAATACCATTCCGGTGATGGATAACTTGATGACTGCTGTTGTCCTCGGTATTGCAGCTGTGCCAGAAACACTGCCTGTAATTGTTACCCTAAGTTTAATTTATGGCGTCGAAAATATGGCAAGAAAAAATGCCATCGTTAGAAATATCCCTTCCGTTGAAACACTTGGAAATGCAACTATTATTGCCTCTGATAAAACAGGTACACTCACCCAAAATAAAATGACTATCCAAAAAATTTGGGAAAAATCAGGAAAAATTTGGGATTCAGGCGAATTATCCAGTGATGAAAAGCAATTAATGACTTATTTTTCATTTGCTTCAAATGCAAGTGCCCATCAAATCGATTCTGAGTGGGCTATTCATGGTGATCCGACCGAGGCAGCAATTATCCAATTCATGATAGAAAAGGGGCTGTATGACCCCCAGAATCAACCAGAACGGTTAGCAGAGCTTCCATTTGACTCTCGACGAAAAAAAATGACCGTTGTCATTGCTGACAACAATTCAAAAGACAAATTTTTAGTATTGACAAAAGGGGCATTTGATCGAATTATACCTGACGACCCGCAAGCAAGCATGGTTCACAATCAGTTCGCTGATAAAGCTCTCCGTGTTCTTGCACTCTCCTACAAAAGAATCTCTGAGATTCCCCAAAATCTTGAAGATATTGAAGAAAATCAGACATTTTTGGGGATTATCGGAATGATTGATCCACCTCGACCAGAATCAGAGCAAGCAGTTAAAGACGCACGACATGCAGGAATTAAACCACTAATGATTACAGGAGATCACGCACTTACCGCAAAAGCCATCGCTCAAGAGCTAGATATCTATCGAGAAGGAGACCTAGTTGTTGATGGTGTTTCACTATCAGGTATGACAGAAGAAATCCTAGACCAACAACTTGAAAAAATTAGTGTCTATGCTCGTGTCAGTCCTGAAGACAAGCTCCGTATAGTTAAAGCATGGCAAAAAAAGGAACAAATTGTCGCAATGACAGGAGACGGTGTTAATGATGCTCCTTCCTTACGAGCAGCCGATGTTGGTACCGCAATGGGAATCACTGGTACTGAAGTTTCAAAATCAGCTTCAGATATCATTTTAACTGATGACAATTTTGCAACAATTGTGGCAGCGATTAAAGAAGGCAGACGTGTCTACGTAAACATCAAGAAAACAATTTATTATCTACTTTCAGCAAATATCGCTGAAATTTTTATCATGCTACTCGGCGCCCTAGCAGGCTGGGGAATGCCACTTACAGGGATGCAATTACTCTATATCAATGTTGTTGCTGATGGAATTCCGGGGTTGGGACTTTCAAGAGAACAAGCAGATTCTGAAATTATGAATCAAAATCCAATTGGTGTTACAGAAAGTTTATTTTCAAGAGGTGTTGGAAAGCGAATCATGGCATGTTCTCTAAGTTTTATCCTAACCTCACTTTTAGGATTTATATTAGGAAATTTTGTAACTCTAAATGGAATTTCTCCCAATCATGCAATCGGACAAACGATGGCCTTCATTGTATTGACCCTAGCATCAACCCTCAACGTTTATAATGCACGAAGTAACTATTCAATATTCAGTAAAAATAAAATAAGAAACAAAATGATTAACTTAATGACCATTACTTCATTGATAGCAACGATCTTATTCACACAATTAAATCCACTCAGTAAAATTTTAAATCTCGTTCCAATAAGCTCACTGCATTGGTTATTGGCAATTGTGCTTGCAATTACGAGTGTCCTATCAATTGATTTATATAAATTTGTCCTAAACAGAAAAAATGAAAAATTTATCACATAAACAAAAAAAAGAGAACACCTGTTCTCTTTTACTTATGCCGAAGGCCGGGGTCGAACCGGCACGATGTTGCCATCACCAGATTTTGAGTCTGGCGCGTCTGCCTATTCCGCCACTTCGGCTACAGACTGGGATAGCTAGATTCGAACTAGCGCATGAGGGAGTCAAAGTCCCTTGCCTTACCGCTTGGCTATATCCCAAAATAGGCGGATGATGGGAATCGAACCCACGCATGTCGGTACCACAAACCGATGTGTTAACCACTTCACCACATCCGCCATATTCAAAAACACGGGCAGTAGGAATTGAACCCACACTAAAGGTTTTGGAGACCTTTGTACTACCTTTATACGATGCCCGTACAAATTATGGAAGGGAGAGGATTCGAACCTCCGAACCCGAAGGAGCGGATTTACAGTCCGCCGCGTTTAGCCTCTTCGCTACCCTTCCAAAATATTAAATTGGTTCTAAAACCATGGGAGTTAACGGGATCGAACCGC
>NZ_JXJU01000069.1 GCF_002441655.1 Lactococcus fujiensis JCM 16395 | reverse complement strand
GTTGACGGATACGACGGTATCGCAACTTGGAAAGCAGTGCAAACGTATCTTAATAGCATTGGTTATCATTTAGTTGTGGACGGAATACCAGGAGTGAATACAATTAAGGCTTTACAGCGTGCGCTTAACGCGAAGTTAGGCACTAAGCTTGTCATTGATGGTATTGCAGGTAAAGCGACGTGGTCAGCCTTACAGAAGCTCCTAGGAACACCAGTTGACGGTGTGAAGTCAAAACCGAGTCAAA
>NZ_JXJU01000068.1 GCF_002441655.1 Lactococcus fujiensis JCM 16395 | reverse complement strand
TGTCGCCTTCGGCCATACCTTCACCAATATCAGGCATTGTAAAAATCATTGCGTCGCCAGCGGGAGCAGCTTCAGTAGCTGGTGCTACATCGGCAGCAGGAGCTTCAGTAGCTGATCCAGTACCATCGCCATCATATTCAATCAATGGTTCTCCAACAGCAACGGTAGTACCAGCTTCAACAAACAATTTTGTAACTGTTCCAGAATATGGAGACAAGATTTCTTGCATTAATTTGTCGTTTTGTACTTCGGCAACAGGATCGTCTTCTTTAACTACATCGCCGACTTTAACGAGCCAGTT
>NZ_JXJU01000067.1 GCF_002441655.1 Lactococcus fujiensis JCM 16395 | reverse complement strand
CGCACTAAAAGTCGAAAGTCGTTCACTCGCAAGGTATGGACGGCTTTTTTAGTTTTCCTGATCTCATAAATTTTTGATATAATAGAGTTGCTTATTACTTAGGGCAAGAAACATCCGGCCATCACACGGGTGTTTTTTAATTTATGAATTAAACTTACATAATAGAATAAAAGTACTTGGTGGGAAAAAAGTGGGAAAAAATTACGTAAAACTACGAAAAATATTGTAAATGGCATTTTATAAAAGGTACATAAAAACGCATGGTACTGCTGTTTTATGTCTAAAATGGAAAAGTGGCAAATACATATTTTTGATGGGTGGCATGATGTAA
>NZ_JXJU01000066.1 GCF_002441655.1 Lactococcus fujiensis JCM 16395 | reverse complement strand
GGTTCTGTTGCAAAGTTTTAAATCTACTATCAAATAAGGTAGAATAATAGAAAAAGATAGCAGGAGGAATGACGATGAATCATTTTAAAGGAAAGCAATTTCAGCAGGATGTGATTATTGTAGCCGTGGGCTACTATCTTCGTTATAACCTTAGCTATCGTAAAGTTCAAGAAATCTTATATGATCGTGGCATTAACGTTTCTCATACGACGATTTATCGTTGGGTGCAAGAATATGGCAAACTACTCTATCAAATTTGGAAAAAGAAAAATAAAAAATCCTTTTATTCATGGAAAATGGATGAAACGTACATCAAAATTAAAGGAAAATGGCATTATTTGTATCG
>NZ_JXJU01000065.1 GCF_002441655.1 Lactococcus fujiensis JCM 16395 | reverse complement strand
CATCTGGGTCATTCCCTTTTTCAAATTTTAATAACTCAGAGCCATCTTTATTTAAAAAGCTGATTATTGCTCCTTTTTCAATCGCATTAATTAAATCAATTACGGTCATCTATCAACCTCACTAACCATTTTCTTTACAAACTCAATGCCTGCGGTGTAGCCATCATCGTAGCCTTTTTGATAGAAATCATTTTTATGTTTTCTTAATAAGAAGTCAGCTGAAACTTCAAACTTCGTACAAAAGTTAATGAGTGTTTCCACACTAGGATAGACAATGTGATTTTCAATTGCTCCCCAAGCACTTCCAGTAATACCAACGATTTCGCTAGCTTCATATTGTGTCAAGTTGTTTTCTTTCCTTACTTT
>NZ_JXJU01000064.1 GCF_002441655.1 Lactococcus fujiensis JCM 16395 | reverse complement strand
CGGTGCCTGACGCGGCCGTCGTAATTGTTGGCGCTGCGACTGTGGTTGACGACGCCGTGTAAGGACCAGTGACCGTCGATGATTTATCGCCAGAACTATCTGTCTGATAAACAGAGTAGGTCGTGTTGCTGGTAATGTTACTGGTAATAATCCCTGCAAAAAAGCCAGCTGTCGTCCATGTCCCATCTGCGGCAACGGTGGTAGACGAACCTAAACCGCCAATATCCCATTGTATGGTATCTCCAGGCGTTCCTGTCCCTGCGAGTATTCCATCTGCTGCCGTGGTAACCGTCAGTGTTGCGACCGTTGGTGTAGTGGTTGTTGCGGCCGTATAACTTGCTCCTGTTGCAGATGAGGTCGTCGTCCCGTCCG
>NZ_JXJU01000063.1 GCF_002441655.1 Lactococcus fujiensis JCM 16395 | reverse complement strand
ATACAAAAAAAGTTCAGACTTTAGTCTGAACCATAAAAGTGTGATGTTAAATCTTTTGTGAGAAAATTGAGGAGTTAAATCTTGATTCTCTATTCTAGTGTTTTGATTTAAATGAAAAAAAACGATGACTTAAAATTAAAATTGATAATATCCTCAAAAATATTCTTAGTGTTTTCTTCTTTGCCCTTTTTCATAAATTCCTGCTTACCATAATTATAAACCAAAGGCGACATTTTTCAAGAGCAATATGTCATCACTTATTAATCTGAAGCAAAAAAGTGATGTAGTAAAATTTCAGAGAGAGCTCGGATGGTAAAATTTTACCACCATATTCCTTGATTTTACGCCTCCGGAATACATAAAATTACTCCAAAA
>NZ_JXJU01000062.1 GCF_002441655.1 Lactococcus fujiensis JCM 16395 | reverse complement strand
GCGTTCCATTTCTTCGGTTCTTTTTGTATATTCCTCGAATTGTTTCCATGCCCTTAATCGTGGTTGAGGCAGTTCGTAGACTTCGATAAAATTTATTGCGTCGTTTGATTGGTCGATGGTCTTGCTCAATGAGGTTATTGAGATACTTCACGGTTCGATGCTCTGTCTTAGTATATAAACCGTTACTCTGTAACTTTCTAAATGCAGAACCAATAGAGGGCGCTTTATCCGTGACAATTACTCTTGGTTGACCAAACTGTTTATGTAGTCGTTTCAAGAACGCATAAGCAGCTTGAGTATCCCGTTTCTTGCGTAGCCAGATGTCTAAAGTCAATCCATCCGCATCAATTGCACGATAGAGATAATGCCAACGACCTTTGATTTTGATATAAGTTTCATCCATTTTCCACGAATAGAAGGACTGTCTATTTTTCT
>NZ_JXJU01000061.1 GCF_002441655.1 Lactococcus fujiensis JCM 16395 | reverse complement strand
TTACGGCTCATAGACTGAAAAATTCTATGAGATTTTAATTTAGAAACATAGTCTCTCATTTGGTATCCCCATCCTTGATCTGAGTGGAAAGTACGTCGATAAGGACAATCAGATGTCACAGCTAAGGCTTGATTTAGAGCAATATCAATGGATTGATAAGAGGGTTGTTGAGAGATATGATAACTAATCACCTCGCTATTAAATAAATCAATGTAAGGATTGAGATAACATTTTTTCTGAATTCCATCTTCATAATATTTGAATTCTGTCGTATCTGTTGTGATTTTTTGATGAGGAATGGAAGTTCTGAATCGTCTGTGCAATTTATTTTTAGCTACCGTCCCTACTTTTCCTTTATATGAATAATATTTACGTGATTTGTGCCAATAAGACGTCACACGAAGCCCTAGTTTCTTCATTAAGCGCTGTACCTTCTTGTGGTTGACGTGATAGC
>NZ_JXJU01000060.1 GCF_002441655.1 Lactococcus fujiensis JCM 16395 | reverse complement strand
TCTAAGATTTAAGGATAACATCAAAGTGTATAATAAATGTAAGGAATGTTTTTAAATAAACTTAATTAAAATAAATGGAAAAGTAAAATATAAAAATATTCAAGAATTGGGAAAATACCTACTATTACTATATGTATCAAGCTTATTAGTTAATATTTGGTTTTGGAAAAGGAAAATAGTCAAAATGGAAAATAGCAAAACCTATGGTAGTGCTTACAAAGAACTACGACTATCAAAAAAGTTCACATTAAAAGAAGCTGCAGGCACTTCTATATCTATAGGACAATTATCTAATTTCGAAAATGGGAAATCAATTTTAAGAGTAGATAGTTTTTTTTCAGTTCTTAAAAATATTAATGTGACTAATTTAGAATTTGAAGTATCACTTGATAAACATAGTGAAATAAAAGCCTTTCCGTATAATGTTGATTTATCTGATATTTACTTGACAAGAAATACTGATGTTATCCTTAAATCTTAGAGT
>NZ_JXJU01000006.1 GCF_002441655.1 Lactococcus fujiensis JCM 16395 | reverse complement strand
AGATTTAAAACTTTGCAACAGAACCAATTAACCCATGATTTTGTATGACTTATTAAGAAAAGAACGAAAAAGTTGGATGATCTAACTTTTTTATTTTTTATGTTGCTATTTTGGGATAAATAGGCTAAAATCAGGTCAATAGCCATCTTGATAGATTAGAAGAGGAAGATAAAATGTGACGCTAATGATGCTTTAGAAATTTATAAGAAGAAAATAAAACTAAAGTGAGAATAAAAATGGAAAATTATAGAGATTTTAACGCAAAAACAATTGATTCATGGAATTCAGAAGGTTGGGAGTGGGGACAAGCCATCTCTCACGAAGTTTTTTCGGCTGCTCAAAAAGGAGATTGGTCAATTGTCTTGACCCCTCAAACATCCGTACCGATGAATTGGTACTTCCCATTTGTTGATGAAACGGGTCATTTTCGTAAGGGAACAAAAGTGTTGGGACTCGCTTCAGGTGGTGGTCAACAAATGCCGATTTTTGTTGCAGCAGGTGCAGACTGCACAATTCTTGATTTATCGGATTCACAATTGGCAAGTGAGAAATTTGTTGCAGAACGTGAAAATTATGAGATTAAGATTATAAAAGCTGATATGACCCAGCCTCTCCCCTTTGAAAATGAGAGTTTTGACATCATTGTGCATCCTGTTTCAAACTGCTACATCGAGAATGTTCAGCCCGTTTGGCAAGAGGCTTTTCGGATATTGAAAAAAGGGGGGCTATTGCTTTCTGGTTTAGATAACGGTTTTAATTATTTATTTGATGAATATGAGGCACCGATGACGATTCAAAATGTACTTCCTTATAATCCTTTAATAAATGAAAATCAAATGAAAAAAGCATTAGCAGAAAATGATGGCGTGCAATTTAGTCACACTTTTGGTGAACAAATTGGTGGTCAACTAAAAGCTGGTTTTGTCATGACTGATGCTTTTGAAGATTTTTATGACGATAATAGTAGGAAAAATCATGGCTTCCCAGAATTTTGGGCAACAAGAGCATTAAAAATTTGATAAAAATGTAAAAATGGGAAAGCTGATCAATCAGCTTTTTCTTTTTATATTAGAAAAGAATGCCTGCTAAATATGATATAATAAGGCTAAGTAAGTTTTAAGGAACGTGAAAAATTTGATTGAAAATGAAGAAAAACAAGAACGAGTTTTGCTCGTTGGAATCGAAACTTTTGAGAATGAGGCTTATTTTGAAAGTTCAATGCAAGAATTGTCAGACCTGACGAAAACAGCTGGTGGTCTTGTTGTTGATTCCTTCACGCAAAAGCGAGATAAGCCGGATAGTCGTTATATGATCGGCTCTGGCAAATTAGAGCAGATACACTGGGCAATAGAAGTCGGTGAAATTGATACAGTCATCTTCAATGATCGTTTGACGCCTAGACAAAATGTGAATCTGGAGAATGCGCTTGATGTCAAAGTTATTGACCGAATGCAATTGATCTTAGATATTTTTGCTTTACGTGCAAGAAGTCATGAAGGGATGCTACAAGTGGAACAAGCTCAATTGACTTACTTGCTGCCTCGTTTGGTTGGTCAGGGAATTGCCTTGTCAAGACAAGCGGGTGGAATTGGTTCAAAAGGACCTGGTGAATCCAAATTGGAAATGGATCGTAGACATATTCGCAAGCGTATTGAAGACATCGAAAAAGCACTTAAGAAAGTTGAACAGACGCGTGAAACAATGCGAAACAAGCGTACTAAATCAGGGATTTTTAAGATCGGATTAATTGGCTATACGAATGCTGGAAAATCTTCTATTATGAACGCTCTGGTGGGAGAAGATAAAGAGCAGTATGAAAAAGACGAGCTTTTTGCTACGCTTGATTCGACAACGAAAATGATTAAATTAACAGATAGTTTTACAGCGAGTTTAACTGATACGGTTGGTTTCATTCAAAATTTACCTACTGAATTAATCAAGGCATTCAAATCTACCCTTGAAGAAGCGGCGAATGTTGATTTACTCATTCATGTCATAGATGCGAGCAACCCTGATCATGAAATCCATGAGCAAACGGTCTTAAAAATCATGAAAGATCTTGATTTGGAAAAAATACCCGTTCTGAATGTCTACAACAAGATGGACAAGGCTCAAAGTGACTTTATCCCAACTTTGTCACCAGCTATTCAAATGTCAATAAAATCACGCGAGGGTGCACAATGGCTTAAAACAGGGATTTTGGAGAAACTACATGAGATGTTTGAGCATTTTGAACTCCAGTTATCTTACTCCAAAGCATATCAACTTCCTGAAATTCGTAAAACAGCACTGATTGAAGAAATTATTGAAGAAGAAGAGGGCTATCAGATTTCTGGCTTAATCTCTAAAAATTTAATGTGGAAAATTGATAATTTATAAAATAAATAAAAATCGGAGCGATCCGATTTTTTATTCCACACCATTCCATGAGAGATGAGTGGTATCCTTTTGGCAAAGGTAGACAAGAAAAAACGCTTGTAAATTATGTTATAATAGCATATAAGGAAAATGCTTATATTAGAAAGTGAAAAACATGGAATTAAACGGAAAACAAAAACGATACTTACGATCACTTGCGGTCAATATTCGCCCAATCGTACAAATTGGTAAAGGTGGATTGACAAATGAAATTTTGACAAGTATTCGTAAGGCAGCGGATGCGCGAGAATTAATTAAGGTCAATATCCTACAAAACTCAGATGAAAGTCGAGACAATGTTGCAGATGCAATAGAGGAGATGGGACTTGACGTTGTTCAAATTATTGGTCGCAACATCGTTGTTTTCAAAGTCGCAGATAAAAAAGAAAATCGTAAGATTTCAGTTGATGTAAAAAATTTATTGAAATAAAATGTGAGTAAAGGAATATCGGGAAAAGTTCCCGATGGCTGGAATTAGTATCGGTTATTGCAACTTGATATGTTTTAAAATGATAAAATATTCCATGTCAAAGGCAAGAAAATGGCAATAGATCTCTTAACACCTTTCACAAAGGTACAATTAAAAGAAGAAAAAACTGAACAACGACGGTTGATTGGGCTTTTTTGGGGGAATTTTAATCCTGTTCATGTTGCTCATTTAACCATTGCAGATCAAGTCAGACAACAACTCCACTTGGAAAAAGTGGTCTTTTTGCCTGAGCACAATACGAATGGTCATGTTGCAAGTATGTTGGCAGCGGCAATTGATGGACACCAAGGGCTTGAAGTTGATGCCTGCCGTTTGAGAACACCAGGGAATGGGATTTACGAGACGGTATGTGAACTTCGTGAAGAAAACCCAGAATGTGACTTTTATTTTATTGTGGGCGGCGACATGATTTCTCAACTAGACCGCTGGGAACATATTGATGAATTGTTAGGCATGGTACAATTTGTTGGAATCCGTCGACCCCGTTATCGTGTGGGAACTTCATTTCCCATTTTATGGGTTGATGTACCAGCAATGGATATTTCAGGTAGTCTCATCCGAGAACAACTCGCACAGGGGCTTATTCCCCATTTTCTGCTTGCCCCAAAGGTTTTGGACTATATCTTAAAGAATGGATTGTATATTTAATAGATGGTACTGAAATGAAAATTACAGTTATTCAAGCGCGTACACAATTTAACAAAATTTCTGCTATAAATGGTTTGGACGAAGGATTTGTGGTACCGAATTATGAAAAAAGATGATTTACTTGTGTTCTATTTGAGAATGGTCTGAATCAAGATTTAATTGAATTTTTAAAGAAGCAAATATGAAGCTATATATTTCAGGAGCCCCTGGTTCAGGTAAGTCAACATTAGCAAGACAGTGTGCTGAAAAATTGAATATTCCGCTCACTTCATTGGATCAATTGTTATGGTCCGGTGAGGAAAGAAGGGATGAGGGCGAGGCGGAACTGATTTTTAAGAAAGTTCTTGCCCAAGAAAATTGGATTATTGAAGGAGCACAGAGACGAGAGTTCTTTGAGTCGGCATTTTTTTGTGCAGATAAAATTATTATCCTTGCATTTCCTAAACGCCTTATTTTTTTTCAAATTATTTCACGTTGGCTTAAGCAACGTTTTAATTTTGAAACATCAAGTTATTTGCCAACATTTCGGATGCTAAGGCTAATGTTTGTGTGGGTTGGGAGATATCGACAAGATATCCCGTTTCCAGAAAAACAAATCATTTTGAAGAATCGAAAAGACAAACATGAATTTTTGAAGGAGCTTTAAATTTGAATATCAATCGAGAAGAAATTTTACAAAAACTGCGTTTACAAGTTAAAGCATCACGTTTTAAACATTGTTTAGGCGTGGAAAAAGCAGCGCAGGAATTAGCTGAACGCTTTGGCTATGAGAGACCAGAGGTTGCCGCACTCGCAGGACTATTGCATGATTACGCAAAAGAACAAGATCAGTCGGAATACTTTCGCTTGATTGATCAATATGGACTTGACTCTGAACTAAAAAAATGGAACAGTAGTGTCTGGCATGGCTATGTAGGTTGGCTCAAGGTTAAAGAGGACTTTCCTGAAATTGCTGAAGAATACCCTGAAATTTTACGGGCGATTGAGATACATACAGTTGGTTCAGGTTTGATGACAATGCTTGACAAAATCGTCTATGTGGCGGATTATATTGAAGAAAATCGTGATTTTGATGGCGTGGAAAAAGCACGCAAAATCGCTAACCAGTCACTTGATGCAGCAGTAGCTTACGAAACTGCACACACGGTTGAATTTTTAGCACACAAGCAAGTTCCGATTTTTCCGCAAACAATTGAAACCTATAACGCCTATATCAGTGCGCTTGAGGATATTAAGAAATAAAGCTAAGGAATTTCCTTTAGCTTTTTCTTTGTTGTCGCTCTATTTAATATAAAACAAACAGTGTGACAAATCACTCAATTTTACGTATTAATAGTTGAACGCTTCTTTTTTATTCGCTGATAATGCTCTTTTTAGAGCATCAATCGGGTCTCAAGATTAATTCAGGATAAATTTACATCGGGTTGGAGGCTATTAAGTGAGCCAATTTTATGGTAAAATAGGGATAACAAACAGATTGGATAAATAAATTTGAATTCAAAAGAATTACTTGATGTGGTTGTGAAAGCAGCCGATGATAAAAAGGCACTTGACATTGTTGCGCTTGATGTGAACGAAGTTTCTGGTTTCGCAGACTATTTCGTTATCATGGAAGCAATGAATACCCGTCAAATTGATGCCATTGTAGCTAATATTGATGACGAAGTAGGGAAAGCTGGTTATCTTGCTGGTGGTCATATTGAAGGAAGTGGTCGCGATGGTTGGGTACTCCTAGACCTCGGAGATGTTGTTGTTTCTGTGTTCTCTCACGATGAACGTGGACATTACAATCTTGAGAAACTTTGGTCAGATGCACCTTTGGTCGATCTTTCTCAAATGTTAGAATTAGATTAAAATTAAACTGGCAAATTTTGAAAGAAATTTGTCAATTTTATTAGATTTTTGTGAGGGAACAATGCCATTTTACGAAGATTTTTCACGCGTTTATGATCAAGTTATGGACCAAGAACTTTATGATCAATGGCTCGATTTTACGGAACGTCATTTACCTTTTAATAGTGAGGTGGGACAAGCAACTCATGATGTGACGGAGTCAAGTGCGCAATCAAAATCCATTTTTGAATTAGCCTGTGGTTCTGGGGCACTCTCTGTTCGTTTAGCTCAAAAAGGCTATCAAGTTTTTGGACTCGATATTTCTGAAGAGATGCTTACTTTAGCAAATCAAAAAGCTCACGATACAGGAGTGAAGGTTGAACTCGTGGCTGGAGATATGCGTGATTTAAGTGGGATTGGTCAATTTGATGCAGTCACTTGTTATTCAGACTCAATTTGTTATATGGCCGATTTATCAGAGGTCCAGCAGATTTTCAAGGAAGTCGCTTCCGTGCTGTTAGCTGGTGGAGTCTTTATTTTTGATGTGCACTCAACGCATCAGATCGATGATGTTTTCCCGGGGACTTCTTATCATGAAAATGAAGAAGATTTTGCTTTCTTGTGGGATAGCTTTGAGGGAGATGTGGGACATTCGATTGTCCATGAACTCACTTTTTTTGTTAAAGATTCGGATGGGAAATTTATCCGTAAGGACGAAGTCCATCAAGAACGTACTTATCCCATAGACGAATATTTATCAGCTCTCTCAAAATATTTTACAGAAGTGAAAGTTTATGCAGATTTTACAGATTCGGCACCAAATGACGAAAGTTATCGCTGGTTCTTTGTCTGCACGAAATAAAGTTCAAATGATCGTTTTAATCAATATGTTTTTGTAAAGAAAAGAAAAGATGGAAAAAATCACAGGAATCGTTGCTGAATTCAATCCTTTTCACAATGGGCACAAATATTTGTTAGAGCAAGCTGAGGGGCTTAAAATTATTGTGATGAGCGGAAATTGGGTTCAAAGAGGTGCACCAGCAATCTTTGATAAATGGACGCGCGCTGAAATGGCTCTAAAAAATGGCGCAGATTTAGTCGTTGAGATGCCCACGCTTGTTTCCGTTCAAGCGGCGGATTTTTTCGCTGCCGGAAGCATTCAAATCTTATCGCAATTGGGTGTGAATGAACTAGTATTTGGCTCCGAATCAGATACAGATTATAATAAAATTTCAGAATTATATGCGCATAAATCGGTTGAAATGAGCACTTTTATTGAGTCTCTTCCCGATGATTTCAGTTACCCTGAAAAAACACAATTGATGTGGCAAAAGTTTTCTGACATTCAGTTTGACGGAAATACTCCGAATCATGTTTTAGCCTTGGCTTATGCAAAAGCATGTGCAGATAAAAAAATTCATTTGAGAGCAATTGCAAGACAAGTGGCTCCTCACTCTAGTGAGAAAATTGAAAGACAAGGGAATGAATTGAAATTTGCTTCGGCTACCGCGATTCGTAATGCAATTTTGGCAGAAGGGACCTCAGAAAATGGAGTTGCGGAAGTCTATCCAGAAAATTTGGAACCCTTATATCAGTCAGCACCCGCTTCATGGTCGGATTATTATGATTTCTTGCGCTATAAAATTATCTCTAAGTCTGATTTAACTTCACTTTTTCAAGTTAATGACGAACTGGCCAATCGGCTTAAAAACAATGTCAAAATTGCACGAAATTTTGATCAGTTGGTCGAGCTTGTTCATACGAAACGGTACACAAAAGCACGCGTAAGACGTGTTCTAACGTATATTCTACTGGATATTAGTGATGATTTTCAGTTGCCCGATCTGATACATGTGCTAGGCTTTTCAAAAGCTGGTCAAGCGCATTTGCGAAAAGTAAGTGATAAAACGGTTGTCCGAATTGGTCAAAAACCATGGGATGAAATCACTCAAAGAGCAGATTCGATCTATCAATTAGGTCATCTAGGTTTAAAAGAACAAAATTATGGGCGTATTCCCATTATCATGGATAAATCAGAATAAGCATCAGCAAACGGTGCAAAGCCTAGATTTTGTGGTATAATATTGTAGTAAAAATCTCGAGCAAAAGCTCTATATTAAAGTAAAATGAAGGGACATCGGCAAAAAGTCGATGGCTGTAATCTTGAATTACAGTAGGTATAAACCAATGGGACGTAAATGGGCTAATATTGTCGCAAAGAAAACAAAAAATGACGGAGCTACCTCAGCAAAAAACGCAAAATTTGGCGTTGAAATTTATGTTGCTGCTAAACGTGGAGGATCAGCTGAACCTGAAGCCAACTCAAGCTTGAAGTTTGTCATTGAAAAAGCTAAGCAAGCGCAAGTTCCTCGCCACGTTATTGATAATGCACTGAAAAAAGCAGAAGGTAAATCAGATGAAACATTCGTTGATGGTCGCTATGAAGGCTTTGGTCCAAACGGTTCAATGATTATCTGTGAAACTTTGACACCAAATGTTAACCGTACCATTGCTGACATCCGTACTATTTTCCACAAAAATGGCGGAAATATTGCAGGTGAAGGTGCTGTAAGTTATATGTTCGATAACACAGGTGTTATTGTATTTAAAGGTGATGACGCTGATAGTATTTTTGAAATGCTTTTGGATGCTGAAATTGATGTTCGCGATGTCACTTCTGAAGAAGGATATGTACAAGTTTACACAGAACCAACAGAGCTTCATAAAGCACTTGCTGTGTTGAAAGAAAATGGGATCACTGAATTTGAAGAAACTGACCTTGAACTCATTCCACAATCAGAAGTTGAACTTTCAGATGAAGATTTGGAAATTTTCTCAGGTCTCGTGGATGCACTTGAGGATAATGATGACGTTCAAAAAGTCTACCATAATGTGGCAAATCTGTAATCATTAATTCAGATATTAATATAAAAGCGCATTGCGCTTTTTTGTTTTGTCAATTTATTTATTTACTCTGTCAAAAGTGTGGAACCATTTAATTTTGATAAGTATAGGGGATAGTATAAATAGCTTTAAAAAGTTGTTGTTTTTGCATCTGTGCGATATAATTAAGCCATGAAAAAAACAGATTGGTCAGCCCCATTGCGTGACCGTTTACCAGAAGCGTATTTTACGAAAATGATTGATTTTATCAATCAAGTTTATGGTAAAGATGGTCAAAAAATTTATCCCCCTGAAGAAAAAATATTTCGTGCGATTGAATTGACTCCGCTTGCCGAAAGTAAGGTAATTATTGTTGGACAAGACCCATATCCACAGCCTGGCAAGGCACAAGGCTTGAGTTTTTCTTACCCCAATACCTTTGAAGTTAATCGTCCTGATTCAATGGTTAATATCAAAAAAGAACTTGAAAATGAGGGATTCAAAAAAGAAGGAACAGACTTAACTGATTGGGCCACTCAAGGCGTCCTCTTACTCAATGCGGTGTTAACAGTTCCTGAATATGATTCGAATGCTCATGCAGGGAAAATTTGGGAACCCTTGACTGATGAAATTATTAAAATTGCGAGTGCTGACCCACGTCCAAAAGTTTTTATTTTGTGGGGCGGTTTTGCACGTAAAAAAGTAAAACTCATTGACTCTGAAAGGCATTTGATTTTGGAATCTGCTCATCCCTCACCGTTGTCCGCTTCACGTGGCTTTTTTGGGTGTAATCATTTTAAATTGGCAAATGAATTTTTAGTGGAATGTGGACAGTCTGCGATTGATTGGAGCAAATAATATGGAAATACTCATAGAAGATAATGAGTATTTTTCCAAATTAATTGATCAAAGACTGTTTGACTTTAATAGCCAAAGCGGAAAAACACCGTATTTTACTAAACGCGATAATCCGGACGAAGGGCGGAAGATTGGTTTTTATTGTACTGTTGATGGTAAGCTAATCGGTGGCGCAAATACGTATCTGACTCATGACTGGCTTTATCTGGATGAACTTTTTATTGAAGCAACTTATCGCAGAACTGGCTTAGGGACGCAGATAATGGAAACTATTGAGGCATACGCACGTCAGCATCAACTGGTTGGTATCTATGTTGAGACACATGAATTTCAAGCCCGTGGCTTTTATGAAAAGAACGACTTTGTTTGCTTAGGTGAACTGCCCAATTTTCCGAGGGGAAATAAAATGTATATTTTGACAAAAGTGTTTGAAAAAGTGGAATAAATGGGAGTTTTTATGGAAAAAATTTACGATGAAACCTTTGATAGTGGACGTCATCTCTGGTATAGGAATGTGCCTTTATCAGAACAAGCAAAATTTGGTTTAACAATTGCATTGAATGCTTCAACAGTGACAGAAATTATTGATAGGCTAAGTGCAGAAAGGGTACACAATCAAAATATTTTTGCTTATTTTTATGATCAAAATGAATCTGGAAATGCGATTACAGAATCTTTCCGTATCAGTCTTATGGTCAAAATTAACGAATCAAGTGTTAACGTGCGTTTTAATCTGTCCGACCTCGATTTTGCTGAACATCTTCAAGAAATTCAAGGATTTGAAAAAATGATGATTGAAAAATTAACCGAAGAGTTTGTCAACTAACACGCTTTTGAACAGTTTAGATTTGAAAAATCAATCATTCAGTGCTATGATAGACAACAATCAATCTTTAGATTGATTGTTTTTAATTCGAAAGGGCACTTGTAAACAATGGAAACAAAAACAGCAATCGAACTTGAACATCTCGCAGATTTGCATATGCATATTTCAGCCTCCGTGACACCAGAAATCCTCTGGGATTTAGCTCATGAGCAAGGAATGAAACTTCCGATGCGAGATTATTTTGAATTCGCGAAATCAGTCACGATAAATGGAAATGTTGGCTATGATGAATATTTGAAAATGTATGATTTATTGGAAGAAATTCAGTCAACGCCAGAGGCCATGTTTCATCTCGCAGAGCAAGTTCCGACACATCTTTATCAACATGATAAAATTGATTTGGTGGAAATTCGCATGAACCCAATGCTCCGTTCACGCGGGGGTAAAATAGATTTGGATCATATCATAGTTTATACCTTACAAGGACTTGAGCGTGCAAGTTTGAAATTTCCGCATTTAAAAACGGGATTAATATTGTCAATGGATCGTCGTTTTTCACCAGAAATTAATCAAATCATTGTTGAAAAAGCAATTAAATACAAAGATCGAGGCCTTATCGGAATTGATTTAGCTGGTCCAATTGATCAGAATTTCAGTTTTGCCCCACTTGAAAAAATGGCTCAAAATATTCACGCAGAAGGACTTGGGCTTACCATACACACAGGGGAGGCTACTGAAGCAGAGGAAATGTGGGAAGTGGTCACAAAACTTAAACCCAACCGGATTGGACATGGAATTGCCAGTGTTCATGATTTAAAATTAATGGACTACCTCAGAGAACATCAAATTGTGCTTGAAACCTGTCCAACGTCAAACTTGAAAACGAAGTCCGTTCAGAACATCGATGAAATGCGTTTTAATTATCGGACTTTGTTGGAGCATCAGGTACCATTCACAATTAATACGGATGGCCCAATTTTACAAAATACGACCCTCCCTAAAGAATTTGAAATGTTGCTTGAAAATCACATCTTGACACTGAATGAAGCAAAATCAGCAAATCAACTGGCCCACGATGTGAGTTTTATCAAATAAATAATGAATCTATTTGACAAAAGGTTCTTGTTTTTGTTAAAATATTATCAGCGTGTTTTTTAGCGCAAATTCAGAAACGGGAATGGGGTGAAATCAATGTCAAAAACTATCGTACGTAAGAATGAATCTCTTGACGACGCACTCCGTCGCTTCAAACGTTCAGTTACAAAAGCTGGAACTCTTCAAGAACTTCGCAAACGCGAACACTACGAAAAACCATCTGTAAAAGCTAAACGCAAATCAGAAGCAGCTCGTAAACGTAAAAAATTCTAATTGAAATTTTAAAAGAGGTTGATAACAACCTCTTTTTTATGTCAATTATCGAAACTAAAATAAGAAGATTAGTTATTTATATAATAATACTTTATATGTCTTTAGAATGTTACTCTGAGTGCGGTTACATGACTAAATCAGAAATTATAAAACCTATTTCATTAAATTTGTGATATAATTATCTTATCAAAAATTCCTAAAGGAGAAATTTCCAAATGGCAAAATTGACTGTTAAAGACGTTGAACTTGCAGGCAAAAAAGTCCTCGTTCGTGTTGACTTTAATGTTCCAATTAAAGACGGTGTTATCACAAATGATAATCGTATTACTGCTGCCCTCCCTACAATCAAGTATATCCTTGAAAATAACGGACGTGCAATCCTCTTCTCTCACCTTGGACGTGTAAAAACAGAAGAAGACAAAGCTGGTAAATCGCTTGCCCCAGTCGCAAAAGCACTTGCTGAAAAATTGGGACAAGAAGTTACTTTTGTTCCTGAAACTCGTGGTGAAAAACTTGAAGCTGCTGTAAATGCGCTTAAAGACGGCGAAATCTTGCTTGTTGAAAACACTCGTTTTGAAGACATTGACGGCAAAAAAGAATCTAAAAATGATCCTGAACTTGGTAAATATTGGGCATCACTCGGAGACGGTATCTTCGTAAATGATGCTTTTGGTACTGCTCACCGTGCGCATGCTTCAAACGTTGGTATTTCTGCTAATGTTGAAAAAGCTGTTGCTGGTTTCCTCCTTGAAAATGAAATTGCTTATATTCAAGAAGCAGTTGAAACACCAGAACGCCCATTCGTTGCAATTCTTGGTGGATCTAAAGTTTCAGATAAAATCGGTGTTATCGAAAACTTGTTGGCTAAAGCTGACAAAGTTATCATCGGTGGTGGAATGGCTTATACTTTCTTGAAAGCACAAGGTTACGAAATCGGAACATCACTTGTAGAAGATGATAAACTTGAACTTGCAAAAGGCTTGCTTGAAAAAGCAGATGGCAAATTGGTATTGCCACTTGACCATAAAGTAGCTAATGCATTCGCTGATTATACTGAAGTTAAAGAAACTGCAGACCAAAATATTCCTGCTGGGTTTATGGGACTTGACGTTGCCACTAAAACAATCGCTGACTACTCAACTCAACTTGAAGGTGCGAAAACTGTCGTTTGGAACGGCCCAGTTGGTGTGTTTGAAAACCCTGATTTCCAAGCTGGAACGATCGGTTTGATGGAAGCTATTGTTAAACAACCTGGCGTTAAATCAATTATCGGTGGTGGTGACTCAGCTGCAGCTGCCATTAACCTCGGTTATGCAGATAAATTCTCGTGGATTTCTACTGGTGGTGGAGCATCTATGGAGCTTTTGGAAGGTAAAGTACTTCCAGGACTTGCTGCATTGACTGACAAATAATAACACAATATGAATAGCGACTTTGGTCGCTTTTTTTGTTACAATTTAGATATGAAAAAAATCATTGTAAAAGCACAAGCGGCGAAGCGTTTGAAGAATGGATACCCTCTTATCGTTGCAGAGGATTTAGTTGAAGAAGGAGTTCTCGAAGGGTTTGTGGCTATTTATGACCAAAAGCAACAATTCATCGGAAAAGGTTACCTTTCTAAACAAAATAAGGGAATGGGTTGGCTATTGACCAATAGAGATGAACCGATTAATCAGGCTTTTTATGAAGAAAAGTTTGAAAAAGCGAAAACCATTCGCGACTCATTTTTTAGTGATCAACAAACAAATGCTTTTCGATTATTTAATGGAGAAGGAGATGGAATTGGGGGGCTGACGGTAGATTTTTATGCAAACTATGCTGTTTTTTCTTGGTATAACCCATTTATCTACTTGAATAAATTAGAAATTTTAACAGCATTTTCTAATATTTACCCAGAAATCTGTGGCATATATGAAAAAATAAGATTTTCTAATCAAGACAATATTGAAAGTCAATTTGTTTCAGGACAAAGAGCATCAGAACCCTTGATTGTTACGGAAAATGGTGTTCATTATGCGACATATCTCGATAAAGGTTTGATGACAGGCATATTTCTTGATCAAAAAAATGTACGTGGGGCATTGGCTGATGGCCTTGCAGCTGGGAAAAGAATGCTCAACATGTTCTCTTATACAGGTGCATTTTCTGTCGCGAGCGCATTTGGAGGAAGTATTCAAACGACGTCTGTCGACTTGGCTAAACGTAGCCTTGAAAAAACAAGTGAACAATTTTCTGTAAATGATATTGATCCTGCTACCCAAAAAATATATGTGATGGATGTTTTTGGTTACTTTGGGTATGCAAAGAAAAAAGAGCTCACTTATGATTTAATTGTGTTAGATCCTCCTAGTTTTTCAAGAAATGGGAAAAAAACATTTTCTGTTGCCAAAAATTACGGGGAATTGGTTGAAGACGCGATTGATATTTTAGATGATTTTGGAATCTTGATATGTTCAACAAATGCTGCGAATGTCAGCCGTAAAAAATTTCATCAACTTGTTTCGTCAGCACTGACAAAGAAAAATGTTCATTTCGATATTTTTCAAGAAGAACATTTACCAAAAGATTTTCATGTCGCTGAGACTTTTCCAGAAGGGGATTACCTGAAAGTCCTCTTTGTAAAAATTAGAAAATAGGAATGAAATAAAAAACAAAAGACAATTCTTTTGTTTTTTTATTTATTAAAGAATTGTTAAAAGTTCATGTAGATTGTCAATTTCGATATCTGCTTGATAGTCACTTGAAATCGGCTTTTGGAATCCCCCGAAGCCCTGCCTTATCCAAATTGTTTTAAATCCTAATTTTTTTGCTGGATAAATATCGTTATCCAGTCGGTCTCCAATCATAACGGCATTTTTGGCAGGACATTTACTTTTTTCTAATGCTGTTTTAAAAATATGCTCATCTGGTTTCGAGTAACCGGCTTCGGCTGAAGAAACGATGACATCAAAATATTGACTAATTTTCCAGTTTTCTAAACGTTTTTCAGTACCAGCTTCTTGGTTTGCAATAATTCCAAGTTGATATTTTTGTCTTAAATTGGATAGGACATTTGTGACACCGGGATAAAGGTGTTCAAATTCACCAGGATATTTAATATTTATTAAGGAATTCAGGCTTTTTAGCACTGCCTAAAACGGAGGTTGATAAGACTGAGAGGCAGAAATCATGGCTTGATAAAATTCATCACGTTGAATTTTGAGGCCTTCTTTTTGCAATGCTTGAACGGCTTGTTCAATACGCTTGTGGTGGCACATGTCTTCGTTGATCAGCGTATAGCCCAAATCAAAAAAAATCCATTTTATTTCCACTATTTACACACTTTCCAATCATAAATTAGATTTGCATAATAAATGATACTACTCTTGGGATTTCTTTGCAAGAAATTAAAAAACCTATTTTCTTTCGAAAAAATAGGTTTTTCATGCTAATAACCTTGAGCAGCGTGTCTTCCAGCGACAGCGCCAGTAACAAATGCGCAGGTAATATTGTAGCCACCTGTGTAGCCGTTGATGTCGAGAAGCTCACCGGTCATGTAGAGTCCTTGTGTCAGTTTGCTTTCAAGAGATTGCGGAACAATTTCATTTAATTTTACTCCCCCACCGGTTACGAATGACTTTTCTATCGGAAAAGTAGAGTCAATACGTATTTTATATGATTTTAATAGTGAAACTAGACGGTCAAGATCTTTTCCATTTAGTTGTTTTGCAGGCTGATCAGCATCAATTTCTGCTTGATTAAGCATAAATAAGAGTAGTCGTTCTTGTGTTAGGGATGACAGAGCATTTTTAACTGATTTATGTGAATCAATCAGTGCTAAAATTTCATGTTTCAACTGGCCGGTTGATTGATCAGGAAATAAGTCAAGTTGGACAAGGACCTCATTTTCACCTTTATCTAATAATTTGTTCACAAAACTAGAACAACGTAGAGCAGCTGGCCCGGATAAACCGAAATGTGTAAAAAGTAAGTCGTGCTGGTGTTTTACAATTGCTTTTTCTTTTTTATTGAGGACCGAAAGTTCGATTTCACGCAAACTAATTCCTTGTAATATTTTATCTTGGATAAAGTTTTCATGAGAAATTAATGCGGACTCGGTGGCAAAAAGGCGCGTGATAGTGTGTCCAGCCGAGGCGGCAAACTTGTAACCATCACCAGTTGCTCCTGTGGAAGGATAGGTTTTCCCGCCAGTTGATAGTATGACAGCGGGCGCAAGATAATCGATCTCATCTGTTCTAACCCCAGTTACAGCACCATTTTCCATCAGCAATGACTGAACAGTTGTTTGTGGGAAATAATGGACACCGAGGCTCAAACATTTATTGAATAGACCAGCGACAATGGTTTTGGATTTATCTGTGGTCGGGAAAAGTCGACCGTGGTCCTCTTCTTTGAGCGGGACACCATTCGATTCAAAGAAAGAAATGATATCTTGATTAGAAAACTGAGAGAATGCGCTGTAAAGAAAGCGACCATTTCCTGGAACATTAGAAATAATTTCATCTACTGAGCGACTATTGGTCACGTTACAACGACCGCCCCCCGTCATGAGTAATTTTTTTCCGACTTTTTTATTTTTGTCAATTAAAGCGACAGATTTACCAGTTTCAGCGGCAGAAATGGCCGCCATCATTCCGGAAGGTCCAGCTCCAACAACAATTACATCAAATTTATTCATGTTAAAATTATATCATCTTAACAAAAATCTTGCATATACATTATTTTTTATCTTATATTTAACAAAAATAATCTAATTATTTAATAAAATTTTCAAAATAATATTATATAATAAATTTGTGAAATACTTGACAATATAATTTTTAGGAGTAAGATAAAAGTAATCGTCTAATAGGAGGGATTATGAAGAGAGAGAGAATGAGATATGCAATTTTAAAGATGGTCGAAGAAAAGAAACATCCACTTTTTGTCATTTCTTCAGACTGTGCAACAAAAGTAGAGATAAATAATGAAGTTGCATTTTTGATTAGAGAAGGTTACATCGAAAACAACGTCTATTCAAGTCACAAGATTGTGTACCGTGGTCATTTAACACGCAAAGGCGAAGGTTATTTAGAAAATAACAAGGCACTCTTAAGGGCATATTCGGTCGCTCAGGAGCTTAATGAAATGATTATTTTTCTTCAAGGCTAATTCATACTTTTAATACATTTATATGCCTTAAAATTACAAAAGATACTGTTCGTCTTTGAACGGCTTTTTTTTATTAAACTAAATCAATAACTTTTTTATTTTGTAATCTTTATAAAGGTTGCGAAATCATCGTGAGATTTGATAACGTATTAAGTTGTTGTTTTTATTTTCTTGCGATATAATAAGCACATGAAAGTGCTAAGTAATGAAATATTAACAGCCGTTATTAAAAAGCGTCAAACAAATAGTCATAAAGGCGATTACGGCCGACTTATCCTCATCGGTGGGGATGCTCACTATGGCGGAGCGATCATTTTGGCGGCTTCAGCGGCGGTTTATTCTGGAACTGGGCTCACGACTGTGGCTTGCGACCCGCTCAATTGGAGTCCTTTGCACGCGCATTTACCCGAAGCTATGGTATTAGATTTCAAACAAAATATTGACCAGTCTATTGTAAATGCAGATGTGATTGTAATTGGTCCAGGATTAGGATTGTCCACAATGAGTTTACAAATTCTGAAAACAGTTTTAAAAGAAATTAATCAAAATCAAATTCTTATCATAGATGGCTCTGCGATTTCTTTGTTTGCGGAAGAAAAATTAAAGCTCAAATTTCCTGAAAACACAATTTTTACACCACATGAAATGGAATTGCAACGCTTGACAGGGATTAAAATTGGGAACCAATCGGTCGAAAAAATTCAAAATTATGTTAATCAAAATGGGGTAATCATTGTCGCGAAGTCTCATGAAACCAAGGTCTATGGTCCATTGGTGGAGCCCTTTCTCTTAAAAGTAGGTAGCCCTGCTCAAGCGACTGGTGGAATGGGAGACACGCTTGCTGGAATGATTGGAAGCTTTTTGGGACAATTCAGACAAGCATCATTATTAGAATGTGTTGCAGCTGCAACCTATCTTCATTCGTTTATTGCGGAAAATTTGAGTAAAGATAATTACGTTGTGTTACCATCGTTAATAATTTCCAGAATTCCGAAATTTATGAAGTTATTTGAAGAATAAATGAATGAATTTGGTTTAATTAAAGTTTTATTTGATATTCTGATATAATGTTGTTAATTAAGAAGTGAGGCAAAGAATGAATTCAAGAAAAAATAGACCACAAAGAAAGCGTAAATCGCATTGGGGAAGGAAATTACTGATTTTTTTAATCTCACTCCTCGTGGTGCTAGGTTTGATTGGGACTGGTGCAGTGATGCTCGAACGTTACATCGTAAAAAATGAGACGACGAAAATCTTGCAGCATACTGGTTTGTCTACAGCACTATCAACGGCGACATCAAAGTCTGTCCCTGCTGCTAGCCCAACCGAAACTGCAAAGCAATTAAATGATTATGCGACGACAATTGAACAAAAAGCTGGGGGGCTAATTGATTCTACAAAGGCCACGGTAAATGGCTCGACAGTGACCTATAATGTCGCTTCATCAAAAATCAATCGTTTCACAGTCGCTGCTTTAGTCGCCGCTAACGGTGATTCAATTGAGAAGATAGCCAATCAAGCTTTGTCAGCAATGACGGAAAGTGGGACGGCAAATCCAGAGGTGGTCATTAATTTAACAAATGACAAAGGACAAGTGATTAAAACGCTGACTTATACAAAATAAACCGGTCGATAGGGCCGATTTTTTTTGCAGAAAAATAAAGTGAAAAATGCTATAATTACGTGAATACTATTAATTATAGAGATAAAACTAATGAATGTAGTTTAGAAAAGAGCTGAAATGTTAAATATCGGACGGCGTTACTTACAGGCTTGGCCTGTCTTTCTTGCCCTCTTGTTTTTGGTGGTTCAGGTTGTGACTAATCTTTGGTTGCCGACCATCACTGCAAATATTATTAACAAGGGAATTGCACAACACAATTTGAATTATATTTGGGCGATGGGGGGCTTGATGCTCATTGTTGCATTAGCAAGTTGGGTTTCAGCAATTATTAATGTTTATTATGCCTCAAAACAATCCCAACGTCTGGGCCGAAATTTGCGGCATGATTTATTTAAGAAGGTAATGTACATGGATGATTCAGCATTTAATGAATTTGGTGATTCAACACTCATTACGCGTACGACAAACGATATCACGCAGTTGCAGAATGTTTTTCAAACCATGTTACGAATGATGCTAATGGCACCGTTGATGTTAGTGGGTTCGATTTTGATGGCATGGAATTTAAGTCAAAACTTGATGCTTGTTTTCGCTGTTGCACTGCCTCTTTTGACATTGGCGGTAGTAATTAATATGGCAATCGCTATTCCACGTTTCCGCGCAATGCAAGGATTAGTTGACCGAATTAATCTTGTCTTTCAGCAAGGATTGACTGGTGTACGAGTCATTCGGGCCTTTAATCGTGATGATTTTGAAGTAAAGAAATTTGATGATGCTAATCGAGATTTAACGCATACGAGTCATGTTGTTTTGACGACAGTGGCAATGTTAATGCCGATAATGACAGTTATTCTGTCGTTCACAAATGTCGCAATTGTTTGGTTTGGCGCTAAATTAATTGGTCAGGATGCCATGCCAATGGGAAATTTGGTCGCTTTTTTGACATATGCCAGTCAAATTTTGATGTCGTTCATGCAGTTGTCAGCTGTTGCCGTAATGGTTCCTCGAGCGCAAGTTTCTGCTATTCGAGTTCGAGAAATTATGGAACGTGAGGATAAAGTTCTTGACTTATCTAACCCAGTCAGTACTGATAAAGCGCAGATTGGCCTTGATTTCAATACTGTTTCTTATAAATTTGAAGAGGCTGAACGAGAAGCATTGTCAGCCGTGTCTTTTCATGTTAAAGGTGGGCAAACACTTGCAATTATTGGGGGAACAGGTTCAGGGAAATCGACCATTATAAATTTGGTGGCTCGACTGATGGATGTGACTTCTGGTGAAGTTCGTGTGAATCAAACGCCTATTCGGAGCATGAGTCAGCATGATTTACACCACTTTGTAGCAATGACCCAACAAAAAGCAGTGCTATTTTCAGGAACAGTTCGCTCCAATCTTTATTTTGGTAAACCAGATGCCACCGACGAAGAAATGTGGCAAGTTTTGCAGATTGCCCAGGCCGCCGATTTCATTCGTGAGCAAGGTGGACTTAATATGAAAGTCGAACAAAATGGTGCTAATTTTTCAGGGGGACAGCGTCAACGTTTAGCCATTGCTCGGACCTTGATTAAACCTGCCTCTATCTACCTTTTTGATGATAGTTTCTCAGCACTTGATTTTGCTACCGATGCCAAATTAAGACAAGCGATAGGCCAATCAGAAAAACACAGAAAAGCCATCAAAGTTATCGTTGCTCAGAGGGTTGCAACAGTCATGAATGCGGATCAAATCTTAGTCTTGGAAAATGGTCATGCTGTAGGACTGGGGCAACATCGTGAATTAGCACGTAATTGTGCTCAATATCAAGATATTATGCGTTCTCAGCTCTCAGATGAAGATCTGCAAGCGATGGGAATCAATTTTTCGACTAAAAATCAAGGAGGTGACTTCAAATGATGCGTAATGGAGGGAATTACCTCAATCGTGGTAGTGGAGCTGCGGCGCGTTTTGGTCAAAAAAAGAGTCATGCCGAAAATTTTTGGCCAACTTTGATTCGACTTTTTAAATATATGAGACGAGATCTTTGGGGCGTCATTTTTTCGATGGTCATTGCGGCGATCTCAGTCATTCTATCTGTTCAGGCCCCTAAAATTTTAGGGAATGCGACAACTGTCATTTTTGATGGGGTAACGAAATCTTTTAAAACTCATTCGTCAATTCAAATCGATATGAATAAAGTGGAATCAATTTTGGGGACGGTCATCATTATTTACCTGATTAGTTTTGTATCTGGCGTTTTGCAGCAAAGTATTATGACCAGAATTTCTCAACGAACCGTTTTTGCCCTACGTCGAGAATTTAAAGATAAAATGCGAAAATTACCCGTTTCATACTATGATTCACACAATAATGGAGATATCATGAGCCGAATGATTAACGATATGGATAACATCTCGGGTACCCTTAATCAAACGCTCATTCAACTGGTTACATCTGTTTTACAATTTATTGGAACCATTTACTTTATGCTGACCATCAGTTGGCAATTGGCTCTCGTTGCCTTCATCACTGTTCCGTTGGCTTTCATTACTGTGCGCGTGGTTGCACCTTTATCACAACGTTTTTTTGCCGATCAACAACGTCATTTAGGTTTGCTGAATAATCAAATTGAGGAAAATTATGCGGGCCATACCGTCATTAAAACATTCAACCATGAAGAAGAAATGATGGCTCGCTTTACTCAACAAAATGAGGCTTTTTACCAATCAGCTTGGAAGGCCCAGGTAGTTTCGACATTGATTTACCCAACCATGCGTTTCATAAATAATTTAGATTATTTGGCAATGGCAGTTATTGGTGGACTTAAGATCATTTCAGGGACAGTTAATTTAGGGGATGTACAAGCCATGCTCCAATATACCAATCAATTTGCTCAGCCTATTACCAATATTTCAAATATGTTGAACACGATTCAAGCGACAGCAGCATCTGCCGAACGTATTTTTGAAGTTCTAGATGAAAAGGAAATGCAAGAATATGAAGCAGTTCCTTCAATCACTACTGACAGTCTAATTAAATTTGACCAAGTCGCTTTTTCATATAACGAAAATCAGCCTCTTATGACAAACTACTCAATGGAAGTTGAGAAGGGGCAAATGGTTGCTATTGTAGGACCTACTGGAGCTGGAAAAACGACTATGATTAATCTATTGGAACGTTTTTATGATACAACAGGTGGAACAATTTATTTAAGAGGGAAAGATACCAAAGGCATTTTACGAGAAAAACTTCGTCAGCAAATGGCTATGGTTTTGCAAGAAACTTGGCTTTTCAGTGGGACAATCCGTGATAATTTACGTTACGGTAGACTTGAAGCAACCGATGAAGAAATTGTCGATGCTGCTAAAATGGCTTATGCCGACGAATTTATCCAGACTTTGCCCCAAGGTTATGATACGGTGCTAAACGAAGAAGCATCGAATATTTCACAAGGGCAACGCCAACTTTTGACAATTGCGCGTGCTTTTCTTGCTAACCCAGAAATCTTAATTTTAGATGAGGCAACAAGTTCGGTTGATACAAGGACGGAGCGCTTGATTCAAAGTGCGATGAACCGTCTACTCATTGGACGAACGAGTTTTGTCGTTGCACATCGCCTTTCAACCATTCGAGATGCTGACCAGATTTTAGTCATGAATCACGGTAATATTGTTGAACAAGGTAATCACCAAACCCTTCTTCAAAAAGGTGGGATGTACGCTGATCTCTACAATTCTCAATTTGCACAATAAAAAAACTTATCTAAGGATAAGCTTTTTTAATTTTTTAAAGAAGATTATTTTTTACTAAGAATTCGTGGGCCACATCAGCAGCATTTTTTTGTTCAACGTTTACTTCATAGTTCATCTCAACCATTTCTTGATCGGTAATTTTTCCAGCAAGTTTATTCAAAATCGTTTTTAATTCTGGATATTTCTTGAGGAGCTTTTCAGACAAGAGCGGAGCTGCTTGGTAAGGCGGGAAGAGATGCTTATCATCTTTAAGGACTTTCAAATCATATTGTTTAATTTGACTATCGGTTGAATAAACTTGTGCAATTTGGACTGCACCACTATTTAAAGCATTATAAATTAAACTGGTTTGCATCGTTTTGACATTGAAAGTCAATCCATATTTGCTTTGGAGCCCTTTGTATCCGTCAGAACGATTGGCAAATTCAAGGTCGAAACCAGCGATTGGATTATTCAAAGTTGATAAATCTGAAATATTGTTCAATTGATTTGCTTTTGCATAATTTGATTTTACTGCTAAAGCATAGGTATCTTGGAATTTCATTGGCTCTAAGTAAACCAGATTGTCTAATTTTTTGATATCATCACGCGCATTTTCATAGACTGTATTGGCATCAGTAGAAGTCGTTGGAGCCTTGACGAAAGTAGTCAAGATTGTTCCTGTGTATTCTGGATAAATATCAATTTTATCAGCTTTTAAGGCATTATAACAAAATGTCGTATCTCCGAAATTAGATTTTAAGTTGACTCTAATGTTACTGTCTTTTTCAATCAATTCTTTATACATATTGATTAAAATAGTGGGTTCGGAACCTAATTTTCCACCTATGGTAATTTGTGGATGATTGTTCGTTTGAGGTTGGTAATATGAGCCTCCCAATACGAGCAAGCCAATGAAAAAACTAATTAAAATCGTTTTAATTTTAGCTTTTTCAAGCAAGTGAAGGACATAAGAAAATGCAATGGCAAGGATGGCAGAAGAAATAGCACCAATCAAAATTAAATTGACATCATTTGAATTTATACCTAGTAAAATGAAATTCCCAAGGCCACCAGCACCAATCAAAGCAGCGAGTGTTGCAGTTCCGATAATCATAACCGCTGAAGTTCGTATACCAGCCATAATAAAAGGCATCGCGAGGACCAGTTCATATTTCATCAATCGTTCACGCCGATTCATACCAAAAGCGGTAGCTGCTTCAGTTAACGACGGATCAATTTGTTTTAATCCTGTGTATGTATTTTGAATGATTGGGAAAAGGGCATATACAACGAGGGCAACAATTGCGGGAAGGGGCCCAATTCCGATGATTGGAATGAGTAATCCCAAAAGGGCCAGAGAAGGGATCGTTTGAAAAATACCAGTGATTTGCAAGACCCATTCAGCTGCTTTTGGAAGGCGACGAATGAGCAAAGCGACTGGAATAGCAATCAAAATGGCAATAAATAAAGCCATTAATGAAATTTGAATATGTTGCAATAATTCTTGCCAAAATTGACTTTGTTGACTCTGAAAAGTCGAAATCAGATGATTCATCAAATTTCCCCGCTTTCATTGGCTTTTTGATAGGTTCGCAAAGCTTTTACAGCATCTGAAACAGTGCTGTTATTAGTGATGGCAATATTTTCATCGGAAATAAGCCCAGTCAGGTCAGACAGATTGATTTGAGATAAATCTTCTTGAAAATTCTCGAAAAAGCTTGCCACATAGTCATTGGCAGGATGCGCTAAAAGTTCTTTGGGACTTGCAATTTGTTGGATTTCACCCGTTTTAATAATTGCAATATGATCAGCTAAAATCATGGCTTCAGACATGTCATGTGTGACAAATACGGTCGTAATTTTAAGCTCTTCTTGCAATTTTTTTACTAATTGTTGTAATTGTTTACGAGAAATAGGATCTAATGCTGAAAAGGGTTCATCCATCAAAATTATCTTAGGTTCAGCAGCTAAGGCCCGTAAGATACCGACCCTTTGTGCTTCTCCCCCAGAAAGTTCATGTGGGTAACGGCTGAGGTATTTTTCAGCGGAGAGACCGACCAGAGGAAGCAGTTCTTCAACTCGTGATCTAATTTTCTCTTTGGACCAACCTTGCATCTGAGGGATGAGTCCAATATTTTCGAGGACGGTCATATTTGGAAATAAAGCGATTTGTTGTAAAACATAACCAATTTCTAAGCGTAAATCTCGAAGATTCAGACTATTTATTGATTGCCCATCGATTTCTATCTCTCCTGAAGTTGGCTCAATAAGTCGGTTTATCATCTTAAGGAGCGTTGTCTTGCCACCGCCACTACTACCTGCAAGAACAAAAAATTCACGACTTTCGATTGTAAAATTGATGTCCTTGAGTACGGATTTTCCACCGTAATCTTTAGTAATATTTTTAAATGTAATTGTCATGCTTTGATTTTAACATGAATTGAAAAAATTGGGGTCATGAGAGTTTTAAAAACAAAGCTTTGTGCTATAATAAAGGCAATTAAAGGAGTAGGAGGAGAAAGATGTTCAAAAATAAGAAATATATTAAATTTAACCAGCCAAAGAGTAGTCATGACGTACAAGATAGTGGAAATTTCGATGATTTTTTTGTGGAAGTAACAGATAAAATGCCACGAAAGTCTGCACAGATTTTGAAATCTTCATACAGCAAACTAAAAAATCAAGCTGAGAAAACACTCGAAAAAACGGGGGATAAGTTTGATCATTCTTTCGATTCGATTTTAAAAAACCTCGATGCTGAAAAACGAAGCCAATGCCACAAAGTTATTCATTCTGCAACATTGATGGCTGCCATTGTAACTCTATCACCGATTCCATTAACTGATTCAGCCATGCTAGTCCCTATTCAGGTCGTTATGATGAGCCGTCTCCATAAAATATTCGGTGCCACATGGCGCGAAGGAATGGCTTGGTCGATTGCAAAAGAAACGTTTCTTTTGGCCTTTGTAAGGGAAATCCCCGGGAATTTAATGAAAATTATTCCATTTTTTGGAACCGCGGCTGGAAGTGTTGCAAATGTTACAGTTTCAGTTCTAATTACCGAAACGCTTGGCTGGGTAACCGTCAATATGCTGAACAATGGAGAAGATATCTTTTCTGATAAAAAAGCGGTCAATAAGCAGGTCAAGAACTTGCTTTCCGTAATGGCGGTAGCTACAAATTTGAAAACAAAAAAATAAAACTGTCAAAATTGACAGCTTTTATTTTATTTACGGAAGCCATTTTCAAGCGTTTCGATAACGGTTAATATTTGTTCGTCTGAGACTAATTTTGGCTGTCCATTCACAATTGATTCATAGACTGCATCATATACACGTGCATAGTCACCATTAACTGATGGGATGCGTTTGACAATGCGATCACCATTTCCATTATAGTAGGTTAATTCGCCATAATCCGAAGGCGTATCAAGTCCAAATCCTTCTGTTCCGGGCATGATACCAACTTTTAAATCGTTTTCCTGCTGGTCAACATCCATTTTTACAAACGTGCCACGTGTTCCGTAAAGTATCCATTTTGGATGTGGCAATGCTGCAACCTCAGTAGCAGCAACCGTTGCACGGAGTGTCGGATAGATTAAGTTGACTGAGAAATAATCATCAACTGCATTGGTATCACGAGTTGAACGAATGTCATATTGTACTTCAGAAGGTTTGCCAAAAAGAGAAACCATTTGGTCAACCATGTGAACGCCGTGACCATACCATGCACCATCAAAATTTTCACCTTTAGACGCATCATTAGGGCGGAAATGGTCCATATTGACTGTAATATCAATCAATTGTCCCAAATAGCCAGTTTCGATTACTTTTTTTACAGTCAAAAAGTCAGAATCAAAACGGCGATTTTGGAAAGGCATGAAGAAAAGATCATTATCCTGTGCAATTTTAACTAATTCTTTGGCTTGCGTCAGGGTTTCCACTAATGGTTTGTCACATAAAACATTTTTGCCACCAAGCAACAATGTTTTGACCGTTTCAAAATGGGCAAAGGCAGGTGTAACAACAACCGCTAAATCGACGGTTTCATCATTGATGATGTCATTAATGTCCGTAGAAAAGATTGTCCCAGTCGCTTCAAGTGCGCTCTGTTCTTCAGGACGCTTGCCCAGTGTACGGTTGACTACACGAACAATTTTAAAATGCTCACGTGTTTTCACATAAGGAATATGGTAGCGATTGGTTGATTTACCAAAGCCAACATAGGCGATATTCATTTGTTTCATTTTTTCTTTCCCTCTACTTTTTTTCTCAACGCGTCAATTCTTGCTTGTGTCGCATTTTTTGTATTGATACCTTTTCCACCGTCCGTAGAATTTTTTTCGTGAAATTTTTGAACAGATGCTTGTCCTTTATAATCGAGTTGATATTTTCCCATTTTTTTCTTTCTATTTCCGCATTTTTTTCTTATTCTTAAAATTTTCCTATTTAAAAAACAGAATTCTATATTTTATGAAAAAATTAAGAAGAATTTCATACGATATAAATGTGAGATTAAATTAGATAATTTTTCTTTCGTAGGGATCAGTTGAAATTCCCTCTGATAGAATCTTTTTAGCCCATTCTTTAGCACCAAAAACGCTATGATTGCGATAGTTACCACATTCTTTTTCAGCAACACCAGGGACATTATCCCAACCAAATTTGTCAGATGCCATTTCTTCGAGCGCATTTTTGATCACTATTGCGATTGCTTCTGGTGAATGCTCTCCCCACATGATCATATGGAATCCAGTTTGACAACCAAAAGGCGAAAAGTCAATCATACCATCAATGCGGTCTCTAATCAAACTAGCCATGCTATGTTCAATCGTATGCAGGGCCGCCATTCCGATGACATTACTATTGGGTTGGACAAAACGAACGTCAAAATTAGTAATCACATCTCCTTTTGGCCCCTTTTCAGCACCAATTAAACGAACATAAGGGGCAAGAACAGCGGTGTGATCCAATTGGAAAGATTCTACTTCTGCCATAATATTTTTCCTCCGTAAGAAATAAATGAGAAAAATAATCTCATTTGTTAATATTTTCTGGTTTAATTAGAAATAAAAATGAAAAACAAATCTATTTCTAACCCTAGACTATTCTATTTTACCATTTTTAAGACAAAATCTTTTTTTTTTCACATTTAAAAGTGGTAGAATGGTCTTATAATAGACTAAAGGAGAAGGAATATGACTTTAACTGATACTTATACGTTAAATAACGGTGTATTAATTCCACAAGTTGGCTTTGGAACTTGGCAATCGAAAGATGGAGATGAAGCCTACAATGCTGTAAAAGTTGCCCTTGAATCCGGTTATCGCCATATTGATACAGCGGCAGTTTATGGCAATGAAGTTTCGGTTGGTAAAGCGATTGCCGATTCAGGAATACCACGTGAAGATTTGTTCATTACAACAAAACTTTGGGGAACTAATACTACCGAAGATGCTGCAGCAGCATTGGATGAATCTTTGAATAAATTAGGCTTGGATTATGTTGACCTTTATTTGATTCACTGGCCAAATCCAAAGGCTTTTCGTCCAAATTTTGAAGAACGTAATGCAGCAGTTTGGAAAGCAATGGAGGCTGCGGTAAATGCTGGGAAAGCGAGAGCCATTGGTGTCTCGAATTTCCATCCGAATCATATTGATAAGTTGCTCAAAACGGCTGAAATTAATCCTGCAGTAAACCAAATTTTTGTCAATCCAAGTGATCAACAAAGAGAAATTGTGGCCTATAACGTTAAACACAATATCTTGACAGAAGCTTATAGCCCACTTGGGACAGGTCGGATTTTTGAGATTGAAGAACTGAAAGATATTGCCAAACGTTATAATAAAACCGTTGCGCAAGTCGTTTTACGCTGGTCACTCCACAAAGGTTATCTCCCCCTTCCTAAGTCAGTTACAGCGGAACGAATCCGTGAAAATACTGACATTTTTGACTTCAACCTCAGTATTGAAGACATTGCTTTTATTGATGGATTACATGGGAAATCAGGTTTGGCAAGTAACCCAGATGAAGTGGATTTCTAATCAATACTAAAAACTGTGTGATTCACACAGTTTTATTATTTATTTCAAATAAATGAGATATTTTTCATGCTATAATTAGAGTAACAATCAAGAAAATGGAAGATAATCAAATGAAAAAAATTTTAGTAGTTGTCGATTTCCAAAATGACTTCATTGATGGAACTTTAGGGACAAGAGAAGCAGTTGCAATTATTCCAGCTGTTATTGAAAAAATCAAAAGTTATCCAGAACATGGACGTTTTGCAACACAAGATACTCACTTTGCTGATTATTTATCAACACAAGAAGGAAAAAAATTACCTGTCTTGCATTGTCAAAAAGATAGTAATGGGTGGCAAATTAGACCTGAAGCAGCAATCGGTTACCACAAAATATTTGAAAAGTATACTTTCGGTTCAATTGAATTGGCGCAATATATCAAGGATGAGAAGATTGATCAAGTTGAGATGATTGGAATTTGCACGGATATTTGTGTAGTTTCTAATGCACTTCTTATAAAAGCTTTTGCGCCAGAAGTTGAAATTACAGTTGATGCGGCTTGTTGTGCAGGAGTTAGTCCCGAAAAACATCTGGCCGCCCTTGAAACCATGAAATCTTGCCAAATCAATATTATAAACGAATAAGAAAAAGCTGTGAAAACAGCTTTTTTATTATTTTACTCTAAGATATTGACCAATGAGAATGGTATCACTAGACAAGTGATTCCATGATTTAATTTGTTGTATCGAAACGTTGTTGCTTTTTGCAAGTTGCCATAGGGTATCACCCGAAACAACTTTGTGTACAGATGTAGCATTTGAACTTGTTTTCGAAGGGGTCTTGTTGCTTGAAGCGTTTGTTGGACTCACTGAAGTAGTTTTGCCAACAATTAGTGTTTGTCCAACTAAAATAAGGTCACTCTTTAAATTATTCCACGCTTTAAGCTGACTCACTGTCGTTTTATTTTGATATGCGATTGCAGAGAGCGTGTGACCAGCAATGACTTTAATTGTCTTGTTTGTAGTAACCGTTCCTCCCTTGTTTGAAGATGGTGAAGTTGGAGTCGGGTTAGTCACTTTATTCGTTGTATTTGATGAGCTTGTTATATTTGACGAAATGGTTTTGCTGAGTTTTAGTTTTTGACCAATGTAAATGGTATCACTTTTGAGTCCATTCCACGTTTTGATTTGTGAAATTGAAACGTTATTCTTCTGAGCAATTCCCCAAAGTGTGTCGCCAGATTTTACAGAATAAGTCTGAGTTGTTGTTGTTTGAAGCACAGGATTAGAATTTATGCCAGCCGATGAATCTGATGTATTGCTTAATGAATTGAATCCATCGTATTGTGTTAAATTATACTGAGAAATCAATTTGTTAAGGGAGTTTCCATAATTTGGGTCAGTTGCATATTTTCCTGTTAATGCGGCAGTTGCTTGAAGGTAGGAAGAGGCATTCGAACGCCAAGCTGCAGCATAAAAGTAGCCAGCTCCAAAGTTTGTTGTTTTCAAAACACGTGCGTTGTCGGCAAAACTGGCACTTAACGATGGATATTTTCTAAAAGGCATTACTTTCGTGACAAATTGGCCATTGATATATTCTTTGGTGGTCATGCTGACAGAATTCCCGTTATAGCTTCCTTGGATACCAAAAAGATTATAATATGGATATTGTGATAGTGTGCTGGTTCCCCAATTGCTTTCTAAGATAGCTTGTGCAATCATTACAGATGGAAAAAGTCCATTTGCATCGGCAACTGGTTTTGCATATGAAGCAATATTTTGAATATAAGCTTGTTGGCTTGAAGTTGTGGCAGCCTCTGCTTTTGGTGCTTGATAACTTAGTAAGATTTCCGAAGTAGAAGTCAAGGCACCCGCTAATAGAACTGTTGAAGCGACTTTTGAAGCGGGTTTATGAAAATTAACTTCTTTTTTCTTCAAATGCTGATTTTTCTTTTTGATACGTGATTGTGACATAATAATCCTTTCCGTACAAAACTTGTCATAAGGTCGATAGCTTAATTTTAACATAGATGAACAGTGAGAACCAATAATATTTATTACATAATTATTAAAAATTAAAAAATAGTAATATATTTTAATACCAATGATAATATTTTTGCTTTTTTATTTTTTATTACAGAACTTTAATTGAAAACTATTGATTTTTCGTTAAAATTTGATATAATAAAAAGACTCAAGGGAGTAGCGGGAAGCAAGTAGCTTCTTATGATATCGTCAATACAGCGTAAGCTCGGTATTATATTAAACAGCGAGACTTGTGGCCATTGTGCTACAGGTCTCTTTTTAGCATAATGACCGCTTATATCATATATTGGAGGAAAATATTTTTGCCAGAAGAACAGAAAAAAGTTCAAGAAACTACACCTTTTTACAATTTACCCCTGACGGAAGTCTATGAAAAAGTGGGATCTACTGACCAAGGGTTATCAGTCAACCAAGCTCAAGAACGACTATCCGAATATGGACGTAATGAACTCTCATCCGGGAAGAAAAAATCCTTGTTGGTCAAATTTGCGGAACAATTCAAAGATTTGATGATTATCATCTTGATTGTAGCTGCTATTTTGTCAGTGGTAACAAGTGGTGGACATGATATTTCGGATGCACTGATTATCATGGCCGTTGTTGTCATTAATGCCATTTTTGGGGTTTACCAGGAAGGCAAGGCAGAGGCAGCAATCGAAGCATTGAAGGATATGAGTTCACCAGCCGCCCGTGTTAAACGAGATGGACATGTTCTTGAAATTGACAGTAAGGATTTGGTTCCTGGCGATGTGGTTCTGCTTGAAGCGGGGGATGTTGTCCCAGCAGACATGCGACTTATTGAATCAGCCAGCTTGAAAATTGAAGAAGCCGCGCTTACAGGAGAGTCTGTACCAGTAGAGAAAGATGCACGCATCGAAATCAGTGCTGACAGTGGAATTGGTGACCGACTCAATATGGCTTATCAAAATGCCAATGTGACTTACGGACGCGGGACAGGGATAGTTATTGCTACGGGAATGTATACTGAAGTGGGTAAAATCGCTAAAATGATTGAATCTGCTGATGAGACAGAAACACCATTGAAACGTAATCTTAACCGTTTATCTAGAGTTTTGACTTGGGCAATTTTAGGAATTGCTCTTGTGACCTTCTTCGTCCACATTTTCCGATTGGATACAATTACACAAGAAGGAGTTCTTGAAGGATTAATGACTTCAGTCGCACTTGCCGTTGCTGCGATTCCAGAAGGACTTCCAGCTATAGTAACAATTGTTTTAGCAATTGGGACGCAAGTTCTCGCCAAACGTAATTCGATTGTCCGCAAGCTTCCAGCGGTTGAAACACTCGGTTCAACAGAAATCATTGCTTCTGATAAAACAGGAACATTGACCATGAACAAAATGACTGTTGAAAAAGTTTTAACCAACGGTAAAGTTGTTGATCGTACTGAAAAATTGGCAGATGGAGATATGACATTACGTGTCATGAATTTTGCCAACGACACTAAAATCTCACAAGAGGGCGACTTTATTGGCGACCCAACTGAGACCGCGCTCGTCAAATTTGGGCAAGATCAAGGGTTCCAAATTTCGTCAGAGCTGACAGCAAATCCACGTGTGGCTGAATTACCATTTGATAGTGACCGTAAGCTCATGTCAACGATTCATAAACTAGCCGATGGACGTTATTTTGTTGCGGTTAAAGGTGCGCCTGACCAATTGCTCAAACGTGTAACCAAAAAATTAGTTAATGATGAAGTATCACTTCTCACAGCAGAGGACCGAAATGCCATTTTAGCAGACAACCATGCGATGGCTCATGAAGCTTTACGGGTCTTAATGATGGCTTACAAATACATTGACACCATCCCAGAAGAACTGACGAGCGAAGATTTAGAAAATGATCTGATTTTTGCTGGTTTAGTAGGAATGATTGACCCAGAACGCCCAGAGGCAGCGGAAGCCGTTCGAGTGGCTAAAGAAGCCGGAATTCGCCCAATTATGATTACGGGAGACCACCAAGATACTGCAGAGGCTATTGCTAAACGTCTTGGAATTATCAGTGCTGACGACAGCGAGGGGCACGTTTTGACAGGGGCCCAATTAAATGAAATGACTGATGACGAGTTCCAAAAACAAGTTGGAAATTATTCCGTTTATGCGCGTGTTTCACCAGAACATAAAGTTCGTATCGTGAAAGCTTGGCAAAATGAAGAAAAAGTTGTTGCTATGACTGGTGATGGAGTCAATGATGCACCTGCCCTGAAACAAGCAGACATCGGTATCGGCATGGGAATCACAGGGACTGAAGTTTCCAAAGGTGCCTCTGATATGGTGCTGGCCGATGATAACTTTGCAACGATTATTGTTGCGGTTGAAGAAGGTCGTAAAGTTTTTGCTAATATTCAAAAGACCATCCAGTATCTTTTGTCAGCAAATACAGCTGAAGTCCTGACGATTTTCATTGCGACATTAGCGGGTTGGGATGTTATGCTTCCAGTTCAATTGCTTTGGATCAACTTGGTAACAGATACTTTCCCAGCAATTGCTCTTGGGGTTGAACCAAATGAACCGGGGGTTATGAAAGAGAAACCTCGAGGGAAAAAAGCGAGCTTCTTTAGTGGTGGTGTGCTTTCATCAACAATTTATCAAGGGATTACACAGGCTTTCTTGACGCTCGGTGTTTACGGCCTTGCACTCGCCTACCCTGCTCATCCAGGTAACTATACGATGATCCACCAAGACGCATTGACAATGTCATTCGCAACACTTGGCCTCATCCAACTTTTCCACGCTTTCAATGTTAAATCACTTCATCAATCCATTTTCAAAGTCGGCGTTTTCAAATCAAAGACATTCAATCTTTCAATCTTAGTTTCATTCATCCTGCTTGCAGCAGTTATTATGGTTCCAGGATTGAACGACATCTTCCACGTTTCACATCTTGATTTCTATCAATGGGGCATGGTGCTCGCAGCATCTGTTTCCGTCGTCATCATTGTTGAAATTGTGAAATTCATTCAACGTAAAATGATAAAAAATTAATGAAAATTAAATAATAAATTTTCATGACATGAACCGTTCAATCAGTTGAGCGGTTTTTTTGATTTTTCTCTTGTCAAATAGTTCATCCATTTTACAAATTTTACGAGAACTATATATTGTGTCTTTTTGAATAAATAATAAGTTTGAATACAATATATGGTATACAAAACGAAAGTAATTTGATAAAATAGTAATGTATGAGATTGAATTTACAATCACAAAGATATCGGAGGCTATGAAATGAAACTGTGGACAGCAAATTTAGATTTGGAAAATAGAACAATGAACGTCGTCAAAAGAGATGGCCGATCGGTTCGATTTGACGAAGATAAAATTTTTCAAGCGCTCAAAAAAGCATCAGATAAAATTAGCCCATGGAGCGAGGCTCAACAGGAACGGATAGAGTCTGTCACAGATCGGGTTATTTCAGAGATTTTCAATCGCTTCCATGAAAATGTCAAAATTTATGAAATTCAAAATATCGTCGAACATGAATTGTTAGAAGCCGAAGAAATTGCATTAGCTGAAGAATATGTCTCTTATCGGACGAAGCGTGACTTTGAACGGAAGAAAGCAACCGATATCAATTTCACAATTGAGAAATTGATACAACGTGATTCAACAGTCGTTAATGAAAATGCGAATAAAGATTCAAATGTTTTTAATACGCAACGTGATTTGACAGCAGGTGCGGTATCAAAAGCGATTGGATTGAAAATGTTACCTCCCCATGTTGCCAACGCCCATCAAAAAGGTGATATTCATTATCACGATCTGGATTATTCTCCATTCACGACCATGTCCAATTGTTGTTTAATCGATTTTAAAAATATGTTTGAAAAGGGCTTTAAACTTGGAAATGCACAGGTAGACAGCCCAAAATCTATTCAAACAGCAACGGCACAGGCCAGCCAAATTATTGCCAATGTGGCAAGTAGTCAATACGGAGGATGTTCTTTTGATCGTGCAGACGAAGTATTGGCTCCCTATGCAAAATTAAATTATGCAAAACACAAACGAGATGCAGATAAGTGGATTGAGACTCCTGAAAAACGCGAAGAATATGCAAAAGAGAAAACGGCGAAGGACATTTATGATGCCATGCAATCGCTAGAATATGAAATCAATACGTTGTTCACCTCAAATGGACAAACCCCATTTGTAACAGTTGGTTTTGGTCTAGGGACGGACTGGTATGCACGTGAAATTCAAAAAGCGATGCTGAAGGTACGTATTAAAGGTTTAGGTTCTGAACATCGAACTGCGATATTTCCAAAGTTGATCTTTACTCTGAAACGTGGACTTAATCTGGAGGTCGGTACGCCTAATTATGATATTAAGCAGTTGGCACTCGAATGTTCGACTAAACGGATGTACCCAGATATTTTGAGTTACGATAAAATTGTTGAGTTGACAGGTTCTTTTAAGGCAAGCATGGGCTGCCGTTCATTTTTGCAAGGATGGAAAGATGCGCAAGGCAATGAAGTGACAGCCGGACGCAATAATCTAGGAGTGGTAACGGTGAATTTACCGCGGATTGCTTTAGAGTCTCGTGATTCAAATGGAAAAGCACAATTTGATAAATTCTGGGCGATCTTTAATGAACGGATTTCCATTGCAAAAGATGCTCTTCTTTTTCGTGTTGAACGCGTCAAAGAAGCCCAACCAAAAAATGCTCCAATTCTATTTATGAATGGGGCGCTTGGTCGATTGAAAGAGCAAGATTCCGTCGATGAACTTTACAAAAATGAACGTGCAACTGTTTCGCTTGGCTACATTGGATTATATGAAGTTGCGACAACTTTCTTTGGCCCAATTTGGGAAAATAATCCAGAGGCAAAAGCATTTACGATTGAAATCGTTAAGCGGATGCACGAAGATTGTGAAGAATGGTCAAAGGCAACGGGTTATCATTTTTCAGTTTATAGTACACCAAGTGAAAGTCTGACGGATCGTTTTTGTCGGATGGATAAGGAAAAATTTGGTTCAATTCCTGATATTACAGAAAAAGATTACTATACCAATTCATTTCATTATGATATTCGCAAAAATCCCACACCCTTCGAAAAACTTGACTTTGAGAAAGATTATCCAGTTTATGCCAATGGTGGATTCATTCATTATTGTGAGTACCCGATGATTCAACAAAATCCCAAGGCTTTGGAAGCAGTTTGGGATTATGCCTATGACCGAATTGGTTATCTGGGAACGAATGCGCCAATTGATCATTGTTATGCCTGTGGTTTTGAAGGTGATTTTGCACCTACTGAGAAAGGATTTAAGTGCCCCCAATGTGGCAATGCAGATCCTAAAACTTGTGATGTCGTTAAACGTACTTGTGGATATCTTGGGAACCCTCAAGCCCGTCCCATGGTTCATGGTCGCCACAGCGAAATTTCACATCGTGTAAAACACATGAATGGGTTAGTTGGAAGTTTGGCTAATGGACAGAATATTGATTCGGTTCTTGTTGATGAGAAAAAATCAGAATATTTTGTTGAGAGATAAAAAATCATTATACATAAGACAGTCGGTTTTTAGCAGTGTACAGGAGTATGGGAATGAACAATCCAAAAGCAAAAGAATGGCGAGCAGCTGATTTAGAGCAGGGATATATAGCGGATTATAAACCTTTCAATTTTGTCGATGGCGAGGGGGTACGCTGTTCGCTCTATGTATCTGGTTGCATGTTTCATTGTGAGGGGTGCTACAATGCTGCAACATGGTCATTTCGATATGGGAAAGCTTACACGTCTGAACTTGAAACAGCAATCATGAAGGATTTGGCACAGCCTTATGTTCAGGGGCTGACATTACTTGGAGGAGAACCTTTCCTTAATACAGGCATTTTATTACCTTTGTTAAAAAGAATCAGGGAAGAACTCCCGGATAAGGATGTTTGGTCATGGACTGGCTATAAGTGGGAAGAGTTACAGCAAGAAACAGATGATAAAATTGAAATGCTCGGATTAATCGATATATTAGTCGATGGTCGTTTTGAGTTGAGCAAGAAAAATCTTCTTTTGCAATTTCGAGGCTCGTCCAATCAGCGTATTATTGACGTGAAAAAGTCAATGAATGCTGACAAAGTAATAATTTGGGATCGGTTAAATGATGGCAAGGCCCAGGTTGAACAAATTCATAAAGAAAAAATGATATAAAAAAGATGTCACTTGTGACACCTTTTTTTACGATTCTGAAGAAAGTTTGACATTGTTCAATAATAAAGAAGAAACAACAACTGTGATTGAACTCATGGCCATGGCAAGACCAGCAAACTCAGGACTCAAAATGAAGCCTAAGGAGTAGAAAACTCCAGCTGCAATTGGGATACCAATGACATTGTAAATGAAGGCCCAGAAAAGATTCAGACGAATTCGATTGAATGTTTTCTTGCTTAATTCAAGCGCAGTTACGACATCTTGTAAATCATTTTTGACCAGAACAATTCCGCCTGATTCAATCGCAATATCTGTTCCAGAACCCATTGCGATACCAACATCAGCAGTCGTTAAAGCAGGAGCATCGTTGATTCCGTCACCAACGAATGCAACTGGTGCTGTTTGTTGAAGTGCTTTAATGTGATCGGCTTTGTCATTTGGAAGGACATCGGCAATGACCTCATCGATACCAACTTGATTACCAATGGCTTGAGCAACGAGCGGATTGTCACCAGTGAGCATGACGGTCTTTAGTCCCTCTTTTTTGAGTGCGGCAATGGCGGTCCTTGAACTTTCCTTTGGAGCATCTTGAATGGCGATTAAACCGATAATTTGATTTTCTATGCCAACAATGACAACTGTTTTCGCCTCGGACTGTAAAGCTTTCATCTGTTTCAGTAATAAGTTATCAGGAGAATAACTCTCGATGAGTTTATCATTTCCTACAAAGGCAGTTTTGTCATCAATGACAGCCTTGACCCCTTTTCCAGAAATTGCCGAGAACTGCTCAATTTTAGCTGGAATAATTTTTTCTTCTTCAGCTTTTTTCAAAATGGCTGTTGCGAGCGGATGTTCTGAAGAGCTTTCTAATCCAGCAGCAATCGTGAGGACTCGCGTTTTATCAGCTCCTATGATATCGGTTACTTGAGGCTTTCCCACTGTTATTGTCCCTGTTTTATCAAAGACAACTGTTTTGACAGAGTGAGCAGCTTCTAACACTTCGGCATTTTTAATTAGAATGCCTAACTTGGCAGCACGGCCAGTACCCACCATTAAAGCGGTAGGGGTCGCAATTCCAAGTGCACAGGGGCAGGCAATAATCAAAACGGACACAGCAAAGATAACCGAATTTACCAGACTAGCACCTAAAAAGACATACCAAACCGTAAAACTCAAGACAGCAATAATTAACACCAAAGGAACGAAAATGTTTGATATTTGGTCAACGATTTTTTGAATGGGCGCTTTACTCGTTTGTGCTTGCTTGACCATTTCCACAATTTGAGACAACAGTGTATCTTTACCAATTTTCTTTGTTTTAAAAATAAATGTCCCACTGTTATTTATGGTTGAACCGATGACATTATCACCTACTTTTTTCTCGACCGGCATTGATTCGCCAGTCACCATTGATTCATCAATAGTAGATTGACCTTCAGTAATTTGCCCATCGACTGCAATTTTTTGCCCTGGTTTGACTCGAATCAAATCGCCAACCAAAATTTGCTCAGCCGGAAGATTAATGAATTTTCCATCACGCATGACTTCGGCGTCTTTCGCTTGCAAATCAAGAAGTTTACTAACAGCGCCAGAAGCAGATGTTTTCATCTTTTCTTCAAAAAGCGAGCCGAGAAGGACCAGTGCAATAACGACAACGACAGCTTCATAATAGACACCTAATGAATTGAACATGGCATAAATACTATATAGATAAGCAGTGACAGTTCCCATGGCAACAAGCGTATCCATGTTGGCGTGGTGATTTTTGAAAGAAGCCCAAGCGGATTGTATGAAAGGCCAACCGGCAAATATCATGACAATTGTTGCTAAGATAAATGCAGTCCAATCACCACCAGGAATCATGTAGCCAAGTGGCATTGTAATCATATTGATAACTAACGGGACAGCTATAATGAATGAAATATAAAATCTTTTTTGGATGGATAACATCACAAATTCCTTCCTACTTTTATTTAACGGTGTATTTTCCTTTCACCATATTCATCCCACAAGACCATTCAATATCGCCTTTAGTTTGAGGTGTGAATTGGAAAGTTTCTGCTTCGTTGAGAGGTAAATCACGTGTTTCACCATTAAAAATAATTTGATCTAGACAACCTTTATCGGATTTCCTGATAAAAGTTACTTTTGCTGGACGGTCAGCTTTGAGTTTGAAGTTTGAAGGTTCGTAAGAGCCATCAACGATAACTGTAATTTCCTGTGTTTTGTTTTTATTGAACATGGTGTTCTCCTTTATTTGATAATAATTTTTCCATGGAACATATTCATTCCACAATTATAGGTGTATTCTCCAGCCTTATCCGTATCAATATCCAAATCAATCGGCTTGTTTTGGGGTAATTTTTCATGAATACCAAAATCTGGGAAGATGACTTCTTCCAAACAGGTTGAAGGGTCTTTACGTAAAAAAGTGACTTGAGCAGGGACCCCTTTTTTCAAAACAAGTGTATTTGGATTGTAGCCACCATTGACAGTGACGAGTGCTTCTTGCCCATTTGAAGTCAGGACTGAAGTCGATTCAGAACTCGTGTGTTTGCCAAAAAACCACCAAATAACAAAGGCAATAAATAAGAGCGCAATAATTAATATGATAATTTTATCCATTTTTTCTCCTTAACAATTACAAATATGGAATTTTGATAAACAATCGCAAGAGACTTTATCGACTTCTGTCTTAGCTGACAAATGACGATTGATTCTTGACTTATCATCTGCAGTAAATTCTCCGTAGTCAATTAAATTGATTACGACATCGGTTTGTTTCATGGCGCAAATTTTATGGAGTAATTCGGAAGTTAAAAGTTGAATCACTTCGTCCTCCGTTTTTTGCGCGTGATAAATAAATTTATGGCCCTTTCTTGTAGAGCTTGTGATGCCTTTCTTTGTCAGACGCGCTAAAAATGTTCGGACTGTGGATGGTGACCACTGATAAAAATCAGGGATGGCCGCAATAATTTCCTCGGAGCTAATATCTCCAAGTGTCCACAAAATTCGCATGACAACAATTTCGCTATCAGATAAATTGAATTCGTCTGTCATATTTCCTCCTTATTCAATATCTTTATATTCTTAGTCTACACTTGTAGATTAAAATTGTCAACTATTTGAATCTACAAGTGTAGATATAATTTTTCCATAGGGAATCCAAAAGAAAAAGACACCGAAGCGTCTCAATTTATTATTTTGTTATTACATGTGCAATTGCTTGTTTTGCATGAACTGTACTATTAACCGTACAGTCTAGATTAAATGTTCCCACCTTATCTACAGTATTTGTAATCAAGACGAGTATAACAGGGTCTAAACCTTCTTCAATAATCGCTGCAATATTAACATTCGCGAGTTGAGTATTTGGAGTAATCTCTTGCCCCTCACTCACCATTATTTCAAAAGGTTTTCCATTCAAACGGACGGTGTCTAGACCCATATGAATCAAAACTTCTAAACCGGTACTCGTGATAATTCCAATTGCATGTTTTGTCTTGAATATTGAAGAAATTTTTCCATAAACTGGAGAGTATACTTCTCCGGAATTAGGGATAATGCCATAGCCCTCGCCCATTGCTTTAGTCGAGAAAACGGGGTCATTGATTGAATTTAAATTTACAAGTTGTCCAGAGGCAGCAGCTGTTAGTCCTTCTGTGATTGGAGCATAAGGAGTCTTATTTTCTACCGATAATGGCTTTTCCTCCACATTTACAGTTGATTCTCCCTCGATAACAATCCCATTTTCAATGATTTGATTGATTTGTTGACTATAAATGTCAGCCTTCCCACCGAATATAGCTTGAATACCACCAGAGACTTCTATGACGGCTGGAGCACCAAGCTGCTTGAAGACCTTTTTTTCTATTAAGGTACTATCTTTAACGGCTACGCGGAGTCTTGTGGCACATGCCTCAACACTTTCAATATTATTTAAGTTTCCTAATGCATGAATGATTTCAACTGATTCATCATATAATTTATTGCCAGTTTTCGGAAGTGTTGAATCAGGGACGTCAGATTCAGCAGTTTCAAGCTCCATTCCTGGAATTTGAACTTTGAATTTAGTAATACAGAAACGGAATACAACGTAATAAATGATTGCCCAAATCACTCCCAAAAGAAGAACACTTGGCCAATTTGTCTTATCTTTGCCTTGTAAAACACCAAACAACAAATAGTCAATCAATCCACCTGAGAATGAATTCCCAATGCGAATATTCATGATGTCAGCAAAGAAAAAAGAGAGGCCGTCTAAAAAGGCATGGATGACATAAAGCCATGGTGCTGCAAAAAGGAAAGTGTATTCAAGCGGTTCGGTAATTCCCGTTAAAAATGAAGTCAAACCACCAGATAGATAGAGCCCACCATCCTTTTTACGATTTTCCTTTGGAATACAGTGATACATAGCTAAGGCAGCTGCAGGAAGACCAAACATCATCGTAGCGAAACGACCAGCAAAAAATCGTGTTCCATAGGTGAATAGCCCGTGGTGATTTGGATCAGCCAATTGCGCGAAGAAAATGTTTTGAGCCCCAACAATGGTGTGCCCAGCAACGACCTCGCTACCGCCAAGTGCAGTATACCAAAACATTGGATAAATGGTATGATGTAGACCGACTGCCCCTGTCAGACGGAGAAGAAAGCCGTAAAGGAATGTCCCAAAACTACCCATCCCTGCAATCGCAGTTCCAGCAACTGTAAGAACGCCTTGAATGGGTGGCCAAATCATATAGAAGAAAGCACCAATAAATATAGCCGCAAATGAAGTAATTATTGGAATAAAACGAGACCCGCCGAAGAAGCCTAAAAACTGAGGCAATTCAATCATTCGGTATTTATTATGAAGCAAGGCAACCATTCCACCAATGACGATTGATCCTACAACACCGGTATCGATCGTTGTTTTTGGGGCAAACATTTGTAAAAGACCACTAATCGTTGCCGTATAAACAAGAAATGAGACACCAGCGGAGAGACCAGCCGTTCCCTTATCTCCATTTGCTAAACCGACAGCTAGACCAATAGCAAAAATGAGAGCAATATTTGCGAATACAGCATTTCCAGCAAAACTCATAACTTTTAAAATGGTTTGTAGCCAACTAATATTTAGAAAAGGATAGGCTTTAATTGCTGCTTCATTGGTTAATGCACCACCTAAGCCAAGAAGCAAACCGGCTGCAGGTAATATGGCAATGGGAAGCATGAAAGCTCGCCCTAATTGGGAAAATTGTTTAAACATCTTATACCTCTCTTATCGCTTTTATAAATCGACTTGCTATTTCTAGGGGACGAGTAATTGCCCCGCCTACAACAATTCCAGACACACCAATTTTTTTGATGCGTTGAGCCTGTTCAGGTGTATGGATACGACCTTCAGCAATGACCGGGATTCCTTTATGGACTAATTTTTCAATAAGTTCGAAATCAGGTCCATCCTGTTTTACGCTTTCATCAGTGTACCCACTTAATGTCGTACCAATAAAATCTACTCCGGCTCCAAATGCATTCACACCTTCCTCAAATGTTGCACAGTCTGCCATTAGGAGTTGTTCCGGATACTTTTGTTTGATTGCTGCGATGAATTGATTAATCGTCAAACCGTCATGACGTTTCCGCAGAGTACAATCTAAAGCAATGACTTCGCAACCGGTCTCAACTAATTCATCAACCTCGTTCATTGTGGCTGTAATAAATGGTTTTTCTGGCAAATAATCTCGTTTTATAATTCCAATAATTGGCAGGTTGACTGCATTTTGTATTTCTTTAATATCGCGAACCGAATTTGCTCGAATTCCTACAGCACCAGCCCTTTCCGCTGCTATGGCCAGCAATGGAATAATTCCTCCATTTTCACTGTATAGTGGCTCTCCAGGTAAGGCTTGACAAGAAACAATGAGCCCCCCGTTGATCTGTTCTAAAAAAGCTTGTTTATTCATTCTCCATTTTTCCTCCAATTTATAATAGATATGGATATTAACTCCATAATTAATATAGCATGCGCTTTCATTCTTGTCAAGAAGAAATTTAAAAAAATTGGGTGCAAATTAATGAAAAATATGATAAACTGAAAAAAATGACCTGATACAATAGGGGTTAAACAGTTATCAAAGCTCGTTTTTTATTGAAACTGAGCTATGGGGTGAAAATGCAAGTCAAACAAATAATTAAAGAAAAATATGATTTACTGACAAAATCTGAGAAAAAAGTGGCAAATATTATTCTGTCGTCACCAGATCAAGTAGCTCACGGGACAATGAATGATATAAAAGGACTAGCTAAAGTAGGAGATGCGACCATCATCCGCTTTTGTCAAAAACTAGGCTATTCTGGATTTTCGGATTTAAAAATTGACGTGGCGAAGGAAGATTATTTTGAGCAAGAAAATAGCGTTAGTATTAATTCATTTTTCGAAAAAAGTGCTGAAAAAATAACAAAAACATTGGAATATACAAAAAAATTGCTCCAACAGGAAGTCCTTGAAAAAGCAATTGAATTGGTTTCTGACTCAAAAAACATTTACATATTTGGAGTGGGGACGAGTGGAAATACGGGACAAGACTTGGAGGCAATGTTTCTTAGGATCGGTATTCAAGCGAAATCAGTTAGTGACCCTCATTTTCAGGCTCAAATTGCCTCCTTGTTACACGAAGACGATTTAGTTATTGGAATTTCATTATCTGGGAAAACAAAGGATATATATGATTCTTTGTCGATTGCTCATACAAAACATGCTAAAATTATTAGTTTAACAAATTACCTCTTGTCGCCAATTGCTCAACAATCTGACCTTGTATTACAAACCGCTACTGATGAATTTTTCGATGGTGCCTCACTTTCTGGTAAAATTTCACAACTATATATTTGTGAATTATTAGTTAAAGGGTTCGAGAAAAGACATGAGGAAGGATCACTTACAAATCGTGAATCTGTTATTCGTGCGATTATGAACAAATCAATGGAGTAATGGCATCAGTATTTTTTTACTTTGATTAAAAAAATTAAATGACATTTGCTAAAAAATTTGTTAAAATAAATTGTCAGGTATGACAAACTAAGTTATAAACGACAACATAGATGAAACGATTTGGAGAGATGTCCGAGTGGTCGAAGGAGCACGCCTGGAAAGTGTGTAAACGTCACAAGCGTTTCGGGGGTTCGAATCCCCTTCTCTCCTTAATTAATGTAATAAAAATGCTCAGAAGAGCTTTTTTTATACCGAAAATGGACTGTCTATTAAGACAAGATGTCTGGAAAGGAAAACGATGAAAACAGTTTTGATTATTTGTGAGTCAGGCTATTGGCGCGATTTGCGTGATGAATTAGCTCAGGTAGGCTGTCAATTTTTAGGATTTGATAAGAAAAAACCGAATCGTTCAGAAATTGATTCGCTTGTTGGCAAGGCAGATTTTGTCGTCATTCGAAACCTAAACGTAGCTCATCATTCGGTCAGTTTCGCTAAAGAGGCTGCAAAAGCAACAGCAAAACCATTTTGGGTAGGAAGGAATTTCGGAGCCGCGAAAGTAATTGAACTTCTAAAAGTTGAATTTCCCGAAGAAAATTTTGTTGTACAAAAGAAATCATTTGAAAAATCTAAACCAAAGCAATTGAAAAACAAAAAGAAGTCGCTGAATCAAAACGTTTCTAAGACTCAGCATGAAGCCACTAGTAATGAACTTCAGCAGTATCTCAGTAGCAGCAAGAAAAATCTGCCATTAAAGACCGCATTGAAGGATATAAAACTCGACGATGATGATATTGATTTCGCAAAACTTTTTAAATCATAAGGTAGAATGGCCTTTTTCAGAAAATTTACACTTTTAAGTGGATACTTAAAACCGTATGGGGCAGAAGTTAGCAAAATTTGATATAATAAAAGTTATGAATAAAATTCTTGAAGTTGAAAATTTACACTTTAAATATGAAAAAGAAAGCGAAGTTGAGCAACTAGACGGCGTTAGTTTTTTTGTGGAAAAAGGTGAGTGGGTCTCTATTATCGGACAAAACGGTTCTGGAAAATCAACGACAGCACGACTTATTGATGGGCTGCTTGAAGAATTTACAGGGACAGTAAAGATAGATAATGAAGTTTTGACAAATCAAAATGTTTGGGATTTACGTCGAAAAATCGGAATGGTATTTCAAAATCCAGATAATCAGTTTGTTGGAGCTACCGTTGAAGATGATGTTGCCTTCGGTATGGAAAACCAAGGGATTCCACGCGAAGAAATGCTAAAACGTGTGGATGAAGCCTTATTAGCCGTAAATATGATGGATTTTAAAAAGAAAGAACCAGCACGTTTATCGGGAGGGCAAAAACAGCGCGTTGCCATTGCTGGAATCATTGCATTGCGCCCTGAAATCATTATCTTGGACGAATCAACATCTATGCTTGATCCAACAGGACGAGCTGATATTATGCGTGTCATCCATGAAATCAAAGAAAAATATGGCTTAACCGTCTTATCAATTACGCATGATTTAGATGAAGCTGCACAATCGGATCGTATCATTGTTATGAAGGATGGAAAAGTGGCAGAAGTTGCTAGACCTGAAGTTCTTTTTGGTTCAAATGAAGATATGGTTGAAATTGGACTTGATGTGCCTTTTACCTCAAATTTGATGGCTGATTTGCGCCATGTTGGTTTTGATTTGCCAAATGAATACATGGATGATAAAAAATTAACTCAAGTTCTAACTGGAATGTTAAAAAAATGATAAAATTTGAAAAAGTAAGTTTCACATATCAAGCAGGTACACCATTTGCAAGCCGAGCGCTTTTTGATATTGATATGGAAATTAAAGGTGGTTCATACACTGCGGTCATTGGTCACACTGGCTCAGGGAAATCGACCTTGATGCAACACCTAAATGGCTTGGTCAAACCGACAGAAGGAACGGTCACAGTTGGCGATATTGTGATTAAAAATGACAGTAAAGCGAAAGAAATCAAACCCGTTCGTAGAAAAGTTGGGGTTGTCTTTCAATTTCCTGAAACGCAATTGTTTGAGGAAACGGTATTAAAGGATGTTGCTTTTGGTCCCAAGAATTTCGGGGTGTCTGAGGAAGATGCTTTGCAAACGGCTAAAGAAAAACTGAATCTTGTAGGATTGCCAGAAGAATTTTGGGAACGTTCGCCATTTGAACTCTCTGGAGGTCAAATGCGTCGTGTTGCCATTGCAGGTATTTTGGCTATGGAGCCAGAAGTCCTTGTTTTGGACGAACCTACCGCCGGTCTTGACCCAAAGGCGAGAATAGAAATGATGGAATTGTTCGAGTCCATTCATGCAATAGGACAAACAGTTGTTTTGGTTACACATTTAATGGATGATGTTGCAAACTATGCAGATTTTGTCTATTTGATAGAAAAAGGCCGCGTGATTGATTGTGGTCAACCACATGATGTTTTTCAAAAAGTTGCGTTCCTTAAACAACATGAGTTAGGTGTGCCAAAAGCGACAGAATTTGCAGTAGCCCTTCAAAAACAAGGCGTAGAGTTCAGGCGTTTGCCCATCACAAGAGCTGAGCTGGTCATGGTTCTGTCAAGTATGAAAAATCATTTGGGAGGCGACTTATAATGAACAATATGTTAATGGGACGCTATATTCCTGGCGATTCTGCGATTCACAAAATGGATCCGCGTTCAAAATTGCTCGTTATGATTGCCTTCATTGCAGTTATTTTCTTAGCAAATGATTGGCTTGGCTACCTTTTATTATTAATTTATACTTTTGCAGGGGTTTGGCTTTCAAAAATATCAATCTCTTATTTTCTTAAAGGGTTGAGGCCAATGCTTGGTCTGATTTTGTTTACAGTTATCTTTCAGATGCTATTTACACCAGGCGAGCATATTCTATTCCATTTTTGGATACTTCAAGTCTCAATCGAATCACTGATAAATGCCGTCTATATTTTCTTCCGTTTTGTGCTCATTATTTTTATGTCCACAATCTTGACCCTAACAACGCCGCCATTGACTTTAGCGGATGGAATTGAAACAGGTCTATCCCCTTTGAAAAAACTCAAAGTTCCTGTCCATGAATTAGGATTGATGTTGTCAATTTCGTTGCGATTTATTCCTACCTTGATGGATGATACAACCATGATTATGAATGCTCAAAAAGCTCGTGGAATGGACTTTGGGGAAGGGAGTCTGTTGCAAAAAATCAAATCGGTTATCCCAATCTTGATTCCCCTTTTTGTATCTAGTTTCCGTCGAGCCGATGATTTAGCAATTGCCATGGAAAGCCGAGGCTATCAGGGCGGCGATGGGCGAACAAAATATCGTCAGCTTAAATGGCAAAGCCGTGATACAATCCTCGTTATCAGCATTATTATAATGGCACTTGTTTTGATTTTATGGTCAAAAGTAAGCAAATAAGGAGAACAAATGATTACATTGAATGTCAATAGTCTTGTTAATGCTGAGATTTTCTGGAAAGAATTAGGGCTTGAAGAAGAGGTGGCTTTAAATGAAGCTGTGATTACTCGGCCCCAAACGATTACAATGACGATTCCTTATATCGATGAGGTGCGTGATAAAGTGATTGAATTGGGATTAGCCACAAGTGAAATTGTGCCTACGGCAAATGACAAGTTTATGTTTTCATTTGTCGCCCCTGAGGAAAATACGGTTATCATAATAGGAGACTGGGTTTGCCAACCTTATACGAGTGAGAAAAGAGCCGAATTTTTCCACAATATAAAACATGTTGACTATGTTCGTAAATATGAACAGTTGACAACGCTTACTGAAGGAGAATATCTACTCTTTGGTCGGTTGACTTGTCCCTGGACGCGCTATTTTGCCCGCCAATTACCAGAAATCTGGGATAAGAAAATTTATTTTATTGACACAGAGTACACTGATTTTGATACTGAATTAGCTTCGCTTCGTGAAAAATATTAGGCACCATTCGTTCCAACCTTTGTTAAGATTGAAAAAAACGGTTCATTTGTTAAATATAATGAAAAAATAGGCACATTAACCGAATTTGTAAAATAACATTTTTGCGAGATTCTCGCAAAAATTTTTAATCAGAATTGTCAGAATAAGGAGAAAATTAAATCATGGATGCACAAAAATTAACGGCTCAAGAAATTATTACTTTTATCGGAAATGCTGAAAAGAAAACGAACGTCAAGGTAACTTATAAAGGTCATCTTAATGGAACTGTCCCAAATGATGTCTTTAATATTGAAACAGGAGCTGCAAATCAAACTCATCATTACGGAACTTTAGCCGGTGACTGGGTAAAAATTGAACCACTTTTGTCAGAGCTGACAGAAAATCAAGATTATATTGTCGAATTTGATGGTAGAAATTCAGCTGTGCCAATGCTTGATACACGTCACCTCAATGCTCGAATTGAACCCGGTGCAATCATTCGAGACCAAGTTGAAATTGGGGATGGAGCAGTGGTTATGATGGGAGCAATAATCAATATTGGCGCTGAAATTGGAGAAGGAACCATGATTGATATGGGTGCTGTCCTCGGAGGCCGCGCAACTGTTGGCAAACACGCTCATATAGGAGCAGGAGCTGTACTAGCGGGTGTTATTGAGCCAGCAAGTGCTGAACCAGTTCGGATTGGAGATAACGTCTTAGTAGGTGCCAATGCGGTTGTCATTGAAGGCGTACAAGTTGGAGCTGGTTCTGTCGTGGCCGCTGGAGCCATTGTCACCCAAGATGTACCTGAAAATGTAGTTGTTGCAGGCGTACCAGCAAGAATCATCAAAAAAATAGATGAAAAAACACAACAAAAAACGGCACTAGAAGATGCATTAAGAAATTTATAAAAGGAGAATCTATGTTAAATCTCGTTGAAATTCGGCGGCAGCTTCACCAGATTCCAGAAATTGGTTTACAAGAGTTTAAGACGCAAAGCTTCCTTCTCAAAATTATTCATGAGATTATTGATGGGAAAGACTATATTGAGTTAAAAACATGGCGGACTGGGATTTTAGTTTACCTGCATGGTCAAGCGCCTGTTAAAACAATCGGTTGGCGAACAGATATTGATGCTTTACCAGTGGAAGAAAAAACAGGACTTTCCTTTGCCTCTACTAATGGTTGTATGCATGCCTGTGGTCATGATATTCATATGACAGTAGCACTTGGCTTGCTTGAAAAAATTGCGCTCAATCAACCAAACGAAAATATGCTTTTCCTTTTTCAACCTGCTGAAGAAAATGAAGCCGGTGGTAAATTAATGTATGACGAAGATGCTTTTGGAGAATGGAAGCCAGATGAGTTTTATGGTCTCCATGTCCGTCCAGACTTGAAAGTTGGCGACATTGCCACCAATAATCATACGTTGTTTGCTGGGACTTGTGAGATAGAGTTAACATTCAAGGGGAAAAGTGGACATGCAGCCTTTCCACATGAGGCAAACGATGCTTTGGTTGCTGCTGCTTATTACATTACGCAAGTTCAAACGATTGTATCGAGGAATACAGATCCTCTTGGCTCAGCCGTTGTAACTTTCGGGGAAATGCATGCTGGAACAACGAATAATATTATTGCAGAAACGGCCTACGTTCATGGTACAATTCGTGCTTTAACACTCGATGTTTTAGAATTCACCAAAAAACGTGTGATTGAAATTGCTGAGGGAATTGGCAAATCATTCAATGTTGAACTTGATTTAAAAATCATCCAAGGGGGCTATTTACCAGTCGAAAATAATCCTCAATTAGCTGATGAACTGATGGATTTCTTTGAAAAATTACCTGATGTTAACTTAATTAATATTGATCCAGCTATGACTGGCGAGGATTTTGGCTATTTACTTTCTAAAATATCTGGCGTCATGTTCTGGCTTGGTATTGATAGTCCGGCAGCTCTGCATTCAAATCAAATGAACCCAAATGAGGGTGCATTAAAATTTGCTGTCGAAAATATTTCAAAATTCCTAGAAATGAAAGGAGGAACTGAACATTGATTCAGTTCTTTTTCATTTTTCGTATCTCGTTCTTGCAATTTATCTAAGTGTTTGATATAATAATTAAGTCGTTTGAAATAAAACATTGCAGGCATGGCTCAACTGGATAGAGTATCTGACTACGAATCAGACGGTTGTAGGTTCGAATCCTACTGCTTGCATCATAAAGACTGGCGTTAGTCATTTTTTTATTGAGCTACGGGAAGTAGCTCAGCTTGGTAGAGTACTTGGTTTGGGACCAAGGTGTCGCAGGTTCGAATCCTGTCTTCCCGATATTAGAAAAGTTCCTGAAAAGGAGCTTTTTTTTTGCTTTGTTTTGCACTGATTTTCTCTGTGAAACCCTGTTGATAAAAATCTGGGATTATCATAAAATAAAGTTGAAGAAAATCATTGAGTAATGTTTAGGAAGGAGAAGAAATGGTAAAAAAATTTGTTTTGGCACCAGATTCATTTAAAGAAAGTATGTCTGCTAATGAAGTTTGTCAGGCCATGACACGTGGAATATTAAAGGTCTTTCCAGATGCTGAAATTGTTTCTGCTCCGATGGCAGATGGTGGCGAGGGGACGACTGATTCACTTGTTAATGCAACAGCTGGACAAAAAATAAAAGTGACAATTAGAGGACCACTTGAAAGTCAGAGGATAGAGACTTATATTGGCTTACTAGGTAGTTCCAAAACGGCAGTCATTGAGATGGCGAAAGCGAGTGGAATCGAGTTAATTTCGAAAGAATTTCGAAACCCAATGATAACTTCTACTTTTGGTACAGGAGAACTCATTAGTGCCGCATTGGATCAGGGTGTAGAAAAAATTATTTTGGGAATTGGAGGCTCAGCGACAAACGATGGCGGTTCAGGAATGGCTCGCGCTTTAGGTGCTCGTTTTCTGGATGCAAAAGGAAAGAATATTCCATTCGGTGGAGGTGCTTTAGGGCAGGTTGATCATATAGACATGAGTCAGTTTGATCAACGCGTTCAAAAAGTGAAAATTTTAATTGCGAGTGATGTTACAAACCCATTATGTGGGGAAAATGGTGCGTCTGTCGTGTTCGGGCCACAAAAAGGCGCTACTGATGAAATGGTTAAGCAGTTGGATCAAAATTTAAGTCACTTTGCTGATCTTGTTTTACGTGACCTCGGTAAAAATGTCAGGAATATCGAAGGTGCTGGTGCTGCAGGTGGACTTGGTGCAGGATTACTTGCTTTTACGAATGCAAAGATGAAACGTGGAATTGACATTGTTACTGATGCCATTGATTTGGAACAAAAGATTGCCGCTTCTGATTATGTCCTCACAGGTGAAGGAGGGATGGACTTTCAAACAAAATTTGGAAAGGCACCCTATGGTGTTTCTAAAATCGCTCAGAAATATGGTAAACCTTGCATAGCGATGGCAGGTTATATTGGAAAAGGGGTTGATGTTCTTTATGACGAAGGCATGACGGCAATTTTTGGGATTCAATCAAAGGCTAATGACTTGGAAATGGCGATGAAAGAAGGTGCAATTAACGTTGAACGAACAAGTGAAAACATCGCTCGCCTTCTTGCTATCAAATAAAGAAATAGATTTAACTTGACGAAAGTCGTCTTTTTTGATAAAATGATAAGGTTGAATATAGCAGTCAGCTAGAGAACTCGTCAACATCGCGTTTTACAGTAAGGCTCACAAATGACTGAGAGCTTTACGTGCTTTATTTTGGTATTGAGGGGAGTAAGCAAATGTACAAAAATCCCATTTGCTTAGCCTTGAAATTTAAGGTAAAGTAAAGTAACCAAAGCTGTAAGGCGAAGTCGCGATGCACGAACTTGAAGCTGTCGAATATTCCTCAAAAATTATAGAGGAGGACATTTTAAATGTCACGTTACACTGGTCCATCATGGAAACAATCACGCCGCTACGGTCTTTCACTTACAGGTTCTGGTAAAGAACTTGCTCGTCGTAACTATGTTCCAGGACAACACGGTCCAAACAACCGTTCAAAACTTTCTGAATACGGTCTTCAATTGGCTGAAAAACAAAAACTCCGTTTCTCTTACGGACTTTCTGAACGTCAATTCCGTAACTTGTACGTACAAGCTACTAAAATTAAAGAAGGAACTGTTGGTTTCAATTTTATGACTTTGCTTGAACAACGCCTTGATAACGTTGTTTACCGTCTTGGCCTTGCAACGACTCGTCGTCAAGCACGTCAATTCGTAAACCACGGTCACATTCTTGTTGACGGAAAACGTCTCAATATCCCATCAGCACGTATCCAACCAGGTCAAGTGATTTCAGTTCGCGAAAAATCTATCAAAGTTCCTGCAATTCTTGAAGCTGTTGAAGCTACTAAAGGACGCGCAAACTTTGTATCATTTGATGCTGACAAACTTGAAGGTTCACTCGTTCGTCTTCCAGAACGCGACGAAATCAACCCAGAAATCAACGAAGCACTTATCGTAGAATTCTACAACAAAATGATGTAATCTGTCATTACTGACAAAAGAACGCTTAGGCAAATGCTTGAGCGTTTTTACTTGGTTTAAAATTCATTGTCAAATTGACCCTCCCTAGTTCCTGAAGATTTTATTGGTCAAAAAATGGTAAAATAAGTAATGATGATAAAATATTTTTATCAAAAATAAAATTGAGAGATTCTAATGGAAAATAGTAAAAAAATTGCTGACCTGTTGAAAGTCAAAGTTTCACAAGTCGAAAAAGTTCTTGAGCTTACGTCTGATGGGAATACAGTACCATTCATAGCGCGTTATCGTAAAGAAATGACGGGCTCACTGGACGAAGTCCAAATTAAGGCAATCATTGATGAAAATGAGAGTTTGACTAAACTTGCGGACCGTAAAACCACAGTTCTATCGAAAATTGAAGAACAAGGAAAATTAACAGCAGGGCTCAAAAAACAAATTAGTGCTGCTGAAAAGCTATCGGAAGTGGAAGAGCTCTATTTACCTTATAAAGAAAAACGGCGGACAAAGGCCACCATTGCTCGCGAAAATGGATTGATGCCTCTAGCTGATCAAATGGTCAAAAATGTTCAAGATATTGAAAAACAAGCTGTAAATTATATAAATGAAACATTCACCACTACTGACAAGGCCATTTCTGGTGCGCTAGATATTCTGATTGAGATGATTGCTGAGGCGGCACCTCTCCGGAGTTGGCTATTAGGCGAAATCAAATCAAATAGCTCGATCACAAGTAGTCTTAAAGCAGGAGCTGAAGACGAAAAACAAGTATTTCATATGTATTATGATTTCTCTGAAAAAATTTCTGAATTACCTAATCACCGCGTTTTAGCGCTTAATCGAGGTGAAAAAATGGGGATATTAACGGTAAAATTTGAAAATAATGAAGAAAAAATACTACGCTTTTTTGCCTCACGTTTTTCTGCACAACAAAATCCTTATATGCAAACGGCCATTCGGGACGCTGCGAAGAAAAAAATGATTCCTGCGATGGAACGTGCTATTCGTACGGAATTGACTGAAAAAGCAGAAGACTCAGCAATTGAAATTTTTGGTGAAAATTTGAAAAATCTTCTCCTAGTGGCACCGCTTAAAGGACGTGTTGTTCTCGGCTTTGACCCAGCTTTCAGAACAGGTGCTAAAATTGCCATCGTTGACGCGACAGGTAAATTACTTAAAACCACAGTGATTTATCCGGTCAAACCGGCATCGGCTATTCAAATTGAACAAGCTAAAAAAGACTTGGCTGGTCTCATAGAGACTTTTGGTGTCAATATGATTGCGATTGGAAATGGGACTGCAAGCCGCGAATCAGAGGCATTTGTTTCAGATGTTTTGAAAACTAATCAATTCACGGATGTCTTTTATGTTATCGTAAGTGAAGCAGGAGCGTCAGTCTACTCTGCTAGTGAATTAGCAAGGGAAGAGTTCCCTGATTTAACAGTTGAAAAACGTTCGGCTATCTCGATCGCCCGTCGTTTACAAGATCCGCTCGCTGAATTAGTTAAGATTGAACCAAAAGCTATCGGCGTGGGACAATACCAACACGATGTCGCTGAGAAAAAATTAAGTGCAAATCTTGACTTCGTTGTTGAAACAGTTGTTAACCAAGTTGGAGTAAACGTCAATACAGCTAGCCCGTCTCTTCTCGCACACGTTGCAGGATTGAATAAGAGTTTAGCTCAAAATGTGGTTGCATATCGTGAAGAAAATGGTGCCTTAAAGACACGCAGCGAATTAAAAAAAGTTCCACGACTAGGAGCAAAAGCATTTGAACAAGCTGCTGGATTCTTACGTATTCCAGAAGGTAAAAATTTCCTTGATAACACTGGGGTTCACCCTGAGTCGTATCCAGTTGCCAAAGCACTTTTAGAGGAAGTAGGTGGCGTGGATCACTTATCTACTGTTGATGTTTTAGCAATGGCACACAAACTTAATGTGGGTGAAGAAACATTAAAAGATATTATTGATGATTTAAAAAAACCGGGTCGTGATTTACGTGATAGTTTTGATACTCCAATTCTTCGCCAAGATGTTTTATCTGAAAAAGACTTGCGAATTGGTCAAGAGCTTGAAGGGGTTGTCCGCAATGTAGTGGACTTTGGAGCATTTGTTGATGTGGGTGTCAAACATGATGGCCTCATTCATGTATCGGACATGAGTAAATCTTTTGTCAAAACACCCTACGAATTTGTTTCAGTTGGCGAAATTGTTACAACTTGGGTTAAATCTGTCGACTTGCAACGAGGAAAAATTAATTTGACTCTTGTCAACCCGCGCGAGAAATAAGCTTAGCTGCTGTGGATAACTAAAAAATGATGGATAAAGAAAATCAATTAACAAATGAGTTGCTCACAATGAGGGTTCGGCAAATTTCATTAGATAAATTCCAAAGACCATTTTTACATCAAGCCTACTGGAATTATCGGTTGATATCAACTGGAGGTCGTTTTTTCCCAAAAGATGGTCACTTAGATTTTAATCCCAGAATGGCCGAATTACCAGAATTTGAACGAATCGTTTTGCATGAATTGACCCACTATCATCTTTTTATGCAACACAGGGGATATCGTCACCAGGATGCTGATTTTAAAGCTACTTTGAAAAAAGTCGGTGGTTCACGCTATGCCCCGACGATTACCAATCCAAAGTTCACATATCAATGTGAAAACTGTGGATTACTTTTTTATCGTCAAAGAAAAATAAAGATAAGTAAATACCGTTGTGGAAAATGTGGTGGAAAATTGATTCTGCAAAATAAAAAAGAACATCTGTGATGTTCTTTTTTGCATTTTTGCTCTAATTAGTTTATCATAGTGAAAATACTTTTTAGAATTGAGTTGATGGACTCGAAAATTTTGTTACAAGGAGATTTATTGTGTTACGGTCAGAAATTATTGCTCAAATGCCTAAAATTGAACTTCACTGTCATTTAGACGGTTCGTTAAGTTTAAATTGTATTAAACAATGTGCTAAAAATGATAACGTTTGGATCCCATTACAGGATAATGAAATTTTAAGACGGGCTCAAGCACCCACAACAACAAAAACATTACTAGAATATTTAAATCGTTTTGATTTTGTCTTACCCCTGTTACAAACCTATCAAAATCTGGAAATAGCTGCATTTGATGTTGCTCAACAAGCTTCAATGGACAATGTAAAATACATTGAAATTCGCTTTGCACCAATGCAACATCTCCAAAAAAATCTTAGTTTGGAAGAAGCAATTGAAGCCGTACTAGCTGGATGTGAAAGAGCTGAAGAAAGTTTCGACTTAAAAATAAATTTGCTTATTTGTGGATTAAAACAAGAGAAATTGAATCAGCTCGAAAAACTTCCAGCGCTTTTTGACCGAGTGATTAATGAGCACTTAGTTGGCTTTGATTTAGCTGGTGACGAATTAAATTATCCTATTAAGTCCTTTGAGTCTCTCCTTAACTCTGCTAAAGGAAATGGCCTAAGATTGACCCTGCACGCTGGCGAGTGCCCCCACTGTGCACAAAATATTAAAGATGCTATTCGGTTAGGTGCACAACGGATTGGTCACGGTGTCTGTGCTAAAGATTTTTCTGAATCTGAATTGTAAAAACTGATTGCTGATGAAATTGTTTTGGAAATGGCACCTACAAGTAATTTCCAAACAAAAGCCGTACAAAAATTGGCAGAGTATCCATTTAAGAAATTATTTGATGCTGGTGTTCATGTGACGTTAAATACGGACAATCGAACGGTGTCGAATACGACGCTTCAGAAAGAATACCAGAAAATTGCGGATTGGTATGATTTTACTCTTGATGATTTTGAACAAATCAATCATTATGCTGCGGATGGTGCTTTTATCAGCGCTGACGAGAAACTAACGCTACATCAAGTCATTTCTGACGAATACAAGTTGATTAAACTTTAATTAATGAAAATTTTGTTAAAAAAAACGAATCATTATAAGATTCGTATTTTTTTTATTGATCAGGAATAAGAAAAAGCCTTGAACTGTTTAGTATGCTTATGTTTATTTCAAATCATTACTTCTCATTATCATCTAATTTATTTGATTTTGGGTTGTTTGTTTCTATATTGTTGCCAAATTTAATTGAATCATTCCGAATACTTGGGTTAGTTACCAGCTCATCAACATAATCTTCATCAAACTTATTGATATGCTCATAGTTCCTTCTCCAATACTGTACTTCTTTTTCAAAATAATTTTCCTCTTTGTCTAAGTCAAAGAATATATTAATGTGGTTAACAGTATTTCTTAGAAATTTATCAACCTCTTCTTGTGTAAGAAGATTGTCAGCATGAGTTTCCATAAGTTGGTAAAGTAAACCACTGAACTTATTTTTGAAGTCTTGAAGTAAAGTTTCTCTCTTTTTATAAAACTCATTTAATTTTTCTTCGTGGTTAGACTGATGAGAATTTACATTAGTTAGTCCAAGTAAATAGTCAGTTGAAACTCCAAATAATTTTGCAATTTGAGCTAAAGATACAAAATTTGGTTGAGATTTTCCTAGTTCCCAATTTGAATATGTCACTCTATTTATTTCTAATAAATCGGCTAAAGCTTGTTTGGATAATCCTCTTTTTTCTCTTAATTCGGTTAATCTATCAGTGAATTTGCTCAAAATATCTCCTTTTTTATTAAAAACGAACAAAAAATGTTCTATTTCTATTGGCAACGAACTAAAATTGTTCTATTATATTAATAACGAACTGATTTGTTTCAATTGTATCAGTTTTGATAGAAAAAATAAAGGAGAAATAGCCTATAGGTCAAGCAAAGTATAAAAAATCTCTTTCCACAACCAAGAAGAAAGAGAATTAAAAAAGTAAACAGCTCAATTATAGCACAAATTATGTACGAGGTAAAATATGGAAAAGCAAGAAAATAAGGTTGAATTAGATGATTTAAGAAGAGGTCTGGGAGTTATCGCAAATGTAATGCTCCTTGGGCAACTAATATCTGAAGAACATAACGGAGTAAGTGAAGAACAATTAGTGACGAATTACAAAGATTTATGTGAAATGACTGGTACTTATACAAGAAAATTAATAGAAGATACTGATAAAGTTGAAATAAATTGGTATGAAGATGCGGTAACTGCTAGAGAATTTCGAAAAATTCAAGCAATGTCAAAAGCTGGATGAATTATAGAGAGCTTGCTGAAGTAATTGACTGCCCTTATAATACAGTTCGTAAATGGCGCGGAGAGATCACTCAATTATCTGGACATCAATTTAAAAGAGTAAAAGTTAGGAATGGAAAGGGACGTAAAAATCGAACAACTTATGATTTTGAAGAAATTGATGTTAAAGGATTCTTGTTACTCTCTCACTTCTTAAAAGAGGGAAAATCTAAAGCTGAATCCATTCGTGAGATTTTCGGAAATGAAGAAGTTGAAGAACTAGAGAAACAAAATAGTGATTTTGATATTCTAGAACAGAAATGTCAAGCATTAAGGGCACAAATTAAGGCACTTTCTAAGAGAATACAAAACCAAAAGAGTGAGCTTGATACTCTGAAAACAAAGACAAGTGACCTAACAGAACGAATTGAAAACCTCGAAAAAAGAGGACTAAAAAATATATTTAATAAGAAAAATAAATGGAGAAAATAATATGAATAATGTATTTAGCTTAAAAGATGAACAACCTAACTTATCGGCAGTAGAATTGAATATCAATCAGTTCAACATTCCAAAACAATTTTTATGTGATTTTTCAAAAGCACGTCATAACTTTGTTTATGAAAAAGGACATAAAACGGATAAAATTTCAAAAGCAACATTGATTACCATTGCAAAAGATGAAGCAGATAAACTGGCAAGCGTTGGGTTAGATGTCAAAGAGTATATGAAACTTCCTGTTGAAATTGAGGATTATAAGAGCATTGACGCTTTAATGGATAGTGAGGAGATGCTTGCAATTGAATTGGTAGATGTCCGTGTGAAGTTCAAAGTGGATAATTTCCGTGCGGTTGGCTATAAATTGGTTGCTCGGTCATTAAAAGTAATTGAGGATACAAAAGCGCCTGTTAAGCCTGCGAAATAATAAAACTGACTAAAAAACAAAACCTGTTTAGAGAGGGCGTTGAGGTCTGACTGCATAGCCCGTCGCTAGCGTAGCGAGGCGATAAGGGTGAGCAGTCAGAAGCTCCGCTAACAAGGCGCTCTCGATAAAAACGGGTTTTGTTTTATTAGATATAAACTAAATTATCTGACAATAAACAAAAAAGTGTAAGAGTTTCTGGGGATATGTGAGTGGTTAGGACACACCCTACGCCCGCACCGTTTTAGGGCTTGTCAACAAAAACGGTGTAAACCCCCACTAGCGTTAGCTTTAGGTTAGACACTTCTACCCAACTAAAAGCCAAAAATTACCAAAAATCAATAGATTTAGTGTCCTATGAAAGTGTCCTATGAAAAGTGGTTAGGACATATGACCTAGTAATTTGAAGTGGTTAGGACACTAGGATTTTATAAAATGACTAAAAATGGAAGAACCAGAATAAAAAACACTTTATTATTAAAAAAAAATGAGATAAACGAAAGGATAGAATATGAGGAAACAAAAAATTAGATGTTTTGTATTTGAACAATACTTTGATTCAGAATTTTGGGATTGGGATGAAAAAAGGTCTTGGTTTGAAAATTGGGAAGAAAATAAGGAAAAAATCTTTCAAGAAATCTACGACCGATTAAAATTTTACGATACATCAGAAAAACAATTAAAAATAGCTTTGATTGTTCATGATAAAGATAGAAAAAATAATGGACAATTGATTGAAGCACACATCCATGTCTATGTAGAATTACCTACACATCGTTCTATTGAATTGGTTGCCGATAGATTAGGAATTTCTCAACATTTTATTGACTACCCCAAAGGAAGAAATAACTACTTTCCTTTTAATCAAAAAGCTTATCTTATCCATGCACAACAACCTACTAAACATCAGTATGAGATTAGTGAAGTTGAAACTTTTGAAACAATGGACTATGAAAAGTTCATTTTAGATAATAAAGATGATTTTCTCAAACGGAGTGCGACAGTACGTTATAGGGAAATCAATGAGAGTTTAGACCTTATCTTTGATAAAGTTCTCTTTGGACAAATTACCTATGATGAAATCATGGAAGATGACAGCTTATAACGCCTATATGCGAATAATGAGCAACGCTTTATTTCAGCCTTTAATTCTTTCTCACAATATAAAGCCCGTAAGACTTTAAAAGCCTTGCGAAACAATGAATTTAAGTTGAGTGTAGTTTATATTCAGGGGAATTCAGGGATAGGGAAATCACACCTAGCTCAAGAAATTGTAGAAAAATTATGTGATGAATCAGAACAATCAGGGTATAACGGAGTTTCTATTTATTCAGCTTCATCATCTAACCCTTTTGATGAATACAAGGGGGAAGAAATCATTTTACTTGATGACCTTAGACCGGAATCAATGGAACGTGCAGATTGGCTAAAAGTTTTAGACCCTATGAATCGTTCAAGAATATCGGCTAGATATCGTAACAAAGTGATTGCGGCTCGTGTGATTGTATTGACGAATACTGAAACAGCAGAATCTTTCTTTAAAAATATAAAAAATGAAGATTTAGACCAGTACGTTCGTAGAATCAATTTAAATGTTGGAATTACTGAAAAACAATTTCCTCGATTTGAATACGATAATTATTATAACTTATCAGAAACGAAGAAATTAGATGAACCTAAGAAGGAACGAGTTTCAGCAAATGAATTCTTAGAGCGTCGCTACGGCTTTCAGGCAATATTTTCATCAGATGATAAAGAAATATTTCTAAACAAATTAATCTTTGATGAATTGTTGCCTAAGAGTTTTCCTAAAAATAAAGGAGTGATAAGAGATGTATCTTAAGAAAGTAGATAGTCAAAAAGCTAAAAAATTATCTGATAGAATGCCTTTTACAACTGGAACATGGTACTTAAAAATGAATGATAATGGTACAGTTGCAACAAATCATAAAGGTCAAACCCTTTATACTTGCATGGCACCACTTGACTTACAAATGGCATTAGAGAGTAAAGAGTTTACTCATGTGGAATATTAAAAAGAGAAATGGAGAACAATTATGTTTATTGATAAAAATGATTTAGTAAAATGTGGATTTGGTCCGTATCAAACGTATATGCTTATTAAACAATCAAAGGCAATCATGGTACAAAGAGGATTTGCTTACTATAAGTCTAACGGTGTTGGTAAAGTTCCAAAAGAAACTGTAGAAGAAATTCTCGGTACAAAGTTAGAAATTGAAAGTGTGGCAGATATTGCCTAAGGTTTCCCACGTATATAAAGATAAAGTGAGAGGAACGTATTATGCAGTCGTTTCTCTTGGTTTTGATGATATTACAGGTAAGAGGATTCAGAAAAAGAAAACAGGCTTTACAAGTCAAGTAGAAGCTCAAAAATGGTATGACTTTACAAAAGCAGATTTATCAAAAAGTTCAGTACAAATGAATAGTACAATGAGTTTCAAGACTTTTGTTGATAAATACTTTATGCCAGATTACAAGACACGGACAAAGTCGCAGACCTATGATGTTGGAGTAGCTCGATTGAAAAGATTAGATTATTTCTTTGATAGGAAATTAAGTTCAATTTCTCCGATAGTTATTCAAGATTGGCATAACTGTTTATTAGAAGAAAATGTATCTATGAGTTATATTTATTCCCTACATCAATTTTTACAAATAATCTTAAACTTTGCTGAGAAATTAGGACTTGTAAGCAGAAATAATGCTAAAGTTGCTGGAAATGTAAAAAGGTCAAGAGGTAAAGTTGATTTTTGGACAATTGAGGAATTTACTACTTTTATTCAGACTTTTAATAAAAAAAGAGTGAATGAAAAGCTGATGTTTACAGTTTATTGGTTTCTATTTTTTACAGGTCTGCGTATTGGAGAACTCCAGGCTCTGACTTGGAAAGATATTGATTTTGAGAAGAAGTAGGTATATATCCACAAATCTATTTATTATCGAAATCGAAAAAATTGGGAATTTACTGATACAAAAACTCAAAGTAGTGTTAGAAAACTATATCTTGATGATGATACATTGAAGTATATGAGAGAGTGGAAAGAAGTACAAGGACAAATCGGTAAAATTGATTTCATATTTTCAGACAATGGCTTACCTATTGTTAAAAATCGAGTGAATAAAATGTTAATTCGACATGCTGAAAAGATTAATATTAAACCAATTCGAGTACATGACTTAAGACATTCTCATGCTTCACTAATGCTACAGTTAGGAATGAATGATTTAGAATTAAAAAATCGCTTAGGACACTCTGATATAAGTATCACACTTGGTGTTTATTCACATCTTCACCCAACTGCAATGAGAAGTGTAGCAGATAAATTTAATGGACTAGTCAAGGTATCTGTGAGCGATAGCGAAATTTCTTAGGGGACTTAATTGTCCTTTTTTTTTTATATGTGTGTACAAGTGGAACGACAATATTAAACAGGGAGAAAAAGTGCGACAGTAAAAGCCTGATTTAGGAAATCAGACTTTTTAGGATAAATATTTTCTTCATTAGCTAGATTAAACACTCAAATAAGTTATTTATCGGTATTTCATTGATTTGTAAACGATTTTCCAATTGTAACTTTGTTAATAGGTTTCTTCCATGGTCTTGATTAGTAAACGTTGTTCCGTACTCTTCTATTAAATTTGTAACATTTTTTACTTGTTCTACACGTATAGTTTTCTTATCTACTCCTTCATATTGTGACCAGTAAAAAATAATTTTTGTATTGCTATGATAAAGGTCAACCGAGTCAAATATAGCTTGAAAGTATGAATAATCTGCTTCTCCAAGTCCATGACCATAAAATTTAATTATGTCTATATCAGAAGAAATATTCATTTTTGTATCTCTTCCACTTTCTAGTATGCGATATGATTTAGAAAATTCTATTGGTGGTTCTGTAAAATTATCTTTTAATTTATCATAGTCAATTCCAAAGAGAATATTTCCTTCACTAAGTGCACCATGTATATTTCTTAGATTGAGCTGTTTTAATGGTTCGGTATAGTTGAAAGATAAAATACTACTCATTATATCATCTTCAGAAAATAGTTTATTGATTGTATCTATTTCTTCAAAAAATAAATCAAATGAATCATATTCGGTAATATCTGTTAATATATCATTTAAGTATTGAATGGAAAAATCTGGCAGTTCCGAAGTGAGAATATAATATCCTATAATTAGAGATTTAATATAATAATTGTTGAGGTTCTCTTTTTTTATTTCTGAGAAAAAATCATCAATCTGTTCATCCTCGATATTGATTTGTTCTATAAGGTATTTGCAAAAGTCTTCTTCTAATAATAATAATTTCTTTATCAGTTGTTCTTGAAATGATTTTTTGGATGGAATCTCATAATAATAAGAATATAGAGAGGTAATTGCTGATGCTGTAAGTCTTAATGAAGGGTTAGAACCATTGAAAGAAATAAACTCCTCCAGTTGTTCTTTTACGATGTATTCATTTTCTTTTAATATTCCATTTGAATAAAAAATTTCTATGTTTTTTAATTCTATTAATATTTGTTTTTCGATATCAGTCCATCCATTAAAGTCTACTCTTCTATAATGTAAGCTCCTAAAAATATAGTACCAATAATTATTTTTAGACTCATCCTTATCAAGAATATATTCAAAAAAATGTCTATAAGTTGACTTAAGGCCGCAAGCTAAATCAAATCCATTTCCAAGAATTACTAACTGATTAAACGCCTTCTGATTTTCTACTATATTAACTTGTTGTGGGTATGCTCTAGTTAAACTGCTTAAATCAGGTAATTTTGGAACACTGAAATTGGGCATTTGGATATTAGGGTCAAGCATGATAACTACTCCTATTATTTATGAAAAAATTTTTTATATATTAATTATATCATAGGGGAGAATTAATATTTGTATAGTACAAGCATTTTTTTGTTTCTAAACTGTTGCTACGAGCAGTCAAAAAAGATAGTAACCCTTTAGGCTACTATCTTTATAATTATAATGAGCACTATTGATCAGGTGTCATAATCATTGGAACGACCAAAGGACTACGTTCTGTTTGTTTGTATAGGAATGGGCTAAGTGCTTCACGCATTGCGCGAGCTACGCTTGCTTCGTTTGCATTTTCATCTTGCATTGCCTCACGAATTGAGTTGAACAAAACACGTTGTCCTGAGCGAATTAAATCGCCAGATTCGCGCATATAGATGAAACCACGGCTGAGCAAATCAGGCCCAGCAAGGACAGTTCGATTTTCAAAGTCAACAGTTGCAACTGCAAGAACGATTCCATCCTCAGACAATTCGTGACGGTCATGCAAAACGGCATTTCCAACATCACCAATTCCAGAACCATCAACATAGGTATCAGATGCACCAAAATGGTCAGCATAACGTGCACTGTCAGCAGTCAAAGCCAAAACGTCTCCGTTTTCCAAGATGAAGCAATTTTCTTTTGGCACACCAACGTCTTGTGCAAGCCCAGAGTGAATTTTAAGCATCCGGTATTCCCCGTGAACAGGCATGAAATATTTAGGCTTAATCAAACGGAGCATCAATTTTTGTTCTTGTTGTCCACCATGACCTGATGTATGAATATTATTCATCTTTCCGTAAATAACTTCGGCACCAGCTTCGGAAATTTTGTTGATCAATTGATTTACGCCATAAGTATTTCCGGGAATTGCGTTAGATGAGAAGACGACTGTATCACCCATTTGTAAGGTAATGTGACGGTGCATTCCGTTAGCAATTCGCGAAAGAGCCGCCATTGGTTCACCTTGCGAACCTGTACACATAATAACAAGTTCGTGGCCGGGGTATTGGTTAATTTCACTCGGGTCAATAATCGTACCTTTTGGAGCGTGTAAATAACCAAGCTCAAGTCCATTTACAAGTGCCTTTTCCATTGAGCGTCCAAAAACGACGACATGACGGCCTGTTTTTACAGCACCATCAATCGCTTGTTGTAAACGGAAAATGTTTGATGCAAATGAGGCAAAAATAATCCGTCCTTCGATGCGTTCGAAAATTTTCATGATGCTTGCGCCGACAACTTTTTCAGAATTTGAGAAAGTTGGAATCTCAGCATTTGTAGAGTCAGACAACAAAAGCAAAACACCTTCGTCACCTAAGCGAGCCATGGCGTGCAAATCAGCGGGGTCACCTACTGGTGTAAAGTCAAATTTGAAGTCACCTGTTGCGACAATTTTCCCTTCCGGAGTATCAACAACAACGGCAATAGGTTCTGGAATAGAGTGAGTTGTACGGAAAAAACTCAAGCTCAAGTAATTAAATTTTATTACTGAATCAGGATGAATTTCGTATAATTTTGCATCACGCAAAAGACCATGTTCTTCAAGTTTACCACGGATTAACGCAAGACTGAGCGGTCCAGCATAAATGGGAATATTTGCTTGCTTAAGTAAGAACGGGATCCCCCCGATGTGGTCCTCGTGACCATGGGTAATGAAAAGCCCCTTTATGCGATCGATATTTTCAACGATGTAAGTATAGTCAGGGATGACATAATCAACACCTAAGAGATCATCTTCTGGAAATTTAATTCCAGCGTCAATGATGATAATTTCATCCTTGTACTCGACTCCGTAGGTGTTTTTTCCAATTTCGCCCAGTCCACCGATAGCGTAAACTGCGACTTCATTGGAATTAATTTTTAATTGTTTTGGCATGTGTTCCTTTCTTATGTTGGTATAGATAGATTAAATAATTAATTCCATATTTTTTTTAATGAATGCCTTTAATTAGCTCTTGATTCATGCAAATGAATCCTGAATAAAATGAGTTCCTCAAGGCAAAAAAATTTGTAAAACAAAATAACTTTAAACTTCACTCAATCTTGAGTAAAGTTTAAAGCAGTAGAATTTTTGCTTGTGAAATTAAAAAGTTGTAATTTCAAAATTGCCATTTTCTTGGTCATAAGCGACTGCATCATCGCTCAAGCCCTCAATAAATTCAACAACATAATCTGTATTTTGTGCAAGAATTTCGCGGCCTGCAATAACGCCAGCTTTTTCATCTTTCACATCAAGATCGAGGTACATTACTTGAGTTGTTTCACGACGTGGTGAACGGCTTTTATTTTTTTGGTAAAAAACTTTGAAAATCATAGGTTTATCATTAACGAGTCAGACTCGTTGTCCTTTCTTTTACAATTCTTCGTGTGTGCTTGTCACAATTGCATTACTTTAATTTTAGCATATTTATAACTTTTTGGAAAGAGAGAGTCTTTTTTTTGTGAAAGTAATCGCTGTCAAAGAAATAAAGGTGGAAGTTCAGGCTTTAGCGTGGTAAAATAGGATTGAAGGATTTTTGACTATATTTTGTCATCTAAAATGTATAAGAAATCAAAATTTTAAAAATATATGAAGAAAAGATTAAAATGAAACTTTTAGCATTAGATAGTTCATCAAAAGCCTTGTCGGTCGCCCTAGTTGACGATAAAACGATTCTAGGTGAAGTCACATTAAACTTGAAAAAAAATCATAGCACAACACTTATGACTGCTATTGATTTTTTAATGGCACAAAGTGAAATGGCGCCAAATTCGATAGACCGGATTGTAGTGGCTCAAGGACCAGGCTCATATACCGGGCTTCGTTTGGCTGCAACGGTTGGAAAAACACTTGCATACACATTAAATAAGGATATCGTTGGGGTCTCAAGTCTGTTGTCAATTGCCAGTCGAATTAAAACAAAAGATGCCTTAGTCGTTCCAGTTATGGATGCACGACGTGGAAATGCCTACGCTGCTGTTTACCAAAATGGTCGAGCATTAGTTCCTGATCAACACTGCCTCTTTTCCGAATTTTTAGCTGATATGAGCAAAAAGATTACGGATTTTAATCTTGTGATTTTTACTGGAGAAACAGGAAACTTTATTGAGGATATTAAGGCAGCAGGATTTCAGGATGAACAAATTCTGACAGATAGTTTGGTCGTTTTGCCATCTGCCTACGACTTAGCACTCATCGGTGCTAAGTTGGACATTGTGCCTGCACATGGATTTGCTCCACATTATTTGAAGAAGGTGGAAGCTGAAGAGAAATGGTTGGAAACACATGAAGAAGCTGAGAATGCTGCTAGCGGATACGTTCAGAGGATTTAACCCAAGACGTTATCTTGAAATGGATGAAATCGAATTAGAAAGTAATCTTAACGGCGTTGCTTATCGTTTAGCAGAGCGCCGAGACATTGTTGACATGCTTGCTATTGAGCGTGATGTGTATGAGGGAGAGGTTCCTTGGACGTTTTCGCATTTTGAACATGAAATTGTCCAGAATAAAGATGCTTTTTTTGTCGTTGCCGAAATTGATAATAAAGTCGTTGGCTTCATTGGCGCTCGTCTTACTGATAAAGGTGTAAATATTCATATTTCTAATTTGGCTGTTTTACGCGATTATCAAAAACGAGGAATCGCAACCACATTAATTAATCAGATTGTTCGATTAATGAGTAATTTAGGTAAGAATCAAATGACTTTGGAAGTCCGTCGTGACAATACAAAGGCACAAGGACTCTATCGTCGTAATGGATTTGAAACTGACAACTTGATGCCTAATTATTATGAAGATGGCGCAGATGCAATTTGGATGGTCAAAAAGTTGAGAAATAATGTTGAAAATTAAGCAATTTGACCCTAATCAGGATGAACTGAGCACATTTAGTCAAATCATTTTTGACATTTTAAAAGTGTCGGACGGACATGCCTCATGGTCATTGAATTTTATTGAGACCGATTTAATGGCAACTAAATCAGTCTATTATTTTGCCGAAATTGACAAAAAAATCGTTGGCTTTTTGTCAACGATTGATTTAGTAGACGAAATTGAAATCAGTAATATCGCGGTTTTACCTGAAAAGCGTGGGCAAGGAATTGCTTCACACTTGATAGAGAAAATTCCATTTGATTGGGGACATCAGCAAATGGATGGAACGATTAAAACGATTTTTTTAGAAGTTCGGGCGACAAATTTGCCAGCACAAAGGCTTTACGAAAAATATGATTTTGATGCATTTCACATCCGAAAAAATTATTATACAGAACCGCAGGAAGATGCAATCCTAATGCGGCGAACTAAAAAAATTAGTAAATAAAGAGAAAAGAATAAGAATGAAAGACAATTATATACTAGCATTTGAAACATCTTGTGATGAAACATCAGTGGCTGTTCTAAAAAATGGAACAGAACTTTTAACAAATATTATTGCTAGTCAAATCAATAGTCATAAGCGTTTTGGTGGAGTTGTTCCAGAAGTGGCAAGCCGTCATCACGTAGAACAAATCACAGCCTGCATTGATGAAGCGCTTGTTCAAGCTGGAATTTCGGCAGAAGATTTGAACGCAGTTGCTGTTACCCAAGGTCCTGGTCTCGTTGGAGCATTACTCATTGGGATTATGGCTGCAAAAACTTTTGCATGGGCACATCACTTGCCACTAATTCCTGTCAATCATATGGCAGGTCATATGATGGCTGCTGCTCTAGTTGATAAAATTGAATATCCTGCGATGGCTTTACTTGTTTCTGGAGGTCATAGCGAACTTGTTTATGTTGAAAAAGAAGGAAGCTACAAAAAAGTAGGTGAAACACGAGACGATGCTGCTGGTGAAGCATATGATAAAGTTGGTCGCGTAATGGGCTTGACTTATCCTTCTGGAAAAGCTATTGACGAGTTAGCGCACAAAGGAAAGGACACTTATCATTTTCCACGTGCTATGATGTCTACTCACGAAATTGAATTTTCATTTTCTGGTTTAAAATCTGCTTTTATTAATACCGTTCATAATGCAGAACAAAAGGGTGAAGATTTAGTTAAAGACGACTTGGATAACCTTGCTGCCTCTTTCCAAACTGCTGTTCTTGATGTTTTAATTGGTAAAACGAAATTAGCATTGGAAAAATATCCCGTTAAAACATTGATTGTAGGAGGAGGAGTCTCTGCTAATCAAGGCCTCCGGGAACGTTTGGCGAATGAAATTACAGAAGCTAAGGTCATTGTTCCACCATTGCGTTTGTGTGGAGATAATGCAGGAATGATTGCTGCTGCGGCTTATATCGAAATGAAAAAAGAAAATTATGCTGGCTTAGATCTCAATGCTAAACCAAGTTTGGTTTTTGATACTCTTTAATTTTGGAGGATTTTTAAATGATGAAATTAACTTTTAAACAATCAAGTGGATTGACTTATACAGAAGAATTTGAAAGCCCAGCTGCTTTTATCTCAGCACAATTAGCAGATTATGATGTCATTCCTGATGAAGATTTAGTTTTAGAACTTATCATTGATGATAAAATTGTTGAATTTGTAGGTAATGTTGGAGAATTATATTACGAATTAAGCTAATTGATTCAAGAATTATTTAATTTCTAAAAAAAGGAAGTGATCTATGAGGAAGAATTACTCGCTTGTTTTAAAAATTATTGTAGTAGTGTCATATTTTTTCTTATGTTTTTTTGTAGCAGGGCATTTGCCTCCGCTTAGAGCACCAGATGAAATAGCTCGTTTTCAGTTATCAAATTTTATTTACTTACATCATCATCTTCCAATTGGTACTGAAGCTGTTGTTCGAATACCCCATTGGGGGTTTTCCTACGCCATGGAGCCATATTTACCGTCAATGCTGGCTGTTCTGGTTATGAAAACAATCGGAACTTGGTTCTCTTTTAAGGTCGCGATTGGAAGTTTATTATTATCAGCGCGGATGGTGAGTGTCCTTTCTGCTGTGGGAATTATGATTTTTTCATACAAAATAGGGTCTAGAATTTTTAATAAATTAACTCCTACGTTGTTGTTTGTAGCCTTTTCAAGCTTTTTACCTCAAATTATTTTCTTGGGTGCATATCTGAATAATGATATATTTTCGATTTTTTCGACTTATATGATTTTTTATTTTTTGATTAGAGGGCAACAGACGCGGTGGGACTGGTGCAGCTGTGTTGGTTTAATTATTTCTGTTTCGGCTTGTATTTTAACTTATTATTCAGCTTATGCTTTTGTGCTAATGGCTGTTATGATTTATTTTATTGACCACAAAGTGACAGAAAAAGATTATCTGATTAAAACAGTTACTATAGTTGGGGGCGTTTTTACATTATCTGCTTGGTTTTTCATTCGAAATTATGCTCATTTTGGTGACTTTTTGGGAATTAAAACGACTGCTGAATATTATGAAAAATTTGGTGCTAATGTAGCTCACCCCGGTGGCCAATATTTCAATAATATCATCGAAATGATTTTTTCAAACCACTCTATTTTTGGGCCAGATCCGGGTTGGTTAGTTATGACGATAAAAAGTGCCATCGGAATGTTTGGTTTTATGGAAGTTCGATTTGCTAATAAGATTTATTTGCTCTATTTTTTGATTTTAATAATTGGATGTATTTTGGGACTTAATTCACTTATTCGTCACCGTAATAATTTTACGGTAACACAAAAATTCATGTTCTTGTTTTTGACCTTCTGTCTTGCTTTACCATTTGCTTTATCCGCTTATGCCTCTTATTTCCGAGATTATCAGGCCCAGGGGCGATATGTCTTGTCGGCCTTGCTCCCGGTAATGTTACTCGCGACAGAAGGGTACCGTTGGCTAGCAAGTAAAACGCATCAGATATTACTCTATCTGCTGACGGGGGGCTGGGTTTTGTTAGGACTTTATCTAATCAAAACCTATCTATTTCCAATTCTTATCCCATAATAAAAAAGCTAGTTTAACTAGCTTTTTTATTTTTTGACAACAGGCACCCAGAATTCTCCATAATAGGTCCCGTCTGTATTTTTCTCACGATAGGTGGCATTTGGCCCTCCTATGTAGGCATAGTCTTTGATCTGACTGAGGACCTCACCAAAGGCTTGATAAGTTAATTGGTCAAATAGCTCATCTTTGGGGCCGCTCCCACTGACAACGATATACTCACTGTCCGGAAATTCAATCAGTCGTGTTGCATTATCAACTGTTGAATGTGTTTCTACCGCAAAATAGTTCCACGGTTTTCCTTGGTAAACTTCATTAACTGACCATTCTCGATGATTTTTTGCTACTTTTTTGAGGTCATCGAATTTACCTGTAACTTGTAAATCATTCCAAAATTTATTTTTTTCTGAAATAAGGGCTTGACTATCTTGAAAGGGAGCAGTGATAACAAAACCGTAACCTGTCAGTGTAAAGCCAGTTTTATGAACTAAAGTGTAATTTGCCAATTTTTCTCCTTTGATCTATGAATTAAACAGATTGATTTTTTTAAACGAAGATCTGTAAGTGCTGACAAAAATACAAAGTGCAGTCAAGTGATCATTCAAAAACGACAACTTTTCCAGTTTATTGAACAACTGTGAGTTCATGAATTGTTCTTCCTTGATCGTCAATCATTTCGAGCCAGCTGTTCGTCCCAGCAAAATAAAGAAAATGACCGACCTCATTTACCGAACGTAAAATAATATCTTCAATGGTCACATAAGTTTCATGATTCCACTTAGCTGCGTTTTCGTCACGTAAATTGGCAGTGAATTTGGCAGGAAGTCCAAGTGTTCCGTCTTTTCGACGCGGCGCTGCCTCTTCAGTCAGCATCTTAGCCCCTGCAAAAAGGCGCATTTCATTTGACTTTTGCCAAACAACGGTACCAGTGGCTCCTTCGTGCTTAATATGAAATTCAATGGTTGAAATAGTCTTTTTCCAACGATGTTGAGCTTTTGGAGAAACATATTTCTTTTTTTCCAATTTAATTGAAAATGCTGATAAAGCTGTCAATAGTTCATCTGCAGCCTTGGCAGAGGCGTTATATATATTCTTAGGAAGCTTGATTTTTTCAGGCTGTCCTACTAATTTTATTCCAGTTTCCTCAGCAGTTTGGACAAAATATTGAACAAATTGCCCTAAATCGATGTCGTAAACACGAGGGTCAATAATGACCAAACGGTCGAATTCAATTTTGGGAATAGATGGTTTATTTGCTGAAATCATTTTGATCTGATTTTTTTTCAACAAGAAGAAAAACTCATTTTCTGAAAGTTCAAAACGGTTGTTGTTGCAATTAATGAGTTTCATTTTTGCACCAGAGGCCATTTCAATTGAAAGTTCTTCATCGTCAACAGTGACTGTAAAACTGATTTTATTCATGGTTTCATTATACTAAATTTTTGTCATTGATTACAGGTATATTTTTAGATTTTTTCAACCCGGAGCGCCATTTCGCCATAAAATTTATTTTTCTCAACAGATTTGACGAAAGTGGCGTTACCCGGTCCAATGTATTTATAATCAGAGGCTTCTTTTAAGCCTTGTCCAAAGACCATGCTAGTGATTTCATCTGCCAAGGTCATTTCATTGGTGCCATTTGCTGAAAAGATCAAATAATCTCCTGCAAGAAAATCCAAGACTACTGCACCGTCTAAATTGAATTCTCCCATAACACCAAATCCTCGCCAAGCCTTACCATCAAGAACATAATTAATTTGGTAAATTTGGCCATCACTCAAAGCTGTCAGCGCTGATAGGCTTCCGTTGGCTATAATTTCAGCTTTTTTTGCTGAGGTACGAGCAGCATTCCCTTGCCAATCATTAAAATCGTCGAAGGAAACGCCGAAAGCGGTCATTTTATAGTTCTTTGCAACGTGTTTAATTGAGTATTCCATTAGATTTCTCTTTTCTTTTTTTGATAATTCAAGTATAAATCTAAAAGGTATCAAAAAATGATACCTTTAAAAAATTGTTAAATTTTTGACAAGCTTAAAAAAGAGTGCTAGACTTAAACTTAGAGTTAATTAAGGTCCCATCTTCTAATGGTTAGGAAACTGGTTTCTCATTCCGGAAATAGGGGTTCGATTCCCCTTGGGACTATCATTAAGGTTTGGCTTAGGTCAAATCTTTTTTTTGTTAAAAAAAATCGAATTTCATGTTATCATAGAATAAATACAAGATAAAAGGAGTTGAAAGATGAGTTTGACAGCTACATATCTTTTACCAAATGGGATGAAAATCCCCAAAGTTGGTTTTGGGACCTGGCAATCAAAAGATGGAGAAGAAGCCTATCAGGCAGTAAAAACTGCGCTCGAAACAGGCTATCGACACATTGATACGGCGGCTATTTATGGTAATGAAGAATCTGTTGGACGGGCAATTAAAGATTCTGGCATTGATCGAGCGGACTTATTTGTGACGACAAAATTATGGGATACGGCCCTGACAACAGAAGATGCAGCAGTCGAAATAAACGAAAGTTTGAACAAACTGGGCTTAGATTATGTCGATTTATATTTGATCCATTGGCCAAACCCCATATCTTCTCGCCCTCATTTTGCTCAACGTAATGAACGTGTTTGGCGCGCCATGGAACAAGCTGTCCGCGCTGGCAAAATCCGTGCCATTGGGACTTCAAATTTTCATGCGAGACATTTAGAACCACTATTGGAAGTGGCAGAAATCAAACCTGTGGTCAATCAAATCATGATTAACCCAACTGACCAGCAGGAAGAAATTGTAGCCTTTAATCAAGCGCATAATATTTTCACGGAGGCCTATAGTCCTCTTGGAACTGGTAAAATCTTGTCTATTCCAGAGCTTCAAGACATTGCTGCGAGCTATAAAAAATCGGTTGCGCAAGTCGTATTACGCTGGTCACTCCAGAAAGGCTACTTGCCACTACCAAAATCGGTGACTCCTGCACGAATAAAGGAAAATGCTGATCTTTTTGATTTTGAGTTAGATGAAAATGATATTAAAACAATTGACGGTTTTCACGGTATAGCGGGTCTTGCTCGCAATCCAGATGAAAATTCTCATTAAAATTCAATAGAGATAAGGAATAACAGCTTTTGACTGTTGTTTTTTCGTCCTCTTGCTTTACTTTTTAAAAATATAGCTGTCCGATTAAAATTTTAAGAACAAGCACAGACAAGCCATTCAATTTGTGGTAAAATAGAAATGATTATGGACAAGATAATTGTTCAAATATAGGAGAAATATATTTATCATGTCAGATAAAATTCGCGTACGTTACGCACCATCACCAACAGGACTTTTGCATATTGGAAATGCCCGTACTGCATTGTTCAACTACCTCTTTGCCCGTCACTATAACGGAACTTTCATCATTCGTATTGAAGATACGGACCGTAAACGACATGTTGAAGATGGAGAGCGTAGCCAGCTTGAAAACTTACGTTGGTTAGGAATGGATTGGGACGAAAGCCCAGAAACTCACGAACGTTATCGCCAATCAGAACGTCTTGACATTTATCAAGGCTATATTGATCAATTACTCGAAGAAGGAAAAGCATACTATTCTTATCGTACAGAAGAAGAACTAGCTGCAGAGCATGAACGTCAAGAAGCTGCTGGCGAAACACCACATTATACCAATGAATATATTGGGATGACAGAAGATGAAAAAACAGCTTATGTTGCAGAACGTAAAGCTGCTGGGATTGTTCCAACTGTTCGTATCAAAGTTTCTACAACTTCTATTTACAAATGGAATGACATTGTGAAAGGTGAAATTTCATTTGAAGGTGGTAACATTGGTGGGGACTGGGTTATTCAAAAGAAAGATGGCTACCCTACCTATAACTTTGCAGTCGTTGTTGACGATCACTTGATGGAGATTAGTCATGTTATCCGCGGAGATGATCACATCGCTAACACACCTAAACAATTGATGATTTATGAAGCACTTGGTTGGGAAGCTCCACAATTTGGTCACATGACTTTGATTATTAATTCTGAAACAGGGAAAAAACTTTCAAAACGTGATACAAATACACTTCAATTTATCGAAGATTACCGTAAAAAAGGCTACATGTCAGAAGCGGTCTTTAACTTCCTTGCTTTCCTTGGTTGGAACCCTGGTGGAAATGAAGAAATTTTCTCACGTGATGAATTGATTAAATTATTTGATGAAAAACGTTTATCTAAAGCTCCAGCTGCATTTGACCAAAAGAAAATGGACTGGATTGACAATGAATATATCAAACATGCTCCTCTTGAACGCGTTGTCGAAATGGCAAAGCCCTTCCTAGAAGCTGCAGGTCGTCTTGATGAACGTGCAGAAAAATTCGTGGAAATGTATCAACCTCAAATGAAATCTGCTGAAGAAATCGTTCCTTTGACAGACTTGTTCTTTGGTGAAATGCCTGAATGGGATGAGGCCGAAAAAGAAATGATGTCACTCGAAACGTCACCAGTTGTTGTGGCTGCATTCAAAGAAAAATTAGCTGCCATTCCTGAAGCTGATTTCACATCGGAAAATATTTATCCTTTGTTTAAACAAGTTCAAAAAGAAACTGGTGTAAAAGGTAAAAATCTCTGGATGCCAATTCGCATTGCCTCAACAGGTTCAATGCATGGCCCAGAACTACATAATGCTATTGCCCTTCTAGGCAAAGAAGTTTCATTGAATCATTTAGAAACAGCGCTTAAAAAATAAGAATTCTTTTGGGATACAAATAAAAATGCTGTTAGCAATGACAGTGTTTTTTTGCACTCTTATTCTTGTGTAAGTTACAAAATTCACTAACAAATTGACTTTTAAGGGAGTTCAGCCAGATTAAAAATAGGGTTTTAAATTTTCTAGTTGTGAAAAAAATAGTACTTTTTGCATAAATTTGATATGATATTTTCATGAGAAAAAAATTAGTTTATCGTCTTGCATTAATCGCAATATTAGCAGCACTTAGCTGTGTTCTTCGAATCGCCTTTGTTGACTTTCCAAATGTCAAACCAATCACAGCCATGTTTTTTGCCTTTGCCTTATGGATTGGACTTTGGGATTCAATTGCAATCATGGGACTAACTATGCTTTTGACTGGAATTCTGCTGGGCTTTTCGCCAATAGTATTTGGCCAAATTTTCGTCTACGCTATAATTATTGCTTTTTTTAAGGCTATAGGGAAGCTTACCAAAAATGTTTTCGTCCTTTCAATAAGTGCTGGTTTTCTCGCCTTTGTCTTTGGTGCTCTGATTGATGTTTTATCAGGGCTCATGTATGGTTTTGGAACAGGTGGCTACATTGCTTATTGGATTGCAGGGCTCCCCTTTGATACCGCCCATGCCATCTCAACTTTAATATTTTATCCCATCGTTATAATGATTTTAGGGAGAATAAAAGCACTCCAATGAGTGCTTTTATTTTTCAATTGGGAAAATAATTTTAGATTGTGATAAATCAATGTCATAGGTAACATGCCGATTGTCTCTGACAGTATGTTCGAAGTCAGTGCTATAAATCAAAATCCGAATTTTATCCCCTTTTTCTAATTTGTAGATGGTTGGTTGAACGCCAAAGTGAACGTCAAGCCATTCATTTTCAGGGATTTCTGATATTTCCATTAAATCATTTCGATTTTGTAAATTTAAGAATCCTTTAGTCATAACTTGATAAGGACAGTTGACTAATGGCAATTCTTGCAGGTTTTCCAATTCAAAATTTCGCCCTCGATCGATTGCCTTTGGATCAATAATTTGAGTCGTATCTCGCAGACGTTTTTTCTCACCAAAATCTAAGATTTGAGCAGATAAAAGTCCTTTATTGTCATTTATTTTTAATTTGAGGTCGAGCTCAATTGCACCATTTACAAATATTTCATGCGTCATTTCAAGGTCAACGACTGTAGCTTGTGTTTTTCCTTCAAATAAATCTTTTTTGAAAACATTAAAATCAGCGCTGTAACGTTCAAAAGTAGCAAGGTCATAATGATTTTCGAATTGACTCAATGAGACAGCTGTTTTTGCGAGGGGCATAGATAATTTTACTTCTGAACCCCAGTTTTTGAGACTTGTAAATGATTGATATTTAGAATTTTCTTGTAAAATAATTGGAGGAAGATTAAGATTCAATGGTTTCTCTAATAATTTAGCCGAAAAGTACGTATTAATACATTCTGTGAAGTCCAATGACTGCCAATTATGATTATAAATGTGTGAGCCGCGGTGAAGAAAAATGTGTTTTGCTTGATTGGCAGGAAGAGCATTCCAAAAATTATAAGCTTGTTCTGGGGTCACATTCCAATCCTGTAAACCATGGTCAATTAAAATATCAGCTTTGACTTTATCCACATTGAGCAAATAATTACGGTTATTCCAGAATTGATTATAATCTCCTGATTGACGGTCAAGGTCTGAAGTCATTTTACTGAGTAATTCTTGGTATTGCTCATTGTTTTTTATGTAATCAGCACCGTCCATGTTTTTAGAATAAGTCAATTCAGCCAGAACGTCAAGGTCTTCTCCAGGGAATCCGCCAGGAGAGCGGACTAGACCATTTTCACGATAATAGTGGTACCAAGAAGAAATTCCGGCCTCAGCTAAAATAACTTCGAGACCATCAATTCCAGTTGTTGCTGCTGCATAAGCCATTGTTCCCAGATACGATTTACCAGTCATTGCAACCTTGCCATTAGCCCAGGTAGCAACAATTTCGTGCGTCTTCTTGCGCGACGTATAAGCTCGTGTGCGACCATTGAGCCAGTCAATTACTGCACAAATTGAATAAACTTGGTGGTAGTCGCCAGAAGTCTGGAAACCGTCTGAACCTCGTGTTCCTACTCCAGCAACATAAATCGAAGCGAAACCACGTGCTAAGAAATAATCGTTCAATGAATAAGTCCATCCATGAGTGAAATGCATAGGAGCCTCATCCACAGCTGGCTTTTCTTTAGTATCAAAATGTACTTTTTCAGGTAAACGATGCTCTACTTCAATATGTCCAGGCTCTTTTTTCTTCAATTCAGTTTTCATATCGTGCAGCCTGTTATCATTAGCTTTGTCATTGGTACCTAGATGATAAGGACTTGCTGTCATTACTGATGGAATTTGTTGGCGTGAAATAGGGCGGATAATCTGAACTTTTATCAGATCATATTGTCCACGGTTGTAAGTATCAACAGGACTTTCTACCCAAACCACTTCTCTTTTTAATTGAGTTGTGTCAAATGTAGCTAAGGCTTTGTCGTTGAAAAAATGATAGTCATTATCCACGGGAAGCAGACCTTCTGAAACCCAGTATTCAACTAAACTCATTCCATTTTTTCGGCGTGTTAAGAGAAGTAGGTAAAAAGCTTCAAAAAGATTTTCACTGTTCATTTGGCCTTCAAATTGAGGGAGATTAATTGATTTTGCAAATGCTTGTGCTTTCCCGATTTCAAATTCAAAATTTGGAACGAAGTCGAGCAGTTGTAAAGCGATTGTCCAAAAAATTCCCCAATCCAGTGCTGTTGTTTTAGAACGCAAAAAGTCCATTATATCAAGTTTTTCTGTGGCTTGAATAACTGTCATATCAATTGGACTTTGAATCAAAAAGTCTTTCAAAATCTTTTTTTCGTCCCAGAAAACGGACCATTTAAAGCCCAAATGATCTAAATCAGCTAATTTTTCATCAAATGTTTTTTCAACGATTGAAAAATGATTGAATTTCATATTTCGTCTGCTCCTTACCTTTTCAAAAATTGCGCCCATGTTAAAAAATACAAGAAATTGGCAATTTCCAATTTTTATAATTATATCAAATTTTCTGTAAAGTTGCAGAATGTGAATAAATACCCTTACATTAGGAATTAACTTGTTTTATCTTGTGATTTTTGATACAATCAACTAGTCTTTATTACAAATAACTATTGGAGGTTTTTTTAGACATGGATTATTCATGGATGGTGAAATACATCACAGAATTTATCGGAACAGCTTTACTTATTATTTTAGGAAATGGAGCTGTTGCGAACGTTGAACTCAAAGGTACTAAGGCATACAAGCAAAGCTGGTTGATTATTGCCTGGGGATACGGCCTTGGTGTGATGTTACCAGCAATTGCGCTTGGAAATGTAACAGCGCAAATCAATCCAGCCTTTACAATCGGTCTTGCTGCAAGCGGTTTTTTCCCTTGGGCACACGTTGCTCAATATATTTTGGCTCAATTGCTCGGTGCAATTGTGGGCCAATTGATTGTTGTTATGGTTTATCGCCCTTACTATCTTAAAACAGAAAATGCAAATTCAATCTTGGGAACATTCTCAACGATTGATGCAGTAGATGACAACGATAGCAAAACACGTTTTGGTGCTCAAGTGAATGGCTTCTTAAACGAGTTTGTTGGTTCATTCATCTTGTTCTTTGGAGCAATGGGAATCACCAATCTTTTTTACGGAAAAGAATTGATTACTTGGTATACAAAATTTGCGGCGAAACAAGGGGCTAATGTTTCAAGCACAGACGTTCTCAATCAAATTAATCTTGCAGCGTCTGGTACTGCTGCCTCTAGAGCAATCGGTATGGTTGTCCTTGGTTTCCTCGTCCTTGTTTTGGTCGCTTCTCTCGGGGGACCAACAGGACCAGGGTTGAACCCAGCACGTGACCTTGGGCCTCGTTTAGTTCATGCCCTTCTTCCTAAATCCGTTCTTGGTGAAGGAAAAGGGGATTCAAAATGGTGGTATGCATGGGTACCTGTTATTTCACCTATCCTTGCTGCACTTGCAGCTGTAGCACTCTTTAAATTGATCTACTTAAAATAAATTAAATTAAAATAAAAACACGCGTAGCGTGTTTTTTTATACCAATAGTGCTGCAACAATCCCAATGGCATTCCATAACATATGGATTGACATGTTCAGGTAAAAATTGCGATATTTTGCATAAATTGTAGTCAGTGTGAAGCTCATGGAGCCATAAACAAGCCAACTGTAAACATTGGTTGGACCATGCATATAAGCGAAAAGAAGACATGCTACAATAAAGGCGATTTTCGGTTGCTTTTTGAAAACGAGTTCGAAAATAGCTACACGATAAGTTAGTTCTTCAAAAAAGCCAGCGAAAATGGTTTGGATTGCAAATATACCAATTGGGATTACTTTTCTTAATTCGTTTAAGGCATCTTGATTGACTGTTCCAGTAGAATGTAACATTTTTCCAATCATACTACTGAAAAGAGAAAAAGCAAATAGGGTTAAAAGCCCAATTAAAATTTTTCCGAGTGGGAAATTTCTCCGTTTTGGTGCTTGAATGAGCTGCTTTTTTCGAGCTAAAAGATAAGAAAAGACCAATGAGATGGAAAATAATGCCATAAAGACAAGAATATCTAGTAAATTAAATTTTTTGTGAAAGTTTAAAATTAATGAGGTTGTCACCATCGGAAGAAGAGATAAACCAAAAAATAAAAGCCAACTTGCTCTACCGTAAAGAAAAAGAAGTGCAATGATATATAAAACCGCCACCGTTAACAAAAAAACTGAAAATGTGTGAGGAGAGAAAAGATAGGCAAAAAGGAGGACAAATGGTAGGCAAATGAGCCAGCGCCATTTTTTTAACTGTTCTAAGTGGGTATTATTCATGCAGTTATTGTACCACAGCATTTTAACTAAGGCAAAATTACAGCGAAATCTTTGAATTATTAAGGAAAATTTGCGAAAATAGGGGGAGAATATATGTATTTGCATTTGGAGGCCAAAATGAGTGAGATCTTAGACCATATAAAAAATTTTTTACCTGTCTACCGTGTATTAAATCGAGAAGAAAATTTAAACTTTTTCCGAGATGTTCTCGGTTTAAAAGTCCATCTCGAAGAGGGCGCGATGGTTTGGCTTGGTGGAAATCAATCAAAAGAAAATTGTTTTTTACTGGAGGAATCTCCGGAAGTCCGAACAGTTCGTGGGAATAAAAAGCATTCAAAGACTATTTTGACCGCAGATGAAGGTGAAATTGAGCAACTTTTGGCCCGTCATTCTGGACAAGTTGAAAACATCTTCACTGATGGTGAAAGATATGGCTTTGAAGCCATCTCACCTGAACATGATCACTTTTTACTCTTACCTAAAGAAATGCATCTTATGCTCCCGATTTCATCTGATGACATAAAATTTGAAATTGATGCTGATTTCAAAGGATTGAGTGGTGTTAAAATTAAATCTTTGGACTTGAATGTTTCTGAAACAGGTCTAATCGATTTTATTTCTGACTTATTAAATGTCGAATCATCTCAACATGCTGTAAATTTACCATTCGTTCGACTTAATGAAAAAATGGTGGAAGGTTCTGATTTACAAGCTACCGCTGATGAAACCCTTGATTTGGAATTTTTAGTTTTTATTGTTGATCAAAGTGCCGATTTGATTGGCTTTTCAAATGAAATTGATGCCTATAATGGTATTTATCTTGATAAGGCGGGTAAGACACTCTCACTTGATGCACCAAATAATATGGAAATTTGGTTTGTCAAAAATTAAAAAGTGATTCTGTCAATTCTGACAGAATTTTTTAATAGTCAACTTAGGAATATAATAAGATGTGGAAAAAAGAAAAAGTAATTGAACTGATTAATGCTTATATTGAGCAAGACATTTTCCCGGGAACAAATTTCGCTGTTTTAGAAGATCAAAAAATGAGTGAATATGTTTTGGGGAATGCAACGTTGATCCCTGAAAAAACACCGCTCGCATCTGGTAAAATGTGGGATTTAGCTTCCGTAACCAAAGTTGTTGGAACAGGTACAGTGCTAATCAATTTAGTTTTCGCAGGAAAAATTGATCTTGACGAAAAATTGAAGACTTATTTGCCAGAATTTTCTAATGAAACCCTTACTATTCGTCATTTATTAACTCATACCAGTGGAATTGATCCTTATATCAAAGATCGAAATGAGCTTGGCCCTGAGGCTCTAAAAAAGGCAATTTTAAACATTCAAGTCACTGATGATAAGACATTTAAGTATACCGATATTAATTTTATTTTATTGGGATTTATGTTGGAAGAATTCTTTGGATTAGAACTTGATGAGATTTTTCAAAGCGAAGTTTTCGATCCTTGGGAAATGAAAAAAACAACTTTTGGACCTGTAGAAAATGCCGTAGCAACTTCCCCAAATATACCTGTTGGGACTGTGCACGACCCGAAAGCAAGAGTTCTTGGGACACATTGTGGCTCTGCTGGTTTGTTTTCTGATTTGACATCGCTTGAAAAGTTTGTACAAGCTTATTTTTCAGATGATTCCTATCTTCAATTAGTTAGGGATTATTCAAACGGGAGCAAAAAACGAAGTCTAGCTTGGGATATTTTAGAAAAAAATGAGAATTGGATATTGCATACTGGTTATACGGGTACTTTTATTCTTATGAATTTGAAAGAAAAGAAAGCAGTCATATTTTTATCTAATCGAGTTCACATAAAGGATGAACGTGCTCAGTGGATAAAGGATAGAGATCGTTTGATTGAAGCATTTATTGCTGGCTTTTAAAAAATACAAAAAAACTGATTCAGCAGAATTGGTTTTTTAATTTGTAACCAATTGAAAAAAATATGAAAATATGGTATAATTTACGCAAAAAATTGGAATGATTCACTAATACAATCGAGACAATCGAAATATTTTGCTTTCATAGCAAATTGAAGCCGAATAAAGCTTTGTGAAGTGATGCATCGGAGGGTACATGAGTAGAATGATGCCAGCACGCGTGCGTTCAGAGGGGATTTCTCTTTACGCCGCAGGGCTTTTGTCGGATCCAGTAGAAGCTGACTTTAAACTCAGCGCGGAGATTGAAGGAGAACAAGTTATCTATGACTTGGATGGTGCACAGGACTTTTGTTCATGTAGCATCTTTCAGCAAAATCACCGCTATTGCAAGCACATTGCAGCTGTTGAAGAATATTTAAAAAATAACGAAAATAATTCAGAATTACAATCAAAAGATGAAGAACTAGAGCAAGAAGACACCATTTACAGTGAAAATCTGGTTTTTCTAGATGCTATTAATTCAACATCACAATCGAATTTTGGCTCAGATCAATATTCTTTAGAAATTATCGTCAGTGATGATGAAAAATTGCGAGATGTTTTTTCGCTCTATAATTTTCTATATTTCGATTTGCGATTAAGAAGTGAGCGTCTGGGAAAATCCTATGTGATTAAAGATTTACCTTATTTTTTGCGTGCTTTACGCAATTTTAGTCAATATCCAATGGGTGGAAATTGGATCGAACTTTATTTTGACAACTTTGACGAAGCAAGTCAAGATTTTCTTAGCTTTTTGATGAAAATTGATGCACGTTCTGATGAAAATATAGCCCGTTCCTTATTTATCAAAAATGGACGTTATTTGAATCTGCCTTTTTTATTTCTTGAGGAAGGGATGGATTTGGCTTCAAATTTGGAAGATTTTACACTTAAAATTTCTGAACGAGAACTAAAATTTTTCTCATTTGTGGCATTAAATGAAGAAGATGATTTGTTTGATTTTGTTGTCCGCTCAAAAGAGAATTTTATTGAACTGAGTCTTGTGAGTGTAGATTATCACAGCTTTTATGATGGCGCCTTACTATATTTCGACCATGCTTTTTATAAAATTAATCAAGAGCAACGTCGCTTAATCAGCGTTCTGGACAAGCAATTTCGTGTTGATTCAGCAATTCGTTTTGGATTTTCTGACAAAGATATTTTGGCACAGGCTCTGCAACAATTGTCAACCATTGGAAAAATTGATGCGCCAAAATATTTCCGAGTTCGCAAATTTAATCCTTTTTTCACTTTTGATCAAAAAGAAGGTAAGCGACTCGAATTGAACATGAAATTCGACTACGGTGATTTTGAAATCGAATCTTTTCATGACTTAGAAACTTTAGAATTTTCAAGAGACCTCCGTAAAGAGCAACGGATTTTTGGCTTAATGGAGCGTTTTGGGTTTGCGAGAGCCTTTACTAGCGGTATTGATATTCCGTCAGCACTGACCGAAAAATTTTTCGTGCGAATCTTACCTGCCTTCCAAAAAATGGGACATGTGGAACTTTCGCCAGCCCTGATGAATTTGAACATGGATGAAATTCCTGACATTTCGATTGACCAAAATGGTGGCTTATTAGATATTTCTTTTGATTTACCACACGTTGGTGAAAATGAATTTGCGGATGTTATTGCCAAATTACAAGAAAATGCGGACTATTTTGTCAGCAAAGAAGGGCGATTTTACCGTTTTGACAAGAAATTTGATGATTTGAAATCCGCCCTTAAAGAATTGGATGATAATTTTACAATATCAGGGAATTCACTTAAGGTTAATGCGAATCGAACTTTCCAAGTCTCAAAAATATTTGAAAATATTAGCGGGACATCATTTTCAGAAAAATTCAGTTCATTCTTTCATGATTTGACACACCCAGAAGATTTTGAATATGAAAAGCCTGAACATATCAAAGCTTCCTTGCGTTCCTATCAAGAAACTGGGGTATGTTGGATGAAGATGTTGACACATTATTCACTGGGCGGAATTCTTGCTGATGACATGGGTCTTGGTAAGACAGTTCAAGCCATCACTTATCTCTTGTCTTCACTTTCAGAAGGCCAGACTGCTTTGATTACAGCACCGGCAAGTTTAACTTACAACTGGGCGAGCGAATTTGAAAAATTCACGGACACTATTGATTTTGTTGTCGTTGATGGCATTAAACCTGAGCGCGATGAGATTATTAGTGGAAAACATCAAGTTTACATTACCAGTTATGGCTCATTCTTAAAAGATTTTGATAATTATCAAGAGAAAAAGCTGACTTACCTCCTCCTTGATGAAGCACAATATGTAAAAAATTACAGCAGTAAGACCAATAAAGTAATGAGCGCATTAAATGTCGAGCATACTTTTGCCATATCAGGGACTCCGCTTGAAAACCGACTTGAAGAAATTTGGGCCATATTCCAAGTGGTTATGCCAGGATTTTTACCTGTACGCGAAAAGTTCAATAAAATGGAACCAGCAGCTATTGCCCGAATGATTCAACCATTTGTCATGCGTCGTAAAAAAGAAGATGTGCTTAAAGAATTACCTGATAAAATGGAAACCACACTTTACAATAATCTTGCTGAAGATCAAAAAGTCATTTATGTGGCTCAGCTTGAATTGATGCAAAATAAAGTAAAAGCAATGGATAGTCAGGCACTTTCTAAATCTCGAATTGAGATTCTTGCTGGTATTACTCGCCTTCGCCAGATTTGTAATACCCCTGCATTATTTATGGCGGACTACAAAGGGAACTCTGGCAAACTGGAACGACTTCGTGAACTCTTAGTGCAAATTAAAGATTCCGGACATCGCCCATTAATATTCTCTCAATTTACCAAAGTTTTCCCATTTATTGAACAAATTATGGGAGAAGTCGGTCTTTCCAGTTATCGTTTAACCGGTTCTACACCTGTAAAAGATCGACTTTCTATGGTTCAAGCTTTTAATGCAGGCAGTCGTGATGCTTTCTTGGTTTCACTGAAAGCAGGTGGGGTTGGATTGAATTTGACCTCTGCAGACGTTGTTATATTGGTAGACCTCTGGTGGAACCCTGCGGTTGAAGAACAAGCTGTTGCGCGTGCTCACCGTATGGGACAAAAAAACACCGTTGAAGTCATCAGAATGATTACACAAGGGACTATCGAAGAAAAAATTATGGAAATTCAAGAACGTAAAAAAGACCTGATTGCCAATGTTCTTGAAGGTGATGTTGTTGATAAAGCACTAAGCGAAGAAGAAATTAGGGAAATTTTAGGACTTGGGCTTTCCAAATAAATAAAAATAAGCTATAATATTTAGTGAAACCACTTTTCACGTGGCTTATTCGGAATGCATCTGTAAAATACATTTTTAGATCACTCGAACAAGAATAGAACGATTGCTTGGAGCAATGGACAAGAGGTCAGTATGACAGAAAGAAGAAGAGTTACATTTCCAGTTATTGGCGACGATGAAGCTTTACAAAAAGATACACGTGTCATCTTCACGAACCAACAACTCATTACAAGAAATCCTAGCCTCCAAGAAGAAGGTTCGTTTAATAGTGCTCCACAAAAAGCGGAAAAGAAGCAATCTGAGCAATTTAAACCCTATTCCCCAAAGGTAAGCTATTCAACGCAGCATCGTCCCCTCAATGGGAAACATGAAGGGGTAAGCTCATTTGACAAAATGCCGAAGAAAACAAGTGTTGATGAATCGAAAGAACGTGCCATTCGTGCAGCAGCGACTTTGCCAAAACCTGTGAAAAAATACGTGTCGCCTCTTGAACGAGATAAAGATGACGTGTCAATGCGTCGTTCGTCCTCCGTAAATTTGACGAAACGTCCTATTATTAACGATAACCCCATTCAAGATATGAAAAAACGTGGGATGAATGTCTCCGACGCTATGGGAAAAACGGGAATGAAACAAGCTATACCGCGCAATCAGGCTGCAAATTCAGTTCAGCCCAAAAGTTATTTTGAAAATAAACGTAAGAATATTTTTGATCGCGGGATTGTTTAATAAATTAATAAAATAAAAAGTAAACTCTGTCAGGACTGACAGAGTGAATTTTTGAATTGTAACTTTGTAAATAAGAGAGGAAACTCTGTCAGTAATTTTATACTGACAACGAATTATCATGGAAAAAACTTATCATTTTATCGGAATTAAAGGCTCGGGAATGAGCGCACTTGCTTTGATGTTGCATCAAATGGGTAAAAAAGTCCAAGGGTCAGATTCTACAGACTATTTCTTTACCCAACGCGGGCTGGAATTAGCAGGTGTTCCCCTCTTGCCTTTTGACGAAAAAAATATTAAACCAGGAGATATTCTTATTGTCGGAAATTCATTTAACGATGATAACAATGTTGAAGTTGCTTTTGCGGATAAAAATGGTTTTCCTTACAAGCGCTACCACGAATTTCTTGGAGAATTCATGGAAGAATTCACAAGTATTGGTGTTTCTGGGGCACATGGCAAAACGTCAACCACAGGAATGCTTGCTCATGTCATGAGTAATGTGGTTGATACGTCTTACCTTATTGGCGATGGGACAGGTCGCGGAAATAAAGATAGTAAATATTTTGTGTTTGAATCAGATGAGTATCAACGTCATTTCATGCCTTACCATCCTGAATATACAATCATGACCAACATTGACTTTGATCATCCTGATTTTTTCCAGGGCATTGAAGATGTAACGGCTGCCTTCCAAGACTATGCACAAAACATCAAAAAAGGTATATTTGCCTATGGGGATGACGAAAATCTACGTCGCTTAACTGCACCAGTTCCGATTCATTATTATGGGTTTAGACCAGAAGATGACTATCAAGCGTTAAACCTGGTTCGTACTACGAGAGGTTCATCATTTGATGCATATTTCCATAATCAATTACTTGGACATTTTGTTGTTCCAACCTTTGGGAAGCATAATGTACTTAATGCCTTGGCCGTCGTAGGGGTTTGTCACCAACTTGGTCTTGATATGCAAGGGGTTGCTGATCACATGCTCACGTTTAGTGGTGTTAAACGTCGATTCACAGAGAAAAAAGTCGGAGAAACAGTCATTATTGATGATTTCGCTCACCATCCAACAGAAATTGAAGCTACACTTGACGCCGCACGTCAAAAATATCCAGACCGTGAAGTTGTTGCGGTATTCCAACCACACACCTTTACTCGTACGATAGCCTTTGCGGACGATTTCGCACGCGTTCTTGACCACGCAGATACAGTCTATTTAGCACAAATTTATGGTTCGGCTCGTGAAGTGGATCACCATGAAATCACTGCCCAAGATTTAGCTGATAAAGTACGCAAACCCGCACGTGTAATTAGTATGGATAATGTTTCTCCACTCCTTGATCATGAACACGCTGTTTACGTATTTATGGGTGCTGGAAATATACAAAAATATGAACTTGCCTTTGAAAAGCTGTTAAGCCAATTGACTGGAAATGTCCAATAAAAAAGATCCCATTGGGATTTTTTTTATTTCATTAAATAGAAAAAGCCGAATACCATGAAAGATATCCGACTCAAGGGGTTATGAAGAAATTATTTAGGGAGTAAGGACAGTATAGCTTAAAAGGCTTAAGATCAGCTTAAAGACGATATTGAATGAAAAACAGTATCAATTAATGTGACTAAATGAATTGCAAAAGCATAAAAAATATAATATAATATAGAAAAAGACGATAAGAGGTAAGCGATGAATTTCGGAGAAAACATTAAGCGGCTTCGCACTTCTGCGAATCTCACCCAATCAGAACTTGCGAAACAGCTAGGAATCAAACAAAGCAGCTACGTTTCATGGGAACAAAAAAAGAGTAATCCAACACTTGAATTGCTCGAAAAACTTTCAGCAATCTATCAAATTCCAGTTAGAAAAATTATCGAAAAAGATGATATAAAAACTGATGAATCAAAACTTCTTGATCAATTCAGACTCCTGACTAAAAATCAGCAAGAGGAATTAGTTGATTTTGCAAACTTTTTGAGCCAAAAACCAAAGCCAATACTTACTGTTGCACCTAATGTGATTGAATTAAAAACATTCAAACGTCAATACCTGAACTATGCAGTTGTTGAAGATGAACAACTTTCAGCAGGTTATGGTCAGACGGTTACAAACACGGGTGAAAAGTATAAAGCATACACAGACGAACGCCTATCACGTTATGACGGAGCAGCGAGAATAAAAGGAGAATCAATGGAACCCGATTTTCCTAATTATTCAATCGCAACTTTCCTAAAAACTGGATTTGATCAAGATGGAGGAATTTATGCCATCTCAGAAGGAGACTTAGGAGAAGAACAGCTTTATATTAAACAGATTTTTCAAGAAGGGGATCATTTCAGAATTCATTCTCTAAATCCAAACTATAAAGATTTTTACCTAGGTGAAGAAGATAATTTCCGTATTATTGGTCCAGTGGTGGATAATTTTACTGAAATTGAAGGAGATCAAATTGAAGATTAAATCATTTTAATCTTTGATTTTTCAATTGGAGATTTGTAATGATAGAAAACTATAAAGAATTACTACCAATGATTGCTATGGGGATCATTTTTGGTGGACTTTATGAATTATTAATATTAATTGACCGCAAAGTGGCAAATAACAATCAAGAAAAGAAACTTGCGGATAATAAAATTTACCTGTTAGACCGGGGAACAATAAAAACGAACAAAGCAAGTAAAACAATTGCCTAAGTAGGTAAATTATGCTGAACTTTCCTTTAATTAATGATACGAGTCGAAAAATCTTACATATTGATATGGATGCATTTTTCGCATCAGTCGAAGTACGAGACAATCCAGATTTAAAAGGCAAGCCAGTTATTATTGCTAGGAATCCTCGTCAAACTGGCGGTCGAGGTGTGGTTTCAACTTGTTCTTATGAAGCACGGGCCTTCGGAATTCATTCGGCCATGAGTGCTCAAGAGGCACTTGAAAAATGTCCACAAGCAATATTTATAGCTGGAGACTATGAGAAATATCGGGCTGTTTCACGTCAGGTTCGAGAAATTTTTTATCGCTATACAAATCTAGTTGAGGCGGCTTCAATTGATGAGGCTTATCTGGATGTAACAGAAAATAAAATTGATTCAAAATCCGCCATCAAGATTGCAAAACTAATTCAACATGATATTTTTGTTGAATTGAAACTGACTTGCTCTGCTGGTGTTTCTTACAATAAATTTCTGGCTAAAGTTGCATCTGATTACGAAAAGCCACATGGATTGACTGTAATTATGCCTGAGCAGGCGAAATCTTTTTTGGCGAAATTTCCCATTGAAAAGTTTCATGGTGTAGGCAAAGCAACTGTCCCCAAACTTCATGAACTTGGGATTGAAACAGGTGCTGATATTCAAGAGGCTGATCCATTGTTATTAGCGGATCGTTTCGGTGTATATGGCTGGGAGCTTTATTTGAAAGCCCATGGTATTCATAATGTACCTGTCAAAACGGATAGGATTAGAAAATCTGTTGGAAAAGAACGCACCTATGGAAAGCTACTTTATTTTCCAGATGATATAAAAGGGGAATTGGAGAATTTGTCAGAAAAGGTTGCAGAAATTTTGAAGTCACATGAATTAGTTGGTCACGTCGTTACGATAAAACTAAGATATGCGGACTTCACGACATTTACAAAGCGAAGGACCTTTCAACAGAATCTATCAAGCAAAGAAGAAGTTTTTATTTCTGCTCAGTTATTATTTGATGAATTCGAATATGATGAGCGTATTGGGATACGTTTGCTCGGGGTTACCGTTAGTGAATTTGGTGCGCTACAAGCAGAGTTAGATATCCAATAGTCAAAAATGGGATAAATGCAATTTCCCTTTTTTTGTATAAGAGGATCCAAATGATTCCTAGCAAAGAGGCAACCTGAATAAGGACAATGGTTTCTCTGAAAGATAGAAGGAATGAAATGAGTGTAAGCCATAAAAAATCACCACTCCCGATTTTCATAGGGTACCATTCTGCTAAAAGAGCCAAAATTAGCCAAAATATCATTTGTAAGTTTATTTTCCAAAAATAGAGTAAAAAAATGCTTGCGAAAAAAATCCAGAGCATTAATGGAAATTCGTGGTCTTCAGCATCTAATTTAGCAAGTATGAGAGAAAAAATTAGCATAATGATTTGTCCCGAGTTGATTAGGTTGAACAAACTAGCCAATGCAAGTGTACCGAAATAAAGCTCAAATATAAAGTTTGACAAGGGAAGTTTCACTCGGCAGTAGTGACAATGATTGAGACGAAAAATTTGAGAAAGAAGTGGGATGAGGTCCCATATTTTAAGGAGATGTCCACAATTGTCACAATGCGAACGGCCAAAAATGAATGATTCATTACGAGGAAGTCGATCAAGAACCAGTTTTAAAAATGAACCGATAACGGTACCTAGAAAAAAGATAATAATAGTCAACATACCTATTCATACGTTATTTTATTGAGTTTGTCACAAAAATTATTAAATGACTTGGAAAAAAATAACAATTTGTTATAATTAATAGAGAGAATAGATTTTAATTAAAAGGAGAAAAAGATGTCAATTGTAAACACAAATACGATTTTAAATCAGACAGTAGCGGATTTAGCGAAAGCTTCTGCATTAGTTCACCAGATCCATTGGTATCTTCGAGGTCCTGGTTTCTTACAACTTCATCCAGCGATGGACAAATTCATGGAAGAACTGAATGAACTTCAGGATGAATTTGCTGAACGTTTAATTACAATAGGTGGCTCTCCCTTGTCCACTCTGAAAGAATTTGATGAAACTTCTAAAATTAAACTTGAGATTGCAAGTTGGGACAATTCAATTGTTGAACGCTTAAACGAACTTCTTGAGGCATACAAATATTTGGCTGACCTGTTTAAAGAAGGGATAATTATATCAGAAGAGGATAATGATCCTGTAACAGCAGATTTGTACACGTCTGCCTTAGGAGCAGTTCAAAAAACAATCTGGATGATAAGTGCAGAAATTGGCATATAAAAAAAGTGGCTTTGGCCACTTTTTTTATATCGTCAATCAGTTTCCTTCTTTGACTTTACCTTTCCAATTTGAAATTCCATTTTTTAGAATATAAATTTCAGGTACACCTGCTTTTTTAAGTTGTTTTGCAACTTTTGCGGCTGCTACAGGACGTGCATTTTCATAAATCAAAACGGGTTTATGAGTGCTTATTGCATTCAGACTTGATTCAATTTGGGCTGCGGCGATATTACGTGCTCCTAAAATATGTTTGACACGGTATTGATTTGCTTCTCGAATATCAATGACTTGTGAAGTGGACATGAGTCGATTAAACTCTTCGTTGTCTACTACTTTTGCATTTCGACGTAAATTCCAACGTGGATACACGAGCATAGCGATAATTGCAAGAATTAAAACAATATTAATAATCCAAGTCATTTGATTCTATTCTCCTTTAAATTTCAAAGCGAGGCTAGCTGCCCCGATAATACCAGCATCGTTCCCGAGGACGGCCAATTTGATTTTAGTTGTTTCCCGAACTGTTGAGAAAGCATATTTTTTGAAGTATGTTTCAACTTTTTCGCGTAAAAATTCTCCAGCTGCAGATACACCACCACCGATAACGATTGAATCAGGGTTTAATGTAGAGCCGATATTAGCACATGCAAAACCGAGGTAGTAAGCAAATTTATCAACCACGAGGAGTGCAAATTTGTCACCAGCTTCAGCAGCTACAAATATATCTTTTGAAGTAACAACATCTCCATTATCAATTGAAGCTTTGATGTTAGAATTACCTTCATATTCTTCAGCGAATTTATTGGCTAAACGAACGATTCCTGTTGCAGAAGTCAATGTTTCCAAACAACCATGGTTGCCACAAGTACATGCGAAACCGTCATTAGGTTCAACACAAATGTGCCCAATTTCGCCAGCTGCGCCAGCAACCCCATGAATGAGTTGTCCAGCAGAAACAATTCCGCCCCCAACACCTGTTCCGAGCGTAATAAAGACAACATCTGGATTATTTTCGCCAGCACCTACCCAACGTTCACCAAGGGCTGCAACATTGGCGTCGTTATCCAAAATGAAAGGTAATCCAACTCCGTCAGCAATGACAGGGCCAACAACTTGAGTATCTTCCCAATTGAGATTAAAAGCAGCTTTAACCGTTCCTGCTTCAATATTTACGGTACCAGGAGTTCCCATTCCAATTCCAATAAAATCAGATTTATCAAGTTTATAGAGGTCAAGACGATGGTTGATAGATTCAACGATATCTGGAACAATATGTTTACCAGCCTCTAAAATATTTGTTGGGATTGCCCATTTATCTTGGACAATGCCTTCCAATGTTAAAATACCAAATTTAATTGAAGTTCCACCAAGGTCAATTCCGATGATTTTGCTAGCCATTAGAGTTTTCTCCTAATTTTTCATTTTCAAAACGCTCCTCACGTTGCAAGATGAGTCTTACAGTCAAATAGTCACGGTCATTTTTTTCAACTATTCCCGATTTCACCATAAATGCAAGTTCCTTTTGCATAAAATAAATTGCATCTAGCCGTCTCGGTGCCAAATTGATATAGCCAAATTTTTTGAACCATTCTTGTACATCATAGAGAGTTTTCATTATTATATTTTACCTTAATTGAAAGCGGTTTTCAAGTGAAGGAGGTAATCACCTCACTTTTATAATAAAATTTTAATTATCTTTAACAAAAGAGAAAGGCTATTTAACAGTCTTTTTTCTATAAATAAATGCGAGTAACAGGGATAAAAGGAGGATAAACGCAAGGATTATCGTGGGGTAGAGTGAAAATCCCCAGACCTCAAACATCCAACCTAGAGGGATTGGAAGAAGGAACATTCCGATGGTTGCAAAAGCGATATTAAATGAAATTATACGCTGTGCGATTGAAGCATCGTAAAGATCATATGCCTTTTTCATTCCCATAGGATAGAGTGGGGCTAATCCGATTCCCAACAGGATACCAGAAAGATACTGAATGGCTACAAGTGGAATAAAACCCAAGCCCCCTCCAATGAGTAAGATGACACAATGGACATAAATAATCGTACGACTCGACATAAAACGTGCAGTAAAGCCAGTTAAAAAACGTCCAATGGTAAGCCCCGCCCAATAAAATGAGGTAATTGCGGCTCCGGTGGCCATTGACCAGTGAAAGTGTTCGACGGCAAAACTAGAATAAAAGCGACCGATGATAAGTTCGATGGCGTAGAAAAAATAAAATAAGGGAAGGATGAAATACTTGAAGTTTAATTTTTGTTCTTTGATAGAATGCTCTTTAGTATGGCTTTCGGCTTTTTCTTTGAAACGATTTCTTGTCGCAAAACATAACATTAAAATGAGGATCTGTGAAAGGGTAATTATCCAAACACCGAGTTGCCACTTATTATTTCCTTGCATAGAAAAAGTCATGATAAATGAGCTAGCCATTACACCAATCCCATAAAAGCCATGCAGAAAATTCATTAAACTATTCGAGAAATATTTTGCAGAAAAATCATTAATTGCAATATCTACAGAGCCTTGTCCAAAACCAAGTAGGACACAAGAAATAAACATGGGCCAAAAAGTTTTTCCAGCACCTAATGCGATTAAGCCAACAACGGTTAATATGGTGCTAAAAATAATAAATTTGTCCAATGTCCAATGGCGGGCTAATTTTGGATAAACGAGGGTGGAACTAAAAGAGAATCCAAGTTGAATGGCACCGAGAATTCCAATCATGTCTACTGGATAAGAGTAAGTTTGACGAATTGCTGGCCAGGCGCTTCCCATGATTGAATCTGGAAGCCCTAGGCTAATATAAATAATAAAAACAATGAAAATGAGAAAAGTGGAGATTCTTCTTGTTGACATTATGACCGCCCTTATTTGTTAGTATACTTTATTATATCAGAACATCGTAATTCCTAAGAATTAATATTATGAAAATATCAGAAAAATTTAGTCCTATGATATATCTAATACTATTAGATTAAAGACGTGAAAAAGTGACCAAAAGTAGTGTAAAACTTGTAAACACATACATTATCACCTTTGGAAAAAGTGTGTTATAATAAATTTGATATATTGAAAGAATAGGTATGATAAAATTGACTAAATTACGCGAAGATATAAGAAACGTCGCTATTATTGCCCACGTCGACCATGGTAAAACGACGTTGGTTGACGAACTCTTGAAACAATCTCACACATTGAACGCCCGCACACAACTTCAAGAACGTGCGATGGATTCAAATGCGCTCGAGCAAGAACGTGGGATTACTATCCTTGCTAAAAATACTGCCGTTGAATATGATGGTCACCGGATCAACATTTTGGACACACCAGGTCACGCGGACTTTGGTGGCGAAGTTGAACGTATCATGAAAATGGTTGATGGTGTTGTTTTGGTCGTTGACGCTTATGAAGGTACAATGCCCCAAACACGTTTTGTTTTGAAAAAAGCATTGGCTCAACACCTTACACCAATCGTCGTTGTTAATAAAATTGATAAACCATCAGCTCGTCCACAAGAAGTCGTCGACGAAGTTTTAGATTTGTTCATCGAACTCGGTGCAGACGAAGATCAATTGGAATTCCCAGTGGTCTACGCATCTGCCTTGAACGGGACTTCATCAATGTCGGATGATCCAGCTGATCAAGAACACACAATGAATAATGTGTTTGATACAATTTTGGAGCACATTCCAGCACCCGTTGATAATTCTGATGAACCATTGCAATTCCAAGTTTCACTTTTGGACTACAATGAATTTGTAGGTCGTATTGGTATTGGACGTGTTTTCCGTGGAACAATTAAAGTTGGAGACCAAGTAACATTGTCTAAACTTGATGGCTCAACTAAGAACTTCCGTGTTACAAAAATGTTCGGTTTCTTTGGCCTTGAACGTCAAGAAATCCAAGAAGCAAAAGCTGGTGATTTGATTGCCATGTCTGGTATGGAAGATATTTTCGTTGGAGAAACAGTGACACCAATTGACCATGTTGAACCATTGCCATTGCTCCATATTGACGAACCAACATTGAAAATGACTTTCCTTGTGAACAACTCACCATTCGCTGGTCGCGAAGGCAAATGGGTTACGTCACGTAAAATTGAAGAACGTTTAAATCAAGAACTGCAAACTGACGTTTCACTTCGTGTTGTCAACACAGAATCTCCAGATAAATGGGAAGTTTCTGGTCGTGGTGAACTTCACCTTTCAATTTTGATTGAAACAATGCGTCGTGAAGGATATGAACTTCAAGTGTCACGTCCACAAGTTATCATTAAAGAGATTGATGGCGTTCAATGTGAACCATTCGAACGTGTCCAAATTGATACACCTGAAGAATATCAAGGGTCAATTATCCAAGCCTTGTCAGAACGTAAAGGTGAAATGCTTGATATGATTAATGAAGGAAATAATCAAGTTCGCTTGGTATTCCTTGTTCCAGCTCGTGGATTACTTGGATTTACGACTGAATTCATGTCAATGACCCGTGGATATGGGATTATGAACCACACATTTGATCAATACAAACCTTACATTCGTGGCGTAAATATTGGTGGACGTAACCGTGGAGCCCTTGTTTCAGCTGATACTGGTACTGCAACTCACTATGCTATTATGTATGTTGAAGAACGTGGTACAATCTTTATTGAACCAGGAACAGAAGTATACGAAGGTATGATCGTTGGGCAAAACTCACGTGAAAATGATATTACTGTTAATATTACACGGATGAAACAACAAACAAACGTTCGTTCATCTAACAAAGACTCTACTGTTGTTATCAAAGCGGCCAAAATCATGACGCTTGAAGAATCACTTGAATTCTTGAACGATGATGAATATATGGAAGTTACGCCTGAATCAATTCGTGTTCGTAAACAAGAATTGAACAAAGGAATGCGTGAAAAAGCTGCTAAGAAACGTAAACAAGCAGAAATGGAACTTGAAGGCTAATTCAATAACTTTTGTCAGTTCTGACAGAAATCATTGAAGTTGGAATTACCTGAAATCGGAGGACATTTTGTTATATATTATTCTTTTGATTTTGTTGGCATTGATCTATTTCTTTGTCATGCCAAAAGATATTCGGCGGAGTCTAGACATTTTCGTTATCGCTGCGCTTACGGTTTTGATTGTTGCATTGGCAATTTCTCAAGCCGTAATGAATCAATCACTTATCTTAGAAATAATTTTAGTTTTGGCGATTTTAGGGATTACAATTAAGGCTTGGACCGAGTTAGAAAAAATCGGTCCAAAGATTCGTCGCAGAAATGTAAAACGGAAAAAATAAGCTGTCAGAACTGACAGCTTTTTTCCGCCCTCCCCAGAAAAAAATAAAGGAGAAAATAATTATGGACATGGAAAAAATTGAACAAGCCTTCATGTTGATCAATGAAAATATTGAGCACATTGAAAAAACGCTTGATACAGATTTTTATGATGCTTTTGTTGAACAAAATGCGGCATTCCTAGGTTCAGTTAATTTAGTGAATACGAAATCCCCAACATCAGCAGAGGATCTTTTGGCAGCTTTGACAAAAAATAATGATCGTTTGCGCGCACTAAATTTGAACAAAAAAGAGTGGCAAAAACTTTTCCAATTTGTTTTGCTCAAAGGTTCTCAAGTTGCACCAATGCAACCAAATCATTCATTTACACCAGATTCAATTGCTACACTATTTCAATTTATGATTGAAAGCTTACATTCTGATCATAAACTTCGCATTTTAGAAATGGGTTCAGGCACTGGAAACCTTGGCGAATATCTCCTCGTTAACTTGAATCGGGAAATTGACTATGTCGGTTTTGAGGTTGACGACTTGTTGCTAGATTTATCGGCATCAATCTCAGAAGTGATAGGTACCGAAGCGACATTTATGCAAGTTGATGCTGTTCAGAGCCAATTGATGGAAGCTGTTGATGTTGTCATTGCTGACCTGCCGATAGGCTTTTATCCTGACATTCAAACAGCTCAAACATTCCAGGTTGGGCTTAAAGAAGGACACACTTTTGCACACCATTTAATGATTGAAGAAGCAATGAAATACTTGAAAGAGAGTGGCTTTGCTATTTTCCTTGCCCCTTCTGATTTATTGACAAGCTCGCAAGCCCCTCAATTAAAAGAGTGGCTGACACATCACGCCCATTTGGCGGCTGTTGTTACTTTGCCAGAAGGATTGTTCAAACATGATTCAAAAGCCATTTACTTGATTAAAAAGACAGCAACAGATAATAATCCAACATTTGTTTATCCAATCGATCAATTCACAGATCGGGAACGCATCCAAGATTTTATGAATGCCTTTCAAAAAAATGTAAAATAAAAAAGCCCCTCTAATAGAGGCTTTTTTCTTATCTTCTTTCAAATTTAAAACCGCTATCATTGTGAATTTGTGATATAATAGAAGAGAATAATTGTAAAAAAGAAGGAAATAGAAATGTCTAAAACACTCGCTGTCAATGCAGGATCGTCCTCATTGAAATGGCAACTCTATGAAATGCCAGAAGAAAAAGTAATTGCAAAAGGACTTATTGAACGGATTGGATTGAATGATTCAATTACGACTGTGAAATATGCAGGTGAAAAAGAAGAACGTGTCCTTGATATTCCAAATCATACTGAAGCTGTACGGATCTTGCTTGACGATTTGAAACGTTTTAACATTGTTAAAGAATTCACTGAAATCACGGGAATTGGACACCGTGTCGTTGCAGGTGGTGAACTGTTCAAGAAATCAACGCTTTTGAGTCCAAAAGTTATTCAACAAATTGAAGATTTGTCACCAATGGCTCCATTGCATAACCCTGCACACGTTGCTTGTATGCGTGCCTTTGACAAGGTATTGCCAGATGCGACAGGAGTTGCGGTCTTTGATACGGCTTTTCATGCAACGATGCCTGAAAAAGCCTTTCGTTACCCCGTTCCAAATAAATACTATGATGAATTCCAAGTCCGTAAATATGGGGCTCATGGAACTTCACACCAATATGTTTCGCAAGAAGCAGCAAAATTGTTAAACAAACCACTTGAAGAAACAAAAATTATCACTTGCCACATTGGTAATGGAGCATCAATTACAGCAGTTGATGGTGGTAAATCAGTTGATACATCAATGGGCTTTACTCCACTTGGTGGAATTATGATGGGGACTCGCTCAGGTGATCTTGACCCATCTGTTTTTCCATATTTAATGGCTCATGATCCATCTTTGAAAACTTCACAAGATGTTGTGGATATGCTCAATAAAGAATCTGGTTTGGCAGGGATTTCTGAAATCTCGTCTGATATGCGTGATATACGTGATGGACGTAAAGCAGGCAATCCGAAAGCTGTCTTGGCTTTTGAAATGTATTGCGATCGTATTCAAAAATACATTGGTCAATACCTTGCTGTTTTAAATGGTGCAGATGCTATTGTTTTCACGGCTGGGATTGGTGAAAATGCGGAATATATGCGTGAAGCCGTTCTTGATGGGTTGACTTGGTTTGGCATTGAATTGGATCATGAAAAGAATGCCAATCATGTCGAGGGTGAAATTTCTACGCCTGAATCACGCGTTAAAGTCTTTGTCATTCCAACAGATGAAGAATTAATGATTGCACGTGATGTTGAAGCATTGAAATAAAATAAAAATGAACCTTATGGTTCTTTTTTTATTACTCAAAGATATATATTTCGTTCTTTATTTTACAAAAATATGTTATACTTAACAAATAAAACGCATACATTAAGGAGCTTAATATGGAAAAAACACTCTCGGTCAATGCAGGTTCATCATCATTGAAATGGCAACTCTATGAGATGCCAGAAGAAAAAGTTATCGCAAAAGGGATATTTGAACGGATTGGTTTGCCTGATTCGGTCGCTACTGCAAAGATTGATGGGCAAGCTCATGTACGTAAACAAAAAATTGTTGATCACCTGCAAGCTGTTTTGCTCTTGATGGATACGTTGATTCACTTTAATTTAGTCGACGATTTTCGTGAAATTACTGGTGTTGGACATCGTGTGGTTGCAGGTGGTGAATTTTTCAAAAAATCTGCGCTTGTCACTCCAGAGGTACTGAAACAAATTAAATCAATTTCACACTTGGCCCCACTTCACAACCCAGCTAATGCTGCTGGAATTGAAGCCTTCTTAAAACTATTACCTGATGCTGTTTCTGTAGCTGTTTTCGATACGGCCTTTCATACGACAATGCCTGAGAAGGCGTTCCGTTATCCAATTCCAAATCAATACTATGAAAAATATGCTGTTCGGAAATATGGAGCTCATGGTACGTCTCATATGTACGTTTCACAAGAAGCGGCCAAAATTTTGGGCAAGCCAGTCGAGGAACTTAAACTAATTACGGCACATATCGGGAATGGGGCTTCAATTTCAGCGATTGACGGAGGGAAGTCTGTTGATACTTCTATGGGCTTCACTCCACTTGGCGGCGTCATGATGGGAACACGATCTGGTGAAATGGATGCATCCGTAATTCCTTACTTAATTGCTAATGATCCTGAATTAAATGATGCTCAAGATGTTATTGATATGTTCAACAATCGCTCAGGAATTAAAGGAGTTTCCGAAGTAACAAGTGATATGCGCGATTTACAAGATGCGCGTCTCTCAGGAAATAAGAATGCAATCTTAGCATACGAGATGTTTGTTGACCGACTAAAAAAATATATTTCACAATATTTTGGTGTTCTGAATGGTGCTGATGCACTGATTTTTACAGCTGGGATCGGTGAAAATGATGAGGATGTTCGACGCGATGTCGTTCAAGGTTTGTCTTGGTTTGGGATGGAAATTATTCCTGAGTTAAATGTGCGCGGCGCAGTTGGCGATATTTCTACACCAGAGTCAACGGTCAAAGTACTTGTCGTTCCTACGGATGAAGAATTGGTTATCGCTCGTGATGTTGAAAAATTTAAAAAAGAACTAAAAAAATAAGTCAAGTTTGAGACTTTTGATAAAAATAAATTAAATGGTGCTATAATAAATTTATCAAAGAAAAGAAGGTATTTTTATGAAAGCAAGTCTTAGGGGGGAGCTTGTGGAAATTTGGCACAAGTCATCGGAAGAACCAGAACCTGAACAGTGGGTACAAGATGTACTTGACTCGGGAATGACAATGGCGAAGCACGACGTGATTGTTAAGCATGCAAATGGAAACATTGAAATCTTTGACAATATTAAAGCCTTGAAAGAATTAAACCTTTTGTCAGCACCTCAAGTCCGTGTCATGATGATGAAAAAAGTTCGGGATGCTGAACTTTTAAAGGTAAAGAATGGTTTCGAAACAATTGATGCTTGGCAAATTAATCCAGAAGAAGAACCGATTGGTTGGCTGAAAACAGTGTTTGACAAAGAACAGCTCTACTGGGATGAACTACCCGAGACGCATACGTTAATTTTGAAGTCGCCTGGATTTTATCTAGGAGCTATCATTGGTCCAATTGGTTATTATCTTGTGAATTCAGGAAATCATTTTCGGATGCTTTCAGAGCGCGATTTCCATAAGCAATATCAGGTGGTTGAGGAGGCTTAGGATGCAAAATAATTTTGTAACGATGCTGATGCTAATCCTTGGCGGATTAGTTTTCATTGGTGGCGGTCTTTATTTCATTCTTCAGAAGCCGACTCTTGAAAAAAAATTTGTGAATCGCAGAACGCCATTGCCATTGTATGGACCGATAGGGAAGATATTAGGGATATTTTTGCTTATCATAGGTCTAATTTTATTCATGAGTACCTTAGGGGCAATTTAAAAAGAAAGGCTAATTCAGCCTTTTTTTCAAACGAAAATTATGGTAAAATAGTACTAATTAATAAAATGGTGTATTGTGTAAAGTATTACGGTACATTTGCTTTTGAGTGGCAACATTTTTGAAAGATAAAAAGTGCTGCCCAAGGGAATTATGCGTTCCCATAACTTCATGGAGGAATCATGGCTGAAATTAAATATAAACGTGTACTACTTAAACTTTCTGGCGAAGCACTTTCTGGTGAGAAAGGTTTTGGTTTTGATCCCGAAACTGCTAAATCTGTAGCAAAAGAAATTAAAGAAGTTCATGACTTAGGAGCTGAAATTGCGATTGTTTGCGGAGGCGGAAATATTTGGCGTGGTGTTACTGGTGAAAAAGCCGGGATGGAACGTGCTCAAGCAGACTATATGGGGATGCTAGCGACAATCCAAAATGGACTTTTTGTGCAATCAGCGCTCGAAAATCTGGGTGTTGATACGCGCGTTATGACAGCTATTTCAATGCCTGCCGTTGCTGAACCTTATATTCGTCGTCGAGCTGAACGTCACCTTGAAAAAGGACGCGTTGTTATTTTTGCAGGTGGGACTGGTTCGCCTTATTTTTCAACAGACACGACGTCAGCCTTACGTGCGGCTGAAATTAATGCAGATGTTATATTAATGGCTAAAAATGGTGTGGATGGTGTTTATAATGCTGATCCTAAACTTGATGAAAATGCAGTCAAATTTACAAGCTTGTCACACATGGATGTAATTACTAAAGGTCTTCATGTTATGGATACGACAGCATCAACGATGTCAATGGATAATCACATTCCACTTGTTGTCTTCAACATGAACGAAATGGGAAACATCAAACGTGTCGTTCTTGGCGAAAACATCGGGACAACAGTCGAATAATCAATTAAAATAAATTATTTTAAATTAAATAAAGGAGTCTGTCATCACTGACAGAAATTAAAATGGCTAACGAAATTATTGATAATGCAAAAGAAAAAATGAAACAATCCCTCGCAAGCTTGCAACGTGATTTGGCACATATCCGTGCAGGTCGCGCCAACGCTAGTTTGCTTGACCGTATACAAGTTGTTTACTACGGTGCTCCAACACCTTTGAATCAACTAGCATCAGTTACAGTGCCTGAGGCACGTGTCTTAATGGTGACTCCATTTGATAAGACCATATTGAAAGACATCGAAAAAGCCTTGTATGAATCAGATCTTGGAATTACACCAGCTAACGATGGCTCAGTTATTCGCTTGGTAATTCCAATGTTGACTGAAGAACGTCGTAAAGAATTGGTCAAAGACATGGGCAAATTCATTGAGGCTAGCAAAGTTGCTATTCGTAATGTTCGCCGCGACGCAATGGACTCCGTTAAGAAGCAAGAAAAAGCTAAAGAAATTACAGAAGACGAACGTAAAGCTTTTGAAAAAGACATTCAAAAGATCACTGATGATGCAACTAAAGAAGCGGATCGACTTGCATCTGTTAAAGAAAAAGAACTTTTAGATATTTAATCAATCAAGACTTTGGCTGATTTGTCAAATCTTAGGCAAAAAAGCGGCTCTGTGGGCCGTTTTTCAGAATAATTATTGCTTTCAAAAGAGAGCAAAGAGGAATTAATGGAAAATTATATAGCAACAACAATCTCCGCGCTCATTGTTGAAGAGGGAGAACAATTTTACTTTTTACAAAAGGGAGACACAATCTTCCGTTTGGCAAAGGAAGAAGGGGAACATCAAGTTGGTGACGTTGTAACAGGCTTTACATATGTGGACAAAGCAGAACATGTTCGTTTTACTACTGTTGAACAGAAAGCAACTCAAGAAACGTTCGGTTGGGGCATCGTTACAGACGTTCGAAAAGACTTAGGTGTTTTTCTGGATACTGGTTTGCCAGGAAAAGATATCGTCGTTTCGCTTGATGATTTACCACTTGACAAAGAAACTTGGCCAAAAAAAGGTGACCAACTGTATGTCAAATTGGTTGTCGACAAAAAAGGACGTATCTGGGGACATTTAGCTTGGCATGAGGATTTTTGGCAACTTGCCAATGTTGCTTATGACAATATGAATAATCAAAATTTGCGGGCAATTGTCTACCGGAATAAGGAATCTGGGACATTTGTTTATTTGCCAGATAACAACATGCTTGGTTTTATTCATCCCAATGAACGCTTTTCTGTTCCACGTATTGGGCAAGAAATGCAGGTTCGCGTAATTGGTTTCAGACGTGAAGATCGATCACTTAATTTGTCCGCTAAACCACGTTCATATGAAATGCTTGATGCCGATAGTCAAATGGTACTTGCTTATCTTGAATCAATGGGCGGAAAAATGAGTTTAAATGACAAATCAAGCCCAGATGAAATTAAAGCAACCTTTGGAATTTCTAAAGGGCAATTCAAAAAAGCCCTAGGAGGCTTGATGAAGCAAGGGAAAATTAAGCAAAATCCCGAAGGTACTGTGTTAGTAAATTAAAATAAGATAAAAGGATTTGCGAATTGTCACAAGTCCTTTTATTGATTTTCTGAAAAAAATTAATTAACGTAAACACTCTTTAAATCGTATTCCAATCCTGTGCCATGGAAAATAAGGTTATGGAGGTTATTGCTTTGAAGTGCTGGCGTCGTACGGAAGTAAATTGGATTGATTGAGCTTGAATCATAAAGTGCTTGTTCGGCAGCTTTGTAATCCGCATTACGTGCAGCATCATTACTTACGTCAGGTAAGGTTGAAGCTTTCGTCCATGCTGCTTGATAAGCGGCATTTGTGAATCCGCCGTCATTGTAGCCAGAACCTGAAGCAAAGAGTTGCAAGAAGGTTGATGGTTCAGCGTAATCGCCACCCCATAATGAATTGACCATATCAAATTGATGATTTGCTGAATCCTTTAAGCGTTGTTGGAAAGGAACAATTTTTTCAGTGATGGTTAAACCTGGAAGGGCTTTTGCAAGTGACGTTTGGAGAAAATCAGCCTGTGCTTTAGCACCTGTTGAATCTGCATCTGTTTCATATGAAAGGTTGACTTTTGTCTCCCCAATTTCTTTCAGGCCTTTTTCCCAGAGTGTTTTTGCTTCTGAGACATCATATTTATAAGGCTGTGCCGCATATTTGGCGAAGTCCTCACCAGTTTGTGTCTGCGCCATACCAGAAGGTACAAATCCGGTCGCATTCGATGAACCAGCTGTTGTTTGGGCAATAATTGAAGTACGGTCAGTCGCGAGATTGAGCGCTTCGCGAATGTCTTGATTCTGGAGAGCTTTTGCGGCTGTCGTATTTGAAGTTCCCTTACCGGTCTGGTTATATTCGATATAATCAGTGGTCGATTCCTTCAAATCAACGAGCGACGTGTTTTTAGTATAGCCTTTGTTTGCATTGTACAAGTCGGGTGTTCCTAAAGCAACTTGATCGAGCTTACCTTGTTTATAAAGTTGGACAGCTGTATTTGCATTTTTCACAACTTGAATGTCAACTTCATTTGATTTTACATTTGCTTTGTCATAATAATTTGGATTCTTGACTAATTGGAAGCTTTCATTGGTTCCAGTCCAACCACTACCTTTGTAAATGAATGGGCCGTCATACAAAGTTTTAGCGGAAGAAGTTCCATAATTCTTGCCCTCTTTTTCAACAAATTTTTGATTCAGCGGATAATAAACAGATTCCGCAAGCAAGAACTTGAAATATGGGGTCGGTTGGGTTAATGTCACTGTCAATTCAGTATCAGAATTAGCTTTGACTCCTAAAGTATCCAAATCGGCTTGAGTTGCTGTCTTTAATCCCATAATCTGATTTGCATTTTTGATGTTTCCTAGCAGATAGGCATATTGTGAACCTGTTGCAGGATTAACCGCACGTTGCCAAGCATAAACGAAGTCTTTTGCGGTCAATGCATCACCGTTCGACCATTTCAGTCCGGACCGCAGTTTAATTGTCCAAGTCAAACCATCTGATGATTCAGTTACTGATGTGGCCAAAGCATTTGCTGCTTGACCGTTAGCTGCGACCCGTGTTGCACCTTCTTCAGTATTTCCGATAAAAATATTTGAATAGGTATCAGTATTTAATGTTGAATCGAGTGTTGAAATATCAACAGGGATTGCAAGTTGTGGTACTTTTTGGGTTGAAGATGAACTTGATCCGCAAGCAGCAAGTAGCGCTGCGGAAGCCAAAGTGACTGAACCTAAACCAATTTTTTTCCAATTTTTCATGATTTTCCCTCTTTTAATAATTTTATTTAATTTTGGTATTCTGAATTCTATAGAATACGTTGGAACATATTATACTTAATTAAAACTCAAAAGTAAAGTATAAAGTAAATATTGTTTAGAAAATTAAAGGAATTCTGATAAATTATTCTTTTGAAATATAATAAATAAGGTGTCAAACCAAGTTAAAACAAGTCTCATGATCTTTTTATATTCTTAAAATTAATTTCTCTGTGGTATAATTAGTCAAAGAAAGTGAGAAATATGGCAACAGAAAAAGCAATATTTGCTGGGGGATGTTTTTGGTGTATGGTCCAACCTTTTGAAGAACGTGATGGAATTTTAACTGTGACTAGCGGTTACACGGGTGGTGACTTTGAATTTCCCACTTATGAACAAGTCAAACAACATGTTACGGGGCATACTGAAGCCGTCGAAATTATTTTCGATAATGAAAAAGTGAATTATTCAGACCTTGTTGAGTTATATTGGCAAACAACAGATCCAACTGATGCTTTTGGACAATTTGAAGACCGCGGGGATAATTATCGTCCAGTTATTTTTTATACAAATGAACAACAACGGATACTTGCTGAACAATCAAAAGCGACTTTACAAGCTTCAGGTCGTTTTGATGAAGATATCGTGACAAAAATAGAGCCTGCTAAGACATTTTGGCCTGCGGAAGCCTATCATCAAGGTTTTTATCGGACGCATCCGAAGGAATATAAGGAGGAGATACAGGACCGACGAGCCTTTATTCTGGAGCATTGGACAAAAAAGAATAAAATGTGATTAAAAAAGAGAGAGGTGGCAATGATGAGTATGCCGTTTTATACATTCTTGATGAAACATCGCTCGCCTATTGAAATTGACGATGTAACACGACTTGCCAATTTAGCATTTCGTGATTCCCTTTTTCCAAAACAAAGTAAAAATTTTGATGAAGTTTCCACTTATCTGGAAACTCAAGCTCCTTTTTACTACAATTTAGCCTTATTTGATGAAATTTGGGAAAAATATTTGGAAGGTTGAGACTTTAAACAGTCTCTTTTTTTGACCAAAAAATTTAAAAAGAATTTTTATTAGTTCCGAGTCTTCAATGAAGCAGGTGAATTGGATTGAAGATGTTGTACTGTCAAAAATAGGGATATTTTATTGTAGGTTTTGTCAAAGTTATGTTAGACATATCTTGTAAGACGAGCAGATGCTGAGTATTACACAGCTGACGAGAAAAAATTTAAAGGGAATGCCACCCATTAATTTAAGGATTCCCGGTAAGAATAAAAAACACTTTGTCGGTACTGACAAAGTGTTTTGGTTTTCTTATTTCATTGTTGGGAAAAGGAGGACATCGCGAATACTTGTTGTTCCAGTAAAAAGCATTACCAAACGATCAATACCAATTCCTAGTCCACCTGTCGGTGGCATACCATGTTCCAATGCTTCAACGAAGTCATAGTCAATTCCGGTAGCCTCATCGTCACCAAGTTCCTTAGCTTCAGCTTGTTTCTTGAAGCGTTCCAATTGGTCAATTGGGTCATTCAATTCTGAGAATGCATTTGCAAATTCGTGACCGTCAATGAAAAATTCGAATCGGTCTGTGAAACGAGCATCATCAGCATTAGATTTTGCCAATGGTGAGATTTCTTTTGGATGACCAAAAACAAATGTTGGTTGAATCAATGTTTCTTCAACGTAAGTTTCAAAGAATTCATTAATAATATGTCCAACGGTATTCATGTGGGGGTCAAGATGAATCTTATGTTCTTCAGCGATTTCTGAAGCTTCTTCAAAAGTCATTGGTTTCCAGAAATCAACACCTGAAACTTCTTTGATTGCATCAACCATGTGAACGCGACGATAATTGCCACCCATGTTAATTTCATGACCATCATAGTCCAAAACTTCTTTTCCGACAACATTTTTAGCGACAGATTGGAAAATTCCTTCGACAAGATCCATGACATCATTAAAATCAGCGTAGGCTTCGTAGCTTTCCATCGTTGTGAATTCTGGGTTATGAGTCTGGTCCATTCCTTCATTACGGAAAACGCGTCCCATTTCATAAACTTTTTCCATTCCACCAACAATCAAGCGTTTCAAGTGAAGTTCAGTTGCAATACGGAGAGCCATATCCATATCAAGGCTGTTATGGTGAGTGTAGAATGGGCGGGCTGCAGCTCCACCGGCCTCATTTTGAAGAATTGGTGTTTCGACTTCAATAAAACCAAGTGAGTTCATATAACGGCGAATTTCAGCAACAATACGAGAGCGAGTAATAAAACGATCGAAACTTTCACGATTTGAAATTAAGTCAAGATATCTTTTACGGTAACGTGTTTCAGTATCAGTTAGGCCGTGGAATTTTTCTGGCAATGGGCGCAATGCTTTACTCAAGAATGTTAAATGAGTTGCTTTGATTGTCACTTCACCAGTGTCGGTCTTCATAATTTCGCCATCCACTCCGAGAAAATCACCCAAGTCGGCTTTCTTAAAGATGTCGTAATTTTCTTCACCAACGGCGTCTTTTCGAACATAAATTTGAATTTGACCTTCGCGGTCTTGAAGATGTGCAAAACCAACTTTTCCTTTTCCACGTTTCGTCATCATACGTCCAGCGATAGTGGAAGTCAAGCCTTTTGCTTCAAGTTCTTCTTTAGTATCTGCATCATACTTTGTGTGTAATTCAGCAGAATTATGAGTTCGTACAAATTTAGTGCCAAATGGGTCAATACCTGCAGCACGCAGATTTTCCATTTTCTCACGACGAACTTTCATTTGGTCATTTAATTCTTCAATTTCAGCCAATTTAGATAGCTCCTTGTATAGTTTATTCTAGCTTATTTTATCATATTTTTGATAATTTTACAGCATGTCATTATCAAATAATATTGATGGAGACGTATTCATTTTATCAAGATGAAATAATCCAAAAAATATAGTGAAAAATTGATAGGAATCAAGTGCTTCATTGATGGATAAGAGAGTCAATCAATAACTTATAAAGCAATTCTTCTTTTGTTAAAAATAAAACTGTCAGAAAATGAAAAAAAGTGCTATAATAATTTGGTTATTATTATAGGAGTTAAAAAGTGTTTAAAAAATTTAAAGAAATTTTAATCGGCAAGCCCTTAAAATCTTCAGCCGATGATTCGCATTTGTTGAACAAGATGCAGGCATTAGCCATGCTATCATCAGATGCCCTTTCATCAGTCGCTTATGGTCCAGAACAAATTATCTTGGTTTTGATGACAATAGGAGCAACTGCGATTTGGTACTCAATTCCAATTGCTGCTGTTATCTTATTGCTTTTGTTCGCTCTGATTATGAGTTACACACAAGTCATTCATGCCTACCCTTCTGGTGGCGGCGCATATCTTGTGTCAACAGAGAATCTTGGTACTATCCCAGGCTTAATTTCGGGAGGATCGCTCCTAGTTGATTATATGTTGACCGTTGCCGTTTCGACAGCTTCAGGCGCAGATGCAATTACTTCTGCAATTCCAGAACTTTATAATTATAATTTGGAAATTGCGATTGTTCTTGCCCTGATTTTGATGTTCATGAATCTTCGTGGCCTTAGGGAATCAGCATCTTTCCTTATGATACCAGTCTATACATTTATTATCAGTACATTTATTTTACTGGGTGTCGGTATTTTCCGAATTTTGTCGGGCTCGCTTCCATATCAGGCTCCTGCACATATTGGAACCTCTATCGCTGGCGTTAGTTTGATTTTGATATTAAAGGCATTCTCAACAGGCTCATCTTCACTAACAGGTGTAGAGGCAATATCTAATGCTGTTCCCTTTTTCAAACGGCCAAAAGAGCATAACGCGGCGCTCACTTTAGTAATGATGGGTTCAATTCTGGCATTCTTCTTTGCAGGCGTAGTATTCTTCGCCTATTGGATGGGGATTGTGCCGCAAAATAATGTGACCGTTATTGCCCAGATGGCTAAAGGACTTTTAGGAAGTGGACCACTAGGGCAATTGATGTTCTTTATTTTCCAATTCTCGACTGCTTTGATTTTGGCAGTAGCAGCCAATACAGGCTACTCTGCTTTCCCTGTTTTAGCCTTTAACATGGCGAAAAACAAGTACATGCCCCATATGTTTACTGCTCGAGGCGATCGATTAAGTTATTCAAACGGGATTATCAGTCTTGCTGCTGGAGCAATTGTCTTGCTTTTGATTTTTAAAGGGGAAACGGAAAGGTTGATCCCGCTTTATGCCATAGGCGTATTTACACCATTTACATTGGCGCAAGTAGGGATGGTCATTCACTGGAAGAAACGTCTTGGAAAACAATTTATATGGCATTCGATTCCAAATATTTTGGGAGCTCTGATTTCATTTGCAGTCGTCATGATTCTCTTGATCTTCAGAACCGCTGAAATTTGGCCTTTCTTTATTGTTTTGCCTGTATTAATTTTTGCCTTTATTCGCGTTCATCACCATTATGTTAATGTTGCTGAACAACTTCGCTTGCGTGAAGGACATGCTGAGCATAAATTTGATGGGAATACCGTCATTGTTTTAGTTGGTAATGTAACAAATGTCGATTTAGGGGCAATTAATTACGCACGATCAATCGGAGAATATGTCATCGCCTTACATGTTTCAACAAAGGAAAATACTCGAAAAGAGCAAGAAATTGAAAGTGAGTTTGAAGCAGCTTTCCCTGATTTACATTTAACTGTCATACGAACGAATTATCGCGATATTATAGCTCCAGCAGTCCGATACATAAGTCTTGCAAGTAAAAATGCTAAAAAACGCAATTACACTACAACAGTTATTATCCCGAACTTTATCCCTTCTAAGCCATGGGAAAATATGTTCCATAACCAAACTGGCCTTCGTTTACGTGTTGCTTTGAATTCACATGAAGACATCATTTTAGCAAGTTATAACTACCATCTTAAAAAGTAAGCGAAAGCTTCTTTTTTTTATAAAAAAATTACAGAAATATGAAAAAATAAAATAATTTTTATGATGTTAAATTTTTGACTAATAAAAAATAAGCTGTTATACTTCTATAAAGTGACACTGTGTCATTTTGTGTAAGAAAGTGAACAAATATGCCTAAAGAAACTTATTTTAGTCTACCCGGTGAAAAAAGGAATCGGGTTTATCAAGCTTGTAAATTGGAGTTTGAAACTCATTCCTATCAAGATGCAAAAGTAATGCATGTCGTAAAAGCATTAAATATTTCACGAGGGAGTTTTTATCAGTATTTTGAAGACTTGAAAGATTGTTATTTTTTTGTGCTTTCAAATGAAACCATTGAGCTTCACCAGCTGTTTATCGACTTGGTTAAAGTTTATTCGATCGATGAGGCATTGGAAAAATATAAATTTTTGCTCTTAGAACAACTCATTCGGGGTGAAAATTATGAAATTTATCGCCATCGTTTCTTGGATTGGAATTATGATTTAGATCATGCTTGGAAACAAAAAGCGACGGGAACATTTCATTCATCAAAAAGCAATAATCCAATTACTCAAGTCTTAAAATCAGTAGTACACGACTTGGTCTACCGTCTCTTTTCAGAAAATTGGGATGAGGAGACATTTATTGAACATTATGAAAAAGAAATTGAAGTAGTTTGCATCGGACTCGAAGCCTACTACAAAAATATGAAATCACATCATTAGTATATGAGGAGGACTTATGTTTTTATCAACACGTGAAATATTACATTATAAAGCAAGATATATTTTAATTGGAAGTATCATATTTCTGATTGCTTATGTCGTTTTTATCTTATCAGGTTTGGCAACAGGTTTGTCTAACGAGTTCAAACAAGGAGTTGTAGATTGGAAAGCTGAAAAAGTGATTCTTTCAGACAGCTCGAATGATCTTTTGAACGGCTCACAAATTGCGACATCTGACGTGGATAAAATCAAGGGAGGGGAAACTTCACCAATTTCATTATTCACGACCTCTGTGGATAAAAGCAAAGATAATCGCATTAATATAACCATATTTGCAATGCCTGATGATTCAGTAATCAAGCCTGAACTCAAAAATGGCCAGATGTTTGATGAAAACAAATCGGATGAAGTAGTTATTTCTCAAGGACTTGCTGATGAGGGGTTCAAAATCGGTCAAAAAATTAAAGTGGGGAATCACAAAACAGAATTAAAGGTTGTGGGGATCTCCAAAGCTTCTGACTATTCAGCAACACCACTGGTTTATACTTCATTCAAGACACTGACTAGTGTCCAAAATGGGACAAGTTCTGAACAAATTCCATTTGTCAATGCAGTGGTTGTCAAATCAGGTGAGGCAACTTATAAAGATGTTAAAGCAGGACAATTGAAAACAATCTCAATTAATGAGTTGATTGACAATATTCCTGGTTATACGGCACAACAAACGACACTTGATGCAATGATTTACTTTATGTTCTTAATCGTTTTGATGATTGTCGGCGTCTTTATGTATGTCATTACCCTACAAAAAGTTCCAATTTTCGGGATCATGAAAGCGCAAGGGATTTCTAATTTTGTGATTGTTAAATCATTATTATGGCAAGGATTCTGGGTCGGACTAGTTGGTGTCGCGCTAGCATTTTTAGCAAGTTATGGAACAAGTTTTATACTTCCAGCTGCTATGCCATTCGGTTTGAGTATACCAACTTGGATACTTTATAGTGCAATCTTAGTTGTAGTTTCTGTTCTGGGATCAGTCTTTTCAATTTTTACAGTTCGAAAAGTTGACCCTACAAAAGCGATTGGAGCATGACAATGAAAAAGATATTAGTGATGAATAATGTTGTTAAAAGTTTTGGACAAGGACATACGGAAGTTTATGCACTTAAAGGAATCAACATCTCTGTTGAACAGGGGGAATTTGTTTCAATTATTGGTCCTTCTGGGTCTGGTAAAAGTACGTTCTTGACCATCTCAGGTGGTCTTCAAACGCCTACTTCAGGAACTATTGAAATTAACGGTCAAAATTTCACAAATTTGAATGAAAAAGAGCGTTCAAGACTGAGGTTCAAAGAAATTGGTTTTATTTTACAAGCGTCAAATTTAATCCCATATTTGAGCGTAGACGATCAATTTAAGCTTGTGGATAAAATTAATCACAAAAAGACAAATAGAGCAGATGTTGAAGAATTATTGACAACATTGGATATTTACGACTTACAAAAGAAATATCCTGGCGAACTTTCTGGTGGAGAACGCCAACGCGTAGCCATTGCTCGAGCGCTTTACAATAATCCAAGTTTGATTTTAGCTGATGAACCAACGGCAAGCCTGGATACTGAGCGAGCATTCCAAGTTGTAGATTTACTCAAGAAAGAAGCTCATTCAAAGAATAAAGCAACGATTATGGTGACACATGATGCTCGAATGATTGAACATAGTGATAGTATCTATCGAATTGAAGATGGGCAATTATTCAAAGAAGCTTAATTGGCATAAATAAATCAAAGATGGCAGGATAATAAAATCTTGTCATTTTTTCTAAAATTGAGAAATAAGATTCTAAATTCTGCTATAGATTGTGCTATAATTGGAACGTTGTGTATTTCTTGTTATGAATACAGTTTTCAATTTAGATTTGAAATAAAAAAATTTTAGAAAGAAGAAAAAATGACCGTAAATTATGATGAAATTATGGTTCGTTACGGAGAACTTTCAACAAAAGGGAAAAATCGTGTCTTTTTTATTAATCGATTAGCAAAAAACTTGCGTGAAGTTCTGTCAGACCTTACAGAGCTCAAAATTACTGCCGTCAGAGACCGTGCACATATTGTCTTAAATGGTGCCGATTATGCTGAGGTCTCTCATCGTTTGACAAAAGTTTTTGGGATTCAAAATTTTTCTCCGTCAATCAAAGTAGAAAAGACAATTCCTGCGATCGAAGCAGCAGTTGTTGACTTATTTAACGAAATCTATCTCGAAGGAATGACATTTAAAATTGCAGCGCGGCGTGCTGACCACAATTTTGAATTAGATTCTACAGAATTAAATCAGACATTAGGAGATCTGGTCTTTGATCATTTTGCATTTGCCAAAGTTCAAATGAAAAGACCCGAAATTACGTTGCGTGTAGAGATTCGACAAGACGCAGCTTATTTGAGCTACGAAACGATTAAGGGCGCTGGAGGAATGCCAGTTGGTACTGCAGGTCGCGGACATTTAATGTTGTCTGGCGGAATTGATTCTCCTGTTGCAGGGTACTTAGCACTTAAACGTGGGGTTGAAATTGAGGCCGTTCATTTTGCTAGTCCTCCTTACACATCACCTGGAGCGCTCAAAAAAGCAAAAGATCTAACTGCAAAATTGACAGCTTTTGGAGGAGCGATTCAGTTTATTGAAGTGCCTTTCACTGAAATTCAAGAAGAAATTAAAGCGAAAGCACCACAGGCTTATTTGATGACACTTACACGCCGTTTCATGATGCGCGTGGTTGATAGAATTCGCGAAATTCGTGATGGAAAAGTTATCATTAATGGTGAAAGTCTTGGACAAGTGGCTTCTCAAACATTAGGTTCAATGTCAGTCATTAATGAAGTGACAAACACACCGGTTATTAGGCCTGTCGTCACAATGGACAAGATTGAAATTATTGAGATTGCCGAAAAAATTGATACTTTCAATTTATCGATTCTACCATTTGAGGATTGCTGTACAGTCTTCGCACCTCCAGCTCCAAAAACAAATCCAAAGCTAGAAAATTGCCTGCAGTATGAAACGCGGTTCGATGTTGAAGGATTGGTTAATCGTGCAGTTGCAGGAATTATGGTTTCTACAATTTCAGGTGAAAATTGGGATGCCGAAGAAATAGATGAATTTGCAGATTTACTATAAATAAATGTAGATGAATCAATACGTTAAAAAGAAGTGTGAGCTTCTTTTTTTGACATAAAAAACCGAATAGTTCAGTTTATCATATAATAAAAAGAATACAAAGTGATATAATAAATGTATTCATAAATTACATAAAATGTAAAAAGAAGGCATTTTATAACGAAATTACTGGTCGCTACGGCGCATGCAGAACTATCAAATTTGTCGGTTTGGATGAAAGGTCCGCAAGAATTTTTAGCAGTTTATACAATGACACATTTACCGGATGAAATTGAAAGCGTTGATTTTTTTCGGAATACATTCCAGAGTTGGATAATGAGGTCATGATGACCATGCTGTTAACATTTCTAGGAACGGAATTTGCTTATCTTGCTGTCAAGGGGGATAATTATGCTCCTAGTAAGGGGAAAGTTACTTGAATAATTTATTGACAAAGTTAAAGAAGTTGCTGTGGAATTCTAAAATGAATCAGTGAATAATAAAGCTCTCAATGTTGAAAGCTTTTTATTTTTTCGAAATAGAAATTTAATATTTTGACAAATGCCAATCAATCTTTTATAATTCAAAGCTGATGAATAGAATAAGAAAGTAGGTGTCGCTTGTTAAATCGGACAAAAGCCTTGGTGGCGATTGGAATATTCACTTTTATGTCAACCTTAGATGGTTCAATTGTTAACATTGCTCTCCCGACGATGTCGCGAGAATTGCACACAAGTACGGCTCAAATCACTTGGGTTGTCACAATTTATTTGATTGTTATTTCAGCAATTATCCTGATCTTTGGTCGATTAGCGGACTTGGTTGGTAAAGCAAAAGTGACTAAAATCGGTTGGGCGATTTTTATTTTAGGTTCATTTTTGGCAGGAATGAACATGGGAATGGGGCTTCCATTTTTACTATTTGCACGAGTCGTTCAAGCGGTTGGTGCTTCGATGATGATGGCTACGAGTTTTGGAATTATTGCACAAATTTTTCCTGCTGAAAATCGCGCCCGTGCTCTTGCAATTAATTCAATGTTTGTATCAGTTGGATCGATAGCTGGCCCCGCACTTGGCGGCCTGATATTACAGGTTGCGAGTTGGAATTATATCTTCTTTATTAACGTGCCCATCGGAATTATTGCATGGATTTTCGGAAACCGAGCCCTTCCAAATGATAGAGGGCAGGGACAGATTTCCGATGTTGACCTCAAAGGTGGATCATTAATGACAGCAGTCATTGTTCTTCTTTTTATGGCACTCAATTTTGGAATGACACTGGGTTGGACTAACCCGATTATCATTGGCGCCGCGATTTTAGGAATTTTACTTTTTATTGCATTCATTGTGGTTGAAAGCCGGACAGCTGCACCGCTTCTCAATCTAAATATCTTCAAATCTAAATTGTTTTCACTGAGCTTGATTATGGCACTTCTTAATTTTACTGTTGCCATGTTTTCAAGTATCTTGTTGCCATTTTATTTGCAAGATTATCGTTCTTATGCTCCTGGAATTGCAGGACTTTTCATGATGTGTTATCCGTTAGCCATGTTAATTTTTAGTCCGATTGCTGGAACAATTGCTGACAAGATGGATAAAGAAATAGTTACCTTTGTAGGAATCAGCGGCATTGTGCTATCGCAAGTTGGATACCTCATGATTAATAGTCAGACTCCAGCTTGGTGGGTGGCAGTTGTTTTACTCCTTCAAGGTGGTTCAGTCGGGATTTTCCAAAGTCCCAATAATGCATTGATTATGGAAACTGTCGATCGGAAATATCTTGGAATTGCTGGATCGGTCAACTCCTTGGCTCGAAATTTTGCCTTCGTTATAGGGACGTCATTGGCGACTATTCTACTTTTCTTCGAGATGTCAAATATCACCGGTACAAAAGTGAATTCATATTTACCAAATCAGCCTGAAGTTTTCTTACAAGGAATGCATTTTGCTTTTATTTTTGCCTTATGCTTTACGTTAATTACTTGGATTTTGGCATTCATGCGGTTAATAGGAAAAAGAAAAATGCACTAATTAACAAGTCTTGTCGATTCAACTCGACAATTTTTTTGATATAATTTTGATGAAAAGGGGAAAATATGGCAACTCAAAAACATCATTTTTCATCACAAATCAATTGGTCTGGTGGTCGTAATTCGATTGGACAACTGAATACAGGTACGATACACTCGGCAATTTCCGTTCCGTCATCAATGTCAGGCCCGGGGGAGGGGACAAACCCAGACGAAATGTTACTTGGCGCTGCGAGCACATGTTATACTATTACGCTAGCTGCCCTTTTGGAACGCAATTCAATTGTGATTCGTGATTTTAAAGTTCAATCAGAAGGTGTCGTTGATGTGACAGACGGAATTTTCAACTATGAAAGCATTACACATCATCTCTATCTAAAACTTGGGGAAAATGCAAATGCACATGAGATGGATTTGGCACGTCGTCTGGCAGAAAAAGCTGAGACAAGTTGTATGATTTCTAAAGCTATTAAAAACAACGTACTTGTGAGTGCTGACATTCACATCGAAAAATAAAAACTCCAATGGGAGTTTTTTTATTGAGAATGATGGGCCTCATTGAATATCAATCTTTGCAGATGAGACAATGCATTCTCGCGTCCACAAATGACTTGAAATATAAGGAGTAAAAAGTGAAAAGAAAAACGAGCATTGCTCGCTTTTAAACAGTTACGACATCAACATGATTTTCTAATAAGAACTCTTTCATCTCATCTTTTAGGTCAGTATCCGTGTACACTTTTGAAATTTGATTTGTAGCAAAGCAAGTGACGGTCGCATTCTGACAGAATTTTGAGGAATCGGTCAGTGCAATAACTTGGTCACATGAAGTTGCCATAACCTGTGTTGTGGCACACCGAGAGATGTCATTGCAACGGAAACCACGTTCACAGTCAAAGCCATCAATCCCAATAAATAGTTTGTCAACGTAAAATTCTTCAACTACTTTTTTGACCAGGGGGCCTACATTAACTTGTGAGTTACTTTGGTATTCTCCGCCAATAAGGATAATCTTAACATTTGATGCTTGGCGAATAAAGTTAGGAAGGAAAGTAGAATTTGTAATAATTGTCACATTCTTGTTGCTGTTAGCCAACTCTTCTGCCAACAAGGCACATGTAGAACCAGATTCAATCATGACACTTTCGCCGTCAGAAATTGACTCCGCAGCCTTTTGTGCAATCCGTTGTTTTGTCTCGTGATTCTGAGATAAACGAAAATTAATGTTATCTGTACTGTTACTATTAATTAAGGCATAACCGTGTTGGCGATTAACAATTCCTTTATCTTCCAGCTTGTCCAAATCTTTACGAATAGTGACGTTTGAAACACCAATGAGGTGAGCCAATTTTGTCACTTCAATTTTTCCATATTCACTGACAAGGCTAATGATTTTCTCTGCTCTGGCCATTTCTGTACTTTCAAATATTTTCTTTTTACTACTTTATTAAATTTAACATAAATTTCGATAAATAACAATTTTATTTCAATCAATACTTTTTAACTTTTGAACAAAACTTATTTTTTACGTTTTTCCAAGAAATTAAAGAGAAGTGTGTGATGATTACTCTCCATAGAATAATCTTCAAGGACATTAACATTTTGCCGCAAAAGTCTCGCCTCGCGTGCTGTTAATTGGCCAGCTGCCTCATATTCAAAAATAATTTTACGTTCTAGGTAATAAGCTCGCATCATCTGACGCATGTTATTTGGCTCGGAACGATGCATGACTCGGGTAATGTAGCCACCATGAGCAACTAATTCAGCAGCCCGTAGCCGTTCTGTTTGTAAAAAATCAATCAACTGTGTATCGTAGACACTTTCCAAATTTTCAAGGGCTTGTAAAATAATTTCTGTATTTTTGAAATATAGGGTCGTAATTTCTTCTCTTGTAACTTCTCTTTGCTCGCGACTCTTTCGTCCAAACAATTCAATGTGCAGGATTTGTGAGAAAAACGAATGCAGCCCTCTGAAAATAATCAAAGAGAAAAATTGTAAACTGGAAACAAAATCGTGAACGATTGACTTTCCAATTGATCGGATGTAACGTTGGTAAATTCTATATGTTGGAAAACTGATTTCACCGTTTCGATAGGCATTCTCTAGCCCTTCAGCTTCGAGTCTGACAATTAAAAGTTGCAACTCGTTAAAATCGACGGAAGTAGATGCGCTCTCTTGCTCAATAATAAGTTTTTGAATTCGGTCTTGGTAATTATCAATTGCGATGGCGTATCCTTCTTTGTTTTTCACTTTTTCCATATCTGTACGAAGTTGCGCAACAACATCGTTTAAAATTGAAATCTTGGCCAGATTGTCGATTTTGACTGTTTTCTTGTCGGCAATAAGTGGGAGAACCGTTAAGCCGACGAGGAAAGAAATTCCAGTCACAGAAGCCGCTAAGAAAATGAGCAAACTATAAGGGGCTGAATCAATTCTAGGAATTAATAATATGGTAGCAATTGAAACAGTTCCTTTAGAACCAGCAAAGGTTAGCAGGAAAATATCATTCCAATACAGACTAAATTTTTGTTTCTTATTGAATGTTCGGAACCAGTAATAAATAACAAGGAAGATGAAACGTAAAGTAAACAGTGCAACCACAAGGACAAGGACCATTGCAATCAAGCGTGGATTTGAATAAAAGGGGCTGCGAATAAGTGGCATCGCGAGTTGATGCAATTCAATTCCTAAAAAGAGGAATACGACAGAGTTCAAAATGAAAACAATCATTTCCCAAAGGGTATTTTTAACTTTTGTGACTTGTGCATCAAACAGGGTCGTCTTTTTGAGGCCGTTAGCTTGTAGCACACCTGCTACAACTACAGCAATGATTCCAGAAACCTCAGCAACTTCAGCAATAAGAAATGCTGCGAGAGGAATAATGAATTCAAGAAGCAGATAACCGATGATGTCGCGGGCATCGACATATTCCAATAAATTCAAGATTTGATTTTTAATCCAAACAAGAACCATTCCAATCAGTGCACCACCAATTACCGATTTAACTAAGTCTATAGTTGCCATCGGAAGGGAGAACTCACCAGTGGTTAGTGCTAAAATAGCGATTTGAAAGGCAATAATACCAGAAGCATCGTTGAGCAAACCTTCACCTTGAAGGATCGATGTTATCCGCTTGGGAAATTTAAAATTTTTGGATAGCGCACCAACAGCAATTGCATCTGTAGGCGCAAGACTGGCACCAAGTGCAAAACAAGCAGCTAAAGGGATTCCAACAATTAAGAAGTGGGTTAAATAACCTAAACCCAGAGAAGTTAAAAAGACAAGCGGAAGAATGAGAAAGAGAATGGTGGAAATATGTTTAAAAATATGTTTGACATCAGCTTCCTCGCTTTCTCTGAAGAGAAGGGGGGCAATGATTAATCCCAAAAAGAGTTCGGGACTAACATCAACCAATTTAGAGGCTCCCATAAAACCAAGTAAAATTCCAAGGACTACTTGAACGAGAGGTAATGCAAGTTTTGGAAAGACTTTATTAATCACATTGGAGATAACTAGGGCGAGAATAAATATTATGACATAGAAAATGTTTTGAAGCATATAGACCTTTCATGTGTGATAGTTGAGATAATAAAATCAAAGCGATTGGTTGCTTTGATTTTCAAGCATTATTCTGAAATTTAACGGCGATTCATTTCAATTTTTTATAAATTTCTAGTTTTTGCTTAATTTTTATATCAATTTTGGCAGTGTCTTTTTGAATCAGTTTTAATTTTGATCGTTTTAACTCCAAATCGAGAAGTTGCCGTTTTAATTTCTCTTTTCGTTGATCGTCAGTTTCTCCACTTCGAATAAATTCCAACTTGTGCTCAAAAATATCTTTATGCTCTTCAAGATCAATTAATTTGTCTTTTAAGGCATTGATTTCTTCAATTGGAGCATTTTGATCAGTTAGAGCTTCAATTTTAGCAGTTAATTGCGCCGAATCGCTCATACAAACTTGTAAATACTCGAGAATTTTTTGTTCTTTTTCGACGAGAGACAAGGGGGTAAAAAGGTTCTCATCAGGATTTATGACGGGATGTTTTTCAAAATATAGTTCACGTAGTTCTTTTAATTTTTCATCAAAATCAAATTTGCTCATGGGGACACCAATCTAGTATTATTTCTTATACTTACATTATACCAAAAAGTTTGACATAAATAGAATATAATTTTTCGAATTTTTGTTTCTATTGTCAAAACATTTTAATAAATTAGTAAAAAAAAAGAACTAGTGTTCCTTTTTTATCATTTAATAAGAAAGAACGAAATTCTTTTTCTTTCCACGACGAATAACGGTTAGTTGTCCATCGATTTTATCCTCATCGCTTAATACGTAATCTAAGTCAGTTACACGTTCGCCGTTAATATAAATCGCTCCGTTTGCGATGTCTTCACGTGCTTGACGTTTTGATTTTTCAATTTCAGAAGAAATGAGTAATTCAACTAAATTTCGATTATCATCAGCACTGACAAGATGGTGTGGTACTGCTTTTAGGCCTGACAAAATATCTTTTGCCTTTAATTCTTTTAAATTTCCACCACCAAATAAAATTTCAGAAACATGAACAGCATGGGCGTAGGCTTCTTTACCATGAACTAAGCTAACGACTTCACGTGCTAATTCTTTTTGTGCCAAACGTTCATGAGGGGCAGCTTCAAACTTAAGGCGAATATCTTCAATTTCATCAAGAGTCAAAAAGGTGAAAATTTTCAGCATTTTAATTGCATCTGCATCATCAACATTGAGCCAGAATTGGTACATTTCATAAGGGGAAGTTTTGTCAGCATCAAGCCAAATGGCATTTCCTTCTGATTTACCAAATTTCTTTCCTGTCGAATCTGTAATTAATGGCAGAGTGATGACGTGACCAGTCTTATCTGCTTTACGACGTAGTAATTCAGTACCAGCAGTCATATTTCCCCACTGGTCGGAGCCTCCGAGTTGTAGCGTTACATGATGGAGTTGATTCAATTCATAGAAATCATAGCCTTGCATGATTTGGTAGGCGAATTCAGTGTAAGAAATCCCTGTTTCAATTCGACGTTTAACTGATTCTTTAGACATCATATAGTTAATCGTAAAATATTTTCCGACATCACGCAAGAAATCAATAAAGCTCATGTTTTCAAACCAATTATAGTTATTGGTCATCTCAGCTTTGTTTTCTCCATTCTCAAAATCAAGGAAACGTTCAAGTTGAGAACGGATTTTTCCAGACCACTGAGTGACTGTATCTTTGGTTTGTAACGAACGTTCAGCATCTTTAAATGAAGGGTCACCAATCAAACCTGTCGCACCACCAACAAGAGCATAAGGCTTGTGGCCAGCCAGTTGCAAGCGACGCATAGTCAAAATCAATACTAAATTCCCAAGGTGTAGTGAGTCCGCGGTAGGGTCATATCCAACATAATAGGAAACCATTCCCTCCGTCAGCGCCTTACGTAGCGCATCTTCGTCAGTTGTTTGAAAAATCAAACCACGTTCTTTTAATTCGTCAAAAATGTTCATAAAAAAATCCTTTCCATAAGATTTCCCTTGCCTTAAAATTATTTGTCAGAACTGATAATGTATCTGTCATCCTAAATGGAAGCAAGCTAAAGCTTATTATATCAAAAAATAGCAAAATAGGGCGAAATTTTAAGGTAATTTTGATATAATAGGGGCATGAAAAAAGACAATCCAGGATCTCAAGATAAAATGAGACGCCGTTTGGAACACAAAGTTCAAACGAAACGTGAAAACTCGAACGATGGGAAACAAAAAAATAATGACTTGAAGAGAACCTTATCAACCACTTTCACGGTTATTCGAGGGCTCTTAATCGTTTTTGGCGTTGTTTTAATTTTAGGGGGAACCTTTGGTGCAGCTGCTGGAATTGGTTATTTTGCACGATTGATTGAAAAAACGGACACCCCTAATAGGGCTAAAATGTTAGCAGAAATCAATGATATTCACGGCGTTTCCTCATTAAAATACAGTAATGGACAAACAATTTCGGATATTTCGAGTGATTTGGTACGTGTTAGCGTTGATAGTAATTCCATCTCACAAAATGTAAAAAATGCACTTATTGCTACAGAAGATGATACATTTGAAACAAACGCTGGAGTCGTTCCGAAAGCGGTAGTTCGTGGTATTATTGGTTCTGTTGGTGGAGGAACGACTTCTGGTGGGTCAACATTGACTCAACAATTGATTAAGCAGCAAATCTTAGGGGATAGTGTCACATTTCAACGTAAAGCAAGTGAAATTGTCTATGCACGAGCCCTGACAAAATATCTTTCAAAAGATGAAATCCTAACGGACTATTTGAATGTTTCCCCATTTGGTCGCAATAACAAAGGACAGAACATCGCTGGAGTTCAAGCTGCAGCACAGGGAATTTTTGGTAAGTCAGCTAAAGATTTGACTGTGCCAGAAGCCGCCTTTATCGCGGGGCTTCCTCAGAGCCCTATTGTTTACTCTCCCTATGCATCAGACGGCTCGCTAAAATCAAAAGCTAATCTATCATACGGAATTAACCGTCAAAAAATCGTTCTCTTTAATCTTTACCGAAATGATTATATCAGCAAGGCAGACTATGATAAATATGTTGCTTATGATATTTCCAAAGAATTTTTACAACCTGCTGCGGCAAGTGAAAAATCACATGGCTATCTTTATAATGTGGTCTATAATCAAGCAGTCGAAGAAATTTATAATTATCTTGTGAAAAAAGATAATGTTTCGGCTACAGATTTAGGAAATGATTCGACAAAAGCTGCTTATAAAGCTCAAGCCGAGCAAGATTTACAAAATAAAGGCTACACCGTCAAAACGACAATCAATCAAGCTGTATATAATGCAATGCAAAATGCTGTCGCTAATTATGGGAGTGTTTTGCAGGATGGTACAGGAACAGTACAACCAGGTAATGTTTTGATGGATAATAGCACAGGTGCTGTTTTAGGCTTCGTTGGCGGACTGGATTATTCAACTAATCAATTTAATCATGCCTTTTCTGGAGGTCGTTCACCAGGATCGTCAATTAAACCGCTGATTGCTTATGGTCCTGCAATAGATATGGGACTGATGGGTTCTGCAACGATTCTCTCCAATTATCCAGCCAAGTATTCTACTGGTCAGGATATTGAACACGTTGGCTCTAAAGGGACTAAAATGATGACCTTTACTGAAGCCCTCGATGTTTCATATAATATTCCCGCTTTTTGGACATACCAAGCTGTTTTGAAAAAAGACCAAGGTGCAAAACCTTATATGACCAAGATGGGATATAACATCTCTAATTATTCTATCGAATCTCTGCCATTAGGTGGAGGAGTTGATCCAACAGTTGTGCAACATACAAATGGTTATGCGACAATGGCAAACGGCGGAAAATATGTGCCTTATTATATCATCCAAAGTATTACGGATGACCAAGGAAATGTCATTTATCAGCATTCAAATCCGACACCTGTTCAAGTCTATTCTGAAGCGACTTCAACGATTATGGAAAGTATGTTACAAGGTGCAATTAAAGCCCAAAAAACAAGTAAATTCTATTCAGATTTACAGAGTCTAAACCCTACTTTAGCCTCAAATGTTGCTTGGGCTGGTAAAACAGGGACAACAGATAATTACACGGATGTTTGGCTCATGTTATCTACACCAACTGTAACTTTAGGGGGGTGGGCAGGTCATGATGACAATAGTGCAATGACATCTAACGCTGGCTATATTAACAATGCGTCTTATATGGCTAATTTGGTCAATGCAATTAATGCGGCAGATCCGACCGTTTTCGGAAGTGGTAAGCAATTTAAAGATCCGAGTACCGATCCAAATGTTACAAAATCGACTGTGTTAGAATCAACAGGTGAAAAACCAGGTAAAGTTAATGGCAAAGATATTACCGGTAAAACAGTCACAAGTTTCTGGGCTACAAAAGCAGGAGCACCAACAACAACTTACAAATTTGCTATAGGAGGATCAGATGCCAACTACGTTGATGCTTGGAGTTCAATTCTTCCTAGCATGACTGCATCAGACACAAGTTCTGCAACTACTGGTAGTTCATCAGGCTCAAGCTCGAAATCAAGTTCTAGTACAAGTAGTTCTTCGTCCAATTGAAAAAAACATCGCCATTAATTTGGCGATGTTTTTTGTCAGTTTAATAGTTTTTAATTTCAGCAACTTTTTTTGAATTAAGGCTGGTGGCGATTGCCCGTACATAATTTTGAGCATTTGTAAAATCGTCAAGGCTAAATATGGTTTGATGACTGTGGATATAACGTGCACAAACACCAATTGTTGTTGAAGGAACACCACCATTCGTTAGATGGGCAGCTCCTGCATCAGTTCCACCTTTTGCTATGTAAGCTTGCGTCATTATGTGACTTTCCTCAGCTGTGTCCAGCAAGAATTTTTTCATCCCGGGCAACATAATATGACCTGGGTCAAAATAACGCATTGTAACCCCAGCTCCCAACTTCCCATTATCATCCCCAAAAGTGTCACTGGCAGGAGAGCAATCAATTGCGAAGAAGAGATCTGGATTGAATTTAGTTGTGGATACTTTTGCACCACGAAGACCAACTTCTTCTTGGACATTGGCACCGATAATCAAGGTTGTAGGCAGTTCTTTCCCTTGTAAAAATTCCAGCAACTCAAGAATCATTAAACATCCATAACGATTATCCCAGGCCTTGCTCATGACATTCTTTCCATTAGCAGTTAAAATTGTTTCGGTTTCGGGAACGATAACATCACCTTGACGAATTCCAAATTGTTCAACCTCTGACTGATCTGTAAAACCGCCGTCGAAAACTATATCTGAAATATTTGGCAAACTTGGTGTTGTTCCAGTTCCTCTTAATAAATGTGGGGGTAATCCACCTGTTACGAGAGGGATTTTCTTACCATCTTGTGTAAACAAAGTGAAGCGTTGCGCCGAAACAACCATTGGATTCCAGCCGCCAAGAGAGACAACACGAATTGTTCCGTCTGCTTTAATTGAGCTTACCATGAATCCCACCTCATCCATGTGCGAAGCAAACATCACACGCGGTGCATTTTTAACTTTACTTTGAATGGTTACGAAAATTCCACCAAGTCCGTCAAATTCAGGTGTATAGCCCAATTCAATCATTCTCTTTTTAATGTACTCGCGAACGGGTGCTTCAAATCCACTTGTGGCTTGCAATTCAGTGATGGTTTTGATTTTATCAAATAAAGACATCAATTTCTCCTTTTGCTTTTTGCAGCTTATTCTAATGATTATGGGTACTATTATAGCAAGATTTATGATAAAATTTCAATATGAAAGAGATGTTCGTGAATGGTAGATTAATTTGCCTATCGCAAATCTAGAAAGAAATGTGGTAAAATTTGACATGAATAAATTTATCAAACTTGGTTTAGGTTTTGTTGCCGCGGCAAGTGCAGCACATTTTATTTATCATGGTTATCAAGATATGGAAGATGGTGTGATGCGAAACTTGACAGACGCTGCAAGGGACTATTTCGCCGATGAAAACATATTGACGGTCTGGATTTTCGATGACCCAGAACACGATGCAATTTTTAAAGGAGGAGTTGTTGTCAGCACAAAAGGCATTTCTGTCAGTTCTGACAAAGCCATTTCATTTGAAATTGATGCACGAACATTAGAAATTACAGAAATTAGTGAGGAATTTTTATGATTAACCCAGAAAATCTTGAACAATTGGCAGACCTTGTTAAAGCCGACGGCAAACACGTGTTTTTCTTTACAGCAGGTTGGTGTGGCGACTGCAATTTCATCAAACCAAAAATGCCCGAAATTGAAAAAGAAAATCCAGAGTTCACTTTTGTTGAAGTAGATCGTGATGAATATATGGATCTTGCGATTGAATGGGGAATTATGGGCATCCCTAGCTTTGTTGTCATTGAAGATGGCAAAGAAACGGCACGCTTGGTCAACAAATTACGTAAAACAAAAGATGAAGTGAATCGCTTTTTGGAGACTGCAAAATAATGCCAGAAAATTTGGATAGGGGGCCATTTTATCATGGGACAAAAGCCAAACTCGCAAATGGAACATTTTTAACTGCTGGTCATCATTCGAATTACAATAAAAACGTGGTGATGAATCACGTTTATTTTACGGCTTTGAAGGACGGTGCGGGGCTTGCAGCAGAATTGGCTCAAGGAGACACACCCCCTCATGTCTATCTTATTGAACCAACAGGGCCTTTTGAAAATGACCCAAATGTTACAGATAAAAAGTTTCCGGGAAATCCTACACGTTCGTATCGTTCAGAATATGCGCTAAAAATTATTGATGAAGTAGAAGACTATCAAAGGATTACTGCAGAGCAAAAGCTGTATTGGCAAGCCAAAATGGCAAATCCAAAACCAAAAAGTGAAATCATAAATTAATTAAGAATTTCTTAATTAAAGAAACAAATAGGAGTTAAGTAAAATGATTGCAATATATAACAGTCACGTTGGTGACGTCCTCATGTTAATCGTGGCTGATGACAATGGAGAGAAAGTAAATTTTAAACGACAGGGTAAAGTGGCTCGCGTTTTCCTTGAATCTACAGGTGAAACGGTCGCTTGGAATATTTTTCAAGCAAAATCTATTTTGCCTGAATTAACAGGTGAAGGACAAGTAAGTTTAACTGCGGAAGACGTTGAAAAATTGAATGTTCAAGTTAAAACAGCAGGCTTTGAGGATGTTCTGGTTCTTGATAAACAACCCAAGTTTGTTGTGGCTGAAATTGTAGAAATGGAAGACCATCCAGATAGTGATCACTTGCACATATGTAAAGTGAATGTCGGTTTCGCGGATCCTGTTCAAATTGTCTGTGGAGCGCCAAACGCTAAGCAAGGCCTCAAAACAGTTGCAGCCTTACCAGGTGCAATGATGCCAAATGGCGCACTTATTTTCCCTGGAGAACTCCGTGGTGTTGCAAGCTATGGGATGCTTTGTTCAGCGAGAGAATTGAATTTACCAGATGCTCCCCAAGTACGTGGAATCATTGGGCTTCCAGTGACACTAAAGGCAGGTTCAAAATTTGATTCAGAAACAATGTGGAAAAACTAAAAAGCAAAAACGGGTACCTCAGGGTACTTTTTTTTATCCCCGTAAATAAGTACGTGAATTCACAAACTTCACAAGCGCTTTCATTGGAGATGGATTTATATTGTGATAAACTAAACTTTGTAAGTTAATTTACAAACAATCTGTTTGAGGTAGAAGACATTTATCTTTCAAACAAGAAGGAGATTTCCAATGAAAATCGTCATTCTTGGCACTAACCATGCTGGTATTGCCGTGGCAAATACATTACTAGATCAATATAAGGGACATGAAATTGTCATGATTGATCGCAATGATAACATGAGTTATCTTGGTTGTGGAACAGCCATTTGGGTGGGACGTCAAATCGAACGACCTGATGAATTGTTCTATTCAAATCCGGCCGCTTTTGAAGCAAAAGGAGCAAAGATCATGACTGAGACAGAAGTTTCAGACATTGATTATACTAATAAAATTGTTCATGCTAGAACAAAATCAGGTGAAAAAGTCAACGAATCATATGATAAACTTGTCCTAGCAACTGGTTCTCGCCCGATTATTCCTAATATTCCGGGGAAAGACTTAGATGGAATCCATTTCTTAAAACTCTTTCAAGAAGGTCAGTCTGTTGATCAAGAGCTAGAAAAAGCAGAGGTTCAGCGTGTTGCTGTAATTGGTGCTGGCTATATTGGTACAGAAATTGCCGAGGCTGCAAGACGAAGAGGGAAAGAAGTCCTCTTGTTTGACGCCGAGGAAACTTCACTTGCCTCATACTACGACAAAGAATTTGCACATTTAATGGATCAAAACTTGGCTGATCATGGAATTGAATTGCACTTTAGTGAATTGGCGACGGCTTTCAATGGAAAAGATGGACGAATTAATGAACTAGTAACGGATAAAGGAAATTATCCCATTGATATGTTAATCAACTGTATTGGATTTAGAGCCAATAGTGCCTTAGCAAAAGGAGTACTCGACTTAGCGTCTAACGGTGCAATAATAGTTGATGAACATCAACGCACTAGTGATCCAGATGTATATGCGGTTGGAGATGTAGCTACGATTTTCTCTAATGCCCTTCAAAAAACAACGTATATTGCACTTGCTTCCAATGCTATTCGCACAGGAATTGTGGCTGGACACAATATCGGGGGAACAGAAATCGCGGCTCCAGGTGTTCAAGGTTCAAATGGAATTTCGATTTTTGGATTGCACATGACTTCGACGGGACTTTCTCTCACAGCCGCAAAAAAATTCGGTCTGGATGTCGAATATTCAGATTTTGAAGACTCACAAAAAGCCTGGTTCTTACATGAAAATAACGACAAAGTAAAAATTCGTATTGTATACGAAAAAATAAGCCGTCGTATCGTTGGAGCACAAATGGTGAGTCACAGTGAAATCATTGCAGGAAACATCAATATGTTCAGTCTCGCTATTCAAGACCAAGTCACTATAGACCAGCTAGCCTTACTTGATTTGTTCTTCTTGCCGCATTTTAATAGTCCCTATAATTACATGACAATGGCTGCCTTAAAGGCAAAATAATAAAAACGGATATAAAAGGCTCACTGAGCTTTTTATTTTTGTGACAAAACGGAGTTAATTACGTATTAGTAAGTGAAGGCTAACTTCAACTAGATAGGAGAATTGAACATGAATAAAACAGTATTAATAGGACGAATTGTGGCAGCCCCCGAATTATCGCACACCTCTAATAACAAGAATTTTATCCGGAACACATTGGCTGTAAATCGCCGCTTTAAAAATGAAAATGGCGAACGAATGACCGACTTTATTTCTATAGTAATTTGGGGAAAACTTGCTGAAAATTTTGTTTCATATGCACAAAAAGGAACAATGATCAGTATTGAAGGTGAAATAAGAACCCGGCAATACATAGACCAGCAAGATAAAAAACATTATGTGACAGAAGTCCTCGTATCGTCATATGAAATTTTAGAAAGTAGGTCAACAATTGCCCTACGAAAAAACAATCGAAACACGGAAGAATTAATTCTAGAAGGTGAAGAATTACCGTTCTAGGGGATTGATGAAAAAGTTAAAGATCATTGAGTTTTTTTCTTGACTATTTTTGACCTTCGCGATAAAATAAACATATAGATTAGCACTCTAAACAAATGAGTGCTAAAGCGAGGTGAATAATATGCACTCTTGCTTACTGTAAAAAGAGGAGGAATATTCAAATGTTGAAACCATTAGAAGATCGTGTTGTATTGCGCGTGAAACAAGAAGAGGAAAAATCTATTGGTGGGATTGTGTTAGCATCTGCGGCTCAAGAAAAACCTCAGACTGCCGAAGTTGTAGCTGTAGGACCTGGTAAAACGACGCATCAAGGAACTTTGATTGCTCCGACAGTTAAACCTGGGGATACAGTTATTTTTGAAAAATTTGCCGGTACTGTCGTTAAAACAGACGGCGAAGACTTCTTAATCATCAGAGAGTCTGACTTGTTAGCAATTGTTGAATAAAATTTTCGATAAAATACGATAATAAAGAGGTAAAACATAAAATGAGTAAAGAAATTAAATTCTCATCTGACGCACGTACTTCAATGATGCGCGGGATTGATATTTTAGCAGATACTGTAAAAACAACGCTTGGTCCAAAAGGTCGCAATGTCGTGTTGGAAAAAGCTTTCGGTTCTCCATTAATTACAAATGATGGTGTAACGATCGCCAAAGAAATAGAGCTTGAAGATCATTTTGAAAATATGGGCGCTAAATTAGTTTCCGAAGTTGCGTCAAAAACAAATGACGTTGCAGGGGATGGTACAACTACTGCGACAGTATTGACTCAAGCAATTGTTCGCGAAGGATTGAAAAATGTAACGGCAGGTGCTAATCCGGTTGGAATCCGTCGCGGGATTGAATTGGCAGCCCAAACAGCTGTGAAAGGCCTTGCTGCTTTAGCTATCCCTGTTTCAGGTAAAGAAGCAATTGCACAAGTGGCAACCGTATCATCACGTTCTGAACAAGTTGGACAATACATTTCAGATGCCATGGAAAAAGTTGGTGCTGATGGTGTTATCACAATTGAAGAATCAAAAGGAATGCAGACTGAGCTCGAAGTTGTTGAAGGAATGCAATTTGATCGCGGTTACTTGTCTCAATACATGGTGACTGACAATGAAAAAATGGTTGCAAATCTTGACAATCCATATATTCTCATAACTGACAAGAAAATTTCTAACATCCAAGAAATTTTACCTTTACTTGAAGAAATTCTTAAATCGAATCGTCCGTTGCTCATTGTAGCTGACGACGTTGATGGTGAGGCTTTACCAACTCTGGTTTTGAATAAAATTCGGGGGACATTCAATGTTGTTGCTGTTAAAGCGCCAGGATTTGGTGACCGTCGTAAAGCTCAACTTGAGGATTTGGCAATTTTAACAGGTGGGACAGTTATTACCGAAGAACTTGGTTTAGACCTTAAAGATGCAACAATTGAAGCTCTTGGCCAAGCGGTTAAAGTAACTGTTGATAAAGAACACACAACAATTGTTGAAGGTGCTGGCTCCAGTGATATGATTGCTAATCGAGTTTCTATTATTAAGGCTCAAATTGAGAAGACAACATCAGATTTTGACCGTGAAAAACTTCAAGAACGATTAGCGAAATTGTCTGGTGGTGTTGCCGTAATCAAAGTTGGTGCGGCTACTGAAACTGAGCTCAAAGCAATGAAACTTTTGATCGAAGATGCACTCAATGCAACTCGTGCTGCTGTTGAAGAAGGAATTGTATCCGGGGGTGGTACAGCATTGGTGAATGTCATTGCTGACCTTGATAAAATTGAGGCAGATGGAGATGTTCAAACAGGAATTAATATTGTACGTCGTGCACTTGAAGAACCCGTTCGTCAAATCGTTGCGAACGCTGGTTTCGAAGGCTCTGTCATAATTGACAAACTCAAATCAGTTGATCGTGGTGTCGGATTTAATGCTGCAACAGGAGAGTGGGTAAATATGATTGAAACAGGAATCGTAGACCCAGCTAAGGTGACTCGTTCTGCCCTCCAAAATGCTGCATCAGTTGCAGGATTAATTCTGACGACTGAAGCAGTTGTTGCTAACAAACCTGAACCAGTCAGTCCTGCACCAGCTATGGATCCATCAATGATGGGTGGCATGATGTAAAATAAAATAGAATCCCTTTATTATCAAGGCTCTAGCATTAAAATATATCTTATTTTACGTTTGGTGTCCAAAAGGTGGGCAAAAAAATCAAAAAATATTATCGAGAGACGAAGTGATTTGTTCTCTCGATTTTTTTGTTACATGGTTATATATAGATAGCGTTGTGTTAGCGTCAGAATGTCCCACGCGCTCCATTATTGCTTTGAGCGGTATATTATCCTCTGCTAGGATTGAAACATGCGTATGGCGAAATATGTGGCTTGAAACGTTTTTCTGTAATTCAACTTCTTTTGCAGCTTCTTTTAAAGATTTATTAAAAGCATGAATCGATAGTGGAGCATTTGGCTTTGATAGGAAAATATAGTCTTCTGGGAGAACACTAAATTTATATGAATTGTACTCTTTTTGTTCCTTTAAAATTTGAACCGCACGATTTGGCAAATCCACAATTCGTTCAGAACTAATATTTTTTGTAGAAGTTTTGACAGCTTCGGAGAGTTTCTTCAAAGTATAATCGAGCGTCCCCTCAATAAAGATTGATGTGTTTTTAAAGTTTTTCCATTGTAATGCTATTAATTCTCCATAGCGCAAACCTGTCAATAATAAAAATTCTGCCATAACTGCTTGAAGTCTTTTTCTATCGTCAAGATAAAGATTTTTAAGTAAAGCTTGGTACTCCTCTTTTTCAAGATACTTATCACTTATTTTCTTTCTATGCTGTCTTTCTTTTTCACGTTTTACTATTATTTTAGTTTTTGATACGGGGTTTGTTTCTAGGTATCCCTTATCAATAGAAAAATTAAAAATAGTTGAAAGTGTTGTCCTAGTTTGTTTTGTATAGTTGAGTGAATAGTCTCCGAAAGTGTACATTTGATCAATTACTTTAATAATTAAACTAGAATCTATAGCTGCAATCTTCATATCCTTGTGTATTATTGGAAAAACGTGTTTATCCATATAAAAAGGTACTTTAATCCAGCTTGTTCGTTTGTTTTGGACTTGATAATATTTATACCATTCTTCGTAAAGTTCTCCAAAAGACAAATTTAAGTTTTTTGGATCAATTTCCGTTTTCATATTTATTTTATCTTGAAGTAATCCCCTTGCTTTATTTATGGCCTGAGGGGTATTTTTATCTAAACTTATGGATACTGATTTCCATTTACCAGTGTAAGGGTCTTTATATTTATCTCTTAAAAGATATTTTCCATTTGTCTTTTGTTCAACATACATTGGTTTATCCTCCATTTCTAGGTAGTTTTTTATATTGCTTGATAACGAGAACCCCCTATAATCTCCCTAAAAATTTCAACAGCTCTTTCATATAAGTTATAAGCTAAATGATACATTTCTAAAAAACCATAGACATTTATTTCATCAACTACATCTAATGTACTGATATACTCTTCAATACACTTCTGAAGCGCATTATCATCAATATCTCTAAGACTATCCATTTCATTTAATTCATCTTCTTGCTCATGATATTGCTTTGAGATAATATCATAAGCCATGTAAAAAGGGCATTCAGTCAAATCAATAAAAATGTTAAAGTAATCGTAGCCACCGCCATTTTCTAAGAAAATGTCCCATAGGTATTCGATTGCTTTTTTATTTGCTCTTACTTCTTGTGGATTACAAGCATCATTATCGCCACCACGATGTATGTCTTGAAAAAACACATGCTGCTTTTCATGCGAAAGTATAAATGGTGTCAATTTTTTACCATTATATGCCATTAGTTTTTTTTCTATATTTACAATTGCAGGGACATTTATAGAATCATTTCTGATTATTTGAATTCCAAGGTTTTCAAATTGTAAAAAAAGGTGTTCCATTAAATCCTGTTTATTCATAGAAGATTCCTTAATCTTTTAATTGATTTCCAAAAATTCGTTTTAATATTAATTTATCTTCTTCGCTAATTGGCTTTCCGTCAAAAGAAACCCATTTATCCCAATCAACATCCTCATCATTGATGAGTTCTGCAAGGTCTATAGGTTCTGACAGTTCTTTAGGTTCTTCTCGGCCTAGTAAGTAATCAATTGACACATGAAAATAGTTGGCCAATTTTTCTAAAGTCTGGCCATTTGGGATTTTATTTTTTAGAGAATAAAGATAGTTTTCTCCAAGCCCCAATTCAATCGCAACTTCTTTTACGGTCTTATCACGACTTTTTGATAGTTTTTTTATACGGTCTAAGATAGTCATAGCAACCCTTTCGTGGTTTCCTACAAATAAAAAACTACTAAAAAGTAAGTTTTGTTGTTGACAAAACTATTTAAAAGTTGTATTATTGTATTTGTAAGATAAATAGTTAGAAAATAAGTTAGAAAAACTCCTTAACACAAAACGTTAGTTAACAAGCTTGCAGGCGGTTATATACGTTCGATTAAGTATTTTATTTATGCTTATATTGTACGCTTTTTGATAGTTTGTGTCAATAGCGAATTATAAATAATCTAACTATTTATCTAACTTTTTAAAGATAGGAGGATAAAAATGTCAGAAGTGGAACAAAGTTTTGATTCTCAACGAAAGAAAATTGTTGAATATTTGGAACAAGAGGGAAAAGGAAATAAAGATGTTATTTGGGCTTACGAAAACATCAAAGAACCACCCTATAAATTTCGTAAATCAGATATAAGTTCGATATTGAACGGAAATCGTAAGTATACTCAATCAGTAAAATGGCTTATTACATTTCTTATTAAATACTTTGATATCGAATAGAAAGGAGAACAGCATGGTAGAACAAATAAAAGTGGTTAAAGTTAAATCAATCGTTGAACTTGAAAGCCCATACGCAGATGATGACACAATAACGAGATACTATAATCCTTTGGCTAAAAGCAAAGAAGACTGGGCAAGGGCAAGACGTAGCACTCAAGACAAAATTAGAGAATTTGAGGAATTCACTTGCGGTAAATTTAATAGGAGTTTACGAGGGAGAGTTACGAACCTTAAAGCATTTGACACTTGGCTAGTTTGGAAAAATCAAACTAAAAATTTATCTCGTAAACCTAGTTTTACGTTTAGCGAACAATGAAAGGAAAAATAAAATGACACAATTACAAACGTTCAAAAATGAACTATTCAATCTATCTGTAAAAACAGATGGAGAAAACAACCTATTCAATGCTGAAGATGTTGCAAAAGCATTGGGATTTACCACCGTTGCCAAAAGTGGCAACGTAGTAGTTCGGTGGTCTAGAGTAAATGAATATCTTTCCCAACGAGTTGGGAAAATTAAAAAAGGTTCATTCATCAGCGAACCTATGGTTTACAAACTAGCATTCAAGGCTAATAACGCAGTAGCGGAGAAATTCACAGATTGGCTAGCTATTGAAGTACTCCCAACAATCCGCAAGCACGGAGCGTACATGACAAGCGAAGTCATCGAAAAGACATTAACTAGTCCAGACTTCATCATTCAACTTGCCATGCAACTTAAAACAGAGCAAGAAAAAACAGCGATGTTATCTCAACAAGTCGCTGAAAGTCGTCCAAAGGCTGACTACTATGATCGCATTCTTAAGTCTAAGTCACTTGTAACGATTAGTCAAATCGCTGACGACTATGGTATGACAGCACAGGCCCTAAACAAAAAGCTATTTGAGTTACAAATTCAACATAAAGTCGGCGGTCAGTGGCTATTGTATGCAAAGCACAAAAATCACGGATACACGTTTAGTGATACAACAATCTTGCCTAACTATAAAAAAGGTGGTGAAAAAGTCGTAATGAACACTAAATGGACTCAAAAAGGACGGATATTCATTTACAACGTGCTTAAGTCAGAAGGTATTCTACCAACTATTGAAAAAAATGATGCAGCTTGAGCTGTTTTAAGGAGAAAGAAATGACATTAGCAGAAGCAATTACAAAATTTTCAATCGAAGTACTACAACTTGACGAAACAAAAAATAGTCCAGAAATGGTTGCAGCCATTACTGAACTATTAAAAATTAGTAGAGTTAATCAGATTTAACTTCATAAAGAGATAGGTAAGAAATCTCTGAACCGTTCATAGATACTTGTACAGAACCTTTGAAGTTGTAAGTTAATGAATTAATAATAATGATTGATGAAAAATCAGTGTTGAATGTTTTACTTTTTCCTGCTTGACATATTGTTAATTCTTTGAATTCATTAACAGTAATTTCTTCTTGGTTTTTCAAATGAATCATAAGATTATACATTATATTCTCCTTTCTATAATATTTTGAATAAATCCGTAGCCGCGGTATTTCATTCATAAATTATTATAGCATAATTACTGAGAAAATACATCATATAGTTGTTAATAACTTTATCCACAACTACATATAGTGTCAAGGAGGGGAAATGAAAGAAATAATTATCCACAAAATGCAAGAAAAAAACATATCACAAAATAAACTAGCTGAGCTAGTTGGAGTAAAACAACAGTACATCTCTAAAATACTTTTAGGAAAAGTAGAAAGTCCTAGTTTTA
>NZ_JXJU01000059.1 GCF_002441655.1 Lactococcus fujiensis JCM 16395 | reverse complement strand
AACGAAAGGAGAAATTTTGGCGGAAAAAAGATTTTATTGGTTCAAAATGGAACAAAGTTTTTTTGAACAAAAGGAGATTAAATATCTGAGAAAACTGCCTGGCGGTGACACATATACAATCATTTATTTGAAGCTTATTTTAAAAAGTTTAGAAAACAATGGAAAACTCTATTATGAAAATATCGGTGATAATTATATCCAAGAATGGGCACTAGAAATCGAAGAAGATGAAAAAGCACTGAATTTTTTAGTTGGGTTTCTTATTAATAAAGGACTAATTGTTGATTGTGGATTTGATGAATTTGAAGTTACAAAGACCAAAACATTGGTAGGTTCAGAAACTGCATCAGCAGAGCGTAAACGTAGACAGAGAGAGCGTGAACGAGCTATTGAACCAACAAAATGCGTGACAATGTCACAGGTCAGTCACATAGAGTCAGATATAGAGTCAGATATAGAGATAGATAAAGAATCAGAATCAGAAAAAAATAAC
>NZ_JXJU01000058.1 GCF_002441655.1 Lactococcus fujiensis JCM 16395 | reverse complement strand
GGAGCGGTATTAATAATCGCTCACAAACTACAAGCAGTAGTTAGATAGGAAAAAATGACTAGTAAAGTTGAATTTGATTTTACACAAATTAAAAAAATTAGTGTTGGCGAAGCAATAATAAAACCAACTATTCACATTTCAGTAAAAGGCGAAATTCGCTTTTATTCAATCGACATTCGTAAAACCCCATATTTTAGAGTCGCTAAAACGGGGAGTTTAGTTGGGTTTGAGTTTAGCGAAAAACCTTACGAAAACTCATTTAGTACACGAAGAGTCAGTAAGATAAATTATACGTTTAGTTCCAGTTCTAAAGGTATTCCACAAGCGATTGAGCTTTCACGAAACATTGGCTCAAAATACTATTCCGCAAATTATCCGTTAAGAAAAGATGGAGAAAATGTCTATTTCTTCGACATCACGAAACCATACAAAAAATACGAAAAGAAAGCTAAAGGTGAGTAAAAATGACAAACGAAGTAACAAATATCAATCATTTTA
>NZ_JXJU01000057.1 GCF_002441655.1 Lactococcus fujiensis JCM 16395 | reverse complement strand
AGAATTGGCGAGGCTACGGCTTTGCTTTGATGTCAGTCGGCAACGATATGTCAAGCTCAGCCGGAGATAATGGCCACGTTGGACTGATTACTCCTGACGGTAGTTTTTACAACACAACAGCCACTGACTGGTTAAATGGTAAAACTTTTTTGAAAAACAATGCGGTTCAAGTTGCACCATGGTCTGCTTACACAGAGGTAACTCGATTGAAAGCACACACGGAGATTTGGGCATTGCCAGAATCAGCTGTAAAGAATAACCTAGTCGTTGACGGATACGACGGTGTAAATACTTGGAAAGCAGTGCAAACGTATCTTAATAGCATTGGTTATCATTTAGTTGTGGACGGAATACCAGGAGTGAACACAATTAAGGCACTTCAACAAGCCTTAAATGCTAAACTTAAAGTGATGAAGGTTAACTTTAATCTTGTGATTGACGGTATTGCAGGCTTTAACACATGGAAAGGGCTACAGATAGTGCTTGGCACTCCAGTAGATGGTGTGAAGTCAAAACCGAGTCAAA
>NZ_JXJU01000056.1 GCF_002441655.1 Lactococcus fujiensis JCM 16395 | reverse complement strand
GCGGTTCGATCCCGTTAACTCCCATAGGTTGTTCAACCTTAAAATGAATAGGTCTCGTAGTGTAGCGGTTATCACGTCGCCCTGTCACGGCGAAGATCACGGGTTCGATTCCCGTCGGGACCGTTCGTAGGAATACGAATAAGAATAGACTCGTTAGCTCAGTTGGTAGAGCATTTGACTTTTAATCAAAGGGTCGCGCGTTCGAACCGCGCACGGGTCATATCCAAAGCGGATGTGGTGAAATTGGCAGACACGCTAGATTTAGGTTCTAGTGCCGTAAGGTGTGAAGGTTCAAGTCCTTTCATCCGCATTCCGTGATACGAAAGTATGGAGAGGCTAAGTGAATAAGATTCACTGAGAGTCAATAGCCGACTTAGCTCAGTTGGTAGAGCATCTGATTTGTAATCAGAGGGTCGCGTGTTCGAATCATGTAGTCGGCATATAAGTAAGTCTTTACTTGCGAACGTAGTTCAGTGGTAGAATACAACCTTGCCATGGTTGGGGTCGCGGGTTCGAATCCCGTCGTTCGCTT
>NZ_JXJU01000055.1 GCF_002441655.1 Lactococcus fujiensis JCM 16395 | reverse complement strand
GTGCTGCGGATATGACTCAAACCATTAAAACTTTAGCACTCAATGTCAGGCTCAGCTGTCAACTTCTTGGTGTCCCTGAATCAAGTTATTATGAACGGATCAATCGACGTCCTTCCAAAACTCAATTACGGAGGCAACACTTGGCAATTAAGATTGTCCAACTTTTCAAGGCGAATCGGGGAATCTATGGGGCACCTAAGATTCAGCACCTCTTACTAAATCAAGGGGAAAAAGTAGGGTTAAACCTCGTACAAAAAATAATGAAACAACTTCAGATCAAGTCAGTCGTCGTTAAAAAATTTAAACCAGGACACTCCGTTAGGGATGGCATTAAAAGAAAGAACCTCATACAAAATGAGCCTACAAAGAAAAATAAGGTTTGGTCAACCGATATTACTTATATCCCGACTCAACAAGGCTGGGCTTATCTCTCAACCATTATGGATCGTTACACTAAAAAAGTCATTGCTTGGGATTTAGACAAGCGAATGACTGTAGAATTAGTACAAAGGACTTTGATTAAGGCATTGGAATCACAAAACTATCCAGAAGCTGTTATTCTTCA
>NZ_JXJU01000054.1 GCF_002441655.1 Lactococcus fujiensis JCM 16395 | reverse complement strand
TGGATTCGCAATTATCGAGCAGAGGGACTTCCTACAGCTCACTCCAAAGTCAATAAAAATTATTCTATGGAATTGAAAGAAAATGCGGTACAATGTTATTTAACAACTGATTTAACTTATGAAGCTGTGGCAAGAAAATTCGAAATTACTAATTTTACCTTACTTGCAAGCTGGGTTAATCATTTCAAACTCTATGGAGAAGTCCCAATAAGCAAAAAGAGAGGACGACGTAAAAAACTAGAAAGCATTGCATCGTCTATGACTCAGAACTCAAATGATTCTCAACGAATTAAAGAACTTGAACAAGAATTACGTTATGCGCAAATTGAGGTAGCTTATTTAAAAGGACTTCGGAGATTGGAGAAAAATGCTCTAATGAACAAAAATCAAGACTCATCTACAGTCTCCGTAAAACCTTCAAACTCAAAGAAATCTTGAAAGTTACAGGATTCCCTAAAGCCACTTATTATTATTGGGTCAACTGTTTTGAACGGGTAAACAAAGATGAGCTTATCGAAAAAGAAATGCTTAAAATACGTCAAGAACATGCCAATGCAGGTTACCGTCCAATGAGTGAATTACTTAAGCAACGTGGCTATCACGTCAACCACAAGAAGGT
>NZ_JXJU01000053.1 GCF_002441655.1 Lactococcus fujiensis JCM 16395 | reverse complement strand
TCAGAAAACTTTGCAACAGAACCAACCACACTAATGATTAAATCATCTTTGGCAACGTCCCCAGGACTTTTTTCAGCGATGATTGATGGAAATGAGCTTAAACTGATTGGATTGCCTAAAAATGTTTTTGGGTCTTCTAAAACATTAAGATAAGATTTTGTATCAGAGTTACCAACGTCAATTCCGCCAGTTAGAATAAGTTTGTTTTTCAATTGTTTCTCCTTAAAGGTTAATTGTGAAAAAATATAAGGCACGAATTTATTCGTGCAAATGACACGGTCAGTTTAATCAAATGCCTTTTCAATACTGGAAAGATCAGCTTGTGGCTTTTCTTGTTTGAGGGCATAATCGAAAATTTTCGTTGTATCTTGGTTTTTGTATTCAACAATTGTAGAAGCAGGTGTTGAAGATTGACCAGTTAATGAGAGTAGAATAGTTTTATTCTCATCTTCATTTACATTAATGTAATAGGCTGACTTTTTATCATCTGCTTTATAAACTGCAGGGAGTGCGGCGTTACAGTAGGGACATGTGTTTTTGTAAAAGACCAGCTGGATTGGGAACTTATTTTGGCTCTTAATGAATTTGTCAAAATTCACTTTGGATTTGAAACTCACCATTTGATCTTCTTTTTTATTGACAAAGGGCAATTTGTCCATCTTCAATAATTTAGGATTTTTTGCGATTACTTTTTGTTCGTGTGGTGTAACGTATTGGTTGACTTCTTGTTGATGAAGGTAAAATGCACCTCCACCAATGGAACCAAGAATTACTCCAGCCGATAA
>NZ_JXJU01000052.1 GCF_002441655.1 Lactococcus fujiensis JCM 16395 | reverse complement strand
CCCAACGCAAGGAGAGCTAACAATACTAAGCCCCCAATGAACAACTTCTTTTTATCCATCTTTTCTCCTTAATATAATTTAAGTTTTATTTAAGTTAGTTATATCACGAATTTTTTGGCTTTTCAAGATTAAATTGAGAGTTTTTTTTATTTTACACTTCTTGTATTCAAAACATCCCCTCGTTTATTTTTACAACGTGTCGCTAGAAAATAATCACATGTTACGAAAAAAAACGATCGATTTTTCGACGTTTTTTTCTGGAAGTGGGGTTTTAAGGGGGACACTCTCCTTTATCAGCAGACATCCCGACTGAATCTGTCATAGCAGAGCGGGTTTTATACAACAAAAGTAATAGATGAATAAAGAGCTCTCCTCTTCTGTTCCATTATAAAGAATATTTTCTCTCTAATGACTCTGTCAGAAACTTACTCATATTGAGATGGTCGTCCTTTGCCATTACAGCTAAATATTCAGGGACAGTTACATTCTTTCTTACTGTACCAGAATAATATTTTTTCAGATACTTTTTCATATCAATCTTGATTAAGGCGATAAAGTCATCAGGATACTTTTCTTTTAATGTATCCATAGCACTCACTTTTGGCATTGTTTTATAATCTTCAAGTGCAAAGCCAACAACCTCTTCTGCCATTTGAAAAGCCTCTTCTAAGTTTTCTCCTTGTGTCATCGCCTCTGGCACATCAGGAAAAGTCACACTAGTATATTTTCCATCTTTCTTAAAAACTGCTGGGTAAACTACCATTTTTTTCTCCTTATTTCTACCACTCATTACCTTAGTTCTCACTACTTCTTTTTGTTATTTTTTTACTTTTTTTATCGTAAAAT
>NZ_JXJU01000050.1 GCF_002441655.1 Lactococcus fujiensis JCM 16395 | reverse complement strand
AAAATAGTTTTTCGTCATCAAAAAATAAAATGAGTTCTCAAAATGTCAAAAAAGTACAAACCCAACTCCAAAACCTCGAAGTAAAATTTGACGTTCAAAAAAAAGTGAATGCTTTATTTGATTCTGATGTGGTCGTTCAGGCTGACTTGAAACAAAGTCTACTCAAAAAGAATATAACTGAACTGCAAATTTCGCAAATTAAGACGTCAGAATTACCACAAGATCAATTTTTATCCCACATCAATTCAGCGGTAAGTTCTGCTAAAGAACAATTGAATCTACGTGTCAAGGTTTCCGATCTCTTCAATAAAGTTTCTGTTGAACCTTCAAATTCAAATCTATTACAGGCTGAGGATACCATCCGAACAATCAGTAATGAGCAACTCAAAACTTCCTATCAACAACAATTAACCTCGATTTGTGCCAATTATTATCACGGGAAAAAACTGATTGCTTTGACTTATGATGATGGCCCCAATCCCGTAACGACGCCACAATTGCTTGATATTTTAGAGCAAAATAAAGTCAATGCAAGCTTTTTTGAAATTGGAAATCGAATTGCTGGAAATGAAGCACTTTTAAAACGTCAAACAAATGACGGTGATCAAATCAGTTCACATACTTGGACACACCCGGTATTAACTTCATTGTCAGTAGATGAAGCCAATTCTGAAATCACGAAAGCAGCCGATTTGATAAAAACGGTCTCCAGTCAAGATTGGCAACTCTTTAGACCACCATATGAAGCAATAAATCAACCCATTCTCGATAAAATTAATTTTTCTGCCGTAAATTACGACGTTGATACGTTGGATTGGAAGATCCATTCTGTTGATTCAGTCTATCAGCGTGCCATCAGTGGCGCTCACGATGGTGCCATTATCCTAATGCATGATATCCATCCATGGAGTGTTCAAGCGACGCCAAAAATCATTGCCACATTAAAAAATGAGGGCTACACTTTTGTTACCGTAAGCCAAATGATTTTGGCGAAGGGAAATCTTGAACTTCATAAAAATTATTTTGGATGGTAAATAAAAACAGGTAACTACTGGCGTTACTTGTTTTTTT
>NZ_JXJU01000005.1 GCF_002441655.1 Lactococcus fujiensis JCM 16395 | reverse complement strand
TGTCGCCTTCGGCCATACCTTCACCGATGTCAGGCATTTTAAAAATCTCAGTCATAATTTACCACCTCTTTAACTTTGTTTACGATATCTGAATCTTTGATCATCCAGTCATTTTCAGCTTGTGAGAATGGGAAGATTGAGTCAGGACCAGAAACACGTCCGATTGGAGCATCCAAATCAAGGACGAAACGTTCACCAATTTCAGCCATAACATTTGCAGCAATACCAGCGGTACGTTGAGCTTCTTGAACGACAACAACACGCCCAGTTTTCTTAACTGTTGCACCAATTGATTCAATGTCAAGAGGAGCTACGGTACGAAGATCAAGGACTTCTGCATTGATACCATCTTTAGCAAGTTCATCGGCTGCTTTCAAAGCAAGTGGAACTGTACCACCATACGCAATGATTGATACATCAGTACCTTCTTTAGCAACAGCAGCTTTATCAAGAGGAGTTGTGTAGTAACCTTCTGGAACCTCCCCTTTAAGTGAGCGGTAAAGATGCAAGTTTTCAAGGAACATAACTGGGTCGTTGTTTTCAATTGATGCGAGGAGCAATCCTTTTGCATCAGCTGGGTTTGAAGGCATTACAACGCGCAAACCAGGAATTTGTGAAAGTAATCCTTCGATTGAGTCAGCGTGCATTTCAGGTGTTTTAGTTCCGATACCATAAGGGGTACGCACAACGATAGAGTTGTGACGAGTACCATTGAAACGGTAACGTGTACGAGACATTTGTCCAGCAATAGAATCGAACGCTTCAAAAATGAAAGTTCCAAATTGGATTTCCATGATTGGTTTGTAGCCTTGTGTTGCAAGTCCAATTGCTAGTCCACCAATACCTGATTCAGCAAGTGGAGTATTGAAGACACGGTCTTCACCATATTTAGCTTGAAGTCCATCAGTTGCACGGAATACACCTCCGTTTTGACCAACGTCTTCACCAAAAATCAATGTGTCTTTATCTTTTTCAAGCGCAAGGTCAAGCGCTTCTGTAATAGCAGCAATATAAGTCTTTTTAGCCATTATTATTTACCTTCGCTTTCAAATTTCGCAAGTTGTTCAGCCATTGCTTGACCAGGAACTTCGAGCGTGTTCTTGATGAAACTAGAGATTTTTTGTTTTTCAACAGCATTTGCTTTCTTCACGTCAGCATCAATGCGTGCGTCGAGTTCTGCAACGTATTCTTCTTCTTGTTTTTCATCCCAAATGCCTTTATCAGTCAAGAATTTACGCATACGGATGAGTGGTTCTTTCTTCCACCAAGCATCAAGTTCTTCTTTTGTACGGTAGCGAAGTGGATCGTCACCTGCAGTTGAGTGTGGTTCAAGACGGTTAGTGATTGTTTCAATAACAACAGGTCCGTTGCCGGCAACAGCCCATGCACGGGCTTCTTTTGAAGCAAGGTACATTGCGATTGCATCCATACCATCAACTACGATTGAAGGAGCACCAGCAGCCCAACCTTTTGCAGCCAAGTGAGGCGCAGCAGTTTGCAAACTACGTGGTGTTGAAATTGCATAGCCATTATTTTGAATGAATGCAACAAGTGGAGCTTTATATGCTGATGCAAAGTTAATACCTTCGTATGTGTCACCTTGAGATGAACCACCATCACCAGTATAAACAAATGAAACAGCGTCTTTTTTACGTTTTTTAAGTCCGAGGGCTACACCGGCGGCTTCAACATATTGAGCACCAATGATGATTTGTGGGAACCAAGAATTAACTGGTTTTCCATCTTCGGTAGTGTATTCGTTACCGAGTTGGTGTCCGCGACTCCAAAGGAGACCTTTCCAAATTGGCCAACCTTTTGAATAAATTTGAGGAAGGTCGCGATAACCAGGGAAGAGCCAGTCTTCGTCAGTGAAAGCAAATGCTGAAGCCATTTGAGATGCTTCTTGTCCTGCGTGAGGTCCAAAGAATCCCATACGTCCTTGTTTAGCGAGTTTCATTGAGCGGATGTCAACTTGGCGTGCGAAAAGCATTTGTTTGAAGAGTTCTACGAGTTTTTCATCTGAGAGTCCAGCGCGTTTGAGGCCATCTTCATCGACGATTTTTCCGTCTTCGTTCAGGATTTGCAACATTGGGAATGCTGTATCTTGCAATTCCAATTGTGCTTTGAAATCTAGGATCTGTGTACTATTTGACATGATCGATTTCCTTTCTTTTAATAGAAATTTAGCAGTTGTGGGTTAGTTGTATCAGTTGCTTTCAGTCAATTGATCAGCTTTGAACATCTGTGCGAGTTCATTGTTGTCGATAGTTCCGAAATACTGTCCTTCTTTATTCTTCTCTAGAATTTCAAGAACGGCTTCTGGTGTGAATTCAATACCAATGAATTGAGATTTGATATCACGCCAGTCACGAACACCAAGGAAGTCCCCTAGGAAATTGACATCTGCAATTTTTCCGTGTTCAACATTAACTTGGACATCAATACCGCCACCAGTGAATTTAGCATGGTTACTGAATTCAAATTTTGGTGATTCACCATAATTCCATTCCCATGTTGAGAATTGATTGTCGCGCCATTCTTTGATTCCAGCAAGTTGCTCGTCTGTTAAGACGAGTTCGCCATCTTTTCCTTCATCAGTGAGATAATATTTCAATTTCTCGATGAACGTATTTAGATCAAGATTTGGAGCGAAGTCTTTGATGTTTCCAACACGAGTTCGAACTGATTTTGCAGCTTTTGAAACAAACTTTTCATCGGATACATTGAGTGAGCGGATCATCGCTTCAACATCAGTGTCCCAAAGTAGTGTTCCATGATGCATCAAGTAACCCCCAGCATAGCGTTGAGCATTACCTGAAACTTTTTTGCCTTCGACTTCAAGATCATTACGACCAGTGATTTCCGCATTGATGCCAACTGCATGAAGTGCATCATACATCGGTTTCACAAACTTTTTAAAGTTTACTGAACCAGAATTTTCAACAGGAACGAAGAAAGTAAAGCAGATATTTCCTTCATCATGGTAAACAGCACCACCACCAGATACACGACGCACGACTTGAACATCGTGGTTATCAATGTATTCTTGATTGATTTCGGCAAAAGTGTTTTGGTTTCGACCAACGATTACAGCGCGTTTATTTTGCCATAAAGCAAATACAGGTTCAGTTGGTTTCAAATTGTAGAGCAACCAGCTGTCCATCGCTATATTCGTGTAAGCATCTTGACCAAGATAATTAATAAATTGCACGGTTAGAACCCCTTCTAAATTGAGCTTGGAAATAGGTTAAAAAGTGTGTTACTTTTTAAAAGCCCTCCATTCCCTATTATAACATTTGTGAAAAATATGTAAAGAAAAAAAGTCTGCGTTTTCATAAATTGATATAGCAGACTTTACCAAGAAAAGTTTGTGAAATATTTTACCTAAATTGTATTTTTTTAGCTACGCTTTCATTATTTTTGTAAACGATTAAATTTTTCCATAAATTAATAAAAAGCACATTCATCATATGTGCTTTTAAGAATTCATTATTTCATTTCGAATTTGGATCGCTTTTTCTGGATAGTCAGTAATAATACCAGCAATATTTTCTTGGAAAGCGAGGCGGATTTCTTTGTCACTGTTGACTGTCCAAATACGAATGGGCTTGGAAGAGCGGCTGGCTAAAACAGGGTGTTTGAATGCATAGGTTTTGCGCGGATGGATACTTATTACAAAATCTTCTAGTAAACCAATTTCGATTTTTTTGATGCTGTTTTCGGTCAGAAAACTCATTTCGGTGTCTGGTTCTAGTTTGCTTAAATTTTTCAAGGTATCAATATTAAAGCTGCTGTAAAGATAATCAAATGACCAATTTGTCCCTGTCATCATATCGGATAGAATTTTTTCAATGTTGGGGTATTGATACTTATCAGTTTTAACCTCAATATTTAATATTCCTGTAAAATCAAGACTTGTCAGTAATGACAGGACTTCAAAAAGTGTTGGAATGCGTTCTCCCGTGAATTCAGGTGCAAACCAAGAGCCGGCATCGTACCGTTTGAGTTGAGCCAAAGTCAATTTTTGAACCAATCCTTTGCCATTTGTAGTCCGGTCAATTTTTTCATCATGGATGACGACTAATTGATTGTCAGCAGTAAGATGGACATCGAGCTCGATCCCGTCAGTGCCAATCCGAATGGCCTCATTAAAAGAGGCCAGTGTGTTTTCGGGACGATTGCATTTTGAACCACGATGCGCATAGACGAGTGTTTCAATTTCGTGATTGGCGGGTTGATGGAGTTGAATCCATTTTTCTGCACGGGCCGCTTTTCTTCGGTCAATGTTTCGTCTAATTCCATTGATTAGGTTGGTAAGTCCTACTACCATATAGCCCCTTTCCTATTATCGACGTGTTTGGTTTTCTTGACTTTCATTTTCAATTGCTGATACAAAGTCATGCATAATCTTGTCACGACTGGCAGCAATTCGTTTTGCCTCAGTTGTATTTAGCAACGCTTTGAGGAGAAACAATTTTTCATAAAAATGATTTATAGTTGTATTTTTTTCTTGTTGGTGATAATCAGCTTTAGATTGGTATGTCATGGGTTTGATTTCTGGATTGTAAAGCTCGCGTCCTTTTTTCCAACCGTATTGGAGTGTTCTGACAATTCCCCAAGCCCCAATTGCATCTAATCGATCGGCATCTTGAACAATTTTTCCATTTAGATTTAGGCTCTTTTTTTCCAGTAAATTGGAAGAATAGCTCATATTATCGATAATGTAAAAAATCTCTTCAGCATCATTTTTGTCAACACTGACGGAAGTCAAAAAATCAGCGACTTTGTTTTTTTGCATCAGGACATCATCAACCAGTTTTTCATCATACGTATCGTGAAGGTAGGCACTAATTAGAACAATTTGAGCATTTGCTTCAGGCTCAGTTGCAAGAATTTTTTGTGCAAGTGCAATGACACGCTTGATATGATCAAATCCATGACCATCTCCATTTCCTTCGTGAACAGATTGAGCGAAATCGGCAACTGCTTGAAGTTGGACAGCCCTGTTTTCCTTTTGATTCATGAGCGAGTCATTCTCTACTTTCGAACGAATTGAATAAGGGATAAATAAAAAGAAGATCCCTTTTTCTCTTTTTATTATAAACTATTTAATATGAAATAAACAGAGAAAACGGACTGACTTCATTAGAAAATATCAGTCCAAAGTGAGACTTTCTCATAAAAATAAATTAACAATTTTTGGATGGTATTCCAACGGGCATGAATGATCAAAGAAGATTCACCTGAAAATATGTTCGAAAATAAGGCTGAGAAAAATGATTACTTGGTAAACAGGAACCAGAATATTAATGATCAAGATCGTCAGTCAATTGGGCTGGCTTACCACATTATCTAGAGCCTTTTCAATGCACTATTGGGATTGAAAAGAGTAGCGGTAGTAAAAGAATAATCCAATATTTACTTTTTCAAATATTTGAATTTCTACTCAGCACGAAGCTTTATTTTTGAAAAGCTAAATAAATGAGAGCAAATAATGAGAGCAAATAGAGTGTAAAATTTCTAATGTGGTTATCAGACTTGTAAAATCATAAGCTCTAGTAATCAATGGGTTACATCATTATATCGGTTATGAATTTCAATTACAAAAACAGAAGGCGATGCCTCCTGTTTTTTCTTATGCTTTAAAATAGTTAATTCCCATAGCCGATTTGACTTCATCAAGTGTGTCTGCTGCAACGGCTTCGGCTTTTTCGGAACCTTTTTTGAGGACATCGTAGACGTAGTCCATATTTTTAGCGAATTCAATGCGGCGTTCACGAATTGGTCCAAGTTCGCGTTCGAGAATTTCAAGGAGGTATCGTTTTGTTTTTACGTCACCGAGTCCGCCTGCCTGATACTGTTCTTTCATCTCAGCGATGGTGATGGCATCCTCAGGACGTCCAAAGACATCAAGGTAATGGAAGACCATATTGCCTTCAATGTGACCTGGATCGGCAACATTGACGTGTGTCGGGTCGGTGTACATTGATATGACTTTCTTTTTGAGAGTATCTGCATCATCTGCCAAATAAATACCATTGCCGAGTGATTTAGACATCTTAGCATTTCCGTCAAGTCCAGGGAGGCGACCTGCAGCCTCATTCTCAGGATATATTCCTTCTGGCTCAACGAGAACATCAGATTCATAAGCGTGGTTGAAAGAGCGGACGATTTCACGTGTGATTTCAATCATAGGTGCCTGGTCATTCCCTACAGGAACGTGAGTGGCTTTGAAAGCAGTAATATCAGCTGCTTGACTAACTGGGTACATGGCAAAGCCAGCAGGGACACTTTCGCCGAAGTTTTTTTGTTCAATTTCTGTTTTGACCGTCGGGTTACGTAAAACACGATTTAAGCTAGTCAAATTGAGGTAGTACATCATTAATTCACCAAGTTCTGGGATTTGACTCTGGATGAAAATCGTTGATTTTTCTGGGTCAATTCCGCTTGCAAGGTAGTCGAGTGCAACGTTACCAACAGATTCGATGATTTTTTGAGGTTCTTTGGCGTGGTCCGTGAGTGCCTGTTGGTCGGCCATCATGATAAAAGTGTCATAGATTCCTTCGTTTTGCATTTGAACACGGCGTTTGAGTGAACCGACATAATGACCGATGTGAAGTTTTCCAGTAGGACGGTCGCCTGTTAAGATAATTGGTTTTGACATGAGTTTGACTCACTTTCTTTGTTGAATTTTTTTTTGGACAGATCCATTTTTGAAAAAGGGAAAATAAAAAAGCTCGCAGAACAGATTGTTCTACGGGCGCATAATGCACGGTACCACCGTAATTTTGGAAAATAAAAATTCCCTAAGACTCATCATCAAAATAATGAGGGCTTGGTAACGGAAGCAACGTGATTATTATTTGTTCAAATCATCAAATTTGTAAGAATAGCCCATTCCTTTTTTGAAGAGATCTGTTTCCATCAACCACAGATTTTCTATATCAATTCGTTTAAAAAGTACTTTTCTATCTAAAAAAATTTTACCTTTATTATCAGGAAAAGTCAAATTGATGAGACATTAAAATTTTGTAAGTAAAAAAATACAAAAGAGCGCATAAATTGAAAAATAAGCAGGAAAGAGATATACTAAAAATGTAAAATAGTTTTGACATAAATGAACAAAAATCAAACTTGTTAGAGGAGATTAAATAAATCTCAGGAGGTAAAATATGGCGAATATATCAACGGCATCTGCACATTGGGAAGATACTTTGGAAGATGGGTTCGGCACGATTAGTGCGGAATCTTCTCAACTTTTCACAGAGGCACCTTATAATTTTAAAGCGCGTGCAGAACATACAGTATCAATCACAACACCAGAAGAACTTTTGGGCGCTGCACACGCTGCTTGTTTCTCAATGGCCTTTTCTATGATTTTGGGCGAAAAAGGCTACACTGCTAAAAATATTGATACAACGGCTGATGTAACTTTCGCTGTAACTGCTGATGGCCCTGCTATCACTGAAATTCACTTGAAGAACCACTCTGAAATCGAAGGCATTTCAGAAGCTGAGTTCCAAGAAGTTGCCTTGACAGTTAAAGCAAATTGTCCAGTTTCAAAAGCACTTGCAGGTGTTAGGAAAATCACGCTAGAAGCCAGCCTGAACTAATAAATTAAGATGAAAATGTGAATAATATAAAAGATGGACGGATGAATTCTGTCTCTTTTTTTGTCAGTACTGACAGGGAAAAAATAGCTTTGATTATGCTATAATGAAAAGACAATCAAAGGAGGACAGCAATGAGTTTTAATATGTGTACCAATCTTTACGTCGAAGATGTCAAAGCAGAAGCCGAATTCTTCAAGGCAATTGGTTTTTTTGAAGTTTCAAGACAAAAAGTTGGTGAATCTGATACTTTTATCATGGCACCAACCCGTAAAGGAAATGCACGTTTACAAATCTGGGACATCGAATTTATTCGTCAAATGAGTCCTGAAGTTGCAGATGATAAACCATCAATTTTGTTTACAGTCACTGATGGTCTAGAGGCATTGCACGAAAAAGTAGCTGCACAAGGCTTGATGACAAGTCCAATATCAAAAATGGGTGAGAATTTGACTTTCAATTTTCAAACGCCTAGCGGTTCATATTTTGCTTTCATGCAAATGTAAAGAAATCTGCAAAAAAAAATGTAAAAAGAGTATCTATTGGTACTCTTTTTGTTATAATCAATATAAATTTTATCAAAGAAGTGAGGACGGCTATGAAAGACAAAAAATTACTCTCTCCTGCTGCAGTTTATTTACTCGGTATTAATTCTATAATTGGTTCGGGAATCTTTTTGTTAGCCGGAAAAATATACCAAGATGCAGGGAATTGGAGCTTATTGGCTATCTTATTTGCAGGGCTTTCAATTTTTGTTATTGCATTTTCATATTCAAATATGAGTAAAATATATCCTGAAAATGGAGGTGCCTTTGTTTATGCAAAGGAGGTTTTCGGCCGTTTTCCAGGATTTATTGTAGGGATGGTGACTTGGCTTTTAGGAACCGTCAGTTTGGCGACAGAAGTTTCCGCTCTGTTGACAGCTTTGAAAATGATTTTCCCACAAATGAATGGCAAATGGATTGGCATCACTCTCATCTTAGTTTTAGGAATCATTTCCTGTTTTGGATCGTCAATCATTGCGGAGCTTGATAATTTGACCTCTTTTGTCAAAATTCTAATTGTTCTTGTTTTTATAGGAACGACAATTTGGCTTGTTAAGGGCGCTAACTTTTCGCCAGTAGTACTAACATCTCCTTCTTCAGGACTGACTGGCTTTTTGTCTGCTTATGGAACAGTATTCTTCTTTTTCACTGGTTTTTCATTTTTGCCGGTCAACGCTGAAAAAATGAAAGACCCATCTAAAAATCTGCCCAAGATGATGAGCTTTGTCATGATCACTTGTATTGCTGTGTACCTCCTCATTCAAGGAATCACCATAGGTGTCTTGGGTAATCATTTGCCCAATTCAATTGTTCCTGCGGCGACTATTTTTGCTCAAATTATCGGTTCGATTGGAATTCCCCTCTTTGTGATCGGTATTTGTATCTCCATCTTTGGTGTTATTGTTGCAAATACGTTTAATACACCTACGATCCTTGCGAGTCTTGCATTGGCACACGAAGACGTCCCATTGTTGGTAGCAAAAAATAACCGTTTTGGCAGCCCGACTTTAGCAGTGATATTAACTACTTTAGGTGCTATTGGTCTATTCTTGAGTGGCAACTATGTTTTTCTTAGTGGACTTACTGTTTTCATGAGTTTTATTCAATATTTATCAACTGGCCTTACTAATGTAAAGAAAAAATATCTATGGGTTGGGGGTGGTACAATTGTATTTTCACTTGTTTTATTAATTTCATTCACGATTCCTGTTCTCATTTTGGGATTTAGTTTCATTCTTGTCCTAGCTATTGTTTATTTTATTGTCAAGGTTGATGATGAACATTTAGAAAAAGTAAAACAAGAAAAACAAGTCCTTAAAGAAAAAATGAAGATGTAAAAGTCCTTTTACTATGAAAGCATTCGTCTTGTTTTTGTGTAATATGTTACAATTTAAGAGTAATAAAAGTATTACGATAGAATAGGAGGGAAACACATGCAAAAAATGACAAAGCAGAGCACGAAAAGTGATGAGCTTAAAGATTTTGCACAACTTGGAAGTCCAGCCTTGTTTGAAAAAATGAAAACAAGCATTTTTGGATTGAAACGAGAAGAAGCCGTAAACAGATTGGAAGATTACGGGCCGAACATCGTTGCCGCTCAACAACTTACCCCCTGGTATCTCATATTATGGCACGCCTTTAGAAATCCATTCTCTTTAGTCTTAGCTTTTCTTGCCATTGTGTCCGTACTGACAGGCGAATATGAACCTGCTATCTATATGTGTGTCATGATTGTACTTTCGGCTACAGTCAGTTTTATTCAAGAATATAAAAGTGAAAAAGCTTCAGATGCACTCCGAGAGATGATAGAAAATACCACCAACGTCCGACGTGATGGAGAATATCATGAAATACCGATGGATGAAGTCGTTCCTGGCGATATTATCCAATTGCAAACGGGCGATATGATTCCTGCAGATGCAATTTTACTCAACTCAAAAGACTTATTTATCAATCAAGCCTCATTAACTGGAGAATCATTTCCAGTAGAAAAAAAACTCCCTGAGTCGCTCGATGATGATGAGCAAGTAGACTGGGAAAATATTTCATCAATTGATGCACCCAATGTATTATTTATGGGGACAGATGTTTTATCTGGGAATGGCGAGGTCTTGATCGTTAAGACAGGCAAACAAACGATGTTTGGTGATATCGCCACCAAATCGTCAAGTCATGCTAAAGTTCAATCTTCTTTTGATAAGGGGTTGAATTCAATCTCGAGGCTCTTGATGACAATGGTGATCATCTTGTTTCCTGTTGTCTTCATTATCAATTGGACGACAAAAGGCTCAGCGTGGGATGCTTTCTTCTTTGCCATTGCTGTCGCTGTCGGATTAACACCAGAAATGCTCCCCATGATTGTCAATACCAATTTGGCAAAAGGGGCCGTTGCCCTGTCGAAGAAAAAAGTGATTGTAAAGCAACTGTCTGCAATTCAAAATTTAGGGTCGATGGATATTCTATGCACAGATAAAACAGGAACGATTACTGAAGATCGCGTTGTAATGATGACCTATGTCGACGCAAACGGTGAAAAACATGATAGTGTGCTTAATGCAGCATTTATCAATTCGAATTTCCAAACGGGATGGAAAAATTTAATGGACGTTGCGGTCATTCAGTACTTCCGCAAAGAAGAACGTAAATTAGATTACCAGCACATGGAAAAAGTAGATGAAATTCCCTTTGATTTCTCTCGTCGCTTACTTTCTGTGGTTGTCAACGACCACGGCCGTCACTTGATGGTCACAAAAGGTGCAGTCGAAGAAATGGATGATATCTGTACTCACGTGATGGAGGACGGTGTCGCTGTTCCAATTACACCTGAGAAACTTGAAGCGATGAGAAAAGTTAATCTGGAAATGAATTTGCAGGGGATGCGTGTGCTTACAGTTGCGCAACGCATTCTAACAGATGAGGAACTAGAAGATTTCGATCAAGAGAGTGAAAAAGGCATGACTTTGTTGGGCTTTCTTGGCTTCTTAGATCCAGCCAAAGCAAGCGCAAAAAGTGCGATTACTAGTCTCCATGGGCATGGAGTTACCGTAAAAGTTTTGACTGGGGACAATGCCATTGTCGCTAAAAAAGTCTGCGCCGATGTTGGAATTCCAGTTGAAAAGTATTATTTAGGTACGCAAATTGATGAAATGTCGGACGACGAACTCTTTGATGCTGCCATGGAAGCTCACTTATTTGCTAAATTGTCACCACTGCAAAAATCAAGAATTATTGAGATACTTAGGAAAGTTCATACTGTCGGTTTTATGGGCGATGGAATTAATGATGCCCCCGCTCTAAGGGCCGCTGATGTTGGTATTTCTGTGGATACTGCAGCTGATATCACTAAAGAGGCATCGACCATTATTTTGCTTGAAAAATCGTTGCAAGTCCTAGAAACAGGGGTTATTGAAGGGCGAAAAGTCTTCTCAAATATGATGAAATATATTCGAATTACATTATCATCGAATTTCGGAAATGTTTTTTCTGTACTTGTAGCATCAGCTTTCCTACCTTTCTTGCCAATGTTGTCGACACAACTATTAACTTTAAATCTCGTTTATGACATTTCACAACTGACGATTCCTTGGGATAATGTTGATAAAGAAGAAATCAGAAAGCCTGTTAAATGGGGGACACGTGGCTTAGCAAAATTCGCAATTTCCGTTGGACCATTATCCTCAATTTTTGATATTACAACGTTCATAGTGCTCTGGTTTGTTTTAGGTTACAATAACGGACAACATGCTGCCTTGTTCCAAGCAGGTTGGTTTATTGAGTCATTGGCAACACAAGCGCTCGCTTTTCATATTTTACGAACTCGGAAAATTCCGTTCTTGGAAAGTCGTCCTGCTATGCCTGTTGTCTTATCTACAATCGGTGCCTTCGTTTTTGGTTTTATTCTGTTAGAAACTCCCATTGGCGAAATGATTAATTTGAGTTCAGTTGAACCACGATTTTGGCCATGGTGGATAATGATTGTTCTGGCCTACATCATTGTTTTGCAATTTGGAAAGTGGGTATATTACAAGAAAAATCCAATGTAAATAAAAAAGAGCTCGAAGGAGTTCTTTTTTATTTAATCTATTAAATCATTCAACACGATTTTCAAAATGTTCAAGGAGCTTTCCTGTGACGTCTGACTCAATCATGCGATGAATTTGACTGATTGCACTTGTGATGGCTTCAGCACTTGAATTTCCATGTGCTTTGATAACGGGGGCCTTAAGTCCGATAAAGGCAGCACCACCAGCACTATCTGTGCTCATCATTGTTTTCAGACCTGAAAGTGGTTTTTTAATCAGTGCGCCACCAATTTTTGTCGTCAAACTCCCTCCCATAATCGCCGACTTGATTTGTTTCATCAGGACAGAAGCGGTTCCTTCAATAGCTTTCAATACAGCATTTCCTGTGAAACCATCAGCAACGACAACATCAGCAACACCAGTCAAAATATCTCTTGATTCTATATTTCCGATGAAATTTAAATCAGGCATCGTTGACAAGATTTCATGAGCCTCCTTAATCATTGGTGACCCTTTTGATTCTTCTGCACCATTTGATAAAAGAGCAATACGGGGCTTGTTTACACCACGAACATTTTCAGCATAATAAGAACCTAAAATTGCGAAATCAACTAAGTGTTGTGCGGTATTTTCTGTATTGGCACCTAGGTCAAGCATATCAAAACCAGTTCCATCAGCTGTAGGTAAAGTGCTCATTAGTGCAGGGCGGCTTACTTTTTTAATACGCTTGATTAGCAAAAGTCCCCCGGTAAGGAGAGCTCCTGTTGAACCTGCTGATAAAACCGCATCGGCTTCCCCTTTTTTGACGGCTGTAATTGCCCGAACCAGTGAGCTATCTTTTTTCGATTTGATCGCAGTAACAGGGTCATCATGGAAATCAATAATCTCAGTTGTTTCAACGATTTCTACATGATTTTCATCTTCCAAGAACTGACGAATTTTTGCACCATCACCAAAAAGTAAATAGTCAATGTCACTAAATTGTTTTTTTGCCTGATTGATACCTTTTACAATATTTTCAGGGGCAAAATCGCCCCCCATTGCATCAATTGCAATTTTCATAATAATTCTCCCTTATTTTCTGCGAAAATTTTAAATAAATAATAAAAGTTTTTAATGATTCCTCATAAATTATATCAAAAAAAGTGACTCAATAGCCACTTTATTTAATGATTTTGCCGATTTGTTCTAAGACAGCATCTTCGTCATTACTTAAAATAACTTCATCTGCAATCTCCAAAATGTCAGGATAAGCATTGCTAACAGCATAAGCTGTGCCAGCGTATTTCAGCATTTCATAATCATTCATCTGGTCGCCAAAAGCGGCTAAGTTTTCTGGGTGCCAATCAAAGTGAGCTAAGAGCTGTGCCAAACCAGATGCTTTACTAATGCCGTGAGACCCAATATCAATACTCGTAAAACCAGTTGTAGTGGCACGAGCAAAAGGTAACGTTTCAGTAATGTAACGTTCACAGGCAGACGTTTTATCTTCTGGAAAATTTGTTGTAACTTTAATCAAATCGTCATCTATTTCATCGATTGACTTAACTTTTTTGATATTTGCATAGTAATAATGAGTTTTTTGCCAAAATTCATCAGAAACATTTTCAAGGCAATAAGAACCACGGATCCCTGAAATTAAGAAATCCTCTTTTGGTGAATAGGGCATTTCTTGTAATAAATTACAAACTTTAATTGTCTGTTCATGTGTGAAGGTTTTTGCGAAGATAGTTTGTCCCTTGTAAGAAACGACACCTCCATTTTCGGCTACAAAAGCAATTCGATCCTTGAAATCATTGAAAATCATGTTTTCAAGTGCCAAAAGTTGTCGTCCAGAGGAGGCGCAAAAAACATACCCTTTCTTGTCAAATTCATCAAGAACATGAGCTAATTTGTCATGATTGAATGTTCGGTCAGAATGGAGAAAGGTTCCATCCATGTCTGTTGCAAATAATTTTAATTCTTTTTTCATTTTTTGTTATTTTCTTAATCCGTCCAAAGCAAAAGCCTGCACCATTTTAATAGAGATGAGATCCAAAGTCACGTTCATTTGATTCAAAATCATATTTTAATCATAGTATTCACATTTTTCATTTATCAAAAACTCTGTCAGCACTGACAGAGTTTTGATTTTCAAAAATATTACGAAAAAGGGAAACTCCGTTTTCTCTATTCGCAACCTTAAACAGTCCACAGGACTGTTTAAGCCCAAAGTGCTTTAACTTTTGCTTGAACCTCATCATTTGCCAAAAACTCATCATAAGTTTCACCAATACGGTCAACGACGCCATTTTTTGAAAGCACAACAATGTGATTTGCAATTGTGTTTAAAAACTCATGGTCATGTGAGCTGAAAAGAATGGAGCCTTTGAAAGCTTTCAAACCGTCATTCAAGGCAGAAATAGATTCCAAATCCAAATGATTTGTTGGATCATCGAGGACCAGAACATTCGCACGTTGCAACATCATTTTTGAGAGCATGACACGAACTTTTTCTCCACCAGACAGCACCTTAACTTGTTTCAAAGATTCTTCCCCCTTAAAGAGCATACGACCAAGGAAACCACGAAGATAAGTATTGTCATCCTCTTCTTTTGTCAACACAAATTGACGGAGCCAGTCCAAGATTGAATCTTCGCTATCAAAGTCACGTGTATTATCTTTAGGTAAATAAGAACGAGAAGTCGTAATTCCCCACTTAATTTCGCCAGAATATTCGATGTCGCCCATCAAAGCGCGGAGCAAGGCAGTTTGTTGAATATCATTTTGTCCAATGAAGGCTGTTTTATCGCCAGGTGCAAGAATAAATGAAATGTTATCCAGTACTTTTTCGCCGTCGATTTCAACAGAGAGGTTTTCTACACGGAGCAAATCATTACCAACTTCACGCTCTTGATCAAATCCAACGAATGGATATTTACGTGAAGACGGCACAAATTCTTCAACTTCAATCTTATCAAGCATTTTTTTACGAGATGTTGCTTGTTTTGATTTAGATGCATTTGCTGAGAATCGTGCAATAAAGTCTTTCAATTCAGCAATTTTTTCTTCAGCTTTACGATTTTGGTCATTTTGAAGGCGTAAAGCAAGTTCAGATGATTCTTTCCAGAAATCGTAGTTCCCTGGGTAAAGTTTAATTTTACCGTAATCAAGGTCAGCCATGTATGTACAAACATTATTAAGGAAGTGACGGTCATGAGACACAACAATAACTGTATTTTCGAAATTAATTAAAAATTCTTCAAGCCAGGAAATTGCTTGGATATCAAGACCATTTGTTGGTTCGTCAAGTAATAGGACATCTGGTTTACCAAATAGGGCTTTTGCAAGCAAAACTTTTACGTGCTCGCCAGAAGTCAAATTTGCCATTAAATCCATGTGTTGTTCAACTTTGATTCCCAAGTTTTGCAAAAGACGTGCGGCTTCGGATTCTGCTTCATAACCACCCATTTCGCCGAATTCTGCTTCGAGTTCAGCAGCACGCATGAAATCATCGTCTGTTGCATCAGGATTCATGTAGATTGCATTTTTTTCTTGGTTAATTTCAAAAAGTTTTTCGTTCCCCATCATGACAACGTCAAGTGGTGTTTGATCCTCATAATCATAATGATTTTGACGTAAAACAGACATCCGTTCATTTGGATTCATTGAAACATGGCCTGTTGTAGGTTGAATTTCGCCATCCAAAATTTTGAGGAAGGTTGATTTACCCGCACCATTGGCACCAATCAAACCGTAACAGTTTCCTGGTGTAAATTTGATGTTAACATCGTCAAAAAGTTTGCGATCGGAAAAAATAAGTGAAATATCAGATACAGTAAGCATTTATCGTCCTTTAAGTAAAATACGAATCAGTCAAAAAAGATAACCAATTCATTATTAAGTATAGTTACTATAATTCTACCATAATCTCAATCTTTAATAAAGCCTATTTTCTCCACATTAGATGGATGAGATAGTATCTTTTCTTTTAGTTTCATTTGTGTCTCAATTTAGTCAGTTTTAAGAGATTTTCTTTATAATACAATCATTCCAATAATAATTTTTCATAACGTTTACTCCTAATAAACAAAAAAATCTCGATCATTGATCGAGATTTTTGGTTGTTTGCTCGAAATGTTTAATCATTCGACGCATGACATGATAAAAAAGTTTTTGGTGGTGACGAGCTACTTTAACCATAACTTTGTCCGAGAAGGCATTGAAATAGCGAAGCTGGGGCTTAACATCTGTCGCTGCTTTATAGAATATTTTTGCTAAATCAGCAGAAGTGGGTGCATTTTTCATGAAACTTTCCATTCCTGCAGAGACGGCTTCAACGAGAGGGAGGTAAGGAGATTGAGCAGCAAGGTTCTTTTTGGCATTTTCAAAAGCAATATTTCCCCAACTTGATTGTGTGCCGCCAGGTTGAATACAAATGCTCCGAATCCCAAAAGGTTCAACTTCTAGATTTAAAACATCGCTCCATTGTTGCAAAGCAGCTTTTGTCGCGTGGTAATAAGCTCCTAAAGGCATATATACATCACCACCAATACTAGAAATGTTAACGATTCTCCCAAATTTCTGAGCACGCATTGTAGGCAGCACAAGTTGTGTCAATTCAACAGCCCCAAAAAAATTGGTTTCAAATTGCTTGCGTATCAGTGACATCGGAATTTCTTCGGCGGGGCCATATTCACCATAACCTGCATTGTTGACCAGGACATCAATTCGTCCAGTTTTGGCTAAGGCTGATTCGACAAAATTAACATTGGAATCGTGGTCTGTAACATCTAATTTGAGTGCCATAATTTGTGGGTCAACGGGTATTTTTTCGACACGTCGAGCTCCAGCGATAACGTGCCAACCTTTTGATGCGAATAGTTTAGCGGCCTCTAACCCCATCCCATTTGACGCACCTGTAATAAGAACTGTTTTTTCTGTCATAAGAAGTCTTCCTTTTTATTTTTTTTGGAGAACATGAAAGTTATTTCACTATGATTTTACACCTTTTTTATTTATTTTAACAAAAAAAGATTTGATGGAGAATCAAATCTTTAAGGAGTAATTTATGAAAAAGTTTATTTAGGAGTATGTAGAAATTATATATTAATCTACTGAAATGAAACTTAAATGAAAACAAAAAGAATTTGAGACAATTAACGGACATTTTTATAGAATATATCCGCCATTTCATAAAAATATTCAGGAAGTCCATTGAATCTTTTTATATAATTTTGCCGAAATCGTTCATCATCACAGTACATTTTTATCAAACTTAAGTGCGCAGCCTTAGTGACAGGACTTGTCCAGAAGTGCTCTAGCCATTCTTTATGAAGTTGAATAGCTTTAAAGGCAAGATTATGGTTATTCGATTGATAAGCATCTTCAAGCAGATGAACGATTTCATCATGTCTCTGAGAAGCCCAATCTTGTGATTCTTTCGTCTGATCAAGATATTTTTCATTACTGTCATCAATTGTTTGATTCCCGTATTTTTGACGGATTTCAAACCCGTATTTTTTTTCGTTTTCATTGATTCGTTGCTGTTTTAACAGTTCGAAGTCTTCTTTTTCCATTAGATAATCCTCGTTTTCTAATTTTTTATTAAGTTTATTAATTAATTGACTAATTTGTTCACCTTCTTGAACGAGTCGTTGTAAATGTTTCTCTAAAATTTGTCTCTCATTTTGAGATTCTGAAAATAATAGTCTAATTTCTGAAATTGGAACATTTAGTTTTCTTAAACTTTTAATGTAAAAAATCTTAGATACTTCATCATTGGAATAAATTCGGTAGTCATTTTCATCGCGTTGAGGTGAAAGCAGTCCCGTTTTTTCCCAGTGTCGAAGGGTCTTAGACGTTAATTCAGTTAATTTTGTTAATTCTTTGATTTGCATGATTTCTCCTTTTTCTAAGGGATAATTCTATTATATTCCTTGACCTTGGGTCAATGTCAATTAGAAAGTTTCTCTTGCAAAAAAATTTATTTTAGCTTATAATACCATTACCAAATAGAAAGTGAGAATTAATTATGAACATTGCTTATCAATTTTTAGATGGACGTAAAGGAGGTCAAAGCTTTGTCAGTGTAGCTGAATTCATTATGTTACAAGATAGAGAAGTTCCAGCGATTGACGACTCAGCGAAAGTCTTGTCTGTTGAAATCGACGGTGAGCCTTATGAGTTTTCTGGCAACGTTGCTGACTTATTCTTTGAACTCAATAAAAAATAAATTCAACGAACACCGCTAGCGGTGTTTTTTTATTTTATAAAAAAAACGGACAATTTATTACTCAATAAAAATTGAACTATGATAAAATGTGAGAATACGGAAATGAAAGAAAGACGATTATGCAAGAAGAAAAGTACAACCACCTAAAAGAATTATTTTCAGATGAAGAAAAAATTAATCAAGCAATTACAGGAATTGAAGCCCTAATTGATTTGATTGGAGAAGATGTAAACCGCGAAGGACTTCAAGATACCCCATATCGTTTTTTAAAGGCCTTTGCCGAATACTCTCAGGGTTATAAAGTAGACCCTAAAACGTACTTAGAAACACAATTTGAAGCCGAATCACACGATGTAGTCGTTGTACGTGACATTCCATTTGAATCTGCCTGTGAGCACCATTTGGCCCGTTTTCATGGTGTTGCACATGTTGCTTATATCCCAAATGAGAAAATTACAGGTTTATCAAAATTTCCTCGAATGATAAATGGCTATGCTCGTCGTTTACAAGTCCAAGAACGCTTAACGGCACAAGCTGCGGATGCCATTTACGAAGTTCTTAACCCCGAAGCATGTGCGGTGGTTATTGAAGCGACACATTCTTGTATGACGGCTCGTGGGGCAATGGCTCATGGCTCATCTACAAAAACATTCGCTGTTCGTGGGGAAAAGAATTTACTTGAATATCTCAAATAAGGAGAAACATTTGAAAGTTACGATGGTTATGGTTTCCAGTGTTGATGGGATTGTTTCACGTCAGTCCCAAGAGAGTGTTAAAACTTGGACTTCAATTGAGGATCAGCACCATCTCATCGAAATTGTAAGAAAATGCGATGCTGTAATTACTGGAAGAAAATCTTTTACGAAGCGCATAGCAGAAGTCCCTTACTATGTATATTCTAGAAGTCAAAAATCAACTGATGAAGATAAAGCTGGAGGTCTCTTTTTTACCCAAAAAGATCCGACAGCGCTACTAGAAGAATTGCAGAATTTACAGTTTGAAGAAGTTCTGCTTTTAGGCGGACCAGAAATCAACTCCCTCTTTTTAAATGCTAAACTCGTAGATGAAATAATTATCACGATTGAACCGAAGTTATTTGGAAATGGAAAGCACTTGGCTAGTTCAGAGTTTGAGTTAGATTTGAAGCTTATTGATTTGAAAAAACTCAATAAAAATGGGACGTTACTTGTAACATACGCGATAAAAAAAACGATCGATTGATCGTTTTTTTTTGTTAAATTGCATCTGCTTTTTCAAAACCAACGAGGAGGCCACCTTTTTCAGCATAAAAGCTGCAGAGTCCACGTGTTGGATAAATTTCAATATCAGTATTCTCAAATTTTGATAAAATGATTTGTTTTAGAGAATGAGCAGCAGTTTCATTTCCGACGTGCCCAATCTTAACTTTGCCACCTTTAAAACCCAATTTATTCATATTATCGAAAATACATGAAAGTGCCCTTTTCTCTCCACGGCACTTGTCTAGTGGATCTAGATCTCCCTTTTCGCTCGCTTTACCAACAATACGAATACCTAAAAGTCCCACTGCTTTTGCAACAAGTGGATTAACACGACCATTATTTGCTAAGTTTTTCATGGAAGCCAACATGAATAAAAGTCCAGTTTTTTCTTTATATTCGTTCACAACTTTATTGATTTCTTCGAATGTTTTTCCGAGTGTAATTTGCTCTTTGATTTTTTCAATAATAAGTTGCAATTCAGGTCCTGCAGAAAGTGTGTCAATAATAGAAACTCTACGACCAGGAAATTCTTCTTCATAAGAATCTTTAGCAACACGAGCAGCATTGTAGCTTCCAGATAAACCACTTGTTATTGGGACACAAAAAATATTTTCGGCATCTTCAAATGCATTTTCCCACTCTGCAGGAGAAGGACATGCAGTACGAGATTTTCCCTTGTAGTTTTGCAATTCATCAACCATTTTTTCAACATTAAGGTTGGCATCATCCACATATTCTTTCTCAGCGGTATTAATTTTTAATGGGGCTGAGGTGAATGGAACACCTTCAAGTTTGTTTAAATCGGCTGAGGAGTCCGCAATAATTTTAAATTTCATATGATATATCCTTATAAAGGTTCCTTTGTATAGTCTGAGTTTAACTAACAATTACTCCACTTTATTTTATCATAATAAAGGTTATATATGTCAAATAAAAATGAATTTGTTAATATTTTTTAATATTTTATATTTAAGAAATTTTTTTATAAAAAAACACGAAATATCCTTGTGATACTCGTGCTTTTCTGTTTTTAAAATGTATTGATCTTATTTAACTTCTTTAAAAACAACGTGTTTGCGAAGTTTTGGAGAGTATTTTTTAAGTTCAAGTTTGTCAGGTGTGTTACGTTTGTTCTTTTGAGTAAGGTAAAGACGTTCGCCTGATTCTTTGTGTTCAAGAATTACGTGTGTGCGTACTCCAGCTGCCATATTGAGTTACTTCCTTTCCTATTAAATTTTACTTAGCGTCGCGGACTTGACGGCCTTTGTAGTAGCCTTTCAATGAAACGCGGTGTGAGCGACTGTAGTCGCCTGTTGCTTCGTCAAATTTAACAGTTGGAGCTGTCAATTTGTAGTGTGTACGACGACGATTTTTCTTTGCTGATGAAGTGTGACGTGCAGGTACTGCCATGAGTTTGTGTCCTCCGTTGATTTTTTGCGTTTTGACGATGTCAAAAACATACTTAATTATCATAACATAACGTTTTTTAAATTGCAAGAAATGTAAAGTAAAAATACTTGACAAATTCTGGGAAAGCATAAGAAAGCTAGATATATCAAGTAAATCTAGGGATGTAAAAATTGTTTGACGGTCATATCATGAGAATTGTGTATTTTAATTTGATAAAATTAAGTTAGAAAAAGATTGAATCACACCAACTTTAATTTGCTCAGTTCGCAAGAATCAAAGTGCGGTTTTACTAGTTTTTAAGTTTGATAATTCAGTATCAATGAAGTTATTAGTTGAACTAAACAGGGCATAGAATCAGGTCAATTATAGAAATGAGAAAATTTCATTTTTAGAAGGGAGTGTTGAGTTTAATATGAAAAACTGGCAAAAATTAATTCTGGTGTTCTTAATAGCATCGAGTGCTTTGATTGCTTATTTTGGCTTAGGGCAAGAATTTATTGCACAACTCATTGTGACAGTTGCAGGGGGATTTCTAGCAATCACAATGTTTATCGAAATGATAAAAACATTGAGAAGTGGCTCATATGGTGTCGATTTATTGGCCATTACAGCAATTATTACAACACTATTAGTTGGTGAATACTGGGCGTCTTTAATCATTGTTTTAATGTTGGTTGGTGGTGAAACACTTGAAGATTATGCAGCAGGTCGAGCACACCGTGAATTATCTGCTTTACTGCAAAAATCTCCAGAAATTGCGCACGTCAAAACTGGTGAAACGTTAGTGGATCATGCTTTAGATGAAGTTAAAATCGGATCTGTTTTGCTCATCAAACCAATGGAAGTTATTCCAATTGATGGGATATTAAAATCGGATGCAGCTATTCTGGACGAATCTTCGGTCACTGGTGAAACAAAACCTAATGAACTAATTAAGGGCAATGAGGTTATGTCTGGTGCAATTAATGGGAGTTCTAGCATTGAAATTGAAACAACAGTTTTAGCTAGCGAGTCTCAATTTCAGAAAATCATTAATTTGGTACGTGAGGCTGAGAAAACACCAGCGAATTTTGTACGTTTAGCTGATCGATATGCTGTTCCATTCACAATTATTGCTTATATTATTGCTGGAATTGCTTATGCTATTTCTGGGGATCCGGTTCGAATTGCGGAAGTTCTTGTTGTAGCAAGTCCTTGTCCTTTGATTTTAGCTGCTCCTATTGCCTTTGTTTCTGGCATGAGTCGTTCTTCAAAAAATGGCTTTCTTATCAAAAATGGGACTGTGATTGAAAAACTTGCAACGGCCAAGTCAATATTCTTTGATAAAACAGGAACCATTACTGATGGCAAAATCCAAGTTGCTTCAATTGAACCTGTATCAGAGCTGACAGAAGTGGAGTTACTCGAAATTGCTTATACGTTAGAGAAATCAAGCGGACACGTTTTGGCCAAAGCAATCAGCAAATATGCCCAAGAACGTAATATTCCTACTTTAGGTATGTCAGGGTTGATAGAAGTTGCGGGAATGGGAGTCACCGGGCAAATTGGAGGACATGAAATCAAAATAGGTCGGAAAAATTTTGTTGGTGCACCAGTTGATTTGGATTATGAGACTGCCTTTTATGTCAGTCGTGATGGTAAATATATAGGAGCAGTAACCTTTTCTGATAAAATTCGTCCTGAAGCTAAATCGGTTATGGATCAGCTGAAATCACTTGGCTTAAATAACTTAACGATGCTTACAGGCGATAATGATCGTGTGGCTCAAAAAGTGGCAGCAGAAGTTGACATTCCCAATGTATATGCCAGCTTATTGCCAGGTGAAAAACTGGAATATATTAAAACTGCTACAGAACATCCTGTCATTATGGTCGGAGATGGTGTAAATGATGCACCTGCATTAACATTAGCAGATGTAGGTATTTCAGTCGGTAGTGGAAATTCAACAGTTGCGAGCGAAGCTGCGGATATTGTGCTACTAAAAAATGATTTGTCGAGTGTAACAAAAGCAGTCACGATAAGTCGTGACACAATGCGGATTGCAAAACAAGCTGTTTTGATGGGGATTATCATTTGTATTATTTTGATGCTTATAGCGGCAACGGGGATTATTCCAGCAATTATTGGGGCCTTGTTCCAAGAAGTTATTGATGTGGTATCAATATTATATGCGCTTAGAGCATTACGAGATTAAATTAAATAAAGCTCATTTTGAGCTTTTTATGATAATTTTTCATCAATTTTTAAAGAAATACTGGTTTAACTTTTTGATAAAAGGAATAAAATGGAGCATATTCATATCAAAAAAGAAAAATTAGGTTATCTTATGTTTGAAAAAAATTTTAAATGGAGTAAAGTACCAACGATTGGGTTGCTCTTTTGGCTGACAAAACTGGTCTCTACAGGACAGGGCGAATCTATTTCGGATTGGTCAACAAAACTCTTTGGTTTACAAAATATCGTGATTGGAGCAGCATTTACAGTCGTTTGGTCATTTAGCCTTTTTGCTGTATTTTTGTATTTACAATTGCGTTCTGAAAAGTATCGCCCTTTCTTTTATTGGATGAGCGTTGCACTCTTGGCTATTTTTGGGACTGTTTTAGCAGACGGATTGACTGCTGTTTTTGGCTTGTCACATATGATTACTTCAATTATTTTTGGGGCTTTGATGCTCTTATCCTTCTATCTCTGGCACCACACAACAGGTTCTCTGTCCATTCATAATATAAAAAATATCAAATCAGAGCTTTTTTATTGGATAACGGTCATGTTTAGTTTTGCATTGGGCACGGCGGTAGGGGATTGGTTTGCTTATGGAAAGACTCTTGACCCTTATGGTTTTGGCTTAGGTTTGCTAAATACTGGGCTACTTTTAGGTGCAATTTTTGTCTTGATTATTGCGTATAGAATCATTGTAAAACCAGCAGAAAATTCATTTTCTGAAATTCTAACTTTTTGGTTAGCCTATATTTTGACACGACCAGTTGGGGCAAGTTTTGCTGACTATTTTGGGTACGACTGGAAAAGTGGGAGTTTAGGTAATCGAGGAATGTCAGTTATCTGGCTAATGATTTTTATTGTCCTTATGGCGATTACCTTTATTCGATATAGTAAAAGTAAATCAGAAATATTGTCGGTATCACATGAATTATGATAAATTATCATTTAATCCTCAATAAATAACTATCGTTTGTTGGATTATCTTTCTATATAATTAAGTTAAGAAAAAGATTAATAGTGTAAAACAAGAGCATCAATAAACGATGCTCATCTTTGGTTTATCCTTTATGTTTATTGAAAAATGAATTTGAGTAAATTATTTAATCATGTTCCACATCTTTTAATGAATACAATGTTAAAATTAAAGTATTAGTTCGGTCTGTCAGTGATAACTAATGTTTTAATAAAAATACCTTTGAGTTATATGAAATGAAATTTTAATATTTTTTATCCAATGAAAAGTCTTTGAATTTATTTTTGCCGGCTAAGAGGATGTAATATATTCCGAGAATTTTATATGAATTATTGGTAATAATTGTTTTGAGAAATATTAATTTTGAAAATCAAAATTAAATCTTGTATTTAAGATTTAATTAAAAGGAGAAAATATGAGTACAGTACTTTACATGGTCGTTCCGTGTTACAATGAAGAATTAGTTCTTGACGAAACTTCTCATCGTTTAAAAATTAAATATACGCAGTTGATCGAAGCCGGGAAGATATCAGAATTAAGTCGTGTCGTATATGTGAATGATGGTTCAAAAGATTTGACTTGGGAAAAAATTACAGAAAAACATGAGGCTGATAAAATGTTCAGCGGAATTAATCTTTCTCGCAATCGTGGGCACCAAAATGCTTTGTTGGCAGGGTTAATGACGGTGAAAAACTTGGCAGACTGTGTAATTTCAATGGATGCGGACTTGCAAGATGACATTGATACGATTGATGCCATGCTTGATAAATTTGAAAATGAAGGCTTTGACGTTGTTTACGGTGTACGCGACAATCGTGACACAGATACATTCTTTAAACGTAACACCGCGGGACTTTTTTATAAATTAATGCAAGCACTCGGAAGTCAAAGTGTGCCTAATCACGCCGATTTTCGTTTAATGAGCCAACGTGCGCTCGATGGCCTTGAACAATTCCAAGAAGTGAATTTATTTTTGCGTGGAATGGTGCCAATGGTAGGTTATAAATCAACTACAGTCTATTACAAACGCGGAGAACGTTTTGCGGGGGAAAGCAAATACCCATTGAAAAAAATGATCAGTTTTGCTATTGATGGAATCACTTCAACCTCGGCAACACCTATGCGTTTGATTTTCTGGACCGGTTTCATCGTTTTCGTTCTTTCAATTGTTGCAGGACTTTATGTCTTTATTAGTCATGCAATTCAGGGACGAACGGTTCTTGGTTGGTCTTCATTAATGGTGGCAATAATCGCCTTCGGTGGATTAAATTTATTAGCAATTGGAATTATTGGTGAATATATTGGTAAAATTTTCTTGGAAGTTAAACAACGCCCTCGATTTATCATTCAAGATTTTATCAATGACTAATACTTGAATTATGAAAAAATATCATTATATTATCAGCGAAATTTTATCGTTTTAGTAGATCTATTTTGATAAGATGATAAAGAAAATTCAATGGAGTGGAGGAGTAGGGATGAAAAGGCATGTTTTGATTGTCGAAGATGAACGAAGCATCTCAAGTTACGTAAAGAAAGAATTAATGTTTGAGGATTATGAGGTTTCCACAGCATTTGATGGCGTTGAGGCAATTGAAAAATTTGAATCTGCTAATCCTGCAGTCGATGTCGTCCTCTTAGATTGGATGATTCCTAAAATTGATGGTCTGGGTGTCTTGCGACGGATGAAGAAAATACAGCCTAATACGCCGATTATATTCTTGACAGCACGTGATTATGTAGGGGATAAAGTCGCAGGGCTTGATGCTGGTGCTGATGACTATATTACCAAACCTTTTGAAATTGAGGAGCTTTTGGCTCGTTTGCGTTTGATTTTTAGAAAATGGTCAACTGAACGAACAACATCATATCGTGTCGAACATTTATTTTTGGATACAACGGCTCATATCGTTTCGATAAATAATGAAACCATTAACCTTACACAAAGAGAATATGCTCTCCTTTTATTCTTTATGCAACACCGAGGAGAAGCAATTTCGAGAGCTGATTTACTTGATGAGGTCTGGGGTATGAATTTTGATGGTCAGGATAACACTGTTGATGCTTATGTTCGTTATTTACGGACAAAAATCGACTTATCTGACCAACCGTCATTGATTGAAACTGTTCGAGGCGTAGGCTATCGCATGCGATAAATGATAAAATTATAATATGAAAAAAAAAGATAAAAAAGATAAAAGGCAGTCGAATGCTAGTTACCTCACACGTATCTTTGTTCGTATTTTCTTAGTCATCACGGCGCTTAATATTATTATTGTTGCGGGTGTTGTAGCAATCAACGAGCTTCAAATGCGAGAAGCGGAAGGAGCGGCTCTGCTTTCTTCAATTCAAGAAGCTGCCATTAATGGAAATATTAATTGGCGCGAATTTGAATTGGCAAAAGATGGTGAAAGTTGGACTGATTTTGCGCGCGTGACACGACAAACTGGTGAAGTTGATGAAAGTCATGGGACAAGTGGTTTTTTAAAATCAAATTGGTCCATTCATTTTGATTATTTTCATGTCACAAACTACGGTGTCTACTGGCATGACAAATCTAAACAGGATGGGATTCAAATTGACCTTTGGATTAATGTCGATGCAGTAATTGATTCAGTATTTAGAACGGTTATTGCAATCGTTGTAGTTATGTGGTTGAGTTTTTTGGGTGGCATATTTATTATCCGATCTTACGCTAAAAAACTCAGTCAACCGCTATCAGATTTGTCGGATTCGACTGAAAAAAATGATGGCAATCCACTTCCCGTTCCTGAAAATCCGATTGAAGTTCGACAATTAGCACAAAATTTTAATAAGCTATTAAATCGGTTGAATGTCAAGATTTTGCAAGAACAACAATTTGTCTCAGACGCTTCTCATGAGTTAAGGACGCCTGTTGCAGCAATTCGAGGGCATGCAACTTTACTCAAACGTAGATGGAAAGAACATCCTGAAATTATCGATGAGTCACTTGATTACATTGATGAAGAATCTCAGCGAATGAAAACAATGATTGAAGAATTACTTACGATTTCAAGAGGGAATCATATGGAAATTGAGAATGAAAAATTTGATTTATCAGAATATGTTGCACGCCTTATTACTGAAATTCAGCCTGCAATCGTTCAAAAAATTGAAGTTCAATTAACGGAAAACGCAATTGTCAATGCTGACAAAAAAGCGGTTCGCCAGGTACTAATCGCTTTTATTGAAAACGCAGGGAAATATTCACCAGTTGAAAAAAATATTGTAGTAAAACTCAAAACTTCTGGAGATACGCTTGATTTATCAGTAGCTGATGAAGGGCAAGGTATTCCAAATGAGGAAAAGGAAAAGATTTTTGAGCGTTTTTATCGTATTGATAAATCTCGTTCAAGTGAAATTCCGGGGACTGGTTTGGGACTTTCTATTGCCAAACAATATGCCGAAATGATGGGAGCATGGATTTTCGTATCGGATAATGTTCCAACGGGTTCAATCTTCCACCTTGTTTTCCACAAGGAGAGCTAATATGCTTAAAAGACTTATACGCTGCGGTCTTTTGGGTTGTATAGGATTAGCGGCGTTTGGGATGTTGTTTGTCTCGCAAACGGAAACAGGTTTTGTTGAACCAATTTCTGTTTTGCTCTTAATGATGGTTCTCTATATGGGCTTTCGGCCCATTTTTTATTGGTTGTCAGCACTGACAAAACAAAAATTAAAATGGATCATTGGACTTGCATTGATACTGACGGTTGCCATTGCAATCTTAGTAGTTACTCAGATTCGAATTCAACTGTTTGGTGATATCTGGCACATACAAATCATGGCGGCAAAGATTGCAGCTGGTAATTTTAAATGGGACGAGTGGATTCTACAGTATCCACAACTTGTTCCACTGACTTACTTGTATAGTATTTTTGTCCGTCTGGGAAATGGAATTGGCTTTGGCTTTTACCCCTTCTTTTATGCTTACAATATCATATTAATGATAGGGACAATTGGTCTTGTTATTCATATTCTATGGCGGAGAAGTCCAGCTGTAGGTGCCTTTTCAGCAATTGTTGCATTAGTTACTCCTCTTTTTTACAGCTTTATGATTCAAGTTGGGTATACCGACGGTGCTAGTATTTTTGTCCTTGTCCTCTTGGTTGATTTATTTGATCAAATTAGGCTGAAGTGGCAGCAAATATTACTTGTGAGTCTGGCTTTCAGCTATGCCTACTTGATGAGGCCCAATGTAATTATTTTTCTAGTTGCCCTCCTTATTATCGGTGGGTTCAGTTGGAAGAAAAATCCTCCTCAATTTAAAAAAACAAGTCAAATGTTTGTTGCTTGCCTCATTGGTATTTTTCTAGCCATCGGAACAGGTAAAGTAATTGACCAGGTGAATCATTACAATCCTCAGAATAAAGACGCTTATCCGACGGTACATTGGATATATATGGGGCTTAACCAAGCAACTTTAGGAGAGTACAACTCAACAGATCGCTATTATACTCTTGATCATAAAGGGTATTCAACAGCGAATGCAGCAGATTTAGCTGGAATTGAAAAACGACTTTCAGAATATAATCCTGTGAGCCTCTTAGCGCATTGGTACCAAAAATATCTCATTCTTTGGAAAAGTGGCTCTTTCCAAATGTTGACAGATTACCAAGGCTCTTATATTACAGCACCTGGCTGGCTTTTACAAAATAATGGGACTTTCATTTTGTTGATACAAACGTATTCAAAGGCTTTAATGGGATTGTTTCTATTAGCAATGTTACTTGACTTTTGGCGTAAAAAACAGTTAAAAATTAATAGTATTTTGCTCTCACTTTTGACAATTTTTGGAATTAGTCTCTTCCATACTTTACTTTGGGAAGTAAAAACACGCTACCAATTTATGACGTTTGGCTTAATATTTCTTGTTGGAATTTTATCACTGACCAATCAAATTGAGGTACCCTCGAGAATATGGCAAAGACCAAAAGTAAAGGCAATTGTACTGATCAGCTTACCCATGTTGATTTTGCTTTCGTCATTACTGATGGGGCAATATGTCAATAAAAAAGTTCCGATTCAAATTACTGGAAACAATAATTTGAACAATTACAAACAAAGCTCATCGCAAATAAGAATTCCAGCTCATGAATCAATTGAACAAGGCGTCACTCTAAACGCAGATGCAGCTACACTAATACTTAAAACAGGTGCAGATGCACCCCTTGACCTTAAAATTTTGAGCAATAAGCCTGATGATCAGGATGTAGTTATTAATAGGGAAATTTTACCACAGCAAACACAACTCACAATTCACAATTTATCCGCTAGCGGTTTACCAGCTGGCCAATATATCATCCAAATTGAAAATAAAAATAGTTTTGCAGTAACAATGACCGGTCAAAATAAAGTCTATGTGTCACTTTATCCGTCGCTTATTACAATGCCTCAAAAGCAGCAAAGCTCGTTTGTATTTTACTTTTATGGAAAAAAGGTGAATGGTTCCTACAATTTGAACTTTATAGTCAGCTATATTATTATTGTAATAATAATGTGGCTGTTCCTAATTTTCAATACAGTAAAAACAAGGAAAGGAAATCATTTTGAAAACAACAACAGAACACAAGGCTAAACTTTATTACACGCTAGGGTCTATTAGCCTCCTCCTTTTTATTATTTTAACAGCGATAATTAAATCGAGCTACTTACACACACCGTTTGCATTTGATCAAAGTGTTCAGAATTTTGCATTTCACTTGCAAAGCAGTCATTTTTTAGTTACTTTCTTTTCACACTTTACCAATTTCTTTGGCGATACAGGAGGCTCTATTTTAGCAGCTATTGTCTGCCTTTTCCTTTTCTTTATCATTAAAGAAAAAATTTCAGCGATTTGGTTGGGGATTCTCGTGGTTGCAAGCACACTTTGCAATACGATTATCAAAAGTGTTATTGGTCGTGTCCGCCCAGACATTCATCGCCTGGCAGGTTTTACAAATGAACCAGGTTATAGCTTCGCTAGTGGTCACTCAACATTCACAACAGTATTATTTGGCTGTCTCTTTCTAATGTTTTTGGTAAAAATGAAGTCAAATGCTGCACGCTTCGGTTGGGGAATAGGCGCTCTAGTTATGATTTTACTTGTTATGTTCTCTCGAATCTTTGTGGGAGTGCATTACCCTACAGACACTGTAGGTGGCTTCCTTGAAGGATTGACTTTCCTCATGTTGACCTATCCCACCTATCTTAAATATAAAGCAAAAAAATATTCTTGGAAAATATTAAATTAATTTCAAAAAAACACACTAATTCCTAGTGTGTTTTTTTTGAAAGTCGAGAAATAAGGTCTTCAAGAGAAGCTATACTATCAAAATGTAGTGTCATACTGCCCTCATAGTTCTTATTTGTCTTAATTTTGACTTGGTTACCTAATTCTTTTTTTAATTTTTCTTCAATTTCCGAAACAAAAATATTTTTATCCTTGACTTTTTTACGAGAGCTTGGTGGATATATGATATATTCAAGTTCACGAACGCTCATTTTTTCGTTAATAATGCGTTTGGCTAACAGGAGTTGCTTCTTGGTGTCTTTCTCAGCTAAAAGAGTTCTCGCATGTGCCAACGAAAGCTTGCCATCTTCAACAAGGTCTAGAATTTCTTTCGGGAGTGCTAAAATTCTGATTGTATTTGAGACATAAGAGCGAGATTTTCCTAGACTTTTACCAATTTCATCGTGCGTCATTCCAATTTTCTGCGTTAAGAGATTTAAACTTCTCGCTTCTTCAATCGGATTTAGGTTTTCACGTTGTAAATTTTCAAGAATTGACAACGTCATCATTTTTTCATCTGAATAATCTCTGATAATTGCCGGTATCGTTGTTAAACCAGCCCTTTTTGATGCTAAAAATCGCCGTTCCCCCGCTAAAAGTTCGTAACCAATAAGTTTAGATTTTCTAACAATTATGGGTTGGAGCAGGCCATTTTCAAGTATGGAATCGGCAAGTTCCTGAATTTTTCCTTCATCAAAAACAACTCGTGGCTGATAAGGGTTCTTTACGATTTCAGAAAGTCTAAGTTGTTCAATGTTTTCCGTCACGCTTTTGCTCCTCAATCCAGTGTTTTCTCATATTTAAAGCTTTCTCATATTTTCCCATCTCATCGGGCTTGAAATAATCGACCCCTTTCAATTTATCAGGTAGATATTGTTGATCAACCCAGTGGTTAGGGAAATTATGCGCATATTGATAAGATACAGAGCGTCCTAAATCTTTGGCACCAGCGTAATGTCCATCCTGCATATGCGGAGGGATGGGAAGATTACCATACTTTCCTAAATCTGAAATGGCTTCATCCATCGCAACATAAGCAGCATTTGACTTAGGTGATAAGGCAAGGTCAATGATGATATTTGCAAGTGGAATACGTGCCTCTGGAAAACCTAATCGTTCACAAGCCTGTAAAGCAAGTACAGTGTGCACGGCAGCATCCGGATTAGCCAGCCCAATATCTTCATAAGCCATAACAGTCAAGCGTCTCGCTAGTGATGGTAAGTCTCCCCCTTCTATGAGTCGAGCAGCATAGTGTAAACTTGCGTTTACATCAGATCCACGAATGGATTTTTGCAAGGCTGAAAGGAGGTCGTAATGTGCGTCTCCATCTTTATCAAACGTTGCGGCTTTTCTTTGCAATGAATTTTCCATATCATCTAAAGTCACATGATGATTTTCCGAAGATAGGACAGCTAATTCCAGTGCATTGAAAGTACTTCTTAAATCTCCATTTGTCGAATGTGTGAGGAAATAAAGCGCATCATCATTAATTGAAACATCAAATTCAAAACCACGTTCATGATCAGCAAGAGCCTCTTTAACTGCCACTTGTAAATCATCGGGTTCCAGAGGTTTCAATTCAAAGATTTGAACACGGGAACGAATTGCAGGAACGACTGAAAAATACGGATTTTCTGTCGTTGCTCCAATGAGAATAATTTGTCCATTTTCAAGCAATGGCAGAAGGAAATCTTGTTTAGGCTTATCAAGACGATGAATTTCATCTAGGAGAAGGACAAGCTGCCCTGAAAATTCGGCCTCTGCAGCAATCTCTTGCAACCTTTTTTTGGTATCGGTTGTTGCATTAAACGTTCGGAAAGCTGCATTCATTGTACCAGCAATTGCTGAGGCGATAGAAGTCTTACCTACTCCGGGAGGGCCATAAAGAATCATACTTGACAAGAGGCTTGTCTCAACCATCCTACGAATGATTTTCCCTTGACCCACCAAGTGTGCTTGTCCAATAATTTCATCAATGTTTCGTGGTCGCATTCGACGAGCTAAATTTTGAGGCATATCGACTCCTTTCTATAGATTTACAGAAGTGTAAACCTAGTTTACAACAAATCATCATCAAGATAATAAGCAAAACAATAATCATCAATGTATTTTCCATTGATAAAGAATTCTTTTTTGAGTCTCGCTTCTTCGTAAAATCCTAGTCTTTTATAGAGTTCAAGCGCTGAAGGGTTTGAACCCAAAACTTGAATGGTTACCTTTTTGTAGTTCTGACTTTTGGCCATTTCAAAAAAATAATGAATGAGTGATGAAGCAACACCTTTATGTCGGGCATTTTTCACGGTCATCACACCGAATGTAGCAACGTGCCGGCCATATATAGAACGGTGCCGACCGTTAAAATCGAGTAGCCCAAGAATTTCCCCATTTTCAACTGCAAGCAGATAAGTTGTTCCTTCTAAAACTTTTTTCATAATACTCTCAGCGCTTGAATTCATGGTGTGTGGCGTTGAATCCAGCGTCCAGTTTTCATTTTCTAAACGGGCAACTTCGGCAAAATCATGTGGTTCAATTTTTCTAATTTCCAAAATTTATCCTGACTAATTAAAGCACCGCTTTAATAAAGAAATTTGTTATAATTATTTTAACATAAAACAAGACGAGTTGGCGGTCATTGCTGACAAGTCCTTGAACAAGGAGAGAAAATGGCTAAATATGGATTTCTGGATGTCATTCAGGACACGTTAGAAGAAAAATTTAATTACGATTTTGAAATGAATTGGGATAAACGCAACTTTGCAGTGGAAGTAAATTTTCTATTAGAGGTAGAAAATAAGGCAGGGATTGCTTTGACGGATGCTGATGGCGTGGAATCGGCTGAAAATATTGAATATGAGGATTCAGTTATCTTCTATAACCCTCAAAAATCTCATTTTGATGCAGATGAATATTTAGCAGCGATTCCTTACACGGACAAAGGTCTATCAGGCGAATTTTTGACTTTTTTTGTTGAATTTTTACAAGAAACTGCAGATGAGGGACTTGATGATTTGATTGATTTTTTAGACGATGATGAAGCTGAAGAATTTTCAATCAACTGGGATAAGGAAAAATTTGATGAAGGTGTGTCCGCATTGACAGCGACTGAATTTTATAAATATCCAAGATATTAAATATATGAATAAAAATCAAATTTCCTATAATAAAATCGCTCAGTCTTGGAACCAATTTCGTCAAGAGTCCCCCTTAAATTCTTGTATTATTGACATTGCTCGACTGATCAAAAAAAGTGGAAAAGTGCTTGATATTGGCTGTGGAACGGGCATTCCAATAAGTCGTTTTTTGGAAAAAAAAGGTTTCAGAGTGACTGGAATTGATTTTTCATCAGAAATGATAAAGATTGCTCGAACAGGTGTTTCAGAGCATACCCAATTAATTCTCGCTGATTTTTTAGATTACGAATTTCAAGACAAGTTTGATGGCATTATTGCATTTGACTCGCTTTTCCATCTCCCACTAGAACAACAGAAAATTGCAATTCAAAAGGTTTCCAGTTTGTTAAACAAAAACGGCTATTTTCTGTTTACCGCTGGGAAAAATGAGGGAGAAATAAATGGTGAAATGTTTGGATCACCTTTTTCGTACAGTTCGCTTTCAATTGGTAACCTTAAAAAAGAATTACAAGCTAACGATCTGAAGATCATTGAATTTAATTTAGATTATTATGACATAACAACTGGGAGTCGTGATTTGCTTGTTATCGTGCAAAAAAAATAGCTCATTGAGCTATTTTTTTATAAGGAGTTTAGACTGATGATTTGTTTCCCTGTTGCATCGAAGTTTTGAGGAGAAAGCCACAACTCGAGCCTTTTTTTACGTTTTGGCCACTCAGAATCAATAATTGAAAACCAGTCCGTGTCACGCGTTCTTCCCTTATAAACAGCTGCATTTCTAAACATTCCCTCATAGGTAAAACCGAGTCTAAGTGCAGCATTGTGTGATGGCCGATTAAGATGATCGCATTTCCACTCGTAACGACGATAGTGCAGCTCCTCAAAAACATATTTCATCGCCAAATATTGTGCTTCTGTTGCAACACGGCTCCTTTTTAATAAATCTGAATATACAACCCAACCGATTTCCATAGCGCGATTCTCAAAATCAATTCTCATATAGGCAAAACTGCCGATTGCTCGATTTGTTTTTTTATCTATTATTGTAAGATAATAAGGATCCGTTGATCGTTCCATTTGCGTAAGCGTTTCAAGGAACTTATCATAATCATCAAAGGGTTCCAAAGCGAGATAAGTCCAGTCTTGAGCTTGACTATGTGGTCCAAAAACATCGTATAAATCCTGAGCATGTTTCTCAACGGAAAGTTTTTCAACAATAGAATAAGCACCTCCAACGCGCTCTAAAGAAGGCATTTTACCTTCTGTATAATTCATTATTGAGTCTCCAATTACCTGATTAAATACATTTAAAGTAGTCAATTTTATCCCCCTTTGGGTTTAGATTGAAAATATTATATCACAAAGACTAAGATAAATTTTATCAAATTGTTCAATAGAATAAATATTTTATTGGAATATTAAAATTTAATCTCAAAAAATGATAAAATAGTCATATTAATTAATAGTCTAAGGAGATACAATGATAGCCAATTTACGTGATTTATCCTACCTAAAAACAGAAAATGGAATGTCAATACGGTCAAACAAGGTCATTCGTAGTGCAAATCTATCTCAACTCAGCCCAAAAGAGATTACCATTTTGGAAGCGATGGGAATTAAAACGGTCATTGACATGAGAACCGATAGTGAAATCGAGCAATCTCCAGACGTAAAATTGAAAGATGCAAAGCACATTCAACTGGATATTTTTAAAAACAGTTTACAAATGTCACCAAGTTTGAAAAATATGATGACAATCTCGTCGAATGTAACAGATTTTATGCATGATATTTATGAGGGGTTTGTATCAGATCGGTCAGCTTTGGATGCTTACCAACAATTTATCAGGATTTTGCTTGAGCAAGAAATGAATCCAGTTCTATTTCACTGTACATTTGGAAAGGATCGAACAGGGTGGGGAACAGCGCTTTTTCTCAGACTTTTGGGTGTCTCAGAGGAAGACATATTTGCGGACTATTTAAGAAGTAACATTGAACTAAAAGAGACCAATGAAAGATTGCTTTCTGAAATCAAACGACAATATCATTTATCAGATGCCATACTTGAAAAATTGAAGCCAGCTTTCGAAGTCGATCAGAAATATTTGAGACTTACATTCAATAAAATTGATTCAGAATATGGAAACTTTAAGAATTATGTACATGAGGGTTTGAATATTTCAGAAAATGAAATGAAAAGTTTAAAAGAGATTTATCTCCTTTAATGTATTAAAATTAATGAAAAAAACGGATTTGTCCGTTTTTAATTTTTGCGATTGACAAGAACTAATTTCCCAATTGAATGTCCATCTTCGATGATTTGATGCGCTTTTTGGAGGTTTTTAGCAGTGAGCTCGCCTACATTTTGCGTAAAAGTCGATTCGATAATTCCTTCGTCTAACCAAGCTGAAATTTGGTCTAAAATACGATGCTGACTTTCAATATCTGCAGTTTGGCTTACGGCTTTTGTGAACATCCACTCAAAACTAAAAGATGCTGATTTATGTGCAAGTCGGTCTAAGTTTATTGGCCGACCAGGTTCGACGATATTCGCAATTTTTCCTTGCGGTGCAATCAGTCGAGTTGCTGCATCAATATGCTGGTTAACGGCATTGAGTATAAGGATATAGTCGACGCTATCTAAACCGAGAGAAGCCAATTGCTTAGGGAGGTCCTCATGGTGATTAATCACATAATCAGCACCCATTTTTTTGACCCAAGCAATAGAATCAGGGCTTGATGCTGTTGCAATTACTTTCAGTCCTGCAATTTTTCGTGCCAATTGAATAGCAATAGAGCCGACACCGCCAGCACCATTGATAATCAAAATTGTTTTTCCTGCATCTACTTCTTCAGTGGAAACAGCTAATTTTTCAAAGATAAGCTCATAAGCTGTCAAACTTGTTAGAGGCATCGCAACGGCTTTTTCGACACTTAATTTAGAGGGAGCATTCCCGACGATACGTTCATCAACTGCTTGGAATTCTGAATTTGAGCCTTCACGTGTTACATCACCTGCCCAATAGACTAAGTCTCCAATATTGAAAAGATGTGTTTCGGTCCCTGTCTTGACAACGCGTCCATAGCCATCATAACCTAGTATTTTTGGGCTATCTAAACCTTCTTGAATTCCTTGTCTGACTTTTGTATCAACAGGGTTGACCGAAATGGCATCAACTTGAATGAGTAAATCATGTGCTCGTAGCATGGGAAGATCTTTTTCAAATTCAGTAATACTCGAAATTTCATTGTTATATGCGCCAAATGCTTTCATGGAAAATCCTCTATCAAATTTGTTATAGTTCAAGTATATGCTTTCTCTTTTAAAAATATGTTACTCATGTTTAAAAATTGATGACAAAGGTTAATTTACGATCTTTATCAGCTTGTTAAAAAAATAAAATTAGCATATAATGTAATCTAAAACAATCTGATGTGTTAAAGGGGCGAGTATGAACAGCAATTTGCAACGATTTTATGATCAACAAAGTACACCTTGGATGAAACTTTTTTATCGCTTAGTTTATGCGCAACTTCCACCTGTTTCAGGGGCTAAAATACTTGATTTTGGAGCTGGTTTCGGCTGGACAGCAAATTATTTGGCTGGGAATAACCAAGCTTCCACTCAAATTAGTAAAAAAGCACAACAGAATGAAAAGTTGCCCCAAAATAACGTTTTAGCTATCGAACCCAATCCCGAGATGGTTGCCAACCGATTGGACGAAAACGCTTATGAAATGCGGCTTGGTGGACTCAAAACGTTGAGAGAATTACCGGCAGAAAGTTTTGATTTGATTGTATGCCATAACGTTTTGGAATATGCTGTGGAGGAGCGACAGAAAATTTTAGAAGAGTTTGCTCGTCTTATCAGCACTGACGGCGTGATTTCGATTATAAAACATAACTTTTCTGGTTCAATTATGCAACGAATTGTCTTTGAAAATGAGCTAGACGAAGCTGCAGCACTTATTAAGGGAGAATTCCGCCACGAATCCAATTTCGGACCCATTAGTTATTATGAACTACCAGAGCTGATACAGAAACGACCCAATAAGAAAAGTATTGAAATTGAAACCTCAAGTGTAGAAAGTTCTCCAGTCTCAGATTATCCACAATTAAAAATTGCCAAAAAATATGGAATTTGTGCATTCAATCGACTTCAACCAAATGAATTCAAATATGCCGATGATTGGATTGAAAAAATGTTTGAACTCGAAATGATGTGCGCTGAAAGAGAGGAATATCGGGAAATTGCCTTTTTCCAACACTTTTTGTTAAAGAGAAGCTAAGACGTTCAAAGTTGGGAGTTATTGAGAAAATTAATCTTCCAAAAACCCAATTAAAAACATTCAAAAAGTGCATTTCTTAATTTGATAAACAATAATTCTTACGTAACATCAAAGTTTAGTCGATCATTCACATCCAGGTGGGCAAATCGAAACGAATGAAATTCTAAAATTGTGTTTCTCGAAAAAACTGATGAAGATTGATCAAATGTTACATTTTTATAGAACCCTAACAAATTTTGATTATCATGAACAAAATAGCTAATTACAAACAATTTTAAACTTTATCTCGCAAGGGGGAGCTCAGGAGGTAAATTTAGATAGAATTAATCAAGTCAAACAGCATAAAAATCGGGTGTTGGCTTTATTTGGGACAGGAAAATTAAATTATTGGCAAAAAATAAACTTTGAACAGTAATGATTTACGGTCACTCGTGTTAAAATTGTTTTATCGGTGACAATCAAATGTTGTTACACAATTATTAACTCAATTGATTGTCCCAAAGAAGAAAAAATAAGGAATATATAAGAATTAAATGAGTATCTTAGAAGTAAAAAATCTCAGCCATGGATTTGGCGATCGTGCTATTTTTGAAGATGTCAATTTCCGCTTGCTCAAAGGAGAGCATATCGGCTTTGTTGGCGCAAATGGTGAAGGAAAATCAACATTTATGTCAATTATTACCGGAACGTTGCAACCAGACGAGGGAAAAGTGACGTGGTCAAAAAAACACCGGGTCGGCTATATGGATCAACATGCTGTTCTTGGTAAGGGAAAAACGACACGAGAGGCCCTAGCAGAAGCCTTTCAATATCTTTTCGACGTCGAATCACAAATTAACGATGCTTATTTGAAGATGGCTGAAATGTCAGAAGATGAAATGAATGAGTCACTTGTTGAAGTGGGAGAGCTTCAAGAGGAGCTTGATAACGGCGATTTTTACTTGATTGATTCAAAAGTTGAAGAAACGGCACGTGGGCTTGGCTTGACTGACTTACTTGACAAAGACGTGGCTGAACTTTCAGGGGGTCAACGGACAAAAATATTATTAGGTAAACTTTTACTTGAGAAGCCAGATATTCTATTGCTTGACGAGCCAACCAACTATCTTGATGAGGAACATATTTTTTGGCTCAAAAATTACCTCAAGAATTACGAAAATGCTTTTATTTTGATTTCACATGATGTTCCTTTTATGGACGAAGTTGTCAATGTGATTTATCACGTTAATCAGCTCCAAATAACACGTTATTCGATGAGTTATCATGAATTTGAACGTGTTTTCGAAGAAAAGAAAAAACAACTTGAGGCTTTACATGAAGCCCAACTTGCTGAGGCTGAGAAACTGAAAGATTTTATTGCACGCAAAAAGGCAAACGTTGCAACAAGTGGACAAGCAAAAGCACGTGAGAAAAAGCTTGCTAAGATGGAATTTGTTGAAACAATTACTGAAAAGCCAAAACCACATTTTGATTTCAAATTTAGTCGTAACCCAAGCCGTTTGGTCTTTGAAGCAACAGATTTAATTATTGGCTACTCTGAAGATCATCCTTTATCTGCTCCAATTAATTTAAAAGTTGAAAGTCGTCAAAAAATTGCTTTTGTTGGTTCAAATGGGATTGGTAAATCAACTTTATTGAAGAGTTTGATGGGATTGATTCCAGCACTTAACGGTGATGTTGAACGAGGTAACTTCCAAGATATTGCCTATTATGAACAAGAAATAAAAGAGCCCAGTACAAAAACTGTTTTGGATGACTTGTGGGATGAATATCCTTCATGGAATCAAGCAGAACTTCGCGCGGCACTTGCACGTGTTGGTCTTACTAGTAAACAAATAGAATCGCGCGTACATGTCCTTTCTGGAGGGGAACAGGCTAAATTGCGCTTTGCTAAATTGATGAACTCGGAATCTAATATTTTAATATTGGACGAACCAACAAATCATTTAGATGTTGATGCAAAAGATGAGCTTAAACGTGCCCTTAAAGACTATCCAGGGACGATTCTCATGGTTTCACATGAACCTGAATTTTATGAAGGTTTAGTTGATGAAGTGGTAAATTGTGAAGAATGGACCACGAAAATTTTATAATTGTTATTGATTTCAAATGTAAAAACATATTCTACAATAGGGTATGCTTTTCATTTTATCGGTACTTGTTAGAATTTTAGAAACCGAAAAGTTGAATCTGTTGTCGTTCAGATAGAATACTTGTTGAAGTCGTGGTATAATGGGCTAAGAGTAGGTTGACAGTTGAATAAGCCACCAATTTAATTTAACTTTTTTATATCAAGAGGTTGGTTCTGAAAAATGACAGAAAAACAGTTTCCTTGGGAAAACCCGGAACAAAATTATAATCGAACTTTAGCAAAAAGACGGTCCGAGCGACGTTATCGTACGCGTCAATTAGCAAAAACGTTGCGAGTATCTTTGTCACGACTGAAAGCGTTGGGCATCCGAGATTATAATTCGGAAATCGTTGAACGAATCGAAACTTTAGAAAGAGATGCCGATTTTATTGATGATATTGATTTTTTTGTCGCAAAAAAGCGTGTGAATCAATTAGTCAAGATTGTCAGTAATGCTGAAAAAGAAAAGGAAATAGAATGAACAATTGGATTAGCATAGAAGTAACAATTGATCGTATCGCTGAGGAGGCAGTTTCTGAACTGCTTATTGAGGCTGGTGCTGCCGGTGTAGAAATTGCGGATACCGAAGATTATTTGTTGCACCAAAATCATTTCGGTGAAATCTTGCCTGATGTGGAACAGTCGGATAAAGTTGAAATTACAGCCTATTATCCGGATAATTTACCTCTTGTGGAGTTGACAACTAGTTTACAGGCTAAATTAGACAATGTCAAAGCGATTTTTAGTGTTGATTATCAACTCTCAAGTAATAATTTAGCAGAAGAAGATTGGGCCGATAGCTGGAAGAAATATTTTGAACCTGCTCGAATCACGCATGACTTAACGATTGTTCCTAGTTGGACAGAAGATTACCAAGCTCTCGAAAATGAAAAATTGATTAAATTGGACCCAGGAATGGCGTTTGGTACAGGGACTCATCCCACAACAAAAATGTCACTTTATGCGCTAGAACAAATTCTGCGTGGTGGAGAAACAGTACTTGATGTAGGAACGGGTTCGGGGGTATTATCCGTTGCTTCAGCCTACCTTGGTGCGAAAGAAATTTATGCCTATGATATTGATGAGGTGGCTGTCAAAGTGGCATTGGAAAATATTGAGTTGAACCCTGAACACGAGAAAATACATGTTTCAGCCAATAATTTGTTGCAGAGTGTTGATATTAAGTCTGATGTTATCGTCGCTAATATTCTTGCAGATATTCTTGTTTTAATGACAAAAGACGCTTTCCGTCTGGTTAAGCAAGAAGGCTACTTGATAATGAGTGGTATCATTGCAGAGAAGGCAGACATGGTCATTGAATCAGCAGAAGGGGCAGGGTTTTTCCTTGAAACACGGATGACACAAGGCGAATGGAATTGTGTTATTTTCAAGAAAACGGAAAATCGTGAAGGCGTCATTGGAGGATAAGTCCAAAATGAAAATAAATAGAAAACAAGGATAATTTAATGGCAAATCAATATTTTGTTTTTGTGGATCGTCCTGAAATTGGCACTTCATTTGTTATTGAGAATGAATCAGCTGCACATCATATTTTTAAAGTTATGCGTTCAAGCAATGGCGACCAATTGCAACTTGTCTACAATGATGGCAAGGTTGGAATAGCGGAAGTTGAAGATGACTTAAACCACATTGTAAAGCACGTTTACAATGTTGTAAACTCGACTGAGCTACCAATTTCAGTTACAATCGCTGTAGGATTTCCCAAGGGTGACAAACTTGATTTTATTACTGAAAAATCTACCGAACTAGGGGCCAGTGAGATTTGGGCGGCCCCGTTTAAGTGGTCTGTAGCTAAATGGGACAGTAAAAAATTGGAAAAAAAGCAAGAAAAGCTTGAAAAAATTGCTCTTGGTGCTGCTGAACAATCACGACGTCAGTATATTCCTCAGATATCCCTTTTTGATAATCTGCCAGCAATGACAGAAAAATTTTCGATGTTTGACCAAGTTTTGATTGCTTATGAAGAATCAGCGAAAGGGGGAGAACGGTCTGCTTTTGGACAATGTCTTGCCCAACTTGAATTTGGACAGAAATTTTTGATTATATTTGGCCCAGAGGGTGGTATTTCGGCTGATGAAATCAAACATTTTGAAAATCTAGGAGCTATAAAAATTGGATTAGGTCCCCGAATAATGCGGGCTGAGACGGCACCACTATACGCTTTATCAGCAATTTCAACTTATTTTGATTTGCTGAAATAAAAATAATAAAATGTAAAACTGGGGCGAATCCTAGTTTTTCTTTTATTTCAATGATTAATACTGGTCTTTAAAGAGATTTGTGATAAAATAGGGTAAATAAAAATAAGGAGGAAAGGCTAGGCATAAGGCTGTGAAGCACAAAAACTCGAAGAAATAATACCTAGCTATGAAAAATGATGCCTTCAGAACCCATACTAACCGGCGCTCAAGTTGTTGCTATGACTGAAAAATACATGAATGAAAAGGATGTAATTTTAGTTAGACGCGCCCTTGATTGTGCTGCAATTGCTCACGCGGACCAATACCGTGCTTCAGGGGAAGCCTATATCGTCCATCCCACTCAAGTCGCTGGGATTTTAGCGAAATTAAAGCTCGATGCAGTTACAGTAGCTTGCGGATTTTTACATGATGTAGTTGAGGATACAAATTTTCTTTCCATTGACTTGAGGGAACTTTTTGGCAATGAGATAGCTGACATTGTTGAGGGCGTTACGAAGATTGGTAAAGTTGAGTATTTATCTCGTGAGAAACAACAGGCGGAAACACATCGTAAATTATTAATGGCAATGTCCAAAGATATTCGTGTTATTTTGGTCAAATTGGCTGACCGCTTGCACAATATGAGGACTTTGAAACATTTGCGTCCTGATAAACAAAAACGAATTTCACGTGAAACCATGGATATTTATGCCCCATTAGCTGATAAACTTGGTATTGCCAGTATTAAATGGGAACTTGAGGATTTGAGCTTCCGTTATCTTGATGAGCAAGAGTTTTACCGAATTCGTGGTTTGATGAATGATAAACGTGCCAATCGTGAGCAGCTAGTTAATGAAATTATTAGCAAATTAAATGAACGTTTGGCCAGTGCTGGTGTCGAAGGTGAAGAAATTTACGGTCGTCCAAAACACATCTATTCAATTTACCGCAAAATGCACGATAAGAAAAAACGTTTTGATGAAATCTATGATTTAATTGCCATTCGGTGTATTACGGAAACAACAAGTGATGTCTATACAACGTTGGGATACATCCATGATTTGTGGAAACCAATGCCAGGACGATTTAAGGATTATATTGCCAACCCTAAAGCAAATGGCTATCAATCTGTTCATACGACGGTATACGGACCAAAAGGTCCAATTGAATTCCAAATTAGGACTCGTGAAATGCATCAAATTGCTGAATACGGGGTCGCAGCTCACTGGGCTTACAAGCAAGGTGTAAAATCAAAAGTTAATGTTCATGAAATTTCAGAGACATTGAACTGGATTCACGAAATTGTAGAATTACGTGAAGATGCCGGAGATTCTGCAGAAGATTTTGTTAAAGCAGTTCAAGAAGATATTTTATCCGATAAAATTTATGTATTTGCTCCAGATGGTGCTGTTCAAGAATTACCAGCAGGTTCAGGACCGATTGACTTTGCTTACAATATTCATACGCAGGTTGGCGATCATGCTACCGGGGCAAAAATTAATGGCCGAATGCAACCCTTAACCTATGTTTTGAAAACGGGTGATCGCGTTGAAATTATTACCAGCAAATCTAGTTTTGGTCCAAGTCGTGACTGGGTAAATCTTGTTAAAACTAATAAAGCACGTAATAAAATTAAGCAATTCTTTAAGAATCAAGATAAGGAAACCTCAGTTAATAAAGGTCACGAGCTTTTGTTAAACGCACTTGAAGATATGGGCTACGTTCCTAATCAATATCTTGATAAAAAACATTTAGATGACCTGTTTAATAAAACGAGTTATCGAAACATTGATGCACTTTATGCAGCCATTGGTTTTGGTGAAATTTCGGCGACAACGATTGCCAACCGATTAACTGAAGATGAGCGACGCCGTGTAGAACGGGAACGTCAAAAAGTTGAGTCGGAACAATTGATGAACGGTGAAGTGAAACGAGAAGGCAAAAATGTCATGAAAATTCGTCATGACGGTGGCGTCTCCGTGTCAGGAATTGACAGTCTCCTTGTTCGCATCGCCAAATGTTGTAACCCTGTTCCTGGGGATAAAATTATTGGTTACATTACTAAAGGTCGGGGCGTCAGCATTCACCGCGATGACTGCCAAAATGTTCGTAATCAAGAAGATTTTGATAAACGACTGGTTGAAGTTGAGTGGGACGATGAAGATAACAATGTGAAAGAATATATTGCAAACATTGATGTTTATGGTTTTAATCGCCCTGGGTTACTCAATGACGTGATGCAAGTTTTATCAAATGCGACAAAAAATTTAATTTCGATCAATGCACAACCCACAAAAGACCGTAAGATGGCGAATATTCATATCGCTATTGGAATAAAAAATCTATCAGAGCTGACATTAATTGTTGATAAAATAAAAATGACGCCAGATGTCTATTCTGTTAAACGTACAAATGCATAAAAATGGTCACTGTTGATTGTTTTTTTCGTATCATCAGGTTTTCAGAGAAAGCTGATGATTATAGCGATCACTAGACTACTCGCTATTCTGTATCTTGAAGTTGATGAAAAGCATCAATATAACTTTTCTGTTATAATATGGCTATGAAAATAGTAATTCAACGCGTAAAATCTGCATCTGTCAGCATTGACGGTGCAATTCATGAGGAAATTAAGCGGGGCCTCCTTCTATTAGTTGGGATTGAGGATGCTGATACTGAGTTTGAACTTGATTATGCCGCTCGAAAAATCACTCAAATGAGAATATTCTCAGATTCTGATGATAAAATGAACCTCTCTGTTCAAGATATTGAAGGAAAAATTCTTTCGATTTCCCAATTTACATTATTTGCCGAAACAAAAAAAGGAAATCGTCCAAGTTTTAGTTCGGCTGGGAAACCTGATTTTGCAAAAAAAATGTACGAAAAATTTAACCAAAAACTTAATCAAATTGTACCGACAAAAGCAGGGGTTTTTGCTGCAGATATGCAAGTTGAACTCCTGAATGACGGGCCAGTGACAATCATTGTAGACACGAAAGACATTCGAAAATGATAGATGACCAAAATAATATTTCCAGCCAAGAAAAGTCAGACATTCAGCATGAGGATAAGAAAAAGCTTTCCATTTCTGAAAAACGAAAGTTGAAATATTATCAAAAAATGAGCGAAAGTAATGAGCTTTCAGAAGCTCGAAAAGAACTCGAGGATGAGTTTCTACAAAGTCATCCTCGCTTTGCACAAATGTCTGATGAAGAACGTATGTATGAAATGAAAAAACATGCACAAGAAGAAGATAAAATTGCTAAACAAAAACTGCGAAACCATTTGGAAGCTTTCTCAGATGGAATTATTGCGGTAATCATTACTATTATGTTGTTGGAAATTCCAATGCCTAATGGTACGGGGGGCTACTGGACTTTTATGTCTGCCGTTGGCATATTTTTGGTCAGTTTTATTGTTGTGGCAAATTTTTGGTTCAACCATCACCAGACCTTCGCGGCGACTGAGGAGGTCACCGAGTCCATTATTATTCAGGACTTTATTTTTACGGGGCTCTTAAGCTTAATTCCATTGTTGACAAAATGGGCAATGGTTGCTCCAAATGCCTATTCATCATTGAATTATGGCATTGTTTTGCTTCTTATTTTGGTGCAACAAGAGGCTTTGAGCTATTCAATTACAAAAGAAAGGTGTAAAGGGAAGCCGAAATATTTCAATTTTTGGCGAAAAATTTGGATGAGCAGGTTGTCATTTACGCTCATAATCAACATAATTATTACAATTATTGCCGTTTGTTTCCCACTTTATGGGCATTGGCTTTTTGTTGTCGTGCCAGTCTTTAACTTCTTTTTTAGAATGGTGAGCAATCGTAATCAAAGAAATCAATTTGGCGATCATGTTGAAGGGACGATGAATGATTAAAAACATTATTTTTGATTTAGGTGGAGTTATCATTGACCTGAGTTTTGATAAAATGACCACACGTTTTGAAGAACTAGGTTTTCATGATTTTAAACAATATTTTAGTGCAAAGCAACAAAATATAACTTTTGAAGCCTTGGAACTTGGAAAAATTAGCTCGGAACAATTTTACGAATCAATCCGTCAAATATCTGGAGAGCAGCTTAAAGATGAAGAAATTGAAGAAGCTTGGAATTTAATCCTCAATCCATTTGTTGCAGAAAGAATGAAATTCCTGGAAAAAGTTGCTTCAAAGTTTCAAATTTATCTTTTTTCAAATACAAATGCTATCCATGCGAAAAAATTTGAAGAGGATTGTTTAGATCAATTTGGAAAACCACTATGCTCTTATTTTTCTGATCTCTATTATTCACATCTTTTACATCAACGAAAGCCGAATCCAGAGGCCTTTGAAACAGTTCTAAAACAAGCAAATATTAAAGCAGAAGAAACGTTATTTGTTGATGATAATTGGGAAAATATTCAAGGGGCAAAATTAGTGGGGCTTAGAACACACCATCTACTAAATGAAGATCTATGTTCAATTGATTTAATCAAATTGATGCAATAAATTCTAAATAGTCTAATGAATTCTTGCAATCATAAAAAGAAAAGAATATAATCAAGTAAAGTTTAAAAAAGGAAATGAAAAATCAATGCATCATTCAAATCGTTCAGTCTTTTATTTTTGGCAAAGATAAGTTGTGTGTAGCATTGGCTAGATACGACTTTTGTGTATCCTAGCCTTTGATTTTTAAAAGCTAGGTAATTCTGATTACCTAGCTTTTCTTTTTTAACTTTATTATTTCTATCTCAAATAAATATGACAAAATTAATCACCTTTGACTCCAAGCAGGGTTTTGTTGTTTTATATTTATAAAAGATAAGAAAAATTATAGAAATGAGGAATTTTGATTTGGAAAATTCTGAACACAAACTCAAGTCTACGTTACAAACGAGACACATTGTTATGCTCTCACTTGGGGGAGCAATTGGCTCAGGGCTCTTTTTGGGCTCAGGACAAACAATTTCTGCAGCAGGCCCATCAGTTTTGCTTTCTTATGTCCTAGCTGGATTAATGCTTTTTGTAGTCATGTTCGGCGTGGGACGAATGGTACTCGATCAAGATGTACATGAATCGGGAATCTCTGGTATTATTAAACCTTATGTTGGTGAACACATGGCCCACTTTACAGATTGGGTGTACTGGGCAACATGGATGGCTGTGCTAATTGCTGAAGAAGCTGGGGTGTCAACTTTCTTAGCAATGCTTATTCCCGGTGTTCCACTTTGGGTCTTTGCTTTGTTGGTTGCTGTACTAGGAACAGCAATTAATCTTTATTCTGTTCGCGCCTTTGCTGAAACAGAATACTGGCTTGCGTTCGTTAAAGTTGCTGTTATTATTTTATTAATAGTTTTAGGTGCTTATTTATTAATAATAAATGATGCGCATCTTGGTTTTACTGCTCATGAGGTTCAAAAAGTATCCGATAGTGTAGCTCCGAGCTTCGCACCAAATGGTTTCAAAGGCTTTTTAAGTTCATTACTTATTGTCATTTTCTCATTTGGTGGCTCAGAACTTGTTGCAGTAACTGTAGCTGAAACGGAAGACCCTAAAACGGCATTACCTAAAGCGATTCGTGGGGTCCTCGTTCGAATTATTTCCTTCTATGTTATTCCCATTTTCCTCTTTTTGCAACTTTTGCCTTGGTCTGAAGTCTCTAATCCGGATGCTCCAAGTCCATTCGCAACAATTTTTACAAAAGTTGGAATTCCTTATGCAGACAAGATAATCTTGATTGTTATAGTCATTGCTATTTTCTCAGCAGTAAACTCAGCAATTTATGCAACGTCACGTTCACTTTATTCGCGTATGGAAGGTTCAAGGAGTAAAATTGGCCAGCAGCTGAGCGTACTAAATAAAAATCAAGTGCCAGTTCGTGCAATTTTAGTTAGTTCTGGTATCCTTTTTGTTGGAGTGATTTTATCAGCAATTTTTGGAGATAATTTTTGGCACTTTGTGGCAGGTTCGATTTCTTTTACTATCACCATTGTCTGGATTATGCTTTTAGTTGCAGCGGTTTTGATGTACTTTAAACGTAAAAATTCAGGTCATCTATTTCTTAAAATTGTGACGCTATTAGTATTACTTGTACTGATTTTTGTTCTCATTACTCAAGTATTTTCAAATTCATGGACACTTTCGATATTCGCTTTGATTATCTGTCTTTTGTCCTATTTCAGCTATCGTAAACCAAAATAGAAAAAAAGCACGAAGATGATGTTTTCGTGCTTTTAATATGCTATAATCAATAAAGTTAAGAAATTTAGGAGACGCTATGTTTTACGCATTTTTACGCGGTTTAGTTCAATTTTTATTGTTTATATTTAATGGGAACGCTCATTATCATAACTTGGATCGAATTCCCAATCGAGATGAAAATTATATTTTGGTTGCGCCACATCGGATGGCATTGGAACCAGTATACTTTGCTTTTGCGACAAGGCCTAAGCAATTTATTTTCATGGCTAAAAAGGAATTGTTTAAGAATCGATTCGCAGCTTGGTGGATTAGAAATTGTGGAGCTTTCCCGGTTGACCGAGAACATCCAAGCACTAAAACATTGAAGTATGCAGTTACTCAGTTGAAAGAATCAGATAAATCATTAATCATGTTCCCAACTGGAAGTCGACATTCATCTGAGATGAAAGGTGGTGTTGCTGTTATCGGTAAGCTTGCAAAAGTACGTTTGCTACCAGCAGTATACCAAGGACCAACGGACATGAAAGGAATCTTCAAACGTAAGCGCGTGGATGTGAATTTTGGTGAACCGATTGATATTTCTGATATTAAGAAAGCAAATGCTGAAGGAATTGAAGAAATCAACCGCCGGATGGAAGAAGCTTTTGCTCGTCTCGACAAAGAAATAAATCCAGATTATCATTACGAAGTTAAATAAGTTGTCAGAGCTGACAGCTTTTTTTATCTCAAAATGTAAAAACTAAAAAAATTTCACATACAGATGGGGCATAACATTGATAGGTTCTACATTTTTAAAAATATTCACTAGTGACAGAATTTTTAGAATAAAAAAACAATAAAATAGTAGGAAAGCATTTTCTAGTTTGAAATATGGGTTTTAAAATGCTAAAATAACAATAACTGTATATGTGGATTTTTAGCTTAAAATTACACATTATTAACGAAAGAGAATCTATGGCTAATAATTTTATTAAAAAAATTGTCGAAAACGATAAAAAAGAATTACGTAAGCTAGACCGCATGGCTCGTAAAGTTGAAACTTTTGCTGATGAGATGGAACATCTCTCTGATGAACAATTAAAAGCAAAAACACCTGAATTTAAAGAAAGAATTCAAAAAGGTGAAAGTTTAGATGATTTGTTATACGAGGTTTTTGCAGTTTGTCGTGAAGCCGCTCGTCGTGTTCTCGGACTCTATCCTTTCCATGTTCAAATTATGGGTGGGATTGTTCTTCATAATGGTGACGTTCCTGAAATGCGTACAGGTGAAGGTAAAACGTTGACGGCGACAATGCCCGTTTACTTGAATGCCTTGGCTGGCGAAGGAGTTCACGTTGTTACGGTCAATGAATACTTGGCGACACGTGACATGACTGAAATGGGAGAATTATACAGCTGGCTTGGTCTAACGGTTGGCTTGAATTTAAACTCCAAATCACCTGAAGAAAAACGTGAAGCCTATAACTGTGATATTACCTACTCTACTTCATCAGAACTTGGTTTTGATTATCTACGCGATAATATGGTGACACGTAAGGAAGATATGGTTCAAAAACCTTTGAACTATGCCTTGGTCGATGAAGTTGACTCGATTTTGGTCGATGAAGCACGTACACCACTCATTATTTCAGGACAAGCTGAAAGTTCATCAGCGCTTTATTATCGTGCGGACCAATTTGCAAAATCATTGGATGGTCAAGATTTAAACATTGTAACAAGTGATTTTGAAGAAGGAGACGATTATAAAATTGATCTTCAGTCTAAAACAATTTCATTGACCGAAGAAGGCATCGATAAAGCCGAAAAATTCTTCCAAATTGACAATCTATATGACATGGAAAATGTTGCACTGACTCACTTTGTGGACAATGCTCTCCGTGCAAATTATATTATGCTTCATGACATCGACTATATGGTTGATGAAAATAAGGAAGTTTTGATTATTGACCAATTTACTGGACGTACAATGCCAGGTCGTCGTTATTCTGATGGACTTCATCAGGCAATTGAAGCCAAAGAAGCTGTTCCAATTCAAGATGAATCAAAAACAATGGCGTCAATTACAATTCAAAACTATTTCCGTATGTATAAGAAGCTATCAGGGATGACAGGGACTGCAAAAACGGAAGAAGAAGAATTCCGTGAAATTTATAACATTCAAATTACGCCAATTCCAACCAACCGCCCAATCCAACGTATGGACCACCCAGACTTGCTCTATCCAACCTTGGAAACGAAATTTAATGCCGTACTCGAGGATATCAAACGCCGTCACGCTGAGGGACAACCGCTTTTGATTGGTACAGTCGCTGTTGAAACGTCTGAATTGATTTCTAGAAAGCTTGTCGCAGCAAAAATTCCGCATGAAGTTTTGAATGCAAAAAATCACTACCGTGAAGCACAGATTATCATGAATGCAGGCCAACAAGGGGCAGTTACAATCGCCACAAATATGGCTGGACGTGGGACTGATATTAAACTGGGTGCTGGTGTGGTTGATCATCCAGATCCAGAATTCCGTGGGCTTGCAGTTATTGGTACAGAACGTCACGAAAGTCGTCGTATTGATAATCAGCTCCGAGGACGTTCAGGACGTCAGGGTGACCCAGGTGTTTCCCAATTCTATCTCTCACTTGAAGATGATCTGATGAAACGTTTTGGATCTGAACGTGTTTCAGCTTTCTTAGATAAAATGCGCATTTCTGGTGATGATGCTGTGATTAAATCAGGTTTGATTACACGCCAAATTGAATCTTCTCAAAAACGTGTTGAAGGAAATAACTATGACTCACGTAAGCAAGTCTTGCAATACGACGATGTTATTCGTGAACAACGTGAAGTTATTTATGCGCAACGTCATGACGTCATTGTTGCCGAAGAAGATATGACGCCAGTATTGATGGGGATGTTTAAACGTACGGTTGGACGTCAAATTGATGGTCAAGTATTGAATGACTTAACTAAAGAAGAAACTTTGAATAATTTGCTCGTTATTGTTCAAAATACAATGTTGCCTGAAGAATCAATTAAACTTGAAGATTTGCAAGGTAAATCAGCACAAGAATTGAAAGATTTACTCTTTGATAAAATTAAAACCCAATATGCTGCTCAAATGGAAAAATTGGCAGAACCAGAACGTCAATTAGAGTTCCAAAGAGCAGTTATCTTACGTGTCGTGGATAACAACTGGTCAGAACATATTGACGCACTTGATCAAATGCGTCAGTCTGTCGGACTTCGTGGTTACGCACAAAACAATCCTATTGTTGAATATCAAGAAGAAGCATACAACATGTTTAACAACATGATAGGTACAATTGAATTTGAAGTAACTCGCTTGATGATGAAGGCTCAAATCCATCCACAAACGGCACAAGCCACTCAACAAGCCCCTCGGTCAGCAGTTACAACTTCTACAGCCAATATCACAAACAATGGCAAAAATCCTTTCGCTGGCGTCGGTCGTAATGATCTCTGTCCATGTGGATCGGGTAAGAAGTTCAAAAATTGTCACGGACGCACTCACATTGCATAATAGAAATGAATCAAAACTACTTTCAGAAATGGAAGCAGTTTTTTCTCCCTCAGACTTAACTTGTTTCACTAAAAATTTGACATCAGTACGTGTAAGTTGTAAAATATTCTATAAAATTTAGAAAATATTGGGCCAATGAAAAGCGATGCAATGTTTTCAGAAAAAGGATAAAAGCATGACGTTTAAAGAATTGAGTCCCAAAATTGATGTAGACGCCGTAAAAAAATTAGGCCATCTGAATGCGCAAGAAAATCAGCTAAAGCTCCAACGAGATAGAGAATTGGAGGCGATTATCAAAGGTGAGGATGACCGACTCTTGCTAATTATTGGACCATGTTCGTCAGATAATGAGAAAGCTGTACTTGAATATGCGCATCGATTAGCAGCTCTTCAAGAAGAAGTAAAAGATAAAATTTTTATGGTCATGCGAGTGTATACAGCCAAACCTAGAACAAATGGGGATGGTTATAAAGGATTAATTCATGAACCTGATGCAGATGGTCGCGTTGATTTAATTAACGGCATCAAAATGGTTCGAGATTTGCATTATAAAGTTATCACCCAAACAGGACTAACGACTGCCGATGAGATGCTTTATCCAGAAAACTTGCCATTAATTGATGATTTAGTTTCATACATAGCAGTTGGTGCTCGATCAGTAGAAGATCAACAACATCGTTTTGTTGCCTCGGGTTCTGATGCTCCTGTTGGAATGAAGAATCCAACTTCCGGAAATTTAAAAGTGATGTTCAATGGGATTTATGCAGCTCAACAAAAACAAGACTTTTTATATCGTCGTGCCGAAGTAGAAACTTCTGGCAATCCATTGGCCCATGCGATTCTAAGAGGTGGATTAGATGAAAATGGTAAAAATCATCCTAATTACTATACAGATGATTTATTAGATACAATTGCACTCTACGAAAAAATGAATTTGCAGAATCCCTTTATTGTGATTGACACAAATCATGATAATTCAGGTAAGAAGTTTATGGAACAAATTCGAATTGTCCGCCAAACGCTAATAAATCGTGATTGGGACGAAAAAATTCACAAATATGTCCGCGGTTTTATGATTGAATCTTACTTGGAGGATGGACGCCAAGATAAGCCAGAAACATTTGGAAAATCAATCACTGACCCTTGCCTTGGATGGGAAAAAACCGTAGAATTAGTCCATGAAGTTTATGAAAATGAAAAAAGAATTCAGGAAGATTAAAAATGGCTTTCAAAGAAATCAGTCCCAAAATTGATATTGATGCAATCAAAAAGTTAGGACACTTAAATCAAGAGCAGCAAAATAAGAAAGATGCACGCGATAAAGAATTAGAAGCAATTATTAAAGGAACGGATGACCGATTGTTGCTTATTATTGGACCTTGTTCTTCCGATAATGAACAGGCTGTCTTAGATTATGCTCATCGACTTGCAAAACTTCAAGAAATGGTAAAAGACCGCCTTTTTATCGTCATGCGGGTGTATACAGCTAAGCCTAGAACAAATGGTGATGGCTACAAAGGAATGTTGCATGAACCGGATGAAGACGACCATACCGATTTGATCAATGGCATTAAAATGGTTCGTGATTTGCATTATAAAGTTATTACACAAACTGGCTTAACGACAGCGGATGAGATGTTATACCCAGAAAATGTCCGCCTGGTTGACGATTTGGTTTCGTATCATGCGGTTGGAGCACGTTCAGTTGAAGATCAACAGCACCGGTTCACGGCATCAGGAATAGATGCACCTGTAGCTATGAAAAATCCAACTTCTGGGAATTTGAAAGTCATGTTTAATAGTATCTATGCAGCTCAACAAGCTCAGCATTTTCTGTTTGCGCGTGCCGAAGTTGAGACATCTGGAAATCCGCTTGCACATGCGGTTTTACGTGGCGGATTGGATGAAAATGGTAAAAATCATCCGAATTATTATACAGATAACTTACTTGACACGATCGCCCTTTATGAGAAAATGAACTTACAAAATCCATTTATTGTGATTGATACCAATCACGATAATTCAGGAAAAAAATTCATGGAACAAATCCGTATTGTACGGCAAACGTTAATTAATCGTGAATGGGATGATGCGATTAAAAAATACGTCCGTGGCTTTATGATTGAATCGTACATTGAAGACGGACGTCAAGACAGTCCTGAAATTTATGGAAAATCAATCACGGACCCATGTCTGGGATGGGATAAAACCGAAAAGTTGGTGCAAGAAATTTATACTTCAATAAAAAATTAAATAAGAAGGACTGAAAGGTCTTTCTTTTTGTATCCGTTTTGTTACGAATGAGAAAATTTGAAAACACTTTTATGACGTAGAAAAATAAGAAAATTATTATAAAATGGCGCTATAACAACATTTGTAAGTGGTTAATAAAAAAATTTTTTCGGCTTATATAAATAGAAAACATTGCAAACTACTTCACTTTGTGGTACAATTTGTAAAGTGATAAGTATCAAAAGATATTATCAGTAAATGATTACATTACAAGGAGAACCATCAAAATGGCATCTAAAGAATTCCACATCGTTGCAGAAACTGGTATTCACGCTCGTCCAGCTACATTGCTTGTTCAAACAGCATCAAAATTCACTTCAGAAATTGCTTTGGAATACAAAGGAAAATCTGTAAACCTTAAATCAATCATGGGTGTTATGTCACTCGGTGTTGGTCAAGGTGCTGACGTTACTATCACAGCTGAAGGTGCTGACGCGGATGACGCAATCGCAACTATCGCTGAAACAATGACAAAAGAAGGACTTGCTGAATAATCATGACAACTATGCTTAAAGGTATCGCTGCATCATCTGGTGTAGCTGTAGCAAAGGCATACTTGCTTGTCCAACCTGACTTGTCTTTCGAGACAGTCACTGTTGAAAACACAGAAAAAGAAGAAGCTCGTCTTGATGCAGCATTCGCTACCTCTCAGAACGAGCTTCAACTTATTAAGGACAAAGCAGTACAAAGCCTTGGTGAAGAAGCCGCTGCGGTTTTTGACGCACATATGATGGTTCTTTCAGACCCAGATATGACTGCTCAAATCAAAGCCGTAATCAACGATAAAAAAGTTAATGCAGAAGCAGCCCTCAAAGAAGTAACAGATATGTTTATCGCTATCTTTGAAGGCATGGATGACAATAAATATATGCAAGAACGTGCAGCTGATATTAAAGACGTTACAAAACGTGTTTTAGCGAACCTTCTTGGAGTAAAATTGCCTAGTCCAGCTTTGATTAATGAAGAAGTTATTATTGTTGCTGACGATTTGACTCCTTCTGAAACAGCTCAATTGGACAAGAAGTTTGTTAAAGCATTCGTTACCAATATTGGTGGGAAAACCTCTCACTCTGCTATCATGGCTAATACGCTTGAAATTCCAGCTGTTTTGGGTACTAAAAACATCACTGAACTTGTAAAAGATGGTCAATTGATCGCTGCATCAGGTTTGACAGGTGAAGTTATTATTGATCCAACTGAAGAACAAGCTGCTGAATTTGTTGAAGCTGGCAAAGCCTATGCTGCTAAAAAAGCAGAATGGGCAGAACTGAAAGATGCTGAAACGATAACTGCTGACGGTAAACATTTTGAACTTGCTGCTAACATTGGAGCGCCAAAAGATGTTGAAGGTGTTAATGACAATGGTGCAGAAGCTGTTGGACTTTATCGTACAGAATTCCTTTATATGGAATCTGACCACTTCCCAACAGAAGACGAACAATATGAAGCATATAAAGCTGTTCTTGAAGGAATGAATGGTAAACCAGTTGTTGTCCGTACAATGGACATCGGTGGTGACAAAACATTGCCTTACTTTGAATTGCCACAAGAAATGAACCCATTCCTCGGATGGCGTGCCCTTCGTATTAGTTTGACTCAAGGTGCTGGCGAAGATATGTTCCGTACACAATTGCGTGCCCTTTTACGTGCATCAGTACACGGACGTCTCCGTATCATGTTCCCAATGGTTGCTCTTGTAACTGAATTCCGTGCTGCTAAAGCAATTTATGAAGAAGAAAAAGCTAAATTGATTGCTGAAGGCGTTAAAGTTGCTGAAGGAATTGAAGTTGGTATCATGGTTGAAATCCCTGCAGCTGCAGTTTTAGCGGATCAATTCGCTAAAGAAGTTGATTTCTTCTCTATCGGTACAAACGATCTTATCCAATACTCAATGGCATCAGACCGTATGAATGAAAAAGTTTCATACCTCTATCAACCATATAACCCATCACTTCTCCGCTTGATTAACCATGTTGTTAAATCAGCACACGCTGAAGGAAAATGGGCTGGTATGTGTGGTGCAATGGCAGGTGATCAAAAGGCTGTTCCACTTCTCATGGGAATCGGACTTGATGAATTCTCAATGTCTGCTACATCAGTTCTTGAAACACGTTCATTGATGAAACGCTTGGATTCAACTAAGATGGAAGAACTTGCAAACAAAGCACTTACTGAAGCTGCTACAATGGAAGAAGTTCTTTCGCTCGTTGATGAATATACTAAATAAGAAATAATTAAAATCTGTCAGTACTGACAGATTTTTTGATTGCTGTTTTTTAATAAATTAAACAAATTAATTTTACTTGTTGAATTGTGAAATGAAAATAAAAAAACTTATCCCCTGTGGATAAGTTTTTTAGCTTAAAATGGCAAACCTTTTGTAAATTTACCTAATTTATCTTCAGTCATTTTTTCAATTTGACCTAAAGCATCATTCACAGCCGCAATTGTCATCTCTTGCAATGTTTCGGGATCTTCAGGGTCAATAACATCTGCACTAAAATTGATTGATTTCATTTTTTTATCACCTGTAATTTGAACTGTTACAAGATCTTGAGCTCATTTTCCTACAAATGTTGTTGCATCAATTTCATCTTTAGACGCTGCCATTTGTTTTTGAAGTTTTTGAGCTTGACGCATCATATTTTGCATATTCATCATAATAATGTACCTATTTCCTTTATTTATACGGCTTTTCAGCCTTTTTTATTTAACAATTTGACCAAATTTGACCACTTTATTTTTAAAAGTCGTCAAATGCGTTTGCGATTTCCTTTTGTTGTGAAGGAAAGAGATGGCTGTAAGTATTTACAGTTGTAGTGATGGAAGAGTGTCCAAGCCGTTTCATTAGCGTAAAAAATAGATAATCTTTGCCTTCTCCCTTTCTCAGACCTTGGCTGATTAAAAAAGCGGCGTGAGAATGTCGGAAATCATGATTTCTGATTAACGGTAAGTCATCAGGCATACGCTTTTTAAGTTTATCGTGTCTAAAACCTGTAATTTGTGGGTGTGTAACAATTTCAGGAGTAGTCTGATAAATTTGAAGTGTTTCAGGTTTATCAACATACTTTTCAAGAAGTTTAAACTGCTTAGTTTTCCAAACTTTCAATTCATCAACAAATGATTTGTGGATATAAATTCTTCGAACAGACTGCGTTGTTTTTGTTGCTCCGATAGTTACTTCCTTTTTGCGATAATGAGCAGAGCTTTTAATATTGATATAACCTTCATCAAGATTTACTACCTCCCAAGTTAAAGCTAAAGCTTCGCCACTTCGAGCACCAGTAAACATCAAAATCTCAAAGAATAACTTATATCGAAATTCGTCTATTGGGTCAATTAGGGCTAGAAAGCGTTTGAACTGTTCGGGTGTATAGTACTTCATTTCAACGTGCTTTTCAGGTAATGCTTTAAGTTGGCATGGATTATCAGAACGAATCTGGTGTAAAATAGAAATATCAAACAGTTTATGTAAAAATATCATTTGACGATTGATATTTTTGTTAGTAAGCTTACCGCCTTTAATGCTAGGTTGTTCTTGAAGCCATTCACGAAATTTTTTAATATCAAGTACGGTCAAAGTTCGCATATTTGCTTTAGCAAAGAACTTTGAAATGTAAACACGATAATAAGAATCTTGTGTATCTTTGGTAGATTGTGAGTTTCCACGGATTTCATCTTCTATTTTAACCAATGAATAAAGATAGTCAATAGAAATTTTCTGCTTAGGCTTTAATTCACGTAATTCAAAAAGTTTGATGTGAGCTTCATATTCCTCGGCTTGTTTTTTAGAAGTGAAACCAGTCTTGCGAATTCTTTTGCGTTTGCCTGTTAGCTCATCATATCCATCGGAGACATCAATTTTCCAAAGACCTTTCCCATATTTAGAAACTGTCATAACGCTGTACCAGTAGATACATCATCAATTATAACATTTTCTGTGTCCAATTTGTAGCCGAGAATAGCTTCTACAGCTTGAATCGGAACACGTGAAACACGTTTGTTAGAATACCAAACGAATCCCTCAGAAACCATGAAATCCTTGGCTTTTCGTAAGATATTTTGTGCTTGGGTTGTTGAATATCCAGTTAAAATCATAATATCAGATTTAGTAATATTTTGAATCATTTTTCTCCTTCTGCATGAATCATGCTATAATGAAGGAGTAACCTTTTTGGGTTACTCAATAATTGAGTTATCACTCTGACCGTCCAAAGTATGAGTTGATAGCTCTTTTTCAATTTGTGGAATTTGTCCAGCCAAAAGTTTTTTAATAAAATCAAGGAAGTTTACCCTAGCAGCTTCTTGATTAAAAACTTCTGTGTAGTCTAATGCATTTTGAAAGAATACGTTGAGGTTCACTTCGGCAATGCTTTCAGCAAGTTTTTTGTATTTCCTAATTGTTCTATCATCTGAACCAGCAAATAATTCGGGCTTATTTTTCATCGCAAAAAGTGCAATTTTTTCATTAACCCCGAGATTTTGAAATTCTAAACCCTCTAAGTTTTCAATAAATACAGGAATTTTAGCTAGAAAAGGCAATCCGTTTTTTAACTCTTTTTTAATGTTACCTTCATTATAAAATTTATATTCAATTCTCCAGAGATTTTCATACTGCTGATAAATTTCAATTTCAGCAGAGTCTCCTTGATCTGCTCGTTCTTTTAGTTTGTTGTAATTTGTGATGTGATAATTACCTTTAGGAGCACCAAAGTCCATGGTTTCAAGCTTTATGCCTTTGTAGATAGGCCGGTACATTGCCTTAGGCCAATTGACTTTTAATGTTGATAAATCACGTTCAAAGTCATAAGCCAAGTGGAATGTACTACAAGCTATATCGGATAAGTGTGGAAGGAGTAAATTGAACACAGTTAAAAAGTGCTCTTTTGATACTTTTGAAGGAGTAAACTCAATTTTAAGTGGACGTTTGTTCATTTTAATTGAAGAAATTGGGGTATATTCCACATACCAATTTTCTTTCTCGTTATAGAAAAATTGTCCCTTGTAACTTGCAAGCTCTCCGTTTGGCGTTAGATTTGGCTCTTTTATCCCAAAAACATCATAAAGCTCAAATTCGCCAGTCAAAATTTGATTATGAAGCTCTTCGTCAATTCGTGCTGTCAGGCTCAACTTATCAAGTTTTAAACCAACAAATCCATATTTGAAAGAAACTCGTTCTTGAAATTTAGAATAAGATTGTTCATTGGGGGACACTTCATGTATAGTTATCGGGCTATTAGAGGTAGCCCGATTTTCGCTGTTTTCTGTCATTGTTTTTGCTTTCTAAAAATTGCACGCAGTGCGTGCAGGAGGGTATTAGGTACTATTCATTAGTTTATTTTGACAAACCAGATTTCTCGTGCTCGCCAAGTAAACCAACGCAATAAAGCCCGCTCCGCTCCTACACGGTCAAGCCGTGCCAGTATTATACAGATGGTTACTCTTCGGATAATGCTAGAGCAACAAGTTCAGAAAATGATGCAATTTTGTTTGCGGTAGTGACTGAGTAAGCAGCCATTGCGCCAAATTCCGCAGTGTTTTCGAAGTCAATTTCATAAATACCAGCTTCATTAAAAGTTCCACCGAATTTGATTTTGTCAAAGTGTGCACCGAGGTCAGACCAAGAAGCTCCATTAAGAGTGGCTAATTTCAGCCAGCCTTTTTCTTTTTTATTGCTGATACCAATGACAGCGAGTGTTTGTGATGACATAGAAGGTTCCTTTCTCAGCTTTTATTGTCATTCAGGTCTTGGACATAAATCATTAGTTATTGTAAAATCTAAGCATATCAATTTAATCCACACTAGAAAACCAAGCCATGAATTCAGCGGACTGTCGGAGGAAACCTCCACAGCCCACCAAATTCACTTTTCAGTTTTCTTGTTCAGATTATTGATACAATTAGATTTTCTTTTTTCTAAACGTGGAACGATAATTCCAATTATCAGAGACTGTTACACGATATCCACCTTTTACACGCTCAGGTGAGTGACAATAGCCTGAATCAAGCCATCTTTGCAGACGCTTTGTGTCATTGCTTATGATTTGAACGCTACCGTCATCTTCGAAGAGGAACGTTAATTGTTTCATAAATATTCCCCTTTCATATAGTGGGCGAGCGTTTTACGAATATTTACACCGTCTGCAAGTTTAGGAGTGAGGAATAAGGTTGGTTTTCCTGATTCTCCCTTGGCATAACCATAATATTTAGTATGAGGTGGTGGCTTTTGTAAATCTGTTGCTCCGAACATCATGCGAGCATTTTCTGGGTCTATCTCTCTCCCATCGGTGGCAAGTGCAATATTAATCATGGTGGAACGTATAAGACCAGGAAGGTAAGCCGTATCCGCACGCATTGCCGTTATCCATAAAAAACAGCCAAGTTGCCTATCTTTAGTAATGCAACGTACGAGCAGACTGGTTATCTCGTTAGCAATCTTCTTATCTATTATTTTTGCTTGCTCAATGAGGTCGATATATTCATCAAAGAATAACCAGCACGGAGGTAAACCTAACGTATGATAATCTGCGTCAAGTCTAAGACCTGCATTATCGAGGAGTTTTCCTCGTTTAGTAATTTCTTCGTAGAAATCGGTAAGTAGCACTAAAGCACTTTCCGGAGAGTTTGCAAATGTTTTGGAACCATTGTTTGGAACTGAATGACGGAGGCTAAATAACGAACCGCCTTTTGGATCTATGACCCTCAAATTTTTATATCCATCGTTTTGTATAATGAAAATGTCACGAGCTGAGGTCAGGATTCGAAGATATGTCAAGGACGTCTTTCCTACTCCACTGGCCCCAGTAATATAGACGTGAAATTCGTCAATATCTAATTCATCAGAGAGTTTGAATGTCAAAATTAACCTCCTGTCGTATTGGTTTTCGGTAGCTAAGGTCAAACACGTAATGCCCAGTGATTTGTTCGTCCTCAATCCAGCTTCTAAGCGGAATGTTGAACCATTCAGAAAGTTTGCGACCGATTCGAGCAGGTTCACTTTCTTCAAGGTAGCCGTTTGAATACAAAATTACTCTTATTTTATCGGCAGATTCTTTATAGTTGTTATGGACCAAGTATTGGATTTCAACTCCTTCAGGAATAAACTCATCTGCAAATATCTTTAGTTGGTGTTTAATCCTAATTTTCAGAATAGGGCTTCTTGGGGATTTTAACCAGTCTATTGTTATTATTGTTGATGTAGTCATAAACGTAATTATGATAATGATTGGTAAGAATGGTTTCAACAAGAACAATAAGGGGTGAATGATGGAGAAAAAATTTTTTGGAATAATCAGAAATTGTAAGAGCATAGAAATCACAAAAATGAGTATTCCGCACACTTCAACTATATTGATTGTTTTTTGTACTTCTGGATTTTCGGAGTTTCTATGTAACTTGTGAACTTTAGGCATTAGTAAATACCACAAATCTAAAATTAACGTCCATAAACGTTAAAAGATTCTTCCTTTCTTTTGTCCCTCTATGAGAGGTTAATTTATTGTAGCGAATTTTGTCCCTCTTGTCAAGGTACAAATCTCAAAATATAAAAAAAGAGAGAAGCTATCTCTCAATTTAATTTATTTTGCCTCATTAACCTAGAAGCACGTACTATCATTTTTATAACAAAGGATATGTATATTCGCCCTTCTATGTATTTGCTTAACTCTGCTTTTATTTTCTGGAAGCCGTTATAGGCATCGTTGCTTATTGTCAAATTTGTTTTTAATTCGGGCTCTTCTTTGGGAATAAAACCTTTTTGAGCGTTGTTTTTATATTCTGAAATGACCTTTTCCCAATCATCGAATGTTTCAATATCGCGGTAGGCTTGATTGACGACATCCCCATTAGTGAATTGTCGGTCACCGTGATTTTCATCTTCTAAAATTTGTTTTAAGTCATTAATATCATTTTTAGCACTCTGGGCTAAACGTATACTTAGTTTTTTCATTAGTTTGACCTCGCTCATAATAGTTTATCAAATGTACAAAGAAAAGTCCACTTCATAAGTGGACGAAATGAATGATTAATTCCAATAATCTGATGGGAGATTATCATCATCAATCCAAATGAACTCTAATCCAATATGATTATCTAAATCTGAAAATTTGGTTAAACGTATTCCGTTCAACTCCATTTCTATTAGGCGCTCATCTGTTAATGGTGTAAATTCGGGTAATTGAAACACTTTTTGAAGAATCCAGTTTCCTAAAATATCTTGATTACCTGAAGATTGAATAGCTTTGCCGTTTTCTTGGGTGATTTGTGCATCTACAATTGTGTGTGAAGGTAAAAATTCTAGTTTGAATTGCCTTTCGCTCAAAGGAAGTTCAAAAGTAGATCCATTTAAAATTCCAGAACCTGTGCCAAAAAAATTAGGGTGGGTATTGTGAAAGGTTTTTGATTTTGGGATTGGAATATATATTTCATTGGGTGAACGAAATAGATATTTTATTGCTAAATCTACTAAGGGATATGAAGGGATTTTTAAAGGTATTCCATCGTTATTTATGACATTTTTAAAATTTGCGAAGCTTATACACAGATTCATTATATCCTTACGAGTTGAATATTTTTCGAAGCTAGATTTGTTAGGATAAGTTTCTTTGAAACTAGTGAGAGCTTGAACTAATTCAGAAATTCCAGTTACATCTGAAAAGTCTTTATTTATAGTATTTATAAAAGCTTGTATTGAGCCAGTGGAATTTTTAGGAAGCCCCATAAACTGATTAAAGCCAGATACGGGCTGAAGGTTTATTTTCCATGAAATAGAATCTACAATCTGGAGTTGATTTTCTGCCTCGATTTGCTCTATTTCTTCTGATGCGTTACCTATTTCTGCAAAAATACTAAAGGGATCTTCGACATAATGGACATCCCAGATATCTAAGGGAGTTTTATCAAAGGTCATTAGTAGCTGGCTGTCTGCTTCGGTGTACTTATAATGATGTCTTCCGTCATGAAATTTGAAATTCATCGGTTTTTTTGCACTTGTGCATCCTTCGATAACGATATTGTCAATGTCAATATCATAATAGGGGACTTCACCTACAAATATTTGAGGAGGATTTTCTTTTTTTGAAGGCATTAGAAAGTGATAAACGGCTTCGATGTAGGTCTCGTCATTAATTGTAAAACCTCTTAAATTTTCTTTGGATGAAGCAATTCTCTGATTTCTAAGTTTTGATATTTCGATTGCTAAATACCGATACAAGTCTTCGTTGATCTTGTCTATTTCAGTTTTTGATTCTAATCCTCTTGCATTATCTGTTATCTCATTAAAAATTCTTCGCCATCCAAGTTCTGTTTGAGGACGTTTGAACTGAGCGATTTTTTGGTCTCCTGAACCGATACCAAACGATTTTAAACCAACGAGATATTTATGGTGTTCATCTACAATTACAGAAGCATCGTAAGAGGTGTTTCCGATATCTTCACCATAAGCTCCAAAACTACGTTGAAAAACAGTTTCTTGAAATTTAGAATTTACGATTGGTGCAACTTTAGATTGCGTGTTGTTTTCTGTGTCCCCTTCTGACTCTGCCTTCTGCGAAAAAGCTTCACTAAGGCTAGCGAAGCTTAATATCAATTTTTGATAATATTGTTTTTGACTTTCAGGTAAATTATTCCACATAACCATTGTAGAACCTCCAAAAATTATTTTGAGGGATTCAAAACGATATAAAAATCTGCAATTCCATTTTTCTGAATTATTTTGAGATACTCATCTTCATTAAGAACGGATATTTTGTTAGTATCGCAAAAGTCTTTCAATTCAGAATTGGAATTAAATTGTTGTACAAAATCGCTTTCACCCTCAAGTCTTCCATTCATTATAACATGGTAGAGGGCATAAGTGTCATTAATATTAATAGGTTTTACAATATTTGGGGTACTGTCTAAAGCTTTAGCGATATTTTCTGCAATTCGTTCAATAACAGGGACAACAACAGAGTTTCCAGCCTGTTTATACAAAGCCCCATTAGAAAGGTTTTCGGGAAGTATAAAATCTTTAGGGAATCCTTGTACATTGAATGTTTCACGTGGAGTAAGTTTTCTGATCCCTGTATCTGATTTAATGAGAGGAACATTGTGACCTCCAGTACCCATATTCGCAGTTAAAGTTGGGACAACACCACTTTTATTTTCACGGACATATTGTCTGCGCCACTGATAAACAGAATCTTGTGAGATAACCTCTTTTTCAAGTTGTTCATAGAAGTTTTGACGTCCTTGTTTATAGTAATATTTATCATCTTCTAATTTATTAAAGTCGATGACATCTGAAAGTTTTGTTGTTAATTCCTGTGGTTCTGGAAATTTAAAGGTCTCAAAAGCTTTTTTATCAGCAAATCCAACAATATAGATGCGTTCACGATTTTGTGGAATATTACCGTATTCTTTGGCATTTAAAACTTTCCATTTAACGTAATATCCTTCGAGCGTCAAAGCTTCACGAATTACACGAAAAGTATTACTATGGTCATGGGTAACTAAGTTTTTTACATTTTCAATGAAAATAGCTCGTGGTTGATGTTTTTTAATCATTCTAAGGAGTTCAAAGAATAAATCTCCACGGTCATCATCAAATCCTTTTCGATAACCAGCAATGGAAAAAGCCTGACAGGGAAATCCACCAACTATTAAATCTGTATCTAATAAATGGGTATTAAATCCAGTATCAGTATCAGTATCAACAATGTGAATATCTCGACGGTCAAGCTTAACATCAGGAAAATTCTTAGAAATAGTTTCCTGTGCATTTTTGTCAAATTCATTGATGAACACCGAACTGAACTTTTTGGTCTTAATAAAGCCCAAATCAATACCACCTACGCCTCCAAAAAAGCTTGCGATAGTGTAAGGGGTACTTACAGTTGCATTGTTTTCAGTCATGAAATCAATCTCCTTATTTAATTGTGCTTGGACTATTATATCAAAATCAGAAACAAAAAGCAGCCAGCGGGTGTTGAAATAGCAAAAAAGACGCCTCGATACGCCTCCTTATTTGGTAATTTTTTTCGTTCTCAGATTGACTTTTACCAGTTGGGTTAAATTATTGGGTTCAATAATTTTCTTAATAACTGAAAATCTAGGACGTTTACCTTGTTTTTGTTGGTCTCCCAGAGATTGCTTTTTATTAACTTGAATCTTTTTTAGGGAGTCACTATTTAAATCTACATCATAAATATAAAGCATATCTTCATTTGGAGTTGCTTTGAGCCTAGCAAAAATGAGCTTATCAAATTTTTCGTTTGGTGAAAAAGAGGTTAAGTCTTCATTCCAATTAGAGGTTGCTTTGATTTCTATAACTTCGTTAGTGGTTATGTTCTTTGCATCGCCTGCAGTGCCCTTATTTAACTCAATGTTTAGAGCATAGCACACTAAGGCTTCAGTGATGGTTTCGGGAATATTAACTTTACGATTATAGCTGTTCACTATAATAGAGTTGAGGTGTTTCCATGCTTCATAAGCCTGAATCGCCTCATGGAAGCGAGGCTTATCAATTTTTATAAAATCATATTTTTGTTTTGCCATAAACATTCGAGGCGCCTTTATCATTATATAAAAAACTAGCTTTCTTAGCTAGTTTCTAATTATTATATAATGAAGGAATTTGACCAAATTTTGACCGCAATATGGATTTTTCAAATACATTGAAGTTTTATATGTTTATAAAAATTGCTTTAAATTATTGTTTCTAAGGATAAACACACTCATAAAGCATCTAATTGGCGTTTTGCATATTCATCATGGTGAAAGTTACCTCTATATTTAGTTTCTATCTATATTTTACCATAAAATTGCTCTCATTGCTGTCGATAATGAAAAGTTGATTGCTTTATATCCTCTATCATGGATAACAAAAGACCCACGTATAAAACGTGAGCCTTTTGATTAGTGCGGTGGAAGGGACTTGAACCCTTACAGCCTAAAGCGGCCACAGGATCCTTAATCCTGCGCGTCTGCCAATTCCGCCACCACCGCGAAAACAGTACTCAACTAGTTTAACATTTCTTAGGCTAGTTTGCAAGTTTTATCTGATTAGTTTACAGGGTTATATTGTGTCATAAAGTTAGAAACGGTTTTTTCATAAAGGCTTGGATTTGTTTCAAAAGATTTAGCATGAGCTGCGCCTGAAATCAATAATTTTTCCTTTGGAGTACCAGATTTTACCGCATTGTAATTTTCATTTAACATCGATGTAGGGACATAAGTATCTTTACTTCCATGGATGAGTAAGATGGGGAGTTTATCATTTGCTAATGCTTGAGTCGAAGAGGCTTCATTAAAAAACCAACCCTGGCGAATTCTATTTTCTAAAGAAACACTGTAGACAAGTGGGAAAGCAGGGATGTCATAACTCGCTTTAGCCTGATAAGTAATTTCATCCCAGACATTACTGTAACCACAGTCCTCAATTATATTGGTTACAGAATCTGGAAGATTTTTTTGGTCACTAGCCATCATTACTGTTGCTGCGCCCATGGATAGCCCAAATAGTGTGATTTTGCTCTTGTTGTTCTCTTTGGTCAATAAATTTGCCCATGCTATAATATCTTCTTTATCGTAAAAACCATAACTGATGTATTCCCCTTCTGAAGAACCTGCTCCGCGGTTATCTGGCATGAGTACGTTGTATCCTAATTCATGGAAAAGCTCGCCATACTGACGCATATTGCTTTTATCTTGCCTAAACCCGTGAACTACTATAACGGTTTTGTTAGTGGTGGATTCAGCTGGAACATACCAAGCATCTAATTTGAGATTATCATTCGTTAAAGTTTTTGTTGATTTATTCAGTTTGTTGAACTTTTGAACGAGTTTGTAATTATTACTTTTCTTAGAAACCTGGCTTACAGGTGTGTTATTTCTAATCGCGGCGACTTTATAAAAATAAAGTGTCGCACTGGTGTCAATAATTAAAAGAAAGATTAGTATTCCAAAAAACCATTTGAGAAGTCTTTTTTTGTTTTTCATGAATTAATTATAACCTATTTTTATTAAAAGGTGTTGCTTTTATACATAAAACAAATAGAAGAGAGGCTTGACTTTAAAATTAATAAAAAACCTCCTGATACCAGGAGGAGAAAGGAGTACATACATTAATTTATTACAGATTAATATAGCATTGAAATTTTTAAGGAGTCAAGGGGATTTGAACCCCTGCGCGGGTATTAACCCGTTCGACGGATTTCGAGTCCGTTGCATTACCACTCTGCCATGGCTCCGTTCTTTTAGTAATTCTATTATAGCACAAAGGACTAATTTCTGATAATAATATAGATACTGCGTACGCTATAAAATAAATACTGTATAAATATTAAATATCTTGACAATTAAATATTTATACAGTATAATGCATATATATAAATAATTAAAAGAGGAATTGAAATGGAAAACAAAAAAATTGTGTTGGCGTATTCTGGTGGGCTAGATACGAGCGTAGCGATTAAGTGGTTGGCAGACAAGGGATTCGATGTAGTTGCTGCCTGTATGGACGTGGGAGAGGGAAAAGACTTAAACTTTATTCATGATAAGGCCCTTTCCATTGGAGCCATTGAATCTGTTGTAATAGATTGCAAAAAAGAGTTTTCAGAAGTATTTGTAGGGGCAGCGCTCAAGGGAAATTTGATGTATGAAAATAAATACCCCCTTGTTTCCGCTTTGTCTCGTCCCTTGATTGCACAAAAATTAGTCGAAGTAGCTAAACAAACAGGAGCTTCTGCGATTGCCCATGGGTGTACCGGTAAGGGAAATGACCAAGTGCGTTTCGAAGTTGCTATTCATGCACTTGCACCTGAGCTTGATGTAATTGCTCCTGTTAGGGAGTGGCATTGGGCACGTGAAGAAGAGATTAATTATGCAATTGAAAATGATATCCCAATTCCCGCAAATTTAGACAATCCATATTCAATTGATATGAATCTTTGGGGGCGTGCAATCGAGGCGGGCGTTTTAGAAAACCCATGGAATAGATGCCCTGAAGATGCCTTTTTTATGACGCAATCAGTGGAAGATGCTCCTGAGGATCCAGATTACATTGAAATTGAATTTATGGAAGGCTTGCCGGTTTCTTTAAATGGTGAAAAAATGGATTTGTATAAACTTGTAAATGAAGTGAATATTATTGCAGGTAAACATGGCGTAGGTCGTATTGACCACATTGAAAATCGTTTAGTTGGTATCAAGTCACGTGAATTTTATGAATGTCCAGGTGCAATGACACTTCTGAAGGCTCATAAAGATTTGGAAGATCTTACTTTTGTGCGTGAATTAGCTCATTTTAAGCCGGTCATAGAAAATGAACTATCTAATTTGATTTATAATGGATTGTGGTTTAATCCAGCGACACAAGCGCTAATTGCATATCTTGATGAAACACAAAAAGTAGTTAATGGAACTGTTAAGATAAAACTTTATAAGGGAAATGCAACACCGATTGGACGAAAATCACCAAATTCATTATACGATGAAAAATTAGCGACCTATACTGCGGCAGATGAATTCGATCAGGCTGTTGCAGTTGGATTTATCAAACTCTGGGGACTACCAACTCAAGTAAATGCGCAAGTAAATGATAAATAAGAAATTAATAAAAATATATGAAACAAATAAGATTGACTTTTCTTTAAAGTCATATGGGTTACGAAATTTGTTCATTTTGTGATTGATGACCTAGGAGAGAAAAAGGAAGGATTTATCAACATGGTGGAAAAACTTTGGGGTGGGCGGTTTGAACAAGGTTTGAACAAACAAACTGAGGCGTTTGGAGCATCTATTAAATTTGAGCAGCGATTAGCACCATTTGATTTACAAGGATCCCTAGCACATGTAAAAATGCTTGGTGAGACTGGGATCATTGAAAAGGGTGAAGCCGATCAAATTGCTGCTGGATTAAAATTAGTCGAAGAAAAACTTGTTAGTGGTGAAATTGAATTTAAAATGGAAAATGAAGATATTCATATGAATATGGAATCCTACCTTCATGACTCAATTGGTCCAGTGGCTGGAAAACTGCACACTGCTCGTTCACGTAATGACCAAGTTGCAACAGATATGCATTTGTACCTTAAATCCGTGCTTCGTGAAATTTTGTCAGAGCTGATAAGTCTTCGAAGCGTGATTGTAAACTTAGCTGTAAACCAAATTGACACAATAATGCCAGGTTATACCCATTTGCAACATGCGCAACCCATTAGTTTTGGGCAACATCTGATGGCATATTACCAAATGTTTACAAGGGATTACGAACGATTTGAGTTCAACGTTAAGCACACAAACATGAATCCTCTTGGTTCAGCAGCTCTTGCTGGAACGACTTTTCCGATTGACAGAAAGTTGACAACAAGTTTACTTGGTTTTGAGAAACCATATGCAAATTCAATGGACGCAGTTTCTGATCGGGATTTTATTTTAGAATTTCTTTCAAATTCTAGCCTTCTGATGATGCATTTATCGCGTTTTTGTGAAGATATTTTACTATGGTGTTCGAATGAATTTAAGTTTATCACTCTTTCAGATGCTTATTCAACAGGGTCGTCAATCATGCCACAAAAGAAAAATCCAGATATGGCAGAATTAATACGTGGGAAAACAGGACGCGTATATGGCAATCTCATGGGGTTGTTGACCGTTATGAAAGGTTTACCTTTAGCATACAACAAAGACTTACAAGAAGATAAAGAAGGAATGTTTGATTCAGCGGATACAATTTTGACAGCACTGACAGTGATGACAGGAATGTTGTCAACCATGACCGTAAATAAGTCAATTATGGAAGCATCGACACAAAAAGATTTTTCAAATGCGACCGAGTTGGCTGATTATCTTGCAAGTAAAGGAGTTCCTTTTCGTCAAGCACATGAAATTGTGGGGAAATTAGTTCTGGATTGCACGAAAAAAGGAATATATTTGCAAGATGTCAGCTTGGCAGATTTTCGAAATCTATCGGTGCTGATAAACCCAGATATATATGAGGTATTACAATCAAGAACCGCAGTTGCACGTCGAAAATCTCTTGGGGGAACTGGTTTTGAATCTGTGCAGGATCAGATTGATGCTGCAAAAATAGAATTATCAAAGCATTCATGAAAAATTTATAAAAAATGAGCAAGTATGAATACTTGTTCATTTTTTTGGTGTAAAATTAGGAGAGGCTAACGTTGTGAAAATCCTATTGATGGTAGTGAATAGGGTAATAAAATTAGCTTGAAAAAGAACAGAAATAGTTTTATACTGAATAAAAATATACATTGTTCTGTTGCATGTTGACAGAGAAAGAAAGAAAAAATGACTAGAATTTCCTTAAATCAAGAAAAAATTGTGCTGGCTACAATTGATTTGGCGAGCAAAATTGGATTGGCTAGCGTGAGCTTTCCACGGCTGGCTGAGTATTTTAGCATCAAGGCCCCTTCGCTTTACAATCATTTTAAGAATATGGAAGAGGTGCGTGTAGCGACAGCAGTCCATCTTCAACGGATCTTAAACCATCAATTAACTCAGTCTATGATTGCAAAAAATCCTGTTGATGCGCTTCGGGCATATGCTGAGACCTATAAATCTTTTGCTGAGGAATATGCACCAGTATATGAATTAATCAATATGATTCGCCAATCAAAAAATGAAGAACTGATTAATCTTTCTAACGAAAATATTAGACTTCTTAGAAGAAGCTTAGAAAATTTTAATCTAGAATCGGAGGAGATATTGCACAAAAGCCGCATGTTTCGTTCAGAACTGCATGGTTTTATCACGCTTTCTCAATTAGGATATTTTCAAAAAGATGAAGCAACAAAAGAAGAATCGTTTGAATATATGGTTGAACAATTTTTGATTCCACTAGAATCAAAATAAATAAATAATTTATATAGTTAAAAATGAAAATTACCGATAAACCGTTTACATGCTAGATAGTGACATTTAGACAAGTTTATGATAAAATTAAAAGCGGTAATTTCAGTATGGAGGAGAGTGGCTTGGCTATAAAAAAAACTTATCGTGTGAAACGCTCTAAGGATTTTGAACAAATCTTTTCAGCAAGACATAGCTTTGCCAACCGAAAGTTTGTTGTTTATACTCTGAATGCAGAACAATCTCATTACCGTGTAGGTATTTCGGTAAGCAAAAAATTGGGACACGCTGTTGTCAGAAATCGTATTAAAAGGCTCATTCGTCATGCCGTTGCGGAGTTTGCGCCACATATCGAAAATGTTGATTTTGTGGTTATTGCTAGAAATGGTGTACAGGAGCTTAACTTTGAAGAAGTAAAGAAAAATCTCAAACATGTTTTGAAATTATCAAATATCTATGTAGATGGAGAAATTGATTGAAGAAGAAAATAGCTTTGATCTCAATGGCTGCTAGCTCATTGTTGCTCCTTACAGCATGTGGAACAAGCGCTGTAACGAGCTCATCAAGTAACTTGTGGGATCAAATAGTATATGGCTTTGCTCAAGTTATTCGTTTCTTGTCATTTGGTGGATTGACTGGTATCGGTATTATCTTATTTACGATTCTTATTCGAGCGGCCTTATTGCCGTTGCTGAATATGCAAATTAAATCTAGTCAAAAAATGCAAGAAATTCAACCTGAAATTAAAAAAATTCAGTTGAAATATCCTGGTAAAGACATGGAATCGCGTCGTTTGATGCAAGAGGAAACACAAAAACTTTATGCAGACAATAAAGTTAACCCTTATGCTGGGTGTTTCCCACTCTTAATTCAAATGCCAGTGCTTTGGGCTTTGTACCAAGCGCTTTCACGTGTTGATTTCCTAAAACATGGGACATTCCTCTGGTTTGATATTGGAGCGAAAGACCCAACATTTATTTTGCCAATTTTGGCCGCAATATTTACTTTCTTGAGTTCATACCTCATGATGAAATCAGCGCCTGAAAAAAATATGATGACCTCATCAATGACCTACTTGATGCCTGTTATGATCCTATTCTTTGCAATGAATGTTGCTTCTGGTATTGGATTGTATTGGGTAGTTTCGAATGCTTTCCAAGTTTTCCAAACAATGTTGATTGCGAATCCATGGAAAATTATTGCTGCACGTGAATCAAAAATCCAGTCAGTGAAAGATAAAGCAAAGGCTCGTGAACGGGCTTTGAAAAAGGCCAAAGTAAAAGCTAAGAAAAAATAATAGACGATTTATTGAAAAAGTTCCAAGGTTTTTAGAGTTATTCTGAATTCTTTTGGTATACAAAGATTTTTAAAAGAAAGCCTATTAAAACACAGATAGAAAGAAATGAATTTATCGTGAAAATGAAATAGGCTAATAAAAATACAGGAGTAGTTAATTATGGCTATTTTTACTGGTGAAACAGTCGAAGATGCGATTGAGCGAGGGCTGAATAGATTAGGAATCAAGCGTGAGAATTCACATGTTCACGTTATTCAAAAAGAGAAAAAAGGCTTCTTAGGTTTTGGAAAAAAACGTGCTAAAGTGGAAATTGAAGCCATTCAAGAAGATACAGTGCGTAAGGCGGATCACCTTGCTGAACGTGGTGTAGAAGCTGTCGATTTAGGTGTCCCTAAAGCTAAGTCTGCAATGGATGCAACTTTAGAATTAAGTCAAATTGTCAAGGCTGTTCGTGCAGCGGAGCGTGAAAAGAACGGTGAAATCACTGAAGAAGAACGTAACGCAATTATTGAAACAGCAAAGAAGACAGTTGTTCAAAATAACCAAACCAGTGAAATAACAGATGTCATCGAAGCTGTTAAAGTCACCGTTGGTGGTGCTGAAGAAACAAGCACAACGGAAGCAGTTGTTTTGAAAGCTGGTCAAGAAGATCAAGAAATTATTGATAAAATTTCGAATTATTTGACAAAAATTACTTCTGGAATGGGTATTGAAACTGCCGTTTCAGTCACTTCTGATGGCAATTTGACAGTTTTCAATTTGAATTCTGAACATGATGCACTTTTGATTGGCAAGCACGGTAAAATTTTGCAAAGTCTTCAAGTGTTGGCAAAGGCCTATGCAAACAGTATTTTAAACACGCGAATGAATATTGCAGTCAATGTTGGTGATTATCATGAAAAACGTAAAGCGTATATCGTAAGTCTTGCTCATCGTGCTGCAGAACGTGCGCGTGGAGGCGAAACAGTCTACATTAATGATTTGCAATCAAACGAACGTAAAATCGTTCATACAATCATTTCACAAGAAACTGGTGTCTCTAGTCATTCAGAAGGTCAAGAATTCAATCGGTATATTGTAGTAACTAAAGGAATTTAAACTTGACAAATGTTTTCAGATAGTGTAAACTTGTAAGGTATGCTTTTTTAGGAAAGCTAAAAATCATGAATGAAAGGAACACCGCATCATCGGTGGAGCTACTTTCAACCCGAAACCGTCCAAATTGTTGTGAAGGATTTGTGTTTAAGTGAAGTAGCCCAGGGACTTAATAATGAAACGTACTTACCAACCACATAAAAAACCTCGTAAGACTACTCACGGATTCCGCGCTCGTATGGCAACTAAAAATGGCCGTCGTGTCCTCGCAGCTCGTCGTCGTAAAGGACGTGCTTCACTTACAGTTTAATCTAGTTGATTAAAGAGCAAATGAAGAGTCATTTGTTGTAAGGTCTAATGAGTAAATAAAAATCAGCTTCGGCTGTTTTTTTTTTATTTTATCCATCAAAATTAACCGTTTTCAAAACTTATGATATAATAAATTTAGAAGACGGAGGATAATTTAATTATGAAAAAAATTCAAATTGGCGACATGCTCGCTTCGCAAATCGTTCTTGGTGTAATGCGGATTAACGAAGAAGGCAAAGACCCAGTTGCAGCGTTGGAAACGGCTTATGAAGGAGGCATTAATTTTTTTGATAATGCAGATATTTATGGTCGTGGGGAATGCGAAACCATCTTTGCTGATGCATTAAAGAAAAGTTCAATTAAACGTGATGAGATATATATTCAATCAAAAGTTGGAATTCGTCCCGGGGTTGCATTTGATTTTAGCAAAAAACACATTATTGAGGCTACTGAAGGCTCAATGAAACGTCTTAATGTAGATTATCTTGATTCATTACTTCTACATCGACCAGATACTCTTGTAGAACCTGAAGAAGTTGCTGAAGCTTTTTCTGAATTAGAATCGTCAGGAAAAGTTGGTCATTTTGGTGTTTCCAATCAAAATGCAGGACAGGTTGAACTTTTGAAGACAGCTGTTAAGCAACCACTTTTGATGAACCAATTACAATTCGGAGTCATGCATACAGGAATGGTTGATGAAGGGCTCCACGTTAATATGACTGACCCTGCATCAATCAGTCACGATAACGGATTACTTGAATACAGCAGAATCAACAAAATGACAATACAAGCGTGGAGCCCATTCCAGTATGGTTTCTTTGAAGGCCCTTTTGTTGGCAATGCCAAATTCCCTGAATTAAATGCAAAGCTGCAAGAACTTGCAGATAAATATGGTGTTACGCCATCAGGAATCGCTATTTCTTGGATTAGCCGTCACCCAGCAAATATGCAAACGATTATTGGAACGATCACACCAAGTCGTATTAAAGAGGTTTGTGATGCGAGCGATGTGATGCTGACACGCGAGGAATGGTATAGTCTTTACATGGCTGCAGGAAATATTCTTCCTTAATCGTATTATGATTGAAAAATCTCTAAGGCAAAACTTATTATTTTGTTATTAATGGAAGAAATGAATTGAAAAAAACTACAAAATAGCTTATAATATAGCTACGTCTGAGAAATAAAAGACTTTTACATTTCTGATTTTTATCTGTCAGTAGTGACAGAAAACAAGATGGAAATATAACATCAAAAGGAGGTGTCTTATGGGATTTACAGATGAAACAGTCCGCTTCGAATTTGGAGATTCGGACAAAAAAGAAATTAGTGAAACGCTTGTGAATGTATACGATGTGTTGAAGGCTAAAGGCTATAATCCAATCAACCAAATTGTAGGTTATGTTTTGTCGGGGGACCCTGCATACATTCCTCGTCATGACGATGCACGTAATAAAATCCGTCGTTTTGACCGTGATGATATTGTGGAAGAATTAATCAAGGATTATTTGAAGGCACATGGTGTTAAACTCTGATGTTTGCACGATTATTAGGCCTTGACGTTGGGATGAAAACGGTAGGAATTGCGGTAAGTGATTTACTGGGCGTAACGGCTCAACCAGTCGAAACAATAAAAGTTGATACTGAAAACGGTGAACTTGGATTTAGTCGCTTGGAGGAACTCATTAAAGAGTATAAACCTGCCAAAATTATTTTGGGGCTTCCCAAACACATGAATGGCGATGAGGGAATTCGAGCAGAAGCTTCACGTGACTACGGCTCAAAAGTAAATGAAACTTTTGGAATTATTGTTGACTATCAAGATGAACGTTTAACTACCGCACAAGCTGAAAAGGTACTGATTGCTGGTGGTGTACATCGGAAAGATAGAAAGAAATCAATCGATAAATTAGCAGCAGTTTTGATTTTACAAAGCTATCTTGATTCGCATCAATATTAATACTATTGAGTTGACTCAAAATTTAACAAAGAACCAAAGAGGAATAACATGGCACACACACATGATCACGAACATGACCACGGCAATGATGAAGATCGCTACATTACTTTAATTGATGACAATGGAGCTGAAAGTTTATATGAAATCTTGCTGACAATTGATGGGCAAGAAGAATTTGGGAAAAATTATGTTCTTGTAATGCCCGTTGATGGTGATGAAGATGAAAATGGCGAAGTTGAAATCCAAGCATACTCATTCACACAAAATGAAGATGGAACGGAAGGCGATTTATTGCCAATTCCAGAAGAGTCTGATGAAGAATGGGATTTGATTGAAGAAGTTTTTGACAATTTCATGGAACAACAGGACGAAGAATAATTGTAAAAAACACGAATGGTATTAGTATTCGTGTTTTTTTGTCCAAAAAAAGTGAGTAATAGTAAAAAATTTAGGAAAAAGTCAGAAAATTTACTGACTTAATTGAGTCATAAGCTTTTTTTTGATATAATTTTTATATTAAACTACATTTGAACTCGTTCGAATGTACTGGAGGATTAATGTCGAAAGAATATGGTTCACGCTCTGAAAGAAGAGCGAATGAAGCAAATCAAAGTCTTCAGGGAGAAGAAAACAGTCAGGGAGATTCGAATCAGCAACAAGTTGAAGAAGGACTTGAACCGGGATTGGAAACTGCTGAACATGATTCCATAGAGTCTACTGAGACTAGTGAATCAAACGAAACGACTGAATCAAATGAAACATTAGAGTCTAATGAATTTGACCGTGATGAAGCTAATTTTCCAAAACGACTTTCAAGGGTTGAACAGGCAGAGGTTGTAGAAAAATTTAAAGGAAATTCTTTTCCTTCGTATTTTTTCTTAGGTGCTGTTGGTATTCTAGTAAGTTTGACATTTTATAGCTTCCCATTTATTAATAATTATGCAACACCATTGCAATCACAGTATCTATATTCTGGATTCGCAATGAATCACGGTTTAGTTCCATACAATGATTTCTTTGGAAATGCTGGTTCGCTTTTCTATTTGATTAACCAATTGGGAAACATAACAGGAAATTCATTGATTCTTTATTTGATTCAGCTCGTTGCACTTATTGCCAGTGGGATGATTATGTATCGTCTTGTGATTCAACAGACAATGAATGCCTCTGCTGCGACAGTTGTTGGTAGCTTTGCAATGATTACTGCTGCAGGTTTGGCTCGGGGAGGTGCGTCCCCTACACTTTTAGCCTTACCCTTTGTTCTATGGGCGGTTAAATTTTTAGACCGCTATTTTAGAGATGATAACAGAGATGAAAAATTCATTGTTTTTGGCATTTTTGCTGCAATTGTTTTTGTAATCTCACCCATTATGTCTGCATTCTTTCTAGTCTCTTTCATTGCTTTATTGATTTACAACATCTCTCATTTACACTTGGGACGTGGATTTTACCAACTTTTAGCAGCAGCTTTTGGCTTGTTGCTTGTTGGATATTCAATCGCGTATTATGCGCTCAACGAACAAACTATTTATACATCAATTGAGCAGTCAGTCTTAATTCCATTGACTCATTATGGTATGACGGGAAATGGATTACTAACAGTTGCTAAAGCGTCAGTCTTTCTGCTGATTTTTGGAATTGTGACGAGCTTCTTCCACGGTTTGATTCAAATTAAAGAGGCAAGTAGTGCGACAATTTGGTATATTCTATTATTGATTGGTGTGGTATTTATAAGTTTAATGGTAATTGTTGTTCCTAATTTTGATAGTTCGAATTTATTGGCGGCCTTTCCATTTATAATGGTTTTCCAAGGTCCAAGTTTGGCTCGGGCAATTGATGGGAAAAATAATATGTTATTGACTTATTTGCAAAATAAACTCTTTGCGCCTTTATTGGCTATAGTCTTTGTCTTTGGTGCCCCTTTCGCTTATGCTTATATGAATCATACAACTTTTACTGCAGAGAAAGCTGTGGTACAATATGTAAAGGAAAATACGACAAGCAAAGACCATGTCTATGTTTTGGCGGCAGATAAGAACATCAATCTTCTGTCGAAAAGGACAGCAACGATTGATAATGTGCCGGAATATTACCCAAATAAGTTTAAACAGTCATATGATGTGAATGTTGCAAATATCAAAGATAAATTAATTATTGTAGAAGCAGGTCAAAGTGTCCCAGAAAGTCTTGCTAAAACGATTAAAGCTAGTTATCAACCCATTGGAACAGGGAATGGACAGTTCACCATTTATGAGAAAAAATAGTGCTTGATTGACTTTTAGCGCAAATCAGAATGTGAAGGGAGTTATTATGCGAGATTTTGAAAAATCACAAAAACTTGAACACGTGAGTTACGATATTCGTGGCCCAGTCCTTGATGAGGCGCAAAAAATGCGAGCGAACGGAGAAAAAATTCTTCGTTTGAATACTGGAAATCCTGCTGAATTTGGCTTTTTGGCTCCTGATGAGGTGATTCAAGACCTTATTCATAATGCAGTTGCTAGTGAAGGTTATTCTGATTCAAAAGGGATTTTTTCTGCGCGAAAAGCGATTGTACAATATTGCCAATTGAAGGGATTCCCCAATGTTGATATAGAAGATATTTATACAGGCAATGGTGTTTCAGAGCTGATTGTTATGGCAATGCAAGGGCTGCTTGATACAGGTGATGAAGTCCTGATTCCAATGCCTGACTACCCACTGTGGACTGCATCCGTAAGTCTTGCTGGTGGAACGGCTGTTCATTATATTTGTGATGAACAAGCGGGCTGGTTCCCTGACATTGATGATATCAAGTCAAAAATTACAACAAACACAAAGGCAATAGTCTTAATCAATCCGAATAATCCGACGGGTGCACTTTATTCAAAGGAACTATTGTTGGAAATTGTGAAAGTGGCGCGTGAACATGATTTGATTATTTTTTCTGATGAAATTTATGACCGTTTGGTTATGGATGGTCAAACCCATGTTCCCATTGCCAGTCTCGCACCAGATTTGTTTGTAGTAACAATGAACGGCTTATCCAAATCACACCGTATTGCTGGTTTCCGTGTTGGTTGGATGGTTTTGTCAGGGGATAAGTCACATGTTAAGGGCTATATTGAAGGACTCAATATGCTTGCATCAATGCGTCTGTGCTCCAACGTTCTGGCTCAGTCTGTTGTTCAAACCTCCTTGGGAGGCGTTCAGTCAGTTGATAAATTACTTTTGCCAGGCGGACGTATTTATGAGCAAAGGAACTTCATATACAAAGCAATTAATGAGATTCCGGGCTTATCTGCTGTAAAACCACAGGCGGCTTTCTATATGTTCCCCAAAATTGATCGTGAAATGTATCGGATTGATGACGACGAACAATTTGTTCTAAATTTCTTAAAACAAGAAAAAATCTTGCTTGTTCACGGTCGCGGGTTCAATTGGAACCAACCTGACCACTTCCGAATAGTTTATCTTCCACGCGTGGATGAACTTGCGGAGATTCAAGAAAAAATGGAGCGATTCTTGAAACAATATAAGCGTTAATATGAATTGAACTAGCAAGAGATTGCTAGTTTTTATTGGGGAATATTTCCTAGATTCTAAAAAATACTTGTTGCAAAAAATAAGTGATAATTTTCAGACAATTTATATTGTTTTTTATAATAATTTGTGTTATAATTAGCATGAAAAATTTTGATCAATTTATCCAAATAGGAGAAAAAAGTGACTACATTACTTGAAAAAACACGTAAAATCACAGCGATTTTGCAAGACGGAGTGACTGACTTACAGCAGGAACTTCCATATAATAGCATGACTGAACGTCTTGCTAATGTAATTGACTGTAATGCTTGCGTTATCAATACGAAGGGTGAATTACTTGGTTATTCATTGCCATACAATACAAACAATGATCGGGTAGACCAATTCTTTAAAGATCGCCGCTTGCCAGAAGAGTATGTTCGTGGTGCGGTTCGTATTTATGATACAATGGCCAATGTTCCTGTTGATAAACCATTGGCAATCTTCCCAGAAGAATTGTTGTCGGAATATCCTGATGGCGTTACAACCTTAGCACCTATTTATGGTTCTGGAATGCGTCTTGGAACATTCATCATGTGGCGTGATAATGAGCCATTCAACGATGATGATTTAATCTTGGTAGAATTGGCAACCACAGTTATTGGTGTTCAACTTTCAAATCTTAAGCTTGAACAAATGGAACAAAACATCCGTAAAGATGCGATGGCTACAATGGCTGTTAACACACTTTCTTATTCAGAAATGAAAGCAGTAAAAGCTATTATCGAAGAACTTGATGGTGAAGAAGGACACGTTATCGCTTCTGTCATTGCTGACAAGATCGGTATCACGCGTTCAGTTATTGTAAATGCACTCCGTAAGCTTGAATCAGCTGGTGTTATTGAATCCCGTTCGCTTGGGATGAAGGGAACTTACCTTAAAGTTCTTAACAATGGCTTGTTTGACAAACTTGCAGGACGTAATTTCTAAAATAGCTAAGTCTAAAAATCTTGTCTTGGAAAAGACAAGATTTTTTATTAACTCTTGGTTTGTAATGTTCGTCTTTTTAATAATTAAAAAAGTGTTAAAATAGTAATTATAGTTTTAGAAAAATTAAAGGTACTTGAATGAAAAAATATATCTTTCCCACTTTATTGATTGTCTGGTTTTTAACTTACACTTTTCCATTTAATCATGGAGTGAATGAGAAAACTTATCAAATGACCACTTATTCGGGGATTGCTTGGATAATTATGCATTGGCCCTTGTTTTTGATTCTTGCTTTACTATTTACTGCTTACTTTTTAGTTAAGAATCAGAAGTTGTCATCGGCGATCTCGATTGTTCTTATTTTGTTTATGATTTACATTATTACACTCCCATTCCATTTGAATTTTTTTGCATTGGGATGGGAAACGACTAAAGTTGCATTAGATAGTATGTTAAAATTACTGCAATTTGGCTATTATCTCAATTTTGTATTAGGATTTCTAATTATTTTATTAATAATAAGAAATAAATTTGTTAAAAAAAAGAATTAATTCAGCATTAAAGTGAATTATTAGAATATCATAATGTTTAAATTAGCTTTTTTTAATAAAATGAATCTTGTACTGGAAAAAGCAGTGGTCAAAGTTAGGAAAAATTATACAAAATTTGCTATAATTAACAAGAATATACTCTAGAATAGGTTCATTGTAGCCAATATAGAGTAATGAAATAACTCATGGGTGCTTTTAGCAAAAAGCGTCTGAAAGGACAGAATATAATGAGTCAAATTACAACAGAAGAAGTCAAGCACGTTGCAGGCTTGGCGAAACTCGAATTTGCTGAAAGCGAAATTTCAGGTTTCACTGATACGCTTGGCAAAATTATTGATATGGTTGAGATGCTCAATGAAGTCGATACAGAAGGTGTCGCTTTCACGATGAACGTGGCTGATAATGATAGCCGTATGCGTGAAGACGTTGCAGTTGAAGGTTTTGACCGCGAGAAATTACTTGAAAATGTACCAACGCATGAAAATGGCTTTATTAAAGTTCCTGCCATGCTTACGGATGGAGGAGATGCCTGATGTCATTTAATGATAAAACAGTCAAAGAGTTACATGAACTCCTTGTAAATAAAGAAATCTCGGCCCTTGAACTAACCAAGGCGACGATTGCTGATATTAAATTGCGAGAAGCTGATATGGGTGCTTTCTTGAAAGTTACTGAAAATGAAGCTATTGCTCAAGCAGAGGCTATTGATGCGCGAGGAATCGATTCGTCAGTAGTGACAGATGGAATTCCTTTGGCCGTTAAGGATAATATTGTTACTAAAAACATCGAGACAACCTCTGCAAGTAAGATTTTACGTGGTTGGATCCCCCCTTACAATGCAACTGTTGTCGATAAACTCTATAATAAGGGAATGATTGTTGTTGGAAAAACGAACATGGACGAATTTGCCATGGGTGGTTCGGGCGAAAATTCATCTGTTAAACCAACGCACAATGCTTGGGATTTGAATAAGGTTCCTGGAGGTTCATCTTCTGGTTCGGCTGCCTCTGTTGCTGCGGGTCAAGTTCGGTTATCGCTTGGTTCTGATACAGGTGGATCAATCCGTCAACCTGCTAGTTTCAATGGGATTGTGGGAATGAAACCTACTTATGGCCGAGTTTCACGTTGGGGATTAATTGCTTTCGCAAGCTCGCTTGACCAAATTGGTACATTTGCACCAACGGTAGAAGAAAATGCACAGCTTCTGCAAGTTATTTCTGGATTTGATGCTCAAGATTCTACTTCCTCACAAGTTGAAATTCCTGATTATGCTTCAAAAATTGGACAAGATATAAAAGGAATGAAAATTGCCTTGCCAAAAGAATACTTTGGTGAAGGAATTGATGAAAAGGTCAAAGCGCAAGTTCTTGCTGCTGCAAAACATTTTGAAAGCTTAGGGGCTAAAGTTGAAGAAGTAAGCCTTCCACATAGTAAATATGGCGTAGCAGCCTATTACATCATCGGATCATCCGAAGCAAGTTCAAACCTTCAACGTTTCGATGGTATTCGTTATGGTTACCGTGCAGATGACATCAAAAATTTAGACGATTTGTATATTAAATCTCGTTCTGAAGGCTTTGGTGAAGAAGTAAAACGTCGTATTATGCTTGGAACTTACAGTTTATCTGCAGGGTTTTATGACGCTTATTTCAAAAAAGCTGGTCAAGTACGGACAATGATTGTCAATGATTTTGCAAAAGTCTTTGAAAAATATGATTTGATTTTAGCTCCGACTGCTCCAACTGTTGCTTTTGACTTAGGGAGTCGTATTGATGACCCAGTTGCAATGTATATGGCTGATATTTTGACGATTCCAGTGAATTTAGCTGGCTTGCCAGGGATTTCTATTCCTGCTGGCCAAGTTGATGGACTTCCAGTTGGGATGCAGCTTATCGGTAAACGGTATGCTGAAGAAACAATTTATCAGGCCGCAGCAGCATTTGAAGCAACAACAGCTTGGCACAAGAAACAACCATTGATTTTCGGAGGTGCAGAATAAAATGAATTTTGAAACAGTCATTGGACTCGAAGTCCATGTTGAATTAAATACAAATTCTAAAATTTTTAGCCCGGGGAAAATTTCTTATGGTGCTGAACAAAATACATCAACTTACCTTATCGATTGGGGATTACCAGGTGTTTTGCCTACTTTGAACAAAGGTGTTGTTGAAGCAGGGATTAAGGCAGCATTAGCGTTGAATATGCAAGTGAGCCAAGATATGCATTTTGATCGTAAGCATTATTTCTATCCTGATAATCCAAAAGCCTATCAAATTTCACAACAAGATACACCAATTGGGCATGATGGTTGGATTGAAATTGAACTCGAAGATGGAACCAAGAAAAAAATTGGGATTGAACGAGGCCATATTGAAGAAGATGCTGGTAAAAATACACATGGTACAGACGGTTATTCTTATGTTGATTTGAATCGTCAAGGGGTGCCACTGATTGAAATTGTATCACACGCGGAAATGCGTTCTGCAGAAGAGGCCTATGCATACTTGACAGCGTTACGTGAAACGATTCTCTACACAGGTATTTCTGATGTAAAAATGGAAGAAGGATCAATGCGTTGCGATGCTAACATCTCACTCCGCCCTTATGGACAAGAAGCTTTTGGTGTTAAAACTGAAGTTAAAAATATGAACTCGTTTAGCAACGTGAAGAAAGCTCTCGCTTTTGAAGCAGCTCGTCAAGAAAAAATATTGCGTTCTGGAGGAGTGATTCGTCAAGAAACGCGCCGTTTTGATGATAAAACAGGTGAAACAATCTTGATGCGTGTCAAGGAAGGTTCTGCTGACTACCGATACTTCCCAGAACCAGATCTGCCTTCACATATGATTGTTGAAGATGAATGGATTGAACATGTTCGTACTGAAATGCCAGAGTTTGCTCCTCAACGTCGTGGTCGTTATATCAATGAATATGGCTTATCAGACGTTGATGCAAAACAATTGACCGTGAGCAAAGAGACATCTGATTTCCTTGATGAAGCGGTCAAATTGGGCGCTGATGCAAAACTTGTCTCCAACTGGTTGCAAGGCGAAGTTGCCCAATACCTCAACGCACAACAAGTTGAGCTCAAAGATATTCATTTAACCCCAGAAAACTTAACTGAGATGCTTCGCTTGATTGCAGATGGAACGATTTCATCAAAAATTGCCAAAAAAGTGTTCATCGAACTTGCTAAAAATGGAGGTTCAGCTGAGGCATTTGTTAAGAAAGCAGGATTAATTCAAATTTCCGATCCAGCTGTCTTGATCCCGATTATTCATGATGTGTTTGCTAAAAATGAACAGTCTGTAGCGGATTACCGTGGGGGCAAACAAAATGCGGCAAAAGCATTAGTTGGTCAATTGATGAAAGCGACGAAAGGCCAAGCTAACCCTGGCGTTGCTCAAAAATTGCTTTATGCAGAATTAGATAAAGACTAAAATTGTTTGTCATGAGTGACAATTATTCAAAAGTCAGAAAAAAACAAGCTACTGCTTGTTTTTTCTAAAAGGATATTCAGATGAAACAAATAAAAGACGCGACTTATTGGGCCGAACAAATTCGGAACAAGCGATTGACAGCTGAAGAATTAATTGATTTGACCCAACAGAAAATCGAACAACTTAATTCAAGATTTAATGCGATTGTAGCCTCTGACATCGCTAAAGCTAAAGCAGATTTATCACAGACTCACACAGGTTTTTTTGCCGGGGTTCCTTTCCCGCTTAAAATGTTAGGGCAAAGCCATGTTGGACTTCCTGATACATCCAGTTCAAATTTGTTCAGAGATAGTATTGCAACGAGTGACAATAATTATGTGAAGCAATTGATGGCTGCAGGGTTTACACCATTTGGTCAAACAGCAGCGCCGGAATTTGGCTTTAAAAATATTACGGATTCAAGGCTTTACGGTGATACTAAAAACGTTTGGAATGAGGATTATTATTCTGGAGGGTCATCAGGAGGTGCAGCTTCGGCTGTCGCATCAGGGATGTATCCAATTGCAGGTGCATCAGATGGTGGAGGATCAATTCGGATTCCAGCTAGTTTTTCAGGGCTGATCGGTCTCAAAATGACACGAGGAAGAATGCCGCAGGGACCATCGGGCTATCGCTCTTGGCAGGGTGCATCAATTGCAGGTGCTTTAACTATTTCTGTCCGTGACACAGCGCAATTCGTCAAAGAAATGCAAGTTATCCAAGAAGCAGCGCCCTATCAAGCTAATCGCCTAGATTCAAAACGTCTGTCAGCATTGACAACTCAAAACGAGAGTCAAGAAATAGGAAAGAAATTAAAAATTGCCTGGTCGCAGGGTTCACCGATTGATCAAATTCCACTTTCGGAAGATGCTCAAAATGCATTATTTAAAGCTGTTGATTTTTTGAAAGAACAAGGTCATGAGCTGGTCGAAGTTGATTTCCCAATGAATGCTCGCTCGCTCATCGAACGTTATTATGAAATGAATGCGGCCGAAACAGCTGCAATGCTTGAACCTTGGGAGCAAGCGAATGGTCGTGCTTTAAACGAGGGAGATATTGAATTATTAACTTATGCATTGCTAGAAGCTGGAAAAAAAGCACCGGTCACTAGTTACATCAATGCTTTGGACGAATGGGACAATGCAGCCGCTATTTTTGAAGAAAAAATCTTTTCCAAATTCGATCTCTTTTTAACCCCCACAACAGCCAAAACAGCACCAAAGATTGGTGAAGTATTGATGTCGGAAGAAATCAAAGAAAAAATGCGTACGATTAAGCATGAACCTTTTGATCAGCAGATAAAAATTATTGAAGCCGCTTTTGAGCCGTCATTGGCCTATACACCATATAATTTCATCAGCAATCTAACTGGTCAACCAGCGCTCTCCCTCCCCGTCTATGTTTCAGAAGTAACGCATTTACCACTTGGTGTTCAGCTCTGGGGACCTAAAAACTCGGAACTAGAAATGTTAGAAATTGCACTTGAATTTGAAAACAATAGCCAACTGATATTGCCCGAATATTACCGAGAATAAAATAAAAAAAGCATGACTTTAAACAAAGTCATGCTTTTTTAACTTTCACATTAGCTAATTGGAAGGGATTGGATTTGGGGGGCATTTCCGTCACGGTGGAATTGTCGAACCATTTTTATTGTTGTTGGAATTAAAATAGCTGTTGAACCCAACCATGCTGCAGGATTAGATGAAATGATCACAGTATAGTTCATGAGAAGGACACCGAGAATAGCTACACCAGCCCGCATGAAAAGCTCCATGAAGCCACAAATCGTTGGAATTCGTGCGTTTCCGAGTCCTTGAATGGTTGAGCGGGTGACAAATAAAATAGCTAAGAGCCAGTAGAAGCCGCCATTGACTAAATAGTAATGGCGAGACATTTCAATAACAGCTGTTTGACTAGGTGAAATAAATGCAGTCGTGAAATAGAAGTGTAACAGATTAAGGAGAATTCCAAAACCGATAGACCAGCCGACAGCAATCGCAAGAGAACGCATCAGCCCTTGATTAATTCGACGATATTGCTTCGCGCCATAATTTTGCGCCCCAAATGTTGCCATTGCCAGTCCCATGGAAATCATAGGTAACATGGCAAATTGGTCAATTTTGCTGACAATCGCTTGAGTGGCAACGGCATTGGTCCCCATTTTATTAAGGGCAATTTGGAGTGTAATTGAACCAATCGCGATAATTGAAGATTGGAAACCCATTGGAATCCCCAAACGGGTATGAGCCATTATTTCACTGCGGCCAACTTTCAATAATGAACGGTCAACATGGAAATCAGGCACTTTTTTCTTGATGTACCAAAAGAGATAAATCACCGAAATAGCTTGAGCCAGAATGGTTGCCGAACTAGAGCCTAACAAGCCTAGGTGGAAAACCAATATTGCTGTATATTCAAAGATAATATTCAAAATACTTGCAACAATCAAAGCATATAGTGGCGTTTTCGAATTTCCAAGGGCACGGAGTGCATTCGACAAATATGCATATAAGTTCGAAGCAATCATACCTCCCAACATAATGGTTAAAAAAGTTTTGGCACCATCAAAAATATCAGCTGGAGTTTGCATGATCTGAAGTAATTGACCAACAAAAATGACAGAAATAATACTGAGGATAATTGAAATGGCAATTGTAAAATAAAGTCCTGTAAGGTATGACTTTTTTACCCCCAGCTTATCTTTTGCCCCAAAACGCTGCGCCGTCAAAATGGTCAAGCCACCCGTCATTCCTTGTGCAAAGCCGACAATTAAAAAGTTGATTGAACCAGTGGCACCAACAGACGCAAGTGCATCTTTTCCTAAGGTTTGTCCAACAATCAATGTGTCAGCAGTGTTATACAAAACCTGAAAAAAGTTTCCCAATAATAATGGTAATGTAAAGGCAATCAAACCTTTAAGAATATTACCTTTTGTTAAATCCTTCATTTTTTCCCTAAAACTTACATTCTAATTGAATTCGCTTTCCCTATTTTAGACTATTTTAAAAGTTTTGACAAGTTGCTTTTCTTTAAATATCAGTGTTTTTTAGGTTGAAAATAAAAAAGCTGTCATTGCTGACAGCTTTTAAGTCATGAATTATTTAGTAACATTCACAGCTTGAGGTCCGCGAGGGCCATCTTCAAGATCAAAGTTAACTTTTTGACCTTCGTCAAGAGTTTTGAATCCGTCAGTTTGGATTGCTGAGAAGTGTACGAATACATCTTTGCCATCTTCAGCTGTGATAAATCCGAAGCCTTTAGTAGCGTTAAACCATTTAACAGTTCCTTGAGCCATTTTTAAATACTTCCTTAAAATAATATTTTGTAAATTGTGAATCTTAATAAGGAGTGAACAAAAATGTTACAGAACTAAACTTAAGACAAAAACTTACAAAATTATGATAACATAGTTAGCATGGAAAGTAAAGCGGAAACAAGAAAAAAAATTATAAATTTTCTGATTAAATTGTCTAAAGATGACAAAGATTCACAAACAAAACATATTACCTCAAGCCTGGTCAGTTCTGACAACTGGAAGAATTCGGAGGTCGTAGGTCTCTATATGCCCACCACAATTGAGTTTGATTTGGTAGCGCTTTATAAAATTGCTGAAGAAGAAGGGAAAAAAATCCTAATCCCAAAGTGTTTACCAAATCGAAAAATGATATTTGCTCCTTATGTTACAAATGAGTTAAAGAAATCAAAATTTGGTATCATGGAACCTACGAATCTTACGGAGGTGACGCCAGATTATATCCTTGTTCCTGGCCTAGCATGGAACTCAGATGGTTATCGAATTGGTTTTGGTGGTGGCTACTATGACCGCTATTTAAAAAATTTTGAAGGCAAAACAGCATCTGTCTTTTATGATATTCAATCTGTTGAGTTTGAACCCGAAAGTCATGATATAATGGTACAAGAACGATTTACAAAAAAATGACTTAATTCAAATGGAGCAACAATGAACCAATTTAATTTAAAAAAAGATTTTCTCGAGTTTAAAGCCACTTACACGATTACAATTGTGACTGTATTAGTTTGGCTAGGTCAATTATTAACTTTTGGTAATCAAGCAACTAGCGGGATCAACCTGTTGAATTCAGGTGCCTTGTGGGGCCCCGCAATCCTAGATGACCCAACTCAAATTTGGCGCCTCTTCACCCCAATTTTCTTGCATATCGGTTGGACACATCTCCTTCTAAATATGTTTACCCTCTTTTTTATCGGACGTCAGGTTGAAGCCGTTTTTGGCTGGAAAAGTTTCACATTGATTTATTTTATTTCAGGGATATTTGGCAATGCCATGAGTTTTCTCTTTCTCCCACAAAGCTTATCAGCAGGTGCATCGGGTGCGATTTTTGGCTTGTTTGGGGCTGTAGTCGGACTGGGCTATTTCACTGAAATGCCTATTTTAAAAGAAATTGGTAAAACATTTGCAGTGTTAATTGGTATCAATTTGATTATGAACGTTTTAAGTGTAGGTTCTATCGGTTCGATTTCAATGGGGTCTGTTAATATTTGGGCACATGTTGGAGGAGCAATTGGCGGTTTACTTTTATCGGCCATATTACCACCCAAACCATTAAAACGGGCAATTCCAAGATATTATCAATTAATCACGTCAATTGTATTTTTAGTCTTATTAGTTGCATTCATTACAATTCCATTTTTAAATCACTAATAATAAAAAAAAATAAATTTCGCAAAAAGAAACGGTCAAGACTTGCAAACGTTTTCCAAACTTGTTAAAATTAATTAAGCAAATAATGAAAGTAGTATGAAAATGGAAATTAATAAAACAATTGATGTCCCACGCGAATTTGTTTTTGAAAAAATTATTGATTCAGGACTTTACGACATTGAACGTCAGACAGGCAAACGACCAAAAGTAATGAATATGACTGGATTTTCATACGTCAAAACCTTTGGGAAAAACCAAAGTGGAACAATTAAATTCGACGAAGTTTCTGGACCATCCGTCTACGCATTTACGACGACGACTCAAAGAAACACCTTCCACACGCGTTGGGAACTTCATAAAATTGATGATCGTTCAACAAACATAATTATTACAGAACAACAAGAATCGAATGGATTTTTCCAAAAATTAAACGACATTGCTGTTGGATTTGTTCTTGGGCGAATTAAGAAGCGACAAGTTATAGCGATGATTGATGCAATTGAAAAAGCTTATAACGGACGGTGATAAAAATGAAGATAGAACATATCGGTCTTATGGTCAAGGATTTGGAGGGAATGCGTGCCTTTTACGAGCATTATTTTAAGGCTAAATCAGGTGACAAGTATCATAATCCCAAAACAACTTTTCAATCATATTTCCTGACCTTCGATGACGGAGCACGTCTTGAAATTGGGACCAAAAGTGATTTTAAAAATCTTCAAGAAACAGTGAATCCATTGGGCTATGCTCATTTAGCAATTTCGGTTGGAACGAAGGAAGAAGTAGATCGAATGGCTGAACAGTTTCTTGCTGACGGTTTTACAATTAAGTCAGGTCCTAGAACCACTGGAGATGGTTACTATGAAGCAGTTGTTTTAGATCCTGAACAAAATGAAATTGAAATCACAAAATAAATATCTTATTTTTAAGATATTTTTTATTAGCAAAAATTATGATAGAATGAACTTATGAATACGAATACAAAAAATAGAAATGAATTATTAGAACTCGCAAAATATGCCTTTCATAAGCCAGTTACAGGGGGAGATGAAGCATTCTTTGCACTTCTTGAATTTGCCAAAGCTTATCAACATATGGAAGAGAATCAATTAACCTCAATGGTAATTGACATTCCGTTTGATGTTTTCTGGAAAAATGAAAAGCTAAAAATGTCAGGGATCGGATATGTCGCAAGCTATCCAGAATTTCGAGGAAATGGGGCAATTCGCAATCTTATGACAAAATTGTTACAAGATGAGTATAAAAAAGGAACGGCTTTAAGTTATTTGGCTCCGTTTTCTTATACTTTTTATGAAAAATTTGGCTATGCTTACAGTTTTGATCGAAAAGTCTATGAGTTACCCGCTGAGAATTTTCCCAGTGGCCGCAAGACTGACGGAAAAATTAGGCGTGTCACTCTAGCAGAGGGATTAGAACAACTAGAATTAATCCATTCACAGGCTGAAAATGAGGGAAGTATGTCAAGAGCTCCTCATGTTTGGGAATATTACTTTCATTACAAATCAAAACCAAATTTTGCTATTTATGAAGAAAATGGTCGTCCGATGGGGTATTTGATTTATGAATTTAAGGGTTCGACTTTTGTTATCCGGGAACTTATTAGCCTTTCGAAAAATGCGAAAGACGCTATTTATCGCTTTATTGCAAGCCATGCGAGTGGATTTGATAAAATGAGCTGGGTCACAACACCGAGGGAAAGATTTGAATATGATGTTCAAGAACCGGCGGCTTTAACAATCACCCAAGAGCCTTATATGATGGCTCGGATTATCAACTTGGACGAATTCATCAAAGTAAATGGAGAACCAGACTTCGCTGTGGAAATAATTGATGAACAGATTCCTGAAAATAATCGGATCTTTGGGAGTGGACAACCTGTTAAAATGACAATTGGTGCGTTTACCGCTGAAATCTTAAGAAAAAATGGAGCAATCTTACGCGAGTATTTTTAAATTTTGATTACAGAATGTTTAATAGTTTGTAATATCACATAATTGGTATAGACATAAAATGCTATCATTATCATTTTTCACTTAAAATGGCATATAAATATAGTTTATAAAATACAAAAGATATGTTTCATTGTGTGAAATATATCATTTTTTCTTAGAAAAGCGCTTGCATTTTTACTTTGAAACCCTTATCATAGAGTTGAAGGTCATTTGAAAAACAAATGAAATTTAAGAAATAATAGAGAGGAAATAAATTTGTTCTTACAAATTTATTAGAGAAAAATGGGAAAATTAGGAATTTCAGTCTATCCAGAACGTTCGACTTATGAACAAGATAAAGCATATCTCGATCTTGCCCACAAATACGGATTTAAACGGGTTTTTACCTCACTTTTAGAGATTAAAGGTGATAAAGAAGAAGTACTCTCTGGTTTCAAAAAAGTTGTTGACTATGCGAATAGTCTTGGCATGGAAGTCATGATTGACATCAACCCTGGCTTGTTCACTCAACTTGGAATTAGTTACGATGATTTATCTTTCTTCCACGATTTGGGAGCGGATGGGATTCGCCTTGATCTTGGTTTCACTGGTGCTGAGGAAGCTCGTATGACTCGTAATCCTTATGGGATTAAGGTTGAAATTAATATGAGTCAAGGAACAACATATGTTGATTCCATAATGGATTATTCACCAGACTCTGAAAAATTACTAGGAAGTCATAATTTTTATCCTCATCGTTATTCAGGACTTGAATATCAATTTTTCTTGTCATGCACTGAAAAATTTAAAAACTATAACTTAAATACGATGGCGTTTGTGAATTCTCATGCAGCAACATTTGGACCTTGGCCTACACAAGACGGACTCTGTACATTGGAAGATCATCGTGATCTTGATATTGCTACTCAAGTGAAGCACTATAAGATGATTGGTGGAATTGATGACATTACTGTTGCTAATGCTTATGCAAGTGAGGAAGAATTGAAAGCAATGGCTAAAGCATTTAATGCAAGTATGCCTGAGATTAAAATTGTGCCTCGTGAGACTGCCACTGAAAATGAACTGAAATGTTTATTTGAAGCGACCCATAGTTATCGAGGAGATCGATCTGCCTACATCTTACGGTCAACGATGACTCGTGTAACCTATCGTGACTTGGATTTCCCAGCTCACGATACAGATACAATTGAACGCGGCGATATTGTTATTGATAATGATGGTTACGGTCAATACAAAGGTGAAACACAAATTGCCCTCAAAACCATGAAAAATGATGGCCGTGTCAATGTTGTGGGTCGAATCTCAGATGATGAATTGTTCCTTCTTGATTTCTTGAAGCCATGGAGTAGTTTCAAGATGATTAAGGAATAATTAAAAACTTTCATTGACAATTGAGGCTTGTTTTATTAGTTGAAACATGTTTTTAAGTTCTTGATAAGCCTTGATTTTTGTTTTTGAAAGCATTATCATATTTATGTAAGCGATGTTATTTAAGCTTGCGTAAAGAAAACATTAATATTTAACTGCTAATGTTTTCCACTAAAAAAGTATCCAAATATTTTGGAAGTATTTATTATTATATCTTTATAAGGAGGATTCCATGAACGGAATTACAGCATGGATGGAGAAATACATCGTGCCAGTTGCTGCAAAAATCGGATCTCAAAAACATCTGATCGCTTTGCGTGACTCATTCATCGGTATGTTGCCTGCAACACTTGCCGGTGCGTTGGCAGCGATGATTTCTGCAATCGTCACAACTTTCCCACAATCAATCCAACAAATGATTTTGGGGGGTTCAAAATTTGCAGCTCTTGCGCCAGATAAAGTCTGGACATTAGCAAATGTACCAGTTATCGGTGACTTGAATAATATCTCAGGTTTAGTTAACCAAGGTACACTAACAGTTATCGGTATGATTTTCGCCTTTTCTTGGGGTTACAATTTGTCTCGTGCATACGGTGTCAATGACCTCGCTGGTGGTATCATTTCAGTTGCTACTTTATTCGCTGGTTTGCCAAACCAACTTGCAAAATTTACAACAGCCCTCGCTACAACTGGTGGCATGGACAAAACTTCTGGTACTTCAAAAGCCGTTGACGCTGTAAATGGTGTCCTTTCTACACAAGGTCTCGCAACTTGGAAACCAGTGTTCGCTGCAGCCCACATGGATGCTGGAGCATACTTCACTGTTATTATTATGGGTGCAATTGCCGTAATTATTTATGCTAAATTGATGCTTGCTGATATCACAATCAAGATGCCAGAATCAGTTCCACCTGCAGTTGCAAAAGCTTTCCTTGCTATCATTCCAACAATCGTTGCTTTGTACGTTGTCAGCTTGATCTACTACATCGTTGGTAAATTAACAAACGACTCTGTAATTAACTTAATTTCGAAATATATCGCTGAACCATTCCAAGTATTGTCACAAAACATCTTCTCAGTATTGATTGTAACAATCTTCGTATCAATCTTCTGGTTCTTCGGTATCCACGGTCCAAACGTGTTGTCACCTGCCCTCGATGGTATCTGGGGACCTCTTGGACTTAACAACCAAGCTCTTTACTTCAAACTTCACTCTGCAGGAATCAATGATTTGGTTTCTAAAGGTGCAATTGACAAAGCACACGCAATTAACGGTGACTTCGTTAACCTTTGGGTACGTGGATCATGGGATGCCTTTGCTTGGTTCGGTGGATCGGGTGGTACAATCACCCTTGTCCTTGCAATCTTGATCTTCTCTAAACGTCAAGACTACAAAGTGGTCAGCCGTCTCGGTCTTGCTCCTGGACTCTTCAACATTAACGAACCTGTCCTCTTCGGACTTCCTGTTGTGTTGAACCCAATCTTCGCAATTCCATTTGTTTTAGCTCCACTTGTAGCGGTTATTATCGCTTATGTAGCTACTGCTCTTCATTTGGTAAGCCCAGTCGTACTTGCTGTACCATGGGTAACTCCACCAATCTTGAATGCCTTCATGGCAACTGGATTTGACTGGCGTGCCATTATTGTTGCAATCATTAACTTGGCTGTAACATTCATCATCTGGACACCATTCGTAATCGCAGCTAACAAGATGGAAGAAACAGATTTAGACTAATTTTGATATAATGAAGACAAGGTTGGTTAAACTGGCCTTGTCTTTATTTTTATGAAATTACTCCACGAATTGAAAGGAATTCACGTATGATATTTTTAAATCTTGCACAAATGCAAGACCAAGTTGTTCGACTTTTAGAAGAAAATGGTTTCCATTTTGTGAAAAAGGCAGGGTTGAAACATTATTTTGAAACACCAACAAACAATTTGGAAGATGATGCACGTCGAGCAAAAGAATTAATAAAAGCTCAACCTTACGGTTCGGTACTGTATTTTAATGTGGAGGTGGTCAAATGAGCACATGGGGAATTGCCGTCATCAGTCTCGGCTTATTGTTAATAGCCTATCAAAACTGGTTTGGACTACTGATTATCATTGTGGGCGCAGTTATGATTCTCGTTTCTCGGAATCAAAAGAAAAAAGCGGATCAATTAGCTGAAGAAGTAATTGAAAATCAAAAGAACGAAAAAATTAAATCACGTAAATAAGTTCCATTTATTGAAAAAGTGATATTTTAAAACTGTTAAAAAATTGATATAATGAGCATAGGGAAATTTTTTAAACTAATGCTTCTGTTTTTGTCAGAAATGACGACAAAAACGAATTGAAAGGACATTTTAATATGATTATTGTAAATCTTGCACAAAAACAAAAAGAAATTATTGAACTTTTGGAAGCAAATGGTTACACATTTGTAAAAAAACAAGCTTTGAAACACTATTTTGAAGTTCCAGCAGGTGTTACAGACTTGGATGAAGAAGTTAAAAAAGTGAAAGCCTTGATTAAAGAAAGCGAATGGGGACAAGTTTTGTTCTTTAATGTAATAGCCGGATAAAATAAAGAAACCTGTCAGTACTGACAGGTTTCTTTGATCAATTAAAAACATATTTCAAATGTTGTAACAGATATAAGCGTTTCCATTTGGTATAATATTAGTGAAGGCAAAGTCCTTAACTTATAAAAATATGATGAGCCGTTTAGGTTTAGGAGAATTATGGAACATAAAATATTAAAATCCTTCCCAAATGATTTTCTCTGGGGGTCTGCTTCAGCAGCATATCAAGTCGAAGGTGCTCCATTTGAAGATGGGAAAAAAGCGAGTGTGTGGGACAATTTCGTACGCATTCCTGGGAAAACATTTAAAGGCACAAATGGGGATGTAGCAGTAGACCACTACCATCGATACAAAGAAGATGTCGCTTTGATGAAAGAACTCGGCTTGAAATCATACCGTTTTTCAATTGCTTGGAGCCGTATTCTGCCTGATGGACGAGGAGAAGTTAACCAAGGCGGATTGAAATTTTACGAGGATTTGATTGATGAATTAATTACAAATGGAATTGAGCCGATTGTAACTCTCTATCATTGGGATTTGCCACAGGCTTTACAAGATTTGTATGGAGGCTGGGAATCTCGCGAGGTTATTGCCGATTTCGTCAATTATTCCGAAATTTTATTCAATGCGTTCAAAGGAAAAGTCAAATATTGGGTTTCATTGAATGAACAAAATGTCTTTACAAACCAAGGCTGGGTGACTGCAACTCACCCACCTGGAAAGAAAAATCTTAAACTTTTTTATCAAGTTAATCACCATGCCAATTTGGCTAACGCAGCAGTTATTAATAAATTCCATGATATGAAAATGCCTGGACAAATTGGTCCAAGTTTTGCATACACCCCACAATATGCAATTGATAGCAATCCAATGAATGTCCTTGCAGCTGAAAATGCAGAAGAAATGTATAGTCATTTTTGGATAGATGTTTACATTTATGGTGAATATCCAATTGTTGCCTTGGCTCATTTGCGTGAGCAAGGATTGGCACCTGAATTTGCGGATGGTGATGCTGAATTGTTGAAATCTGCTCATCCAGACTTCCTCGGTGTTAATTATTATCAAACGGCAACAAATGCATGGAATCCAGTTGACGGGGGTGTAGGTGCGACAGAATTTAATACAAGTGGTAAAAAAGGAACCACAAAAGAATCAGGTGTTCCCGGATTGCACAAAAAAGTTCAAAACCCGTTCATTGAGCGGACAAATTGGGACTGGGAAATTGATCCAGAAGGCTTACGCATCGCACTTCGACGGATCACTTCACGCTATCGTATTCCAGTCATGATTACTGAAAATGGACTTGGAGAATATGATAAACTTGAAGATGGTAAAGTTCATGACGAATACCGTATTGCCTATCTCGAAAGTCATGTTAAAGCGATAAAAGAGGCCATTACAGATGGTGCAACAGTCATTGGCTATCACACTTGGAGCTATACAGATTTACTTTCTTGGCTAAATGGTTATCAGAAACGATATGGTTTTGTCTACGTTGACCAAGATGAGAGTATGGAGGGCAGCCTCAAACGGATTCCAAAAGACTCTTATTACTGGTATCAACAGATCATTGAAACAAATGCTGAGGAACTATAAGCCAACTTGTTTTTCATCAACAATGACATTAAATTTTACATCTCAAAGCACCTTTTGGTGCTTTTTTCTATGGTATAATAAGAATAATTATTAATAGAATTGAGAATGAAAATGAAGATACGTGGATTTGAATTTGTTACAAAATATGCTGACCAAGGTCTTGATTTACCACATCGAGAGACAGAACACGCGGCTGGATATGACTTGGCAGCCGTCGAAACTGTTCATTTTGCACCAGGTGAAATAAAATTAGTTTCTACCGGTTTGAAAGCATATATGCAAGCTGGAGAAGTCCTTTACTTGTATGACCGTTCATCAAATCCAAGAAAAAAAGGGCTTGTTTTAGCAAATTCAGTTGGTGTAATTGATGGCGATTACTATGGTAATTCTGGAAATGAGGGCGAAATTTTTGCTCAAATGATGAATATTACTGACCACGCTGTTGTTATCGAAGCAGGTGAACGTGTGACGCAAGGCGTATTTATGCCTTTCTTAGTCGCTGATGGTGATGATAATGTGACAAAAACAGTTCGTACTGGGGGGTTTGGTTCGACTGGTAAATAATGAAAGTGTCAAGGTTACTTTACATGAGTAGCCTGCAAATTGCCTTGACAGATATGGTATAATTGAGCTATGAATAATCTGCGAATTCTCCACCTTAATGATTTGCATTCGCATTTGGAAAACTTTCCTGTTATTGAGCGTTTTTTTGCTGAACAAACAGCCGAATTTTCTTCTCCAAAAAACGTCTTGCGATTTGATTTAGGTGATAATATTGACCGTGTTCACCCCTTGACAGAAGCTACGAATGGTCAAATGAATGTGGCCTTGATGAATCGATTGAATTTGACTGCTGCTACGATAGGAAATAATGAAGGACTGGGGCTGACACATGAGATGTTGAGCCATCTTTATGATGAAGCAGAGTTCCCCGTTCTTCTATCAAACTTGGAAACTAATTTCGCGAAAGGTCCAATGATTTTTACGACTACATTCGGTCTTCGAGTAGGGATCATTGGCTTAACAGCTCCTTATAGATTGGCTTATCCATCTGCAGGGTGGGAATTATCTGATCCCATTTCCGTTTTAGATGACCTTTTACCACTGGACTGCGATTTTACAATTTTACTTTCACATTTGGGGAAAAATGTTGATGAAAAGATTACGGAGCGCTATGATATCGATTTAATCATTGGTGCTCATACGCATCACTTGTTTGAGCATGGCGCCATATCTAATGGGACATTGTTAGCAGCAGCTGGAAAATATGGTCAATATGTCGGGCAGATTGACCTTACTTTTAACGAAGAAAATCATCTGGTTGACCACCAAATTGAGGCTATTGCAACAAACACATTGCCAAAGTATAAATCTGATGCACTTGATATTAAGGGCTGGCAATTACAAGGCCATAAACTTTTGTCTGGAACTCAATTGGCTCAGTTAGAGCATCCAATTCCAAATCAGTATCCGCATGATGAAGCCAGTCATTTTTTAGGGGAGATTTTAACCGAAGCTAGTCAAACCGATGCTTGTATCCTCAATTCAGGCTTGATTGTTGCGGATGAAATTCCCCAAAATATCACACTTGATACTTTGCATGATCTTTTACCACATTCGATTCGTATGGTTCGTTTTACCATTACGGGATTTGAACTGCGTGAAGTGCTAATGGAAATGATTGATGTGTCGGCTTTTCTTTCAACGCAACAAATTCGGGGCATGGGCTTCCGCGGAAAAACGTTTGGACGTCTTGTTTTACATCAGTTGAAGATTGAACACGGTGAATTTTATATTCAAAAAGCTGGAGTATGGGAAAAGATTATACCTAATGAAAGCTATCAGATTGTTGTTCCAGACCAGTATTTGTTTACATGGTATTTTCCTATTCTGAAGAAAATTGGAAAATCAGAAATTATTTTTCCTTATTTCTTGCGGGAAATTGTGGCGCATAAATTAATAGAAAATGAGAAAGGACTTTGAGGCAGCACTTTTAGAACCAGCTAAAAACTGCATAAAGACAAAATAAATGCCAAAAGAGATTGACGAAAGTAAATTAAATTACAATAAATATCCAGGAGAACATGTTGTTGAATTTGAGGGGGTTGTTACTGTTGGAACAGATAAAACATTCCACTTGGTTCAAAATTTCCGAGAGGGTTTTGATGCGGAAAAATTTGAACAACGATTCTCAGAGCTTTTTGACAAGTACGACTATATTGTTGGAGATTGGGGCTTTGAGCAACTTCGGTTGAAAGGATTTTTCTCAACAAGCCGAAAAAAAATGGATGCGGCAACGAAAATAGATCATTTAGAAGACTATCTGAATGAATATTGCAATTATGGGGCACCTTATTTTGTTTTGAGACGCATTCGGACAAAGGAAAATCGGAAAAAAGAGGCCTTTAATTCTGAACGTGCGTTTGATGAGAATGATCGTCAAGCTAAATTAGATAAGCCAAAACGTCGCCGAAATCGTAACCGAAATAAAAATCGGAATAACGAAGGAGCGGAGGCTAACAGCTATGAAGTTAGAGATAAAAAAGGAAACTCTAATCTAGAAAAATCAAAAGTTCAGAATCAGAATATGTCCAAGGGGCCAAATCAAAAGTTGGATAACAAGGGCGAAAAAGGGAATCCAAAGAAGAAAGTCAATTCTGACAAACGCAAAAATAGTTTTGTCATCACTGACAATGATTCAGCGAGAGAACCTCGGAAGAAAAACGAGTCTAACAAACGCACTCGTACAAATACTAATAAGACAAATGTTGGTAATTCTAATTCGAATAAACAGAAATCAAATGGCCAAGCGACAAAACCAAAACAACAAGGTTTTGTTATTCGCACACGAGATTCTAAATGATTATGAATCATACCTTAAGTCTACTTTTTTATCCATCACAACACAGAGTTAATCATTTAAGGCAAGGATTCATATATTAACAAAACAAGGAATAAATATGAGGGCTGAAGAAAAAAAAGACGCGAAGGCATCCATCTATGGATTGACGCGTGAGAAATTGATTGACTGGGCAGTCGCAAATGACGAAAAAAAGTTTCGTGCAACACAAGTTTGGGATTGGCTTTATCGTAAACGAGTTCAAACATTTGACGAGATGACAAACCTATCTAAGGAACTCATTGAGAAACTCAAAGCTGAGTTTATTATGAATCCATTAGAGCAAGTGGTGATTCAAGAATCAGAAGATGGAACGGTTAAATACTTATTTAGACTTCCGGATCAAATGATGATAGAAACCGTTCTCATGCGACAAGCCTACGGCTTATCCGTTTGTGTCACAACACAAGTGGGATGTAATATGGGTTGTACTTTTTGTGCAAGTGGGATTTTGAAAAAAGAGCGTGATGTGACAGCTGGTGAGATTGTTGCGCAAATTATGTTGGTTCAAAAATATTTTGATGAGCGTGGACTTGATGAACGTGTTTCTCATTTAGTGGTGATGGGGATTGGTGAACCATTTGATAACTACCAAAATTTGATGGATTTCTTGCACATTGTCAATGATGACAACGGATTGGCCATTGGAGCTCGACATATTACTGTTTCAACATGTGGTTATATGCCTGCTAAAATTCGTGAGTTTGCCCACGAAAATTTGCAGATTAACTTGGCGATTTCACTGCATGCACCTAATAACGAACTAAGAACTAGTCTCATGCGTATTAATCGAAGCCAACCTTTGGAAAAATTATTTAATGCCATTGACTATTATACGGATACTACTAATCGGCGCGTGACATACGAATATATCATGCTTTCGGGTATTAATGACAGTCCAGAAGTCGCACAACAATTGGCAGAATTAATTAAACCGCGAAATAAATTGGCATATGTCAACCTGATTCCCTATAATCCAGTTGCTGAGCATATCAAATATGAAAGATCAACTAAGGATGCTGTTGAACAATTTTACAATGTTTTGAAGAAGAATGGAATCAATTGTGTTTTACGTCAAGAGCATGGGACTGACATTGACGCAGCTTGTGGACAGCTTCGTTCAAAACAAATGCGAAAAGATAAAGTTCAAAAAGTAATGAACTAAGAATGGCGACTTCAAGTTGTCATTTTTTCTTTGTAACAAAGTTCTATTATATTGAATAAAAGTAACTATATTAATCAAATATTAACATTTGAAGATTTTTAAAAATGGAACTATTTGTGGTAAAATAAAAGCATTATAGAGAAGAGGGATAAATTTTATGGACTATGTAAAACTTAATAAATCACGACATGCCACCAAACATTTTGATGGTAAAAAAATTCCTACTGTTGATGTAAAACAAATTATTTCTGCGGCCAGTTTGGCACCTTCTGCGCATAATATTCAGCCTTGGCACTTCGTCATTGTTGAAAGCGATGAGAAAAGAGAAGCTTTACTTGGTGAAGTCAAAGGCCAGAATGTTGATCAAATTAAGGAAGCTGGTGCCGTTATCGTTCTCTTTAGTGATACTGATCTTGTTGAACGCTCTCGTGAAATTGCCCGCGCTGGAGCTGAAGAATTGAGTGACGAGCAGCTTGAACGTTTTAATAGTCGTTATCCTCAAATGTTTGATGAATATGACGAATTCTATGAGAGCAATTATCTTTCAATTAATGCTGGTTTAGTTACCATGAACTTAGTTTATGCGATAAAAAATCGTGGTTACGATTCAAATATTATTCTCGGCTTTCATCGGACACCAAAAATTAATGAAATTCTAGAAGTTGAACGTCGTTATCGCCCTGAATTAATTATCCCTCTTGGAAATGCAGCAGTTAAAGGTGTGGCAAGTTATCGTTTACCACAAGATAAAATCATCGAAATTCGTTAATCGACGAAAATTTGTCAGTGTTGCTTAGGAATTCTTGTTTGATTGTGTTAAGGCAATCAGGCAAGAAAATAAGCATTCTTACAAATTTTTTTTTAATCATATTATATTGTTTTGTGATGTCTTATGTAAAAAAACTTTTACAAAGCAGAATATTATAATTTTTGCTAAAATAGTTAATAGTGCGTATGACACGAGAGGATGGAATAGATGCTCAGCTTTTGGCAAGATTACCCTGAAATTCAAAACAAATTAATTGCTGTTCAAGAATTAATGGCGGAACGACTCAAGATTAATAATCAAGAGATTGAGTCAGCATTACAGAAAATGACTTCGCGAGGCGGAAAAATGGTTCGGCCTGCACTTTTTTTCTTGTTCGCTGGATTAAATTCAGATGAATCAGATCCCAAAATGCAAGAACGTTTGCTCAAAATTGCTGCATCACTCGAAATGCTCCACTCAGCAACACTTATTCATGATGATATCATTGATGATTCGCCTTTGAGACGCGGAATGCCTTCTGTTGAAGCCCAATTTGGAAAAGATGTTGCGGTCTATACAGGTGATTTTGTTTATACCATTTTCTTTGAATTGTTGATAGAAACGATGGTATCAACACCATTTTTAACAAAGAATGCTAAATCAATGAAGAAGATTTTACAAGGTGAATTGACACAAATGCAATCGGCGTTTGACGCTACTATTTCTGTCCATAAATATTTGAAAGCTATTTCCGGAAAAACGGCCGAACTTTTGAGTCTGAGCTGTTTAGAAGGAGCCTATTTTTCTGGTGCTGACAAATCAGTGCAACATTCAGCAGGCAAAATCGGTCGCGCTATTGGGTTAGCTTTTCAAGTTTATGACGACATATTAAACTTCTCTGTTGGCCTTGATGAAGAAAACAAGCCTATTCTGACTGATGTCCGTTTAGGGATTTTTACATTGCCGTTGCTTATTGCTAGAGAAAATGAACCTGCTACAATCATGCCTTTTTTGGAACATCCAGAAAAATTGACACGCGAGCAATGCCTTGATTTAGCAAAGTTGGTAGAAGAAGCTGGAGGGATTGCAGGCGCTTTATTATTTGCAAATAGCTTGACTGACAAAGCCTTAGAAGAAATTGAAAAATTACCTGCTGGTCGTAGTCGCGATATTTTATCTGAGGCGACTCAACTTTTGTTACAAAGAAAATATTAAAATGAGTTTACCTCGTTTTTTTTGTTGAGAAAATAGAAAACTAGGAGATGAAAGATGAATGTAAAAGTTTTTGCAGAATTAATTGAATTAAAGGCTAAGACTGCGAGTGTTTTCCCCTTTTTGATGGGACTTGCCTATTCACTCTATCATTACCATGTCGTTAATTTAATTCCATTATTAATTTATTTTGTCGCGATGTTTTTATTTAACTGTTTTGTGGATATTTGGGACAATTATAATGATTTTCATAATGCTGTCGATACAAATGATTATCAAAAAAATACGAATATTATTGGCCGTGAAAATTTAAGTATGGGTTTGATTAAAGGACTTCTTATTTTCTTTTTTTTCAGTTCACTATTAATCGGATTACTCGTAGCAGCAATGACTGGCTGGGAAGTTTTTGCAATTGGTTTGATTTGTTATGCAGTCGGTATTTTTTATGCCGGAGGACCTAAACCACTTTCAACTTTACCTATTGGTGAGTTTTTAAGTGGAATCACAATGGGTTATCTGATTTTTTTAATTTGTGTTTTTATTTGTGCAGGTCCTGCTTTTATCTGGAATTGGACAACGATTGGCTCGACTTTTCTCGTTGCATTGCCCAGTGTTTTACTGATTGCCAATTTGATGTTAGCAAATAATACATGCGACCTTGCAGAAGATGAATCTAACCATCGGTATACTATAGTTCACTATATTGGAAAAAAAGCGGCAGTTGATTGGTGGGAAACGTCGATTGTTTTGAGTTATGTGGCCATTATTGTTGCAGTTGTACTGAAACTTATTTCTCCAATCTTGTTATTAATGTTAATGACAGTTCCACTGATGATAAAATTTGCTCGCCCCTACGTTAAGGCACAGGTGAAAAGAGAAACTTTTATCAGTTCAGTTAAAATACTGATGGTATTTTCACTTTTTCAGGCCATTTTCATGTATCTTGGATTAATCTTTTAGCGAAAAAACCAGCATAGTGCTGGTTTTTTAGATATTTTGCTCAATTATTTGTAAAACGCCACTTTCATTGTTTGAAGGAGCAGTATGCTGTGCGATATTCAGAAGCGTTTTAGAGGTAGCATTTTTCATGACAAATGAGTTTGGCGTCATAGTTTGATTGGTCATTTAAAAAAGTGCCATCCATATCTACTGCGATTGCTTTCATCATTTACTCCTTTATGTTATTGTATCAAAAAGGCGCTTTCTAATAATGATTTTTTGTTTTTAATGATGGAACTTTAACCAAAGGCAACTACATCATTCTTCACATGAACAAGAATCTTTGTGGCTGTTTTCAAGTGTCGTAGAAATTGGAACGGCTGATTTAACTGGGCAGGTATTACTGCTACAATCTTCACAGGCACCCTTGCTATGTACGATTTTACGAATGGTTAAAGCCGTTGCAGTTAAAATTAAAGCAAGTAAAATAAAACTAGGCAAGTTCATAAGTGGGTTCCTCTCCCTTTCTGAAAATGAAATATAAACCAGTGGCAAGTGCAAACGAGGCTAGTAAGGTCATGAGTGTAAATTGACTGGATTGAATGGCAAAACCGATTTGATAAATAATAAAACTCATCATGTAGGCAACCAGTGTTTGGAAGCCTACGGCACGCATTGTCCATTTCACATCGCCCATTTCTTTATAAATCGTTGAAATTGCTGCTATACAAGGGGCACAAAGTAAATTAAAGACTAATAGAGAATAGGCAGAGAGAGGGGTGTAAGCGTGTCTGACAGCTTCCCAAAGTTGATGAGTGTTACTTGTGTCATGTGCATATAAAACGCCCATTGTCCCAACGATTGTTTCTTTAGCAACGAGCCCAGTGAGCGTTGCGACCGCTGCTCTCCATTCACCAAAGCCTAGAGGGGCAAAGAATAATGCAATAAGACGACCGAAATCAGCTAAAATGGATTGGCTCGTGGCAACATTTTGGAAGGTCCAATTGTAGTTCGAGGTGAACCATATGAGCACATTCATTGCGAAAATAATTGTACCAGCACGTTTAATAAAACTGAAGGCATGGTTGAAGGCATATTTGAGAACCGTAAAGATTTGGGGAAGGTGATATATTGGCAGTTCCATGATAAAGGCAGAAACATCACCTGCAAACATCTTTGTTTTCTTAAGAATAATGCCCGATAAGATTATCATTCCCATTCCTAGAAAATAGGCACTAGGGGCTACCCAGCTCGCTTGTCTGAAGAAAGCACCTGAAATAAGTGCAATAATTGGTAATTTTGCGGAACAAGGCATAAATGTAGTAACCATAATTGTAATTTTACGATCACGTTCTTGTTCAATTGTACGAGTCGCCATGATACCTGGAACACCACAACCTGAGGATATCAGCATTGGAATGAAAGACTTGCCAGAAAGACCAAACTTTCTAAAAATGCGATCCATAATAAAGGCAACACGTGCCATGTATCCAGAGTCTTCAAGTATTCCAAGGAGTAAGAACAAGACAAAAATCTGTGGAATAAAACCAAGTATGGCACCAATACCGGCAATAATTCCATTAAGCACAAGATCTTGAAGCCAAGGGACAATTTGAAGATGGGCCAAGATGAAACTAGCAAAGTTTGGAATCCATTGGGCAAACAAAACATTATTAATCCAGTCACTCGCAATGGTTCCAACGGTCTGAATGGATAAATAATAAACGGCCCACATGATAAGTACAAAAATAGGAAGCCCTAGCCACTTATTTGTTACAATTTGGTCAATTTTATCTGTGAGTTTAATCGATTTACCTTCTGATTCAGTGACGCAAAGTCGGACAATTTGGCTTATTAAATCATAACGCTCGTTTACGATGATCGATTCACGATCATCGTTCAATATTTTTTCAGAGATGCTGACTATATCATCGATTTCAAGCAATTGTTTTTCTGTCAGTACTGACAGGGCCAATTTGTCGCCCTCAAAACATTTGATTTGATCAAATCGACGATTTGAATGAATGACTTTTGCAATTTCAGAAAGGGCACCTTCAAGACGGTGATCATAATCCAGTGCTTGGGTTTTTGGGATTTTTTTAGCAAGATTAATTAATTCATCAAGTCCACGGTTTTTAACTGCTGAGGTTTTAACAATGGGAAGTCCGAGTCGATAGGATAACTTCTCAAGGTCAATTGATTTTCCTTCTCTTTCAACTAAGTCGCTCATGTTTAAGGCAAGCACCATTGGAATCCCAAATTCCATTAGTTGCAAGGTTAAGTATAAAGAACGTTCCAAGTTTGTTGAATCTATAATGTTGACCAAAACATCAGGTGGTGTGAGTGAAAGATAGTCACGGGTAACCTGCTCCTCGAGTGAATATGGAGAGAGGGAGTAGAGGCCAGGCAAATCTTGAATGGTGATAGTTTTGTCCTTTTTATAACGACCAGATTTTCGTTCAACGGTTACACCAGGCCAATTTCCGACTTGTTGATTACTTCCAGTTATGATATTAAAGATGCTTGTTTTCCCACTATTGGGGTTCCCTAATAAGGCAATGATTGTCATACTTTTACCACGTTAATCTACTTTTTTGTCAATAACGACTTTAATTCTATCAGCATCAATTTTTCGTAAAGATAAGGCATATCCTCTCAGATGGAGTTCCATAGGGTCGCCAAGGGGTGCCAACTTTTGGACTAGGACACTTGTTCCTCGTGTAATTCCCATGTCCATCAGTCGGCGTTTTATCTCACCAGTAGCATCAATGATTCTGACGATACCTGTTTGACCAATTTCTAATTTTGAGAGACCGACGATTTCTTCTTTAGAACGTTCTTTTTTTACAAAAATTTGTTTCAGATAAGAACTACTTAAAGCTAATCTTGCATTTTCAAGCTTAACTATTGCATTTTCACCGTTAAATGAGATTAAACTAATCGCCTTTTCTTTAATAAAGCCAAGTTCACGCAGTTTTGGCTGGTCTTTTCCAAGGATACGATCAATATAATAAATTTGTCCAACGTGAGTTTGATCAAGTGTTTGCATTTTTACTCCAAAATTAATTTATGTCAAATATATTTTACACAAATTATATCACAAAAACTTTGTGAACAATGTGCAAAACTGAAACTTTGTGCAAAATGTAACATTAAATTTTTGTTACAGGATGAAAAAAACATGTTTCTTAATATAAAACGCTTACTTTTCATAGAAATGTTATAATTTAATTAATAAACATACTGGAGGTCATATGATAAAACTGATTTTAACAGATTTAGACGGTACTTTTCTAAATTCAAAAGGGGATTATAACAAAGAAGACTTTTCCAATATTTTGTCAGAACTGACTAAAAAGAACATTGCTTTTGGTGCTGTCACAGGGAAACAAACGGAAAGAGTAGAAGAACTATTTGGAGACTTAGCAGATAAAATTTGGATTTTGGGCGATTCTGCTAGCCGAATTAAACATGCGGGGAAATTTGAATTTGAATCCCTGATTCCAAATTCAAAAGGTCTAGATATTATTTCCAAACTTGAAGGCATTCAAGCCGACCAAACTATTATTGCTTGTACGACGCAAGCAGCAGTTATTGCTGACCGACGTCAATTGCTCGATGGCGAGCTTGTTCGTCGATCTTATGCGACGATTAATGTGGTTAAAGATTTCTCAGAAATAACGGATGATTTTGTAAAAATTACTGTTTTTGATCGTAAAAAGCGGTGTTTTGATACATTTGAGAAAATAAAAGGAGAACAAGATAATTTTTATATTGTTGCAAGTGAGGCGGCATGGATTGACATTACTTCAAAGGGGATTCACAAAGGGACAACTGTTCAAAAACTGCAAGAAATTTTAGCTGTCAGTTCTGACGAAACAATGGCTTTTGGTGATGGCTACAATGATTTCGAGCTACTTAATCAAGCTCAAGAAAGTTACGCTATGGCAAATGCTTTTGACGAAGTCAAAACACATGCCAAACATATTGCACCTCCCAATGATGAAAACGGTGTTCTGCAAGTAATTAAAGAAAAAGTATTAAACTAAACAAGAGATACACTGGAGTCCAGTTTTCATTTCCTAAAAAAATGGATAGGGTCGTCCATGTTTTCGATGAATATTTGATGCTTTTCGAAGCATCTTTTTTAAAGCTTTTGAAAAATTAAATCCTTTGCTTCTAATTCAAGTAAATATTGGGCAAGATTTTTTGAACGGCTCTCAACATTAAATTGAAATACTGATTATCTTTAAAAATTAAGTCAAAGTTAACTCCATGTTTTTGAATATTGCTCAAAATTCACAAGCGTCCGAATGGATTGGAATATTGGGGAGTGCGCTTTGGTAACTGAAAAAATTCTCCCTCCCTTGAGAAGAGAAGAAGTTTCGATGAAAATATTTCGAAAATAAAAAAAGCTCTGATTTTAGAGCTTTTTAATTATATTGACTTATTCAACTGAGAAGATATAAGGATAAACGGGTTGTTTTCCTTCGAAGATTTCGACTTCAAGGTCGCCGTATTTCTTTTGGATCACACGAGCAACTTTTTCAGCGAATGCTTTTTTACCTTCACTACCAACATAAATAGTTGCGATTTCACTGTCATCGTCAATCATTTTATCAAATACAGCCATCATTGCATCACCTTGACGCTTTGTAGATACAACGATTTTGTTGTTCAACATTCCGAGCGTGTCTTTTTTGTGGATTTCAATTCCATCAACATTTGTATCGCGTATTGCATTTGTAACCGAGCCAGATTTAACTTCTGAAAGTGCTGCAGTCATGCTGGCTTTATTTTCTTCAATGCTATGCGTTGGGTCGAAAGCGAGAAGTGCTGTGAAGCCTTGAGGAACTGTTGCTGATTCAACAACTTCGACAGGAATTTCAGCTACTTCAGCAGCAGATTTTGCTGCCATGAAAATATTTTTATTATTAGGTAAGATGATTACTTTTTCAGCATTAACATTTTCAATTGCTTTGAGAATATCTTCAGTTGAAGGATTCATCGTTTGACCACCAGAAACAACGTGATTGACACCCATTTCTTTAAAGATCTCAGCCAAACCATCACCAGCGGCGATAGCAATCAATCCCCAGTCTTTCTTAGAGGCTGAAGTTGAAATATTAGATTTGGCTTCTTTTTCCTTTACACCTTCGTTTTGAAGACGCATATTATCAACTTTGACCTTAAGTAAACGACCAAATTTGAGTCCTTCTTGAATCACAAGCCCTGGATCTTCAGTATGAACGTGAAGTTTAATAATTTCATCGTCATCGACTAAAACAGTTGAGTTTCCAAGTCCTTCAAGGAAAGTTTGGAAATTATCGTGGCTATATTCGGTTTGAACCGATGGTCCTTTACCGATTTCGACCATGATTTCGGTACAGTATCCAAATTTAATATCAGCAGTAGAAGCACTTCCTACACCAGCTGATTCATGTTCAACATTGACCATGCGATCCATTGCACCCAGTTCAGCAATTGGTGTTTCAGGAACAAATTCGCCATTCAAGGCCATCATGAAGCCTTCATAAATATATACGAGACCTTGACCACCGGAATCAACAACGCCGACCTCTTTGAGAACAGGAAGCATTTCAGGCGTCATTGCCAATGCTTTTTTAGCACCGTCAAGGGCCGCAGCCATTATTTCAACGACATCATCCGTTTCGTCCGTTTTACGTTTCGCCATTTCAGCAGCACCGCGAGAAACAGTCAAAATAGTCCCTTCGACTGGTTTCATAACAGCTTTGTAAGCTACTTCAACACCCGATTGGAGCGCGGCAGCAAAGTGAATGCCGTCAAGTTCGTCATAGCCTTTTGCATAATTGCTGAAGCCACGGAAAATTTGCGATGTAATAACACCAGAGTTACCACGGGCACCCATGAGCAAACCTTTTGAAAGGATTTGAGCAACTTCGCCAACTGTATTGGCTGGACGTTCGGCAACTTCTTTTGCACCGTTTGTGATCGTCATCCCCATATTTGTTCCAGTATCTCCATCAGGAACTGGGAAAACATTGAGCGAATTAACGTACTCAGCTTGTTCATTCAAACGACTTGCTGCCGCTTGGACCATTTCTTTAAATTTACTTGCGTCTATATTAGCCACTTAGTCTTCAACCACCTTCACATTTTGTACGTAAACGTTGATTTTTGAAACGGAAATTCCGAGTTGGTTTTCCAAATTGAATCGAACGCGTTCTTGGATGTTTTTTGCAACTTCACTGATTTTTACACCATAAGAGATGACAACATACACATCAATTGAGATTTCATTGTCAGTATTTGTTACAACGACACCTTTAGAATAATTCTCTTGACGTAAAATACTGCGGAAATTATCTTTGACAGCCGCTTTGCTTGTCATGCCAACGACGCCGAAAATTTCAGTTGTGCTTGCACCAACAACAGTAGAAATGACTTCAGTCGCAATATCGACATTGCCATGTGAATTGTTAATAGTAACACTCATTTTCATATATGTGCCGCTCGTTTTTGCCAAAACGACACTTTCCTCCATATTATTTATAATATCATTATTTATTTTATCATATTTTTACAAAATAAAACAGTTGCTTTGGCTTGCAACCGCTATTTTATATCAATTCTAATCGTATCAATTATTTTTTGATTGTTTTTATGGTAATTTCTGACTGAAACTTCTGATTGACGTCCCCATTTTTGCCCCTATCTATTGGATGAAAGAAATTTTGGTTAATAGATAGGTCTGATAGCCTAGTAGTCCATTTTAAGGACAAAAAAACTCTGCCATTAATGACAGAGTCCCATTTTTTGCTTGCGCAAGCAAAAACTTCAATTATGCACGTTCTACGCCTGCAGGCAATTTTTTGAGTGCTTTAGCAGTAGCCCAAACAGTTTTGAGTTGGCCGTTTTCGATGATTTTAACTTTTTGAAGGTTAGGTTTAACGACACGTTTAGTTTGGTTCATTGCGTGTGAACGGTTGTTGGAAGCAGTAGTTCCAGCACCAGTAAAGTAACATACTTTAGACATGAATTAGATCCTCCTTATAGAATTTTATGCACCTAAAGGATAACATACTTGTCGATTATAACATTTTATTTATAAAAAAATCAAGTTTTTTCCATTTTTTGCTGATTTTTTTTCTATTATTTGATAAAATAGGTCTTATGGAAAATTTAATTGACGAATTAACAGCGAAGAATAAAGAATATGTTCACGCAGTAACAAAGCAACTGATGTTAGTAGGAAAATCAGACGACGAAGTAAAAACGATTTTGAATGAACTCTTACCACAAATTATTGAAGGTCAAAAAACAGCAACCCCTGCTCGTAAACTGTTGGGTACACCAACTGAGTTTGTTGACCAATATGTGCCAAAGGCAGCAGTAAATAAGAAAAATTCGAATGATAAAAATAGCAACGACAAACCTGTTTGGATGTGGCTTGATAGCACGCTCTTATTCTTTGGCTTTATTTATTTGGTTACAGGAGCAATTTCACTTTTCTCGCCGAAAAGCGCCCAAGTCTATGGCTTAGTAACAACGATCATTATGGCTGCTCTTGCAGGACTTGTCATGTATATGATTTACAAATTCTACTATGCCCAAACAGGTGAACGTCGCAAATGGAATTGGAAACAAATGTTATTAGTTGTGGCTGTCGTTCTCGTTTGGTCAGCATTCTCAACATTCTCTGTTTTACTTCCACGTGCAATTAACCCAGTATTCAATTCTTACATTACTGTTTTGATTGGTGTTATCGCACTTGTTGTAAAATATTTACTCAAGCGCAAATTCCATATTCGTTCAACATTGGCACCAATGTCAACCGTACAAAAATAAAATTATAAAGAGCTTGATGCTCTTTTTTTGCGTGATTTTAATGCAAATAGTGGCGGAGAAACAAAACAAGTCAATGACAGTATAATTGAAATGTGCTATAATTATTCTGATAAACTATACATGGAGGTTCCAATGAAAGGAATTATCTTAGCAGGCGGTTCAGGGACTCGCCTATACCCACTGACACGTGCAGCTAGTAAACAATTAATGCCAATATATGACAAACCAATGATTTATTATCCACTTTCAACACTGATGTTGGCAGGTATCAAAGATATTTTAATTATCTCTACACCTACGGATACTCCTCGATTCAAAGAATTGTTACAAGACGGCTCTGAATTCGGGATTAATTTGCAATATGCAGTTCAACCTTCACCAGATGGGTTGGCACAAGCATTTATTATAGGTGAAGATTTTATTGGGGACGATTCTGTCGCCTTGATTTTAGGTGATAATATCTATCACGGCCCAGGAATGTCTAAAATGCTCCAGGGTGCAGCAGCAAAAGCACATGGCGCAACTGTTTTCGGTTACCATGTTTCAGATCCAGAACGTTTTGGTGTGGTCGAATTTGATGATGACATGAATGCTATTTCTATAGAAGAAAAACCAGAGCATCCTAAATCAAACTATGCTGTTACAGGACTTTACTTCTATGACAACGATGTTGTTGAGATTGCTAAAAGTATCAAGCCCTCTCCTCGTGGAGAACTTGAAATCACTGATGTAAATAAGGCTTATCTTGAACGCGGGGACCTCTCAGTTGAACTCATGGGACGTGGCTTTGCGTGGCTTGATACTGGAACTCACGAAAGCCTGCTTGAAGCTGCTCAATACATAGAAACAGTTCAACGGATGCAAAATGTTCAAGTTGCAAATCTTGAGGAAATTGCATGGCGTATGGGCTACATCACAGCTGAAGAGGTACGTGAACTCGCTCAACCATTGAAGAAAAATGAGTACGGTCAATACTTGCTCCGCTTGATAGGCGATGTTAAATAATTTGTAATTTAGCTAAATTTATAATTAAGGAAAAAAGATGGAAATTTCATATCCAGATGAGGTCACAATTGCGGGTGTGCAAGAATTTGCAGCTCCAAAGGAACTTGTTTTTGAAGTTTTTACTCAGCCTGAACATTTAAAGCAGACGCTGACACCATTTGATGAAAAGATTGTTGCTTTAGAATTTGATGTACGACCAGGAGGGATGTACGATTATACTTTCGTCACCCCTGACGGCAAACCTTATCGATTTTTTGGTCAATATTTAGAAGTCCAAAAGTCTAAAAAACTTATTTCGACTTGGCATTTTTCTGGTTGGGACAGCGTTGAAGCCGTTGAGACTTTGGATTTTCATGATTTAGGAAATCAAACTTTGATGAATTACCAATTGCGCTTCCGAACTCCTGAAGGTCGAGCTCACATGAGTAAAGTTGATGGTGTTGAAGCAGGCTACCTCAAAGTCAATGAATATTTAATTAATTTACAGAAAGATAATAATGACAGAAGAATTTTTTGAAAAAAAACTAGCTGCACATCCTATTGAAGCCATTCCGGGAGTGATCAAATTTGATATTCCAGTCCACGGCGACAATCGCGGCTGGTTCAAGGAAAATTTCCAAAAAGAAAAAATGCTTCCACTGGGCTTTCCAGAAAGCTTTTTTGCAGAAGGAAAATTGCAAAATAATGTCTCATTTTCTAAGAAAAACGTTTTGCGTGGGCTTCATGCAGAACCTTGGGACAAATACATTTCAGTAGCAGATGGTGGACGCGTTCTGGGCACTTGGGTCGATTTACGTGAAGGCGAGAGCTTTGGCCATGTGTACCAAACAATTATTGATGCCAGTGTTGGAATGTATATTCCACGTGGTGTTGCCAATGGTTTCCAAGTGCTTTCAGATACAGTTTCATATAGCTATCTTGTTAACGACTATTGGGCATTGGAACTGAAACCAAAATATGCTTTTGTTAACTATGCAGATCCAGCATTGGACATTAAGTGGGAAAATCTTGATGCTGCTGAAGTTTCTGAAGCAGACAAGAATCACCCTTTGCTTAAAGACGTTAAGCCTGTCACAAAAGAAGTTCTTTATGGAAAATCTAACGCTTTTTCGACTGAAGATTGGAAATTTGGACTTTAAGTGAAAGCCTTACATCTTAAAACGAAAAAAACGCTTGAATTTTGGTTAATTGGAAATGAAAGCCAGCCCGATTGGGTGCGTAAAGCATTCGAAAATGGTGGATTTAGACAAAATGGACGGAAATTAATTATTGTCAATACCTACGGGCTTGTCAAAATTTCTGTCAGCGCAGATGAGATCCTCATTTTCAACGGAAAATATGCGAAGGTTTTGCCGAAAACAAAGTTTGAACGAGAGTATAAAATAATTTAAGGAAAACAAAAAATGGAATCACCATATAAACATATCGTGGTAACTGGTGGCGCAGGCTTCATCGGTTCTAACTTTGTGCACTATGTGTACAATAATTTCCCGGACGTACATATCACAGTCTTAGATAAGCTTACTTACGCGGGTAATGTAAATAATATTAATATGTTATTTGAAAGCGGCCGTGTTGAGCTCGTGGTTGGCGATATTGCTGACCCTGAGATTGTCGATCAAGTTGCCTCAAAAGCAGATGCGATCGTGCATTATGCAGCAGAATCACATAATGACAACAGCTTGATTTCACAAGATGAATTTATTCAAACGAATTTCATCGGAACCTACACTTTGATTCAAGCAGCACGTAAGTATGATTTGCGTTTTCACCATGTCTCAACTGACGAAGTATACGGTGATTTGCCTTATCGTGAAGAATTACCAGGGCACGGTGAAGGCGTTGGTGAAAAATTCACACCTGAAACGCCTTATAATCCAACGTCACCATACAGCTCGACTAAAGCTGCATCTGACTTGATTGTCCGTGCTTGGGTACGTTCATTTGGCTTGAAAGCTACGATTTCAAACTGTTCAAATAATTATGGCCCTTTCCAACACATCGAAAAATTCATTCCGCGTCAAATCACAAATATTTTGGCTGGTATTACGCCAAAACTTTACGGCGACGGCAAAAATGTCCGCGATTGGATTCACACTGAAGATCATTCTTCTGGTGTTTGGGCGATTTTGACAAAAGGACGTTACGGCGAAACTTATCTGATCGGTGCTGATGGCGAAAAAAATAACAAGGAAGTCTTGGAAGACATTTTAACACGTATGGGACATGATAAAAATGATTACGATCGTGTTGTAGACCCTCGTGGAGATGCGCATGACAAACGTTATGCCATTGACAATACGAAACTTCGTGAAGAACTTGGTTGGACTCCTAAACATACCGATTTCGAAAGCGGCTTGCAAGCAACAATCGACTGGTATCGTGAAAACGAAAATTGGTGGAAAGCTGAAAAAGAAGCTGTCGAAGCAAAATATGCTAAAACACAAAAGGTTATTAAATAACATTTTGAATGAGGCTGACTATGAAAAAAGTGATTTGGGCTGTGTTGAGAAGGGCTTATTTGCCTGACCCTGCAGTCGCGAACCTTTATTCGACTCCGTCTTTACTGCCCCTACTGTTATCTTTTTAGCGATTTTGTCCAAGATTGAGCAAAATAAGAAAAATGAAACTAGGCAGAAATGCAAAAAATTATTAATGTGAAAAATAAGAAGGTCCATTTTTTACAGTCTGAACATCAAACAATGTGTGGGTTGACTGATAAAGGCGTTGAGGGATATGCTAAACCGATTTGGCAGGCAACAAATCTTGACGTAAATTGTAAACTTTGTTTGAAAAAATGGAATCAATTGGGCCAAGTAATCAAAGAATCACCAGAAGTGAATTGAAATGAGTAAAAAATACAGTCAAATTTGTTTTGGGTGTTACTTATTTTTCCTGGTCTGGCTGATTATGTTCAAACTTTCGATTAATTTACCTGTCTTTTTTCAACGGGCAAGTGGACGGAGCTTAAATTTAATCCCCTTTGTAAATGATGGCGGGACAAGAGAAATGTTACTCAATGTACTTGCCTTTGTACCACTAGGATGGTTTTTACGTAAGGTCACTCATTTCAAATGGTTTAGTGCATTAAGTGTTATTTTCTTAATAACTTTAATATTCGAAACACTTCAATATATCTTTGCCATAGGTGCAAGCGATATTAATGACATCTTGATGAATAGCTTAGGTGGTGGAATTGGACTCATTCTATTTCAATTGCTCAAAGATAAAAGTAAACAAAAAATCGGGAATGGTTTAGAAATAGTGCTCTTTGCTTTGATGTTGCTAATTCTATTGCTTCAAATTGTCCATCATTTCGGACGCTGATATAGCTTCATTAAAAGATTTTAAGACATAATATTAAAAAGGAAAAAAATATGATTTTAATTACAGGAGGTAATGGTCAGCTTGGTACAGAACTTCGTTATTTACTTGACGAACGTGGCGTGACTTACACGGCAACTGATGCAGCAGAGCTTGACATTACCGATAAAGCAAAGGTCGATGCCTTCTTTGATGAATACAAACCGACGGTCGTTTATCATTGTGCAGCTTATACTGCTGTTGATAAAGAAGAGGGCGAAGGCAAAGCGTTAGGCGAACTTATTAACGTTGATGGAACACGTAATATTGCTCAAGCAAGTGCCCGTGTTGGAGCAACAATGGTTCAAATTTCAACGGACTATGTTTTCGGTGGTTACCTGCCAATTGGGGAAGAACGTTTCCCTGATGATGCAAAACATCCTGAGTCAGAATATGGTCGTACAAAGGATCTTGGAGAACAAGCAATTGTAGCATCTGGTGCGAAGTTCTATGTCATTCGCACGGCTTGGCTCTTTGGCTCATACGGACCAAATTTTGTCTTTACAATGCAAAAATTAGCTGAAAGTCATCCTGAATTGACTGTCGTTAACGATCAACATGGTGTTCCAACGTGGAGCCGTACACTTGCTGAATTTATGACACATTTGGTTGATGTTAATGCTGAATCTGGTTTCTATCATTTGTCAAATGATAAAAAGAAAGATGAAGATGTGACTTGGTTCGATTTCGCAACCGAAATTTTAAAAGATACCGATACAGTAGTTAAACCAGTTGACTCGTCAGCATTCAAACAAGCAGCTAAACGTCCATTTAATTCAACGATGAATTTGGATAAATCAAAAGCAACAGGCTTTGTCATTCCAACATGGCAAGATGCGTTGGCCCAAATGATGGCCCAAGGTGACCTGCGTGCTGACAAAAACAAAATTAAGGGTGATACTTCTAAATAAAGCGTCGCCCCTCAATAGAGCGGAGAATTCTGTCAGAGATGACAGAATTCTCGCTTTGAGAAGTCGGTGCAATTTTGCACCCTTTCTGATATCAAATCTGCTCAATAGTATTAAGCATGTAGTTTTGGTAATAACTTTGGCAAAAACAAAGTAATGGAGAAACATGAAACACATTTTTATCATCGGAAGTAGAGGACTTCCAGCAAAATACGGAGGCTTTGAAACCTTCGTGGAAGAACTCGTCAAGCACCAAATCAATAAAAATATCAAATATCATGTGGCTTGTCAAAGCGAGAATGCAGATTTAGTACACGCAGGAGAGCATTTCGAATATTTAGGCGCAGATTGTTTTTCAATCAAAGTCCCCAATATTGGTCCTGCGCGTGTTATAGCTTATGATATTCTGGCGATTAATGCGGCACTTAATCAAATAAAAAAAGAGAAGATTCAACAGCCGATCTTCTACATATTGGGGAATACAATTGGTGGTGTCATTGGACATTACGCTAAAAAAATCCATCAAGTGGGTGGAACGTTACTCGTCAATCCAGACGGGCTTGAATGGCGTAGAACCAAATGGGCTGCCCCAGTACGGAAATACCTTAAGTTTGCCGAAAAAAAAATGGTAGAGCATGCTGACCTGATTATTTCCGACAATCAAGGGATTTTAGATTACCTCAAGAGTGAATATGGCTCAGTCAAGTCTGACGTTATTGCTTATGGTACCGAGCAAGTTGAATCAGATTTGACAGAATCTGAAACTTTGGTAAAATATAAAGTTAGTGACTATTTTCTCATTGTGGGACGTTTTGTTCCAGAAAACAATTACGAAACTCTGATTTCGGGGTTCATGGCGAGTCGATCCAGACGTGATTTAGTCATTATTACAAACTACGAAGGCAATACTTTCTATGATACATTACGTGAGAAAACACATTTTGACCAGGACCCACGAGTGAAATTTGTTGGGACCGTTTATGATCAAAATGAACTGCGCTTTATTCGTGAAAATGCCTTTGCCTATCTTCATGGACATGAAGTTGGTGGTACAAATCCAGGGCTGCTTGAAGCCATGTGGTCAACACCAGTCAACTTAGTTCTCGATGTCAATTTTAACCGTCAATCTGCGGCTGATTCAGTTCTATATTTTGACAAAGACAAAATCACAGCCCAACTTGAAAATCTGTCCGTACTGACAGTGGAAGAAAAAGCACTGTTGCACCGAAAAGCACAGGCGCTAATACAAGAAAAATACACTTGGGAACACATTTGTGAACAATACGAATCCCTATTTTTGAAGGAGTTTGTTTTTGAAAGTTAATATCTTAATGTCGACGTACAATGGTGAAAAATTCGTCGCTGACCAAATCAAATCAATTCAAGAGCAAACATATAGTGATTGGAGCTTGATTGTCAGAGATGACGGTTCAAAAGATAGAACCTGCGAAATTGTAAACGAGATTGCCAGTCACGACCACCGTATTCGGTTACTTAAGGCTGATAATGTTGGCGTCGTCAGATCATTTTTTGCACTGACAAAAATTGAACCAGCAGACTTTTATTTCTTTTCTGACCAAGATGACTATTGGCTCGAAAACAAGTTGGAGGTCATCTTAAAAGAAGCAGAGTCCCATGATAATCAGAAGCCCATTCTTTATTACACCGATTTGAAAATCGTCAATAAATCACTTGACGTCCTGAATGAGTCCATGGTGAAGTATCAATCCGGTCATGCCAACACTCAATTGGTGCAAGAATTGACTGAAAATACGGTTACTGGCGGTACGGTTGGAATTAACCATGCACTTGCTGAAAAATGGCATGATACCGAAAATATCATCATGCATGATTGGTGGCTTGCGCTACTTGCTGCTGCTTTAGGTGAACTTGTCTTTATTGACACACCAACGGAGCTTTATCGTCAACATGATAATAATGTTCTAGGTGCTCGAACATTGACAAAAAGGATGAAAAATTGGTTCAATCACTGGATAAAAAAATATTGGTGGTTAATCACTTCGAGTCAAAAACAAGCACAAAAATTATTGGTATTTGATGAATTGCCAGAAGAAAATCGAATGTTGGCACAGACCTATGTTGAAATCTTGGAAAAACCTTTTATTAAAAGAATTCATGCACTTCGACATTATCATTTGAGAAAAAATAGACCACTTCATACCTTTATTTTCAGAACTCTTGTTCTGACAAAATTTGGTTACAAAAAGGAAAAATAATTAACATGAACTTTTTTAATCGTAGAAATCAAATTCTACTAAAAGAACTCGTAAAAACAGATTTTAAACTCCGTTACCAAGGATCAGTCATTGGCTATCTTTGGTCAATTCTAAAACCCGTCATGCTCTTTGTGATCATGTACCTTGTCTTCGTTCGCTTCTTGCGCTTCGGAAGTGCGGTTCCCCACTTTGCTGTTGCCCTTTTATTGGCCCTGACATTGTGGAATTTCTTCGCAGAAACAACCAACATGGGAATGGTTTCTATTGTCTCGAGAGGTGACCTACTGAGAAAAATTAGTTTTTCAAAACCAATTATCATTTTCTCAGTTGTAGCAAATGCCTTCATCAACTTATTGATAAGTTTGATTGTCGTTGTTATTTTTGCTTTTCTAAATGGCATTCATATGTCATGGAATGTGATTTTCGTTGTTCCGCTTTTAGTTGAATTAGTCCTTTTAGCTACAGGCGTTGCCTTTATTTTAGCTACCGTTTTTGTTAAATTTCGTGATTTAGGACCAATTTGGGAAGTGGCAATGCAAACTGGCTTATATGGTACCCCAATTATTTATCCTATAATCCAAGTTTCACACACGCATCCAACCATTGCCAAAATTTTGATGCTCAATCCAATGGCTCAAATTGTTCAAGATATGCGTTATATTTTGACATTCAGTAATAATACTAACCCAACTTTGTGGCAAATGACGGATAAACCTTACATCATTATCATCCCATATCTCATTCCATTTATTATTTTTGGAATCGGCTTGTGGATTTTCACAAAAAACTCTAACAAATTTGCGGAGATTATCTAATGAATGACAATATTGCAGTAAAAATAGATCACGTAAGTAAATTCTTCCGTCTTCCAACAGAGGCAACTTCTAGCCTCAGAACAACTTTGGTTAACCGTTTACGCGGAATCAAAGGTTATAAAGAACAACACGTATTAAAAGATATTGATTTTGTCGTTGAAAAAGGCGACTTTTTTGGCATTGTCGGACGTAATGGCTCTGGTAAATCAACATTGCTTAAAATTATTTCACAAATCTACACCCCTGAAAAAGGAAACGTGACAGTTAATGGAAAATTAGTTTCATTTATTGAACTTGGGGTCGGATTTAACCCGGAATTAACAGGTAAAGAAAATATTTTCCTGAATGGTGCAATGCTCGGCTTTTCTCACGAGGAAATTGCGGCTATGTATGATGAAATTGTTGATTTTGCGGAACTTGAAGAATTTATGAATCAAAAATTAAAAAATTATTCTTCAGGAATGCAGGTCCGTTTGGCCTTCTCGGTAGCCATTAAGGCACGTGGAGACGTATTGGTTCTGGATGAAGTTCTTGCCGTTGGGGATGAATCTTTCCAAAGAAAATGTAACGACTATTTCCTCGAACGTAAAGCATCTGGAAAGACAACGATTCTTGTTACTCATGACATGGGCGCTGCGAAGAAATATTGTAACAAAGCGATTCTTATTGAGAACGGATTGATTAAAGTTTCAGGCGACGTGAACGATGTTGCCAACCAATACAGCTTAGATAATCTACAAACTGAAGTAACAGCAAACTCTAATTTAGATATTGATGTTAAAGATGAATGGATTGATCAGCTTGAAGTTAACTTCATCAATCAACAAAAAATTTCACCAAAAGATGAGATTAAATTTGAAGTAAGTTATCGTGTCAAAAAAGCGATCAAAACTTATGTTGCCTTCTCATTGACTGATGTTGACCGCAACATTTGGATTTACAATGACAACTCGCTTGATTATTTGACCGAAGGTCAAGGCCACAAAAAAGCAGTCTACACCTGTAAGTTGGATCAGGTTAACAATTTAAAACTAAAATTACAAGTCTCCATTCGTAATGAGCGTGATGAAATGGTTGCATTTGCGGATGAAAAAGTTATATTGATTAATCGAAATGATATACCAGAAACTGATAAGTCTGCACTTGATTCTGCAACTGGCCTAATTCAACGAAATGGGGCATGGACTTTTGAATAAAATAGCGAAAAGAACTGACGATCAAAAGAAGTATTCAAAGCCAGAAAATATTTTTCTATTTTTAGTGCTCGTTATCGGTTTTCTAGCTGTTTTCATTACTCCACCTCTAACCATGGGAGATGAAGGCTATCACCTTAGCAGGAGTTACAATCTCTTCTCAACAAAAGCTCCAGAATCAATGTCTAATCCACAGGTTCGGGCAAAAGAATTCGAAGCAATTGGGCTTTCGACAGAGGGGAAAATTAATCCCACTTTCTACAAAAAGTTGATTACCAAAAAAGTTGACTTGCAAAATGATGGAGTGAGATTTTCCGTTTATAGCAAATGGAACAACACCTTTGGCCCATTAGATTTCATGCATTTACCCGCAGCAATCGGTGTTTTAATTGCTCGACTGATTTACCCAAGTTTGGGAATCATGGATTATGGCGGACGTATCGCCAATTTACTCTTCTTCGCATTTGCTTTTTATTTCTTAATTAAGAAAAACAAATATGCTAAGTGGTCGATGATTTTGCTTTTTGTGATTGGTGGAATTCAAAAAATATTTAGTCCAAGCTATGATGTGCTTAGTTTTCTCGTTTTTGCTGCTTTTGTAGTGAATTTATTTGACCTCGCACAACTTCCAACAATTCGAGAAGTTAGCTTGAAAAAAGCAATTTACACGGCTTTTCTCACTTGCTCATTTTATTTTATAAAAACTAATTATGTCTTTGCAATTTTTGCCTTTTTGGGACTTCCAATGTTTTATCGACCGATAATTAAAAAATTAAAAAGTCTAAAAATATCAGGAAAATTTTCCCTCTCGGCATTGATTCTTGGTATAATATTTATAGCAACTTATTTTGTAAATAAGAAAATTCCAATTTTCACAATCATAAAAAAATTCATAGAAAATTATATGAATGTGGAAATGATGAGCAATAATGCAAAACAGATGTGGCAAATTGTTCCAACAACTTTACCTGGTTTTATCAATATCATCTTCATTTTAATTCTATTTATCGTGATGATGGGAGAATTTAAAGTAAGTTGGTCGAAAGGGACTGTCATTTTCTTCAGCATGACTTATTTGGTCAATTGGTTAGGGATATTTGCAGGATTCTTTATTGAAAATGCTGCGTTAGCAAGTGCCAATTTGCAAGGCCGCTATTTATCACCGTTTATGTTTCTATTTGTTCCTTTTGTTCAAAATTTAGGACGAAAGTTCAATTTTACCATGTCTGATAAGGCGATTAAAAAGCTGTCAGTATGGACAATAATCACAATTTCTATTTTGTATTTGTGCATTACTTTTTACCGGTCTTACATCTTGCATGTAACTCCGACTTGGACCAATAATGCATAGAAAAGGAGAGACTATGCTAGATAAAGTCTCTGTTGTTATCACTTGTTACAATCATGAGGCATACATTGAACAGTGTTTACGAAGTGTATTCAATCAAACATACAGCAACATTGAATTAATCGTCTTCAACGATGGCTCCACTGACCAGTCTGGTCATGTAATCGAACGGTTATTAAAAGAAAGTCCATTTGCAGAAACATCTTATTTCTCTCAAGAAAATCGGGGAATTGTCGCAGTAAGGAATGAGGCCTTAACTAAAATAACGGGAGATTATCTTCTTTTTATAGACAGTGACAATTATATTGATGTTCAACATATTGAAATTTTAGTTCATTCCTTACAAAAAAGTAATGCTGATATCGCTTACTGTCAACTGTGGGATTTTGTTCATGATCGTCATGTTTTACGTGATGACTTGGATTTTAAGCTGGAAAAAGAACTTGAAGGCAATCTGATTGATATGTCCTCGTTGGTTCGCGTTTCTAAAGTTTCGAATGTCCGCTTTGATGAGCAATTGGACCACAAAGCACTTGAAGATTACGATTTTTGGCTTGCCTTAATCCTAAAAAATCAAGCAAAACCGATATTTGTCAAAGAAACAAAGTTGAACTATCGCGTTTTAGATAATTCCCGCACTGAAAGAGGGAACTGGGATAAATATTATGATGCATATTTCTATCTTTTAGAAAAATATCATGCAATTATACCAGATGAAATATTAAAAGCTAGTCAAGCAAATATTAAGTTATGGTTAAAAAGTTACTTGGAAAATAATGAAAAGTTAACTGAAGCCAATCAAAAAATTCAGGAAAAAGATTCACATATTTCTAATTTTCAAAAAGAAGTGAAGACATTAAAAAATCTTTTATCCGCAAAAGAAGAAGAACTTAATAGTTTTGAAAAAGAACTCGATGAGAAAAATCGAGAACTAGAGGCTATTAAGAACACGAGAATTTATAAATTTCTTCAAAAATTGAAGGGAAATTAATCCAGGGGTAATCAATGAAACGACTTTTACTTTACGTTCACTTTAATCGAAATAAAGAATTAAGTGGGCACGTCATTTATCAACTCAATCAGATGAGAAAATTATTTGAAAGAGTAATTTTTATCTCAAATAGTGAGTTGCCAGCTCAATATCAAAGTCAACTTTCTGAGTTTGTTGATGAGTTCATTCAGCGTGAAAACAAAGGCTTTGATTTTGCTGCATGGCGTGATGGGATGAACAAAGTGGGGGTTGACGAGCTGAGATCTTACGATTCTGTCACATTGATGAATGATACCTGTTTTGGTCCTCTTTATGATATGGCTCCAATTTATGAAAAATATGAAGCACAAAATGTTGATTTTTGGGGAGTGACGAACCATCGTGCCTACCGTGAATCGAAAAATCACTATTTTGATGAACATATTCAGTCTTATTATAAGGTTTTCAATCAGAATGTGATTCAATCAGATGTGTTTACTGATTTTTGGAAAAACATTGTTGATTATACGAATGTGCAAGATGTAATTGACCATTATGAAATTCAGTCCACCAAAGTATTTATGGATGCGGGATTTCATTATGAATCAATTCTTGACACGCGGAATTTAGATGCAAAGAATCTTCTTCACCCTGATTTTTCTTATTATGCTCCAGATGTGATTCTTCGAGAAAAAGTTCCATTTATCAAGGTTAAAGCATTCCAAAGTGTTGAAAGCAACGGCATTGCTTATTATATGCTTGATTACATTGATAAAAACACGGATTATCCCAAATCGCTTATTGTCGAACACCTTAGCACAGTCGGCTACCCTGATTCCAACTTCTTATTGCCAAGCAAAATGATTACAACTTTGCCAGAAACAGTAATTCATCAGAGCGTTGCCGTACATTTACACGTTTATTATCCAGAATTACTGGAAGAATTTCTAGATGCATTTAAAAATTTCTCATTTAACTATGATTTATTTTTAACCACAAATACGGATGAAAAAGAAACAATCATTCAGGAAACATTAACTCGACGTAAGGTTAAAGCAACTCTGGTTAGGACTCCCAATCGTGGGCGTGATGTTATTCCATTTTTGGCACTTAAAGATGAATTAAAAAAATATGACATCGTGGGACATTTTCACACAAAACGTTCATTAGAAGCAGCCTTTTTTGCGGGAGAATCTTGGAGAACTGAGTTGATTGACATGTTAATCAAACCAGCTGATAACATCATGGCTCATTTTGAACAAAATAAAAAATTAGGAATTGTCATTGCTGACATCCCAAGCTTCTTTAGGTTTAATAGAATTGTTGACGCTGACAATGAGAATAAACAAATTGCGCCAATTATGAATGATGTATGGAAAAGAATGAAAATGAACAAAAAAGTGAATTTCCATGATTTTAATACATTTACAATGAGTTATGGAACCTTCTTCTGGGCTAAATCAGAAATCCTCACTCCCTTATTTAATTTGGAAATTATGGATCGAGAAATACCAGATGAGCCTTTGCCACAAAATACAATTTTGCATGCAATTGAACGGATGTTAATTTATCTTGCTTGGGATAAAGAAATGGACTTTAACATCAGTCCAAATCAAGTCAAGCTCAGCCCATTTATTGATGCGCGAACACTGAACCAACGTTTCCACATTAGCCCTGAAAATTCAGATGACATTCGATTGAGGTATGTTGGTAAATTGCTGATTAAAAAATCAATCCGACTAATAAAGTATCGTGTCTATAAACTTCTTGGCAAGGATGTTAGTGACTTATAAACTGAACACTAGATTACTTAAATTAAATTCTATTGTTCACAATTTAGGAGTAAATTTACCAAAAAATTTCTAGGTGGGGTATGAAATATAAAAAGAAAATCATAATCTTAGTTGTTAGTTTAGTTACACTTCTTGCTGCACAACTCGCAATTAATACGATTCCGAATCAACTTCCCAATACATCAAGAGCTATTATTTTTATCGCCTCAGTTATTGGAGCCATTATTTTTGTCAATTTTGAACATGTGAAACATCTCCCTCGCAATGCTTTTGTCATTATTTTATTTTTAGGAATAGGAATTTCGATTATTAAGCCGATTCAATTTGGACTGGATGAAGAAACACATTTGACTTGGGCAATTCGTTTGGCTGATGGCCAACTTTTTGCACGTGAAACCATGGTTCAGCCCGATTGGAATACAGTCGAGAGATATGATTCGTTGAGAAAACCGAATGCGGTTCACACTAAAAATGGGTTTTCGAGAGAATTTCTTAATGAAAAACATGAACCTTCGACTTATTCAGGCAAGATAACGGGGGTTAATAATATTGGCGAAATTCCAAATGCGCTTGGATGGGCAGTTGGTCGGTTAGTGAGTTCAAGGATATTTGTCTCTTATTATTTAGGAAGAATATTTAATGTCCTTGCCTATGCTTTAATGGCCTTTTTGGCACTGAAATTAGGTAAAAAATATCGAGAAGTGATCTTCCTTTTTGCTGTATTTCCTACAAATTTGTGGATTATCGCAGGTTTCCAGTATGATTGGCTCTATTATGGCCTTTCGATGTTGATTATAGGTCTCTTAACAAGGTTCTTCTCAGATGAAAAAGTAAGTCGAAAAAATCTAAGTTTATATCTGCTTGCGACAACTTTAATGATATTTCCAAAGTTTCCTTACGTTTTAATGGGAATTCTTCCACTCTTTATTTCGAAAGACAAATTTGTCAAAGCAAAAGATAAACTTTTTTACGGCTTGGCGACTTTAGGAAGTTTTCTAATTGCAGTCTTGTGGTATGTGAGTCCAAAACTCATTCGGCATTTTTCACAGGCAACAGTTGAAAGCAAACCTACAGTAATTACAAATGCAGTTGATGCCACTTACTTTATTAAACATCCATTTCCAATCATTAGGACATTTATAAATGATGGACTGGGCTCCCTAAGTAATTTTTCTGGATCGGATATTTCAAAGAATCCACCAGCACCTTTATATTATGCTCAACACGGTTCACAAATTGTAAATGCGATGCTACCACTTGTTTTTGTTGTCTTACTTGTATTGGCCACTGTTCGACTTGATTTTCAAGTTAGCAAAAAAATTAAACTTGTATTTATTGGCATTTACATGATCATTTCATTCCTTGTAATCTATGCAATGGCTGGAGACAACCGTGTTGGATTTAACGCTGGGGATTTGTATATCAAAGGGGTTCAATTTAGATATTTTTATTTGATGTTGATGACCTTACCAATAATTTTTGGCGACGGACTTCGAAAATTATTTCCTGTCAATTATCATGATAGTGAGACCGCTGATTTGGCTGTTTCTCAACATCTACAAATTTCGTTATTTTATATTAATGTTTTTATTATGTCAGTGGCAATTTATGTGTTGATTAGCTGAGCCAGTGTTTAATAACTTATAGGAGTCAAAAATGAAAAGAATACTTCTTATTATTCCGGCTTACAATGAAGCGGAAGGAATAATTGATAACATAAATAAAATTGAATCCTATCGTGCAAAATGTGCTTATGATTTGGATTATGTTGTGATCAATGATGGATCGACAGATAATGAGGAAGAAGTTTTAAGAAATCATCAGATTAATCACATTGAGTTAATTCAGAATCTTGGCATTGGTGGCGCAGTTCAAACCGGCTATAAATATGCACAGGAAAATAATTATGATATAGCTGTCCAATTTGATGGTGATGGCCAACACGATATTGAATCACTCCCCCATTTATTAGATCCGCTTATTAATAATGAGGCAGATTTTACGATTGGCTCACGTTTTTTGGAAGAAAGCAATTCAGAATTTAAGTCCTCAATCACGCGACAAATTGGGATTCGGTTTTTATCGGTGCTAATTTATTTGACCTCTAAAGTTCGTATTTTGGACGTCACCAGCGGTTATCGTGCAGGAAACAAAAGGGTCATTGAACAATTTGTAAAGCGTTATCCACGCCAGTACCCAGAACCTGAAAGTTACATGCATTTGTTTTCCCAGGGAATCAGAGTGAAAGAAGTTGGCGCCCGCATGTTCGAGCGAACAACTGGTGTTTCAAGCATTAATTTCATTAAAGGAATTAATTATATGATTTCTGTTTCCTTATCTATTTTAGCTTCAGCAATTATTGGAAAGGATCGATAATGCCAATACAACTACGAATCATGGCTATTATTTTAGCCTTTGCCTTCTTTATTTTTACCATTCGTCTTGTCAGACGTGACAAAGCAGAGATTAGACACATGTTAAAATGGATTATTCTTGCTATTGTTATCCTACTTGGCGCTGTTTTTCCAGAAATTGGCTCAAAAATTGCACATTTGATGGGAATTAAAACGTTGGCTTCAATGACCCTCTTTGTGTTAGTTGGAATTTTGATTATCATTGCGATGCTTTACCAAATTTCATTGGTGTCAGCTGAAAAACAAATTACGAACCTCGTTCAAGAAGTCTCCTTGTTGAAAAAGCGCGTGGATGAACTTGAAGAACAAACTAAAGACGAATAGGAATTAATTTAAAAGGATACGAATATGTCAAAGACAGTTGCATTTTTTAATGGCTTTTATGTTCCGCATCTGGGTGGTGTCGAGCGTTACACATACAATATTGCCAAAAAATTACTTGAAAAGGGCTATAATGTCATTATTGTGACGACTCAGCATGATGACCAATTAAAAAACGAGGAAATCTTAGAAGGTATCAAAGTTTACCGCTTACCGATTAAGAAATTTTGGAAAAATCGTTATCCTTTTTTTAAGAAAAATAAAACTTATCACGATTTAGTTCAAAAAATTGAACAAGAACCAATTGATTATTTTGTTGCAAACACAAGATTCCATTTGGCAGCACTTCTGGGAACGGAATTAGCCAAAAAGAAAAATAAAAAGGCGATTGTTTTAGAGCACGGGACAACCTATCTGACACTTAACAATCCATTTTTGGATTTCTTTCTTAAGCGCATCGAAAAGTGGCTTATTAATAAGGTCAAGAAAAATACAGATATTTTCTACGGTGTTTCAAAAGAAGCAGCTGATTGGATTAAAATTTTTGGGATTCAGTCAAAAGGCGTCCTTTACAATGCTGTAGACTCGGAAGACTTGGCTAAATTTAGTCATCCTAAACATTCGGATACGATTACCCTTTCATATTCTGGTCGCTTGCAAGCTCAATTTAAAGGTGTTGAAAAATTATTATCAGCTTTCATCCAGATTTCAAAAGAGTACCCTCATCTAAAACTTATTATCGCAGGGGATGGGCCAATTCTTGAAGAAATGAAAGCACAGTATCCTCAAGAGAATATCCATTTCCTTGGCCATGTTTCACATGATAAAGTTATGGAAGTCAATAATGAATCAGATATTTTTGTATTAATGTCAAAAATAGAAGGCTTCTCGACTTCTATGATTGAGGCAGCCCTTTTGAAAAATGTCATTATTACCACAAATGTTGGTGGTGCTCATGAACTTATACCGTCAGAAGAATATGGTTTTGTCATTGAGAACAGTGAGGAAGCGCTACTTTTAACTTTGAGAGAATTACTTGAAAATCAAGATAGAATCCAAAAAATTCAAAACAAAGTTTCTCAACGTGTTATCGAAAACTTCACCTGGGATATGACGGCTGAAGCATTTATTAAAGCATTTGGAGGGCTAGAATGAAAGAACTCACAGACCAAGAATTAAAACAACTCCAGCTGGAAATGACAGCTTACATTGATCAGATCTGTCGTGAAAATGAAATTGAATATTCTTTGGGTGGAGGCTCTCTGCTAGGATCAATTCGCCATAAAGGATACATTCCTTGGGATGACGATATTGATTTAATGCTGATACGTCCTAATTATGAGAGATTAATGTCATTACTGACAGAAAAACTGCCAGAGCACTATTCAATTATTTACTACAAGGTTCGCCCAACTTATTTGCCTTTTGCAAAAATCTATGATAATAGGACTTATTTTACAAGTAAATTGGATAATTTGAATAAGGGGACAGGCGTTTTTGTTGATATTTTCCCCATGGATGCTCTTCCTGATGACAATCAGAAAAGTGATGAGTTTAAGAAAGAAATTCAAGAATCGGCTATTGATTTAGCTGCCTCAGCACCAGGAACAGTCTATGCAAGTGCATCAAAATGGTATTATTTTATAGGAAAATTAATTCTTTGGTTCCCTCGCCATCTTAGATTTGCTGGTAAAAACAGACAAATAGCTGAAAAAGTGGATCAATTAATGCAGAAATATGAAAACTCTGATGTTAAGTCTATTGGTTATGCGTATTCAGGTTACAAAACGGAACATTTTCCTCGAGAAATTTTTGAGACATACGAAGATGTTCAATTTGAAAATCGAAAATTTAGAAAAATTAAAGACCATAATAGTTACTTAAATACTTTGTACGGGGATTATATGCAATTGCCCCCCGAAAATAAACGGGTCAATCACAGTTATTATCACTGGTACTGGAAAGAAAAATAATGAAAATCAATGTTTGTTTATCAACTTACAATGGCGAAGCTTTCCTAAGTGAGCAAATTAAAAGTATTTTGAACCAAACGTATCCTGATTTTACACTCTTAATACGCGATGACGGCTCGACTGACAGAACGGTAGAGCTTATTAAAAGCTATCAAGCAAAAGATAAGCGAATTGAATTTATAAATGAAGAGGACATAAAAAATATTGGTGCTCCACGTTCATTTTACGAACTTGTCCGATACGAGCAAGCTGATTTTTATTTCTTCTCAGACCAGGATGATGTGTGGAAAGCAGATAAAATCTCCCTTTTCATTTCTGAAGCACAGCAACAAAATAATTCAAAACCGATTACTTATTATTCTAATTTTACTACGGTTAACGAAGAACTACGAACCATCCGCCAATTGGCCTATCCAGATAAAGAACAAGTTACATTAGAGCAAAATCTAGTTGGAAATAAAATCATTGGTTGCTCAATTATGATTAATAATGCATTAGCAAGAATTTGGGAACTATATGATTTTGACATTGATAGCTCCTATCATGATTCATATTTGGTCTTGATGGCACTATCAATGGGGAAACTCGTTTTTATTAATAATTCAACTATTCTCTACCGCCAACACAGTCATAATTTGATTGGAGATAAGAAAAAGGCAAGTCCACTTAATAGTTTCTGGGCGATGATTTATTCATCAACGGTCAGAGCTGAGGATATTTCTGTCAAATACCAAAAATATATTGTGCCCGATCGAAAAGAAATAATTAGTGACTTTTATAAATTATCATTTTATTCATTCTTTAAAAGATTATTCCTTGTCGAGAGGCATCGTTACAATCGTGGAAATTTTAAAGAAAACTTGATGGTAAAAGTTCTACTAATCTCACAATTTCACAATCAAAATAAAGCATTAGCCACTAATCTAAAGAAGTTTAAGGAGAAAAAATGAATATTGGCGTAATCTTTGCCGGTGGAACTGGCAGCCGAATGAAATCGAAAGATAAACCTAAACAATTTTTGGAAGTCCATGGGAAACCCATTATCGTTCATACACTCGAATTATTTGAGAAGACCCCAGAAATTGATGCCACGGTGGTTGTCATTATTGAAAGTTGGCTTGATTACATGAATGACCTTGTTAAGAAATTCAATTTGCTAAAAGTAAAAAGTGTTGTGCCCGGTGGGACAACTGGGCAGCTTTCTATTTTTAATGGGCTTGAGGCAGCAGAAAAAATTGCTCAAGGTGAAGAATCCGTCGTACTAATCCACGATGGGGTTCGCCCGTTGATTAACAGTGAAGTCATCGTTGACAACATCAACTGTGTGAATAAAAATGGGACAGCAATTACAACTGCACCTGCTAAAGAAACAGTTGTCCTTGTGGATAGCGAAAATCATGTTTCAGAAGTCGTTGATCGCACGCGTTCATTTACAGCAAAAGCACCACAAAGCTTCAAATTAGCTGATATTTTATCTGTAGAACGTGACGCAATTTCAAAAGGGATTATCGATGCTATTGATTCTAGTACTTTGATGGGGATGTATCATCGTGACTTAACGATTGTCGAAGGTCCTTATCAAAATATAAAAATCACTACACCAGATGATTTTTATATGTTTAAAGCATTGTGTGATGCACGCGAGATTTCACAAATTTATGAGGTTTAAGATTTGTTAACATATCAAAATAAAGTTGTCCAAGCCGATATTCAATTGATTATCAGTCAGAAGAAAATTAACTTTGAAAAATTAAGAAATAAAACAGTTCTAATAACGGGTGTTTCAGGAATGTTAGCAACATATTTAGCCTATACCCTTTATTATTTGAGTGATAAAGAAGCTTTCAACATTCAAATTATTGGAACAGCAAGAAATATGGCTAAAGCGCGTCAAAAATTTGAAGGTCTTTCTGAAGATTATTTCACGCTTATCCAACACGATGTAACAATTCCTTTTCAAACAAATCATCAAATTGATTTCATTATTCACGCTGCTAGTAACGCCAGTCCCAAATTTATAACGACTGATCCAGTGGGGATAATAAAAGCCAATACGATTGGGACTTTAAATCTCTTGGAGTTTGCCCAAACACAAAAAATAGAAAATCTCCTTTTCTTATCCACTCGAGAAATTTATGGAAAAGCAATTAAACAACAATTGTCAGAAAACGATTATGGTGGATTTGATATTTTAGCAGCTCGGGCTTGTTACCCAGAGAGTAAACGAATGGCAGAGACGCTTTTAATGAGTTATTATTTACAATTTGGTATTCCATTCAATGTGGCACGCATTGCGCATACCTATGGCCCTGGTATGGAAATCGGGAATGACGGTCGCATCATGAATGATTTGATTTCTAATGTTGTAAATTCACAAGATATTATTTTGAAAAGCGACGGAAGGGCCGAACGAGCATTTTGTTATCTGGCTGATACAACAACAGCTTTATTCTTTATTTTGCTGAATGGTGCATCAGCACAGGCCTATAACGTTGCTAATGAAGATGAACCAATCATGATTAGAGATCTCGCACATAAAATGGTCGAATTATTCCCAGAAAAAGGTTGCTCTGTAGTTTTTGACATTCCAAAGACGATGAGCAGTGCTTACAGTAGGGATGGGCGAACGGTTATGGAAATGACAAAGATTGAGCATTTGGGGTGGCAAAGGCAAGTGCGTCTTGACCAAGGCATTAAGAAAACAGTTGAAAGTTTTGAGTAAATGATGAAAACAGCAGTATTAATGGCAACCTACAATGGGGAAAAATTTTTAGAAAATCAATTGGATTCAGTCAGAAATCAAGAATTAAAACCTGACTTTGTCGTTTTTCGTGACGATTGTTCGACGGATGGTACCATTGCTTTTCTTAAACAATATATCGCTAGATACAATTTAGAAAATTGGCTTATAAGAGAAAATGAAACGAATTTAGGTTGGCGTTTAAATTTCAGACAGCTCCTGATTGATTCACAAGAGTTAGATGTTGACCTTGTTTTCTTCTCTGACCAAGATGATACATGGAAATTGGATAAAAACCGTCGACAAGTTGAGGTATTGAAAGAACACCCAGAAATTGAAGTATTAAGTGGTGACATTGAAATTAAGAAGATATCTGAACAAGCGACCATACCGACTTATTTCGAGTTTTCTGACCATTATGCACAAATTTCAAAATATCCAGCCAAAACAACTTATAATTCATTTCGGTCAGGTTGGACCTTGGCAATACGTCGCTCGTTAGTTGACGCAGCACTTAAGTATTGGAAACCTGAGTATAATATTACCCACGATGTTCTTTTTGCGACTCTGTCAAGTTTGACAGAAACTGGCTATAACTTAAATCAAACGGTCGGTATTCATTTGCGCCATGCCGGAAATGCGAGCGGGAAGGCCTTGTTGACCATTCATGACCCTAAAGCACTGCATGTATCAGAACTCTACAAATTTGTTGGATTTTATGATATTATTTATAAAATCTTAAAAGATCGAGAATCAGATTATGCACCTGAAATAAAAAATTATTATGAGTTTTATGTCAAACGTCATCATTTGGCGTCTGAAAATAAGATCATTCCTGTATTTGCTCAAATCTTTACAGAGTGGAAATACTACGCAGGAATGAGTGGACGAATTCGCGATGTCATATTTGCGTTTAAAAAATAGGAATCAATGAAAAAAATAAATTTTGTTTTACCAGCCAATTTTGACCGACCAGTAGGAGGCTTTAAAATTGTCTTCCAATATGCCAATGAACTTAACCAACGAGGCTATGAAGTATCTATGACTTTTCTCTTCAATATGAGAGAAAAGCATTTTCTCATTTCTAAAGCACAACGGTTTGTCAATAATCACATTCACCAAGTTGTAAAACATAGTGAAGAATTGACCTGGTTTGATTTGGATAAAAATGTTAACATTTATTATGATGTTGCGACACAAAACGAATTTCCCGACGCGGATTTTGTTGTGGCAACTGCCGCACCAACGACAACAATTGTGTCCAAGTTGCCTGAAACGAAGGGGAAGAAATTTTATTTCATTCAAAATTTTGAAACATGGTTTTATGATGAATCTGTAGAAAAAATTAATGAAACTTACAATTTAGGGCTAACGAATATTGTTATTTCCAACGAATTGCGTCAGAAAGTAATCGAAGGATCAGGCAAAGAACCTAAATATTTACCCAATTTTTATAACCCAGATGAATTCTTTTTGGCAAAGCCAATCGAAAATCGTGACAATATCGTTTGTTTAATCAATCATACACACGAGGTGAAACGTACAAAACTTGGTCTTGAAATACTCGCAGAGGTTAAAAAACAAGTTCCAGACCTAAAAGTTGAACTTTTTGGTGCTTATGAGCCTGTTACCGAATTAGCTGACTATGTAAATTTTACATACAAGGCTAATCCAGAACAACTACGTAATGATATTTATGGCAAATCGAAGATTTATTTATTACCAAGTGTCCTTGAAGGATGGGTTCTGACAGGAATGGAGGCAATGGCTTGTGGAGCAACGGTTGTTTCAAGTCGAATTGGTGGTATCGTTGACTATGCAAACGATGGGAATAGCATCTTAATTGAACCAGACAACAAAGCAGCCTTCGTAAAAGCAATTGTGGATTTATTAAACGATGCAGACAAATGTGAAACTTTGGCGAAAAAAGCGCGTGAAGAAGTCCAACAATATCGTATTGAATATTCAAGCGACATCTTAGAGAGGATATTACAAGGTAATGAGTAGCCTTTAATATTTTACAAAGCTCTAATGAAACTTTAAGATTAACTGGAGGAAAAATGACAAAACTAATTACAATTTGGGACACATCAGTTGGTACCCTTAATGTTGGTGATGAAATTATAAACGAAGCTGTAAAAAAAGAACTTTCTGACATTTATCAAGATGGCTACCAACTTGTATCTACAACAACACACGATATCATTGGTCGCCGAAGTCGTTTGATCATCAAACGTAGTGAAGCTTCTTTTGTTGCTGGGACAAATATCTTATCTTCTAAATATAAACACTTCAGAACGAGCAATGGTTGGAATCTACGTTATCGAGACGCTTTTCTTGTTCGTGATGTTATCTTATTAGGTGTTGGCTGGGAGAATTACCAATCTAAACCATCGTTTACGAATCGTTTTATGTATCAACATATTCTAAATAAGAATATTATTCATTCGGTTCGCGATAACCACACGAAAAAGATGCTTGAGAGCATTGGTATTTCAAATGTTGTTAATACTGGTTGTCCAACACTTTGGCGCTTATCCCCAGAACATTGTCAGACAATTCCTCATCACAAGGCAAAAAAAGTGATTACAACCGTAACTGATTATCGTAAAGACAAAGTTGCTGATGAAAAAATGTTGAAAACTTTGAAAGATAATTATGAAGAAGTTTATTTGTGGCTCCAAGGTTCTTATGATGAAGACTACTTTGATCAATTAGATTCTGATGTGATTAAAGGAATTAAGAAAATTCCAGGTTCATTACAAAGATATAATGAAGTCTTAGAAGATCCTGATATCGAATTTGTAGGAACTCGTCTTCACGCAGGAATCCGAGCAATGCAAAAGGGCAGAAGAGCAGTGATCATTGGAGTAGACAATCGTTCAATTGAAATGAAAAAAGACTGGGACTTACCTGTACTTGAACGTGAAAATATTGATTATTTAGCAGAATATATCAATCAAGATTTTGAAACTAAGATTAACCTAGATTTTGAATTGATTGAGCAGTGGAAAGCACAATTCAAACATGAATAATACTTCTCAAAATAAAAGTCTTATTATTAATTTAGTTTCGGCGCTTTTGATTTTTGTTGTAAATTTATTGATTAACTTTATTCTTTCTCCATTTATCGTCCAAAATTTAGGGGCTGAAGCGAATGGTTTCGTGCAACTAGCAAATACTTTTGTTTCATATGTTAGTATCATTACTATCGCGCTCAACTCGATGGCTTCTCGGTTTATTACGGTGTCCTTGGTTAAAGGAGAAAAACAAAGGGCAAATCAATTTTATTCATCAACTTTCTTTGGAAATGTTATCTTACTAGGGGTATTAATCATCCCAATTGCGGTTATGATTTACAATTTACAACACTTTGTAAATATCTCTCCATCCTTAGTTGGTCAAGTAAAGTATCTATTTAGCTTAATTTTTATTAGTTTTTTCTTATCAACTGCAGCTCCCGTGTGGACTGTTGCAACATTCGTGAAAAATAAAATCTATTTGCAATCAATTGGAACAATGTTATCGACATTGACCAGAGCGATTGCCATTGGTTTATTATTCATGGCTTTTAAACCAAAGATATGGTATCTCGGAATTGCCGCAATCCTTTCAACTCTGATCCTTCAAATTTGGCAATTTTACTGTAAAACTAAAGAATTAAATGAGCTTAAAGTTAAAATTGAAGATGTAAAATGGGAGAATATCAAAGAATTACTTGCAAGTGGTATTTGGAATTCAGTGAACCAGCTTGGAATTTTGCTATTTGGTGGTTTGGATCTTATCTTTTCAAATTTATTTATCAATGCGAAAGCAATGGGGATCGTTTCGATTGCCCAGATTGTTCCCAATTTTTTAGGAAGTTTGCAAAGTACAATCACAAATATCTTCACACCCAACATGACAATATTTTATGCCAAAGGGAAAATTGAAGCGCTAAAAAATGAAATATTTAAAGCCGGAAAAATTAATATTGCCCTACTAGGAATTCCTTTTACAATCCTTGTTGTTTTTGGGCAGGAGTTTTTCCACTTATGGATGCCGAGTCAAAATAGTGTGTTGCTCCAACAACTTTCTGTCTTATATACGCTTAGTTTTTTGCTGATGGTTGGTATTATGCCTCTTTGGAGCATCTTTGTTATTGTCAATAAAACAAGGACAAATTCAGACACGGTAATTATTAGTGGAGTAATAAGCGCCATTTTGACTTTAGCTGCATTAAAATTTACTAATCTCGGTGTATTAGCCATTTGTGGTGTCAGTTCAATCGTAGCGATCTTCAGAAATATTATTTTTGTGGTTCCTTATTCAGCGAAGTATATTGGATTGAAGTGGACGACCTTTTTTCCACTTATCTTTTTGACAATATTTAACTTTGTCGTTGAATTTACATTAGGAAAAGTACTATTGCATTTTATGACAGTTGATTCATGGCTAAGTCTAGCTACTGCAGTCATTATTTTCGGATTGCTAAGTATAGTATTAAGTTTTGTTATATTGCTAAATCGTAAAGAAAAAGCCTATTTTTTCAATTTTTTGAAGAAAAATAAATAATAATGGATAGAGATATGAAGAATATTGTTTTATTAATGTATAATTTTCCTCCACTTGGTGCTGGAAGAGGGATTGCTTGGACTTATTTCTGTGAGCAACTTTCGAAGAATTATAATGTAACAGTCTTTACTGTTGAAGCAAGTGAATTTGACCCTTTTTATAATGCGGATAAGTTAAATTTAATCACTGAAAATTATCAAGTCAACAGATCAAATCCAGGGGTGTTGTATGAAAGAAATGTAAATTCATGGAAAAATTCAGCCATAAATCCTGCCACACATAAAGTTAATAATAATTCTGCTTCAAGTGAAACATTTTCCAAAAAATTAATCAATAAAACAAGAAAAATTCTTCTTTTTCCAGATAGTTATGTGTTTTGGAATAAAAATTTAGAAGAGGCAGTACTTGACTTTAGCAAGGACCACCAAATTGATTTAATTATCTCAGTTGGTTTTCCATTCTCAACACACTTGGCGGCATCTAAATTACAAAAAAAATTGAATACAAAACTCATCTTAGATTATGGTGATCCTTGGTCATTTAATCCTTCAACAACGACAATTCCAAGGGAAAGGCAATGGTTTGACAAAATTGTTGAGGGGCGTATCTTAAGGAAGGCAGACTTTATTACTGTTACAACTGAAAATACAAAAGAGATGTTTAAAAAGAATTTTCCCTTTGTTCAAGGTAAAATCGATATTATCACACAAGGTGTTTTCACTAAAGATTTTTACGATAAGGATTTGATTCATGAAAATGAGTCAAGTGTAATCACGATGTTTTATGCAGGAACATTTTACAAGGACATTCGCAATCCATCTTCCTTTTTCGAAGCCCTCTTGAAAATAAATCAAATCGATTTGAAAGGCAAAAAAGTAAAAATCATTATTGCTGGTAACATGGAAGACTATGTTTTGACCCAGATTGATAAATTCTCTGATGGAGGACCAATCGAAATCAAGGCATTAGGAAATCTTCCTTTCGATTTAGTGGCGGATTATCAAAAGAAAGCTGATGCTTTATTATTTTTTGGTAACTATGGTGGTGTTCAGGTACCCGGGAAAATTTTCGAGTACTTGGCAACAGATCGGCCAATTTATGGTGTGATTCCAAAAGGTGATGAATCAGAACGTATTATCAACAGATATGATAGAGGAATTATTTCTGATTATGATGAAGGAAATATTAAAGCATCATTTATTAACTTTATCGACGAAGTCGCTAATAAGAAATATAACCAGCTTGAACCTATTAAGGATTATGACTGGAAAAATATAGCTGAAAAATATGAAAAAATAGTAGGGAGCGTATTAGGTTAAGATGAATGAAATCAAAGTAATGAGTGTTTTTGGTACTCGACCTGAGGCAATCAAAATGGCTCCATTGATTAAACAATTGGAAAAAGATGAGCGTTTTAAATCAATCACGGTTGTAACAGCCCAACATCGACAGATGCTTGACCAAGTTTTGGATATATTTAAAATTATCCCTGATTATGATTTAGATATCATGAAAAATGGTCAAACCTTAAGCGATATTACGAGCCGTGTTTTATTGAAATTAGATCCAGTCATCGAGGAAGCTCAACCAGATATTATACTTGTTCATGGAGATACAACAACAACTCTAGCCGCATCGCTTTCAGCATTCTATCATCAGGTTAAAATCGGGCATGTGGAAGCTGGATTAAGAACATGGAATAAATACTCTCCGTTCCCTGAAGAAGCGAACCGCCAAATGACGGATGTTCTTGCTGATTACTATTTTGCCCCTACAGCTAAGAGTAAAGCCAATCTCTTAGCTGAAGGACATGATGAGAAGAAAATTTTTGTAACGGGTAATACAGCCATCGATGCGATGAAATACACAATTTCTACCGATTATTCCAATGATCTTCTGGATTCAATCAAAAATAAAAAGATTGTATTGGTTACTATGCATCGTCGCGAAAATTTGGGAACCCCTATGATGAATGTTTTCAAGGCAATTAATCGACTTGTGGAGAAACATCCGGATGTAGAAATTGTTTTTCCAATTCACAAAAATCCAAAAGTTAGACAAAACGCAGCGGAAACATTGATAAAATCAGAACGAATTCATGTGATAGAACCTTTGGATGTCGTTGATTTCCAAAATTTTGCCAATCACAGTTATCTTATTTTGACGGATTCAGGTGGAGTACAAGAAGAAGCACCTTCTCTTGGCGTCCCAGTTTTAGTTTTGAGGGACACCACAGAGCGTCCAGAAGGAATTGAAGCAGGAACACTCAAAATGGTTGGTACAAATGAAGCAACAGTTTTTGATAATGCTGATTTATTGCTCAGCAATGATGAAGAATATGCTAAAATGCACCATGCTGAAAATCCCTATGGAGATGGAAAAACCAGTGAACGTATTTTGAAAATTCTTTCAGAGCAACTAAAAAAATAAAACGAGAGCAATCTTGAACAATTAAAAAATACCTGTCAGTAATGACAAGTTTTTTTATACCAATTTTTCCTTTAAATGGCCAGGATATTACTGATAAATAGTTAGTAATATTTTAAACTTGTAGTTGACAGATTACAAAAAAAGGTATATAATGTCTTTGTAATCGATAAATTACTTTATTCATATAAAAGGAGAATAAAATGGAAACAAAAGATTCAAACTTCCGCACATGGAAGTCTGGCAAGACTTGGCTCTTTGCTTCGGCTGCTGTNGGGGGGGGGGGGGGGTTGCCACTACCGCACATGCTGACACTGCAGCAATTACAGCAAACAATTCTGTTGGAACCGTGCCAGTCTATCAAGTTGCGAAAGGTAATGACCATTTCCTTTCGACTAACAAAGCTTATGTTGATACCCTTTTAACTAAAGGTTACAATTCAGAGAGAATCGTTGCTTTTGCTTATGCTTCAAGTGCTGTTCCAGTACAAAGCTGGTACAATCCATCAGCAGGACACTATTTTACAACTGATAGTTCTGCAGCAAATGTTGCACGTTTGAAAGCTTTGGGTTACACTCAAATGTATTCTTCAAATTTGTATTCCGCTGGTCAATCCGATGTTGATGCTGCACCTGTTTATGTTACATATAACCATTCCGCTAATCATTACTACTCACAAGATCAAACTGACGTCCCTTCTGGATATTCTAACCAATCAATTTCATTCCTTGGTGTTAAAGCAGCAGCCAGTATAGTTACAAACGCTGCAACAGTTACAGCAGGGGCAACTAACGCTCAAGTCGAAGCTGCTGTTGTAGATCAAACCAGTGTTGATGCTGGTGGTAATTCACTCTACAAGAATGTTAATGGTGTTCTTACAGTAAATTCATCAGTCCTTACATTGTCAGGCCTTGACACAACTAAGACTGGTACTCAAACTGTAACAGTTAGTCTCGCAGGAACCAGTGTAACAGCGACTGCTAAAGTCACAGTTGTAGCTCCAACAGTATCATCTACAACTGGTGCCGTATCTACCTCTGTCATTAAAGGTGCAAATACTAGTATCCTTAGCTCAACAACTGGTCAGCCAACAGCATATACACTGAATGGTTCGACAGCATCAGAAACATATACGAATGCTAGTGGTGTATCAACAACAACGACTGTACCAAGTTCTACACTCAATGTAGCCACTGGAGCTACTGTTGACCCTTATGTTGGATTGACTTTACCAACTGGTGGTCTTGTCGCAGCAGCTGCAGCAATTACAACAACAAAAGCTGTTACAGCATCACCAACAGCTGACCAATCAGTTTTGTATAACGGTACTGGAGATGCATTAGTTACAGACTTCCCTACATATTCTGAAGCAACTTCTACATATTCTTCAACACCTCTAACAGTTGCTGAAATGAAAGCAGTTGTTGGCTATACTTGGGATGATGTTGATGCTAAGACGACTGGCAATACAGGAACTCTTGACACAACTAAATTACCTGTTGGCGATGTTGTCACAATCCACTATTACACAACTGATGTAAATGGTGTCAAGACACCATTGGCAGACACACAATTGACTGTTCAAGCTGCAGCAACGACTACAGCTGTTAATCCAGCCTTCAAGATTGATACGACGAAAGATACAGAAGATACAACAACCGGTGCTGTTGATGGTACTTCTGGTGCAGTCGCAACAAATGGTGTGGTTTCTGGTGGAAGTACGTTGACACTTGGACAAACAGTGCTTGGCGGAACTACTTTTGACCCAGCTAGCTTGACTACTATGGCTAAAGCTACAGGTGTTACTGAAACGATTGTTTATGTACCAGCAACAGATACTTCTGCTACAACTGACGTCGCTCAAGCTGCTACAGATGTTACTGCAGCTCAAGGTTTGGATGAATCTTTAGCAACATATGCTGCTGCAAAATATACTGCAAAAGGACTCACTATCCCTTACACTATTGTGACATCAGTAGATACTACTAAACTAGGAACATATACAGCTTACTTCTCAAATCAAAAAGCCACTGGTGCAACTCTTGTTAATGGAGTCGTTACACTTCCAACTACAACAATGACTTCTGCTGGTAGCTTGACATATACTGTTGCTAAATCTACAGCTACACCAACCACGTCTGCTTCTGCAACAGCAGCTCGTGCTGCAAATGGCACAATCACAGTTTCTGGTTACGGTACACTTCCTGTTGTACTTGTATCTTCAACTGCAACTGCTGACTATGTTGCTTATGCTCCTGCTAGCTATTTGGATGCACTTGGCACTTCAACAATGACTTTGAGTAATAACTCAGGCACGTTGACAGCAGTAGCCCCAGCTTCACAAACCATCGCTGACCCATATGCTCCAACATCAGAAACAGTTGCAATGACCACAACTGATTTGGGTGCACTGACAGGTACTGGCTCTACTGGTTCAACAGTTAGTTACTCGGATGTTAAGGTAGTAGCATATACTTATGCTGGTAATACAACTTATGTTGCCTTTGCTACTAAATAATTTTGATAAAATTTAAAAAAAGTCGAGCAACCGCTCGGCTTTTTCTTATGCTCAAGGTGGAGCGGGTAGAAGGTTCATTTCTGGATTTAATTTATCAAAGTAATAAAGATTAAAAATTAATCCATACCGTCAAGTTGAAAAAAGCACGCAAAAACGTGCTTGAATGCTCTGTGAAAAGCGTTTTTGTTAAAACGGACTTTTTTATGATTTTAAACCGTACCAAGAAATACCTTCGTAGTTCCAACCTGATTTAGAGAGGACATTTTTTTCGTTCAAATCAGTGGTAAATAGGTGTTGCTTTATTCCAGAATTATATAGCCGATAAACAGGTGTGTCGCCAGTGCTTGAAGTGGCTGCGTAAAAGACAATCCCCTCATAGTTCCAACCCGATTTAGAGAGGACATTTTTCTCGTTCGTATCTGTTGTATAGAGGTGCATCTTGATTCCTGGATGATAGAGTCGATAGACTGGAATCCCCCCAGAGACGGGAGCATAATAGCTGATCCCTTCATATTTTCCCCAGCCTATATTTACTAACGTATTTTTTTCGTTTAGACTTGAAGTATAGAAATGTTCTAAGTTATTTGGGTTGTAAAGTCGATAAACTGGAGTGGATGTTACAATGGGAATATTAAAGAAATTTCCGAAGTCAACGGAGGTATCTAGGTTATTATTTTGAAGATTTGTTGTACTGTTAAAATACATCTGGCTGGTATATTGCCAGGCACCAAATTGTGAATTATTGGTGTATTCTGTTGGCCAACTGTAGGTTCCAGTTGAATTTAGAGCAGGAGTGTCTGCTGGATATTGAGCTACCCAGAGATTTTTTGCTCCTAGAACGCTTGGATTCATAACTGATGAATTCGCCCAACTTTGTTGAGTATAGTATTTTACATTGGAGAAACCATTATTATTAAGAACTGTAGCAAATGTTTGAGCTCCTGTTGTCCAGCTACTTACTGCGGCTCCTCCTGTAGCTTCGCAGTCGGCAATCATTACTGTACTGGAAGGGAGTGGTGAATGAGAATCTTTTTGAAGATTTGCTTGGACGGTGGCTAACGTGTTGAGGAAGAAGTTTGCTTCAGTTGTTGCGTCAGCTACAGCACTTGGAGAAGTGGACGTGAGTGGAGGAAAATAGGCAAAATGATAGAGGGCGATATTTAGTCCCGCATTTTGAGCCATTTCAATTTGAGATGTAGCGTAACTGTTTACCCAACCGTAACCTTTAGCATTAGCAGAACCTCCTGAAAGTTGGATAACAACAGTTTTTACTCCAGCTGCTTTTAACGCATTGAAGTCAGATTGGTTAAATGTAATGGTTTGGTTTCCTACTGTCCATGTGTTGGTATTTGAAATATCAACGAAATCGGTTGCTGGGAGATTAGAGATAGAAGGATTGAGATTGACTGGGATTCCTGTCGCTGCAGAGCTTGATGAAGAGGTACCAAGGATGGAGCGTTTTGCCTTTTGTGTGAGCGAATCCCCCATTGCTGGTTGCCCTGTCGTGGGATTGTATTCAGCGAAAGCTGGTTTTGCCACAAAAATAACTCCTGTCAGTGCTGACAGCAATAATAATCTCATAATTTTATTTTTCATACTTCTATTGTATTATATAATGAAAAAAGTTACAAATAAAGGACGTAGTTTTTGTCTACTTTAAATAATATTGGTTTGAAAAAGTGTGAAAATCGTGATAGAATAGATGAAATATATATTAGGCTGAAAGTCTTTAAAGAAATATTGGAGGATTATTTTCGATGTCAAACTGGGAAACTAAGTTTTTGAAAAAAGGATTTACTTTTGATGATGTACTGCTTATTCCAGCAGAAAGTCACGTATTACCAAACGAGGTGAGCATGAAAACTCGGCTTGCTAAAAATTTGACGTTGAATATTCCCGTGATGTCCGCAGCAATGGATACCGTTACTGACAGTAAAATGGCGATTTCAATGGCGCGTCAAGGTGGATTGGGAGTGATTCACAAAAACATGTCAATAGATCAACAAGCAGACGAGGTTCGCAAGGTTAAACGTTCTGAGTCAGGTGTTATTACTGACCCATTCTTTTTGACCCCTGAGCATAAGATTGAAGAAGCAGAAAATTTGATGGCAACCTATCGTATTTCTGGTGTACCGATTGTTGAAACGCTAGCAAATCGCAAATTAGTTGGGATTTTGACAAACAGGGATTTGAGATTTGTCAGTGATTACGATCAATTGATTAAGAACGTCATGACAGCGGAAGAATTGATTACAGCGCCTGTTGGAACAACTTTAGATGAAGCAGCAAATATTTTGCAACAACACAAGATTGAAAAGCTTCCTCTTGTTGATGATTCAGGTAAATTGGCAGGCTTGATTACAATCAAAGATATTGAGCGTGTAATTGAATTTCCCAACGCTGCCAAAGATGCTCAAGGTCGTTTGCTCGTAGCTGGTGCTGTTGGTGTTACTTCTGACACCTTTGAACGTGCAGAGGCGCTCTTTGCTGCTGGTGCTGATGCAATTGTCATCGATACTGCCCATGGACATTCTGCAGGTGTTTTGCGCAAAATAGCTGAAATCCGTGAACATTTCCCAGATCGGACATTAATTGCTGGAAATATTGCGACTGGCGAAGGTGCACGTGCCCTCTATGAAGCTGGTGTTGACGTGGTGAAAGTTGGGATTGGTCCTGGCTCAATCTGTACAACTCGTGTTGTTGCAGGCGTTGGGGTACCACAAATTACAGCCATTTATGATGCAGCTAATGTAGCACGTGAATATGGCAAGACAATCATTGCTGATGGTGGAATCAAATATTCTGGCGACATCGTCAAAGCACTTGCCGCTGGTGGAGATGCTGTTATGCTTGGCTCAATGCTTGCTGGGACTGACGAAGCGCCCGGCGAAATGGAAATTTTCCAAGGTCGGAAGTACAAAACCTATCGCGGAATGGGTTCGCTTGCTGCAATGGCTAAAGGGTCTAAAGATCGTTATTTCCAAGGTGCTGTCAATGAAGCTAATAAACTTGTTCCAGAAGGAATTGAAGGCCGCGTAGCTTACAAAGGCGCAGCTGGAGACATTATCTTCCAAATGATGGGAGGCTTGAAAGCAGGAATGGGTTATACAGGTGCTGCTACAATCGCTGAATTACATGATAAAGCTCAGTTCATTGAAATGTCAGGCGCTGGTCTGAAAGAATCGCATCCTCACGATGTTCAGATTACGAAGGAAGCCCCAAATTACTCAGCACTTTAAATAAATTTGCTATAATTTGATTGAATAGAACCGCTTCATTTTTTAGATGATCAATTTAAAATGATTCAAGAAAAGACTGTCACTAATGACAGTCTTTTCTGTTAATTATTGAGGACTAAAAACCTTTTTAAATATGGTATAATTGCCATATGAATGATAATGAAAATATGATGGAAGAGTTGCGTTGCATAGGCTGTGGCGCAGTGATTCAAACAGAAGATAAAGATGCACTTGGATACTTGCCATCAGGTGCTTTGAAGAAAAAAATTGAGAATGATGAGGATTTGTACTGCCAACGCTGTTTCCGTTTGCGACACTACAATGAAATTGCTCCAACCGCTTTGACAGATGAGGATTTTTTGAAGTTACTCGAAAAAATTGGCAAACAAAACGCCTTGGTGGTTAATGTCGTTGATATTTTTGACTTCAATGGCTCGCTGATCCCGAATTTGCACAAGTTGACGGGTAATAATGACCTGCTCATGGTGGCGAATAAACGAGATATTTTGCCAAAGTCGCTAAAAGTTAATAAAATGACAAACTGGCTTAAAGAACAGGCAGCAAAATCTGGCTTGAAACCAAAAGAAATCCGCGTGGTTTCTGCGAAAAATCGCGATGATGTAATTGATTTGATGGGAACGATTGAACATTACCGGAAGGGACGAAATGTCTATGTGGTTGGTGTGACCAACGTAGGGAAATCAACATTGATTAATGCAATTATCAAGCAAGCGTCTGGAAGTCAGGATGTTATTACGACGAGTCGTTTTCCAGGGACAACGCTTGATATGATTGAGATTCCTCTAGATGCTAAAACAGCGATTATCGACACACCGGGGATCATTCACAGAGGTCAAATGGCTCACTATTTGGCTCCTGAGGACCTCAAATATGTTTCACCTCGCAAAGAAATCAAGCCAAAAACTTATCAGTTGAACAAGGGGCAAACATTGTTCTTTGGCGGTTTAGCACGATTTGATTTTATTGAAGGCGAGAAGCAAGGATTTACTGGATATTTTGATAATGAAATCAATGTTCACCGAACTAAATTAGAAGGTGCAACTGAACTTTATGAAAAACACGCGGGTGAATTGTTGGCCCCAGCACTTGTCGGAGCAAAAATGGTTCGTAAAGAATTCAAAGTAGCTGAAAAAACGGACATTGTCTTTTCGGGACTGGGTTGGGTCCGCGTTCCTGAACGAGCAATCGTGGCTGCATGGGTACCTGAGGGGGTCGATGTGGTAAAAAGAAAAGCGTTGATTTAACAATTGATTCAGGCTGAAAGGGGCAAAAATGGCATTCGAAAAAGAAAAAGCACAATTAAATGATTTGTCGTACAGAGTTACTCAAGAGGCTGCGACAGAAGCCCCTTTCACTAACGAATTTGATGACTTTTTTGAAAAAGGACTATATGTAGACATTGTTTCAGGTGAGCCTTTGTTTACGAGTATGGAGAAGTATCATTCAGGCTGTGGCTGGCCAGCTTTTACAGCTCCAATTGACCGTTCTGTAATTCAGGAAAAACGTGACCAGACCTTTAACATGGAGCGGACTGAAGTACGTTCAAAAGATGCGAATAGTCACTTGGGACATGTGTTTGCTGATGGGCCCTCGGAAAGTGGTGGATTACGCTACTGTATTAATTCAGCTGCCTTACGTTTTGTTCCTTTTGACAAACTGGATGAGGAAGGATACGGAGATTTCGTAGATCGCTTTGAAAAAAATGAGAAATAAATTGCAAATTTTATTGGATGAGTATACTCCTGAAGGCCAACAAGAAAGTTCAGACCTCAATATCTTCAAAAAAGCTGCGGAAAATGAGGTTAATTTAACGAGAGAAAGCTTGGGCCATTTCACGGCAAGTGCTATCGTTGTTAATGAAAGTCATGACAAAATTTTGGGGATTTTTCATAAAATTTACCAAAGCTGGGGCTGGATGGGAGGCCACGCTGATGGCGAAAGTGATTTACTTGCAGTTGCTTTGCGTGAAGTTCAGGAAGAAAGCGGTCTTACAAAGTTGAAAGTTTTGCAAGATTTCCCGATTTCAATTGAAAATGCCACTGTCGCTCCGCATATTCATCGTTCAAGAGGCTATGTTTCAGCTCATTTACATCTGAATGTCACTTTTCTATTTGAAGCCTCAGAGAAGGAAGCACTCAAGCTAAATAAAGATGAAACAGAAGGTCTTGCTTGGATTCCAATGTCAGATTTTGTTGAGAAATCAACAGAACCTGAGATGAAGATTATTTATAAGAAAATCATCAATCGGATTAAGGAAAAATATTGATCACTAAGCGATAAGCCTATTAACAATTTTCTTGATTTTAATCAAGAAATAATAATTCTGTTGACATAAAGAATTGAGGTAAAGATGGATACTATTTTTGAAGAAATAATCAATGCGCTCAATAAGACAACGCAAGAAGGTGGGAAAACTTTTGAATCGGGTAAATTCGTAGGCCTTGGTTGGTGCTTTAGACAGCGGAAAACGAGTAATTTTGAAGGGCCTTATCCGCTAATTGCCCTGAAAGTCCAAAAAAATGCTGTTCATCTTTACTATCCTTTTTGGCTTTTCTCAAGTACCGAAATTCAGAATTTTCAAGAGAGGTTCTGTTGCAAAGTTTTCTGATA
>NZ_JXJU01000049.1 GCF_002441655.1 Lactococcus fujiensis JCM 16395 | reverse complement strand
AGACGAAACGCAGTTTCGGGACAATAATTTTGCAATCGGAAGATTGGAAAATTATTGTCAGACAGAGGCGAAGCCTATGGCTCAGGCCAAGTTGCAGCTCTTGTAGCGTCATTAATATCGACAGCGGATTGTTTACCACCGATATCATGCAAGCGTAGGTGCGGATGTCCTCGTGCTAATGCTGTGACTGAGACTTTTGGCAACAGGATGATTGCAGAGCAAGCAAACTGGGGCTGAAAGATGAAGGAGCGAGCATTACTTAGCGACTGTTTTGTAACGAACAACTGTTTCATCTGTTGTCAACGATTCGGATTGGGCAAACATTCAGGGGCAAATATAACTGTACTCGATAACCCAGATGGTAAAATTTTGCCACCATATTCCTTGATTTTACCCCTTCGGAATACATAAAATTACTCCAAAATAATATATGTTATATATACCAATTTTTTGAGCAAAATTTTTTTCATTTTCCTACTTTTTCAACTTGCCCTCTTTGCGTGTTATAACTAGCTTTGTAGCACTTTGACTTTTTGCGTTTTCCTACCGTTCCCTTATGCTCTTTAGGAATATATCGTATATCGTCAAAAAATCGAGTTTTTGAGATTTTTAACAACGTTATCGGAATACATCATTTGCGTGTCACAGGATGGAGGCAATATCGTCAGAAACTTGTTTTCTGCGATATGCCGAGAGCGCCATGTTGGCAGAGCCGAGGGAGCATTGGTTGCAGAGCAAGCATGTTCCCATAAGGCGGTGGCGGTGCTGCGAGTGTAGAGCTGGTGGCGATTTATTGCCATCAGCTTGCCGAGCAGCGTGTATCCTGGCATCGTGCCAATGCTGTGACTGAGATTTTTGGCAACAGGGTGATTGCGGAGCAAGCACACTGGGGCTGAAAGGCGAGGGAGCGCATTGCTTTGCATCGTTTTTATTGTCATCGTACCTATTTACCTCAGCTATTGGAGTCACATTTGATGTCATTGTCCAAGTTTTCATCGAACATCCTTCCCAAGCGAACATCTGAATCGGGCATAATATTAATAATAAAAAAGAATTACTGTGTAAATTCTTTTAAAAACATACCTAGCATATATATATCGTATAAGTTTTTCTTTTTTAAAAAAAGAATTAACCAGTTTTCAGCCCCTATCATCCTAAAAACAAGGAGTTATTGACGTTAAGTCAAGTTTTTAGA
>NZ_JXJU01000048.1 GCF_002441655.1 Lactococcus fujiensis JCM 16395 | reverse complement strand
TCTAAGATTTAAGGATAACATCAAAAGAATTAAGAAGTAAATCTTGTCTAAAAAAATTTTGACTTTTGAAGCATCATCAATCAATTCAGTCTTTTTCTGTTAAAATATAAGTTATAATTAATATTTGAGAATTATTTAATTGTAAATAAGTTAGAAGGAGTAAAAAGGGGTGGATAAAGAATTCTTTAGAAAAACTCTAATAGAATCTAAAGATAACAGAGAAGCTGCTGAAGCCTTGGAAATATCGGTTAAGCAATTAAAAAAATATATCGAACACTATAATTTCAATGTTTCAAAACTAAAATTATATCGTAGGAATAGGAACATCGGACTCATAAAACAAGCTGTTGAAAATAGTGAAACTCCTGAAGAAGCAGCGAAAAAATTGGAAATCAACGTTAGAGTCTTAAAAGACTACCTTAAGATTTATAAGGTAAATGCTAAAAAGTTTAGAAAGAAGAAAGATTTTTATTCTGATTTAAATGAAGAAGATGTTATTTCTGCACTAAAATCAAGTCGCAGCATTGCAAGTGCTGCAAAAAAATTGGGAGTTTCGTATAACAAACTCGATTCTTTTATCTATTATAATAAGATTCCAATACTTTTTACCAGTAAACTTAATAAAAAATAAGCTATTACTGAAAAGATCTTAACATACAAAGTAAGTATGAAATATCTCGTAGCTTCAATGTTTCAAGTGTTTAATTTAAAAATATACCTACCGAAAATTACTTGAAAAAAGATTTATTCAGTGCAATGAAGGGAATTCCAAAACACATATGATTAATGCCCAATCTAGATGAAATTAGGGCCTCTTTTATTAAAAAATAGCATCATATTAAGATCCAACTCCCCTAATCTTTTTTTAACATCTTTTTAAAAAGCATAATATTATTTAGATTGATGAATTCGCTTATTTAGAGGGAAATTTTGATCTTGACGAAATTAAATTAAATGGGGACACAAGGTGCTACGTTGATCCTTTATAATTAGGGAGGCAAACTTGTCAACTTTGACCTGCTACCCGGTTAGGATTCTTCGTTTGAATCAGGGCAGAAATTATAATTATAAAGGACATAAATTTAGTCCGTATCTTCTTATTTTAAAGTGAGTGTCATTGAGCCAAAGAATAGGTACTCAAAGTTTCTATGCACAATTCTACGACTGAAAAATGTCACAAACAAATTCAATTGAAGAGATTAAAAAAACAAGTAACGCCAGTAGTT
>NZ_JXJU01000047.1 GCF_002441655.1 Lactococcus fujiensis JCM 16395 | reverse complement strand
TTTTGGAAAACTTTGCAACAGAACCACAATAACTATGTAAAAAAAATAAATGAACTTGACTCACGTGTACAAATCCATCACAGAGCATTTGAAAAGCATTATCTAGGTGTTGTTTTAAGAGTCAATACAATGACTACTTTGTTCCTCTAAGCTCAACAAAGCCAAAATATGACACCATAAGAGAGAGTTTAACCCTAGTCAAAGTTAATGATGGGAAGAAGAATCTTGCTGTTCTCAATATGAATAACATGATCCCTGTTCCTCAATCCTGTATCATTCCTTTTGACTTTGAAGAAATACAAGATAAGCAATATCGCAACCTGCTTAAAAAAGAATTCAGCATTTGTCGGAATAAAAAAAGTTCGATTCAAACCAAAGCTCAAACAGTGCATCAATTTGTCACCCTAGAACCTGAAAAGCATCAAAAGATGCTTGCTTATTGTGTCGACTTCAAAAAAATTGAAACCTTTTGTTTAAGTTATGGTGAAGTCAGCACTAAACAAGTTCAACCACAAAACAAATTTGAAGCACGACTTGCGGCAGCTGAAGCGAAAAAAGTAAATCCTGAAGCCCAGGAACATCATTTCAAACATCTATAAAATGAGTCAATTAAAAAGCCCCTCGATGGGGCTTTTTTTATTTGTCTAAATAAATCGAAATGATGTTCCTGGCACTTAATCTTTGAAAATTATTATCTTCCACCTCAAACAAGAATTCGTCCTGGTTAATTAGTTCTTTTACAATCCCTGTTTTCTCATCTGAGAGCCTTCCTGGTTTCATCNCTGAATTGTGGTAAGCGTTCTTCTTCTTTCCATTGTTTCATGGCAGTAGTGTGTTCAGAAAGGAAAAAGCCTTGCCATTTCATCAACCCTCTATCTTGATATTCTCTAATTGCTTTAGAAGGGTGGTAACTTCTATCGACCTTAAGATTCATTGGTTTCATATTCACCTCATACAAACTTATAGTTTATATTATAAACCGTTGGTTTGTAAAAAGCAAATAGCACAATTAACATTTATTTTGTGATAATTAACGAAAAAAACACAAGATAGAGTATAACCTGGTTTTTTTTTATGGTATACTAGATAAGTAGAGTTAAGGGCGGTGGCTGGACTGGAGGTGGTGCTTATGAATTATATTGAGCAGACCTCACAACAACAGAAAGGCTAATATTTTTGAGTGTATCTGATGCGTTAAACTTGATGATTGCTTTTGGCAGCTTCTTGTTAATGCTTGTCGGTCTCGTCATTGAGATTATCAAAAGCATAAAAAAATAACCGTCCTCTGTAGTGACCCCCAAAATATAGACT
>NZ_JXJU01000046.1 GCF_002441655.1 Lactococcus fujiensis JCM 16395 | reverse complement strand
ATTTCAATATGCATCCAACAAAATTCATAGCTGACATCACTAAGCTAAGTTATAGAGAAGTATCGAAACGACTTCATCATTACGATGATCTCGAGAGATAAAAAAATAAAGGAAAATAAAATATGGAAATCGAAACAATAAAATTTGGCGAATTTTTCTATCTGCTATTTTCAGAGATGAATATTCAAATTATACCAGTTGGGAAAGCTGAAAAAGTCATTATATTTAAAACAGATATTTTTATTGAACAAGAAACACTCGACGGAGAAATCTTTGAACCTGAATACAACATGACAACAACGCTTGACATCTTACCTCAAGAAAACATGACACAAATAGCATTGAAAAGCACCGCTAAGATTCTGAATGAGGCAAACAAACTGCTTGATTTTATTTGGGATAACAAGAAAAACTTCCTAGAAAAGGTAACAGTTCATGAAATTTACGATAAACATTGAGCCAATGGCAAGCCCTCGTCCAAAGTTCAGCACTAGAGGCGGATTTGTTAAAGCCTATATGCCAAAAGCATACATGGACTGGAAAAAGCAGTTTCTTCTTGCGTGGTCAACTTACAGAGCAGAAAAAATTGAAAAAGGGAAACCATTATTTATCAAGGTTAACTTTTATATAAAGCCCCCTAAAAATATTGCAATAGCCAAGAAAAATAGTCTTGCGCTATTCAACGAGACGATGCCTATCATTGTTAAGCCAGACATCGACAATTTGCAAAAATCAGTATTGGATGCACTCAACAGCTATGCATGGAACGACGATAACCAAATTTCAGACATTTACGCTAAAAAGCGGTACAGTCTGAAACCAAGAATTGAAATTGAAATAGAGGAATTAAAAGATGAGTGTATTTGAAGCACTAACACTAATAAATCTTTACAACACGGCGGAGCAAAAATTTTTAAGTGGTCGTGGAAAAGATGTTGTTTGGATTGAAGCGAAAAAAGAGGATAAGCTGCTTCTTATCCAAACTTATCAGGATATTTGCGGGATCTATAATCGAGGGAAGTTCATGAGCTGGGAACATCTTTTCAGACTTTTACGTAAAAAGATGAATGGCACAGTGATTGTGTTGCCATAATAGCCCTAATTCATGAAAAATACGCTTACATTTAGCGTTTAACATATCAGAGGTAAAGTTATACCTAAAATTATAAAAATGCCTTAGGAGGCAAAATAAGGGGCAAGTAAATGAGTAAATCTAAAAAAGAACAACGGATTATTTTTTATAAGGACAGAGATAAAGTTGAAGCAACTGTTTCAAAAGATGATAAATGGTTACAAAACTTACACAAGCAAGAACTTGAAGAACTACTTAAGAGGCCAAAAAATGAAGACGAAAGAGAATAAAGAAATTGGAAATTATTTCTACAAAGTAAGGAAAGAAAACAACTTGA
>NZ_JXJU01000045.1 GCF_002441655.1 Lactococcus fujiensis JCM 16395 | reverse complement strand
AGTAAATTCGTTGCAGTATTGGAGGACACGAAAAATGAATAAAGACTATTTAGAACAAAAATTACGAAAAAAAGCTGAACAAACAGCTTTTAATGAGTTCGTTGATGGTCAAGAAGAAATTAGAAAAAATGCTGTCTTAAACAATCTATTTAGTTATAAAGGTCAGTTCACAATTTTAGGTCGTCAGTTAACAAGTGTTTATGTACCTTTTGATATAGAGACAGTTGAAAAATCAATTTCTGAACGTACTGAAAAATTATATGAACTTTATACCGATGACATGCTTAAAAAACTAGAAAGTATTGATTATTTGTTTGGAGGACACGAAAAATGACTAAAGAAATGAAAAGACCGATTAGCAATATCACTCAAGATAGTATCAAGCCTTTACTAAGCAATGCCGTAGAGTTTTATACTAACAAAAATAGGGAAGCTCATAAGTGTATTCAAGAACGAGATGAATATATCAATTATCTTGAAAGTAAACTAAGTAACGCAAAACCACAGCTATTCTATTTGAAGAATAAGCTGACAGGGTTTTATCTATTTAAGGCATTTGGTGGTAAATATGGGGAAGAATTTTACCGTTCTACCATAAATTTAACTGATGATTTTAAATTCACCCAGCAAGAAATCAACGGCATGGAAGTAGGTTCGTATGAACAGATTGAGGTGGAAGAATGAATAAAGCAGATTGGGTGTCCTACAAAGTTACTGGGAAATTGACCAAAGTAAGAAGTAAGAACGTTAATGCTATTTTGATAACTCATGAAAATGTTTCGGAGTTACAGAAAGAATTTCCTTTTATTACAATGATTGGCAAAGCACTACTTGTTGGTGTGATGAGCTTTATGGCATTGCCAGTATATTTAGTGAATATCAATCCAAGACAACCTCTTGATAAAAGATATTATATGTTCATAATGCAAGGTGATTTTGAGAGGAATGCAGAAAAAGTCGAGGAAAACAAATGACACCACTGATTTTCAAATGCAGCACTTGCCACAAGATAACAATGATTGAAGAAAAACACAGCGGACAACGGAAGATGAAGCTAGTTTGGCGGTTGTGTAAAGAATGCGAGAGGAAAGAAAAATGAAAGAACCCAATGGATATTTGCTTCATGGAACTACATTCAGTAGTAAAGATGCAGCGTTTGAATTACTAGTACATAATCGTGAGCAAGAATTAAGATTTCATGAGATTTGGGATGAAGATGCACAACCGTATTATTTTGAAACACCATATCGGCTTACCATTCCGAAAAGTGTTGCGGATGAGTTGGATAGTGATTTTTCTGACATTGATGCAACAGATATTGGTTATGTGCTTGACCAAACTGGCCCTTATGGTTCGAGAGCTTTCGTTAATTACTACTTTAAAAATAAAAATATCATTGCTTTATACCTCGCAGGCAAAGCCCTCGGAGTTGATTTAGTGAAAGTGGTGG
>NZ_JXJU01000044.1 GCF_002441655.1 Lactococcus fujiensis JCM 16395 | reverse complement strand
GGGATACGCAAGCAGCCTATGCTTTTCTTAAGCGGTTAGTGAAGCAGTTTGATGAACCGAAGGTTGTAGTCACAGATAAAGCCCCCTCTATTACAAGTGCCTTTAAGAAACTAAAAGAATACGGCTTTTATCAAGGGACAGAACATCGTACCATTAAATACCTGAATAATTTGATTGAACAAGACCATCGTCCAGTAAAGAGACGCAATAAATTCTATCGAAGTTTACGCACTGCCTCACCCACGATTAAAGGCATGGAAGCCATCCGAGGATTATATAAGAAAACCCGAAAAGAAGGCACTCTCTTCGGGTTTTCGGTCTGTACTGAAATCAAGGTATTATTGGGAATCCCAGCTTAAATCATAGATACCGTAAGGGATTTTATTCTTTATTTAAAACTTTGCAACAGAACCCCTCCTTCAATATATTGCAACTGATTCGAAGTACTCTGATTATTAGTCTGTTGTTCGTATACTTTTGAATCAGTCTAGTAACTTGGACTACCATCAAATAGTTCATTTTATGTCTAACTATTTGATGGTAGTCCACTTTGTAATAATGGACATCTGAATTATTATGTGAGATAATTAGAAAAAAACTTAGAGAGCTGGTCAAGACTCTTTAAAAAGTGATTAGGAATTGGCCTACATTAATTTTTATAATAATTAAAATACTTATATTTTTAGGAGAATGTATGAAAACAATTGGAAAATCAGTAGCTAACAAAATTGCTTTACTTATCGTTTTAGTCGGACTGCTTGGATTAGGTTGGTGGTATTTGAAGAACCACAATCCGTTTAATGGTTCAGCTAAAACTCAATATAGCTTTGTCGTAAAGAAATTTTCAAAAGAAAATATGCTTTTAGTTGCAGGGGCAGATGTTGAAACAACACAAAACCAAGAATTCACTAATAATGAGTTAGCAAAGTGGCCAGAATGGACAAAAGTAGTAACAAAATTTTTTGTAGGACGTTCACTAACTGCTAAAATACCTATCAAAACGGAATTTAAAATTGAACTATCTAGCATTACCCGCAAAGATATTGAGATAAAAAATAACGTACTAACATTCAAGGAACCTCTTCTGGTTAAAGTAGATTCTCAGCAAACAGGGGATATTAAAATAGATCAGTCAACTAATGGACTTGTAGATAAAGTAGTTGATGGTTGGACCTCTGGAAAAGAAGCTCAAAAATTTCTTTCTGAAAAATCTACAGAGGCTGTTTATGCGACATCCGATTATGTTTTAAATAATGAAAATCGCAAAGAAAAAGTGGCTAAGTATGCCTCACAAGACTTAGAAGATTTACTGAATCTAAATTCTGATAGACACTTGAAGGTAAATATTTCCAAAAATGATTTAAAATTTGTCAATATAGATAAAAAATAAAAAGATAGGTTTATCACCTTCCTGTCTTTTTATTTCTATTTAAAGTAATTTTTTGACGATGGCAATATTTGGACCACTATCAAATAATAAGA
>NZ_JXJU01000043.1 GCF_002441655.1 Lactococcus fujiensis JCM 16395 | reverse complement strand
AGGATTCGCCAGCTCTTATTTTTATAGTAATTCTGTTAGTGATATTGTGTGCGTATTGTACTTGTTTGCTTTGCAATAATTACAACGTCCGCAGTGAACTGGTACCCGTCCATTTAAAACTTCAATGTATTTATTTGTTGCTTCTTGAACCTCAATAAGTGCATCATCCAACCAATCTTGTGGAATTGTAATTCCTGCACTGTCTGGAAAAGTTTCTTTCGTTATTGCATAAATTACGGGTTGAATATTTTTTCCTACTCGTTCATCATCTGACTGTCGGAGTAATTCTTGATATATTGCCATTTGCCATAGATATTTTCTTGACTCAATCCAGTGCATTTTTCGATGTTCTGATTCAGACCACTCTTTCTCATATATTGAGCCCCGAATTGTCTTAATATCAATAAAAATATTTTTTTCTAAATTAAGGCAGTCAAGAAAACCATGAAACTCAATTCCGTTGATTTCTCCGAAAACTTCAAGCTCTTTTGCACCTTTGTAAATATTCTGGAAAAGAGGATCTTTTTTTAAAGTCAATACCATTTTCTCTGCAATCTGAAATTGTGATTTCAAATTTCCTGTTTTTGTGAACATATCGCCTTGATGCTTTTGCTTAAATTCATCTAATGCTTGTTCATTCTCAAATGATTTATGAACATAACTCCCAGCGTTCATCGCTTCAATGGTTGATGGGGAAAACGTGGCTTGTCTATCCCATTCTCCATTCATGACAGCGACCGCTTCGGCTTCGCATTCTTGAAATGCTTTTAGTCCTGAAAAACTCAATCGTTTTTTTATCATGCTTGCCCCACTGGGAAGAGTTCTTCAACGAATTCTTCATTTTCTTGTTGTGGAGCCTGATCTTCAGGAATACTGATTTGTGATTGACTGTTTTCATTTTCTTTAGGCTCATCAATACTAATTAGAGGTTGCTCAGGTGTAACATCTTTTGGCTCTAGCGTTTCTGATTCATTATCTGCAATGACAGCTATTTGCATTTCTTGAGATAGTGGCGCAAATTTACTGATCATCGCTTTGAGAACTGTCTTTTGAGCCATTGCGTCAAAGTCAGTAGCCCAAGGGGATTTTGCCCCAGCTTTTGAAAAGCGTTTCTTATGATTTTCAACCCTTGCTTTTGTCCAGTAAACAACTTTCATAAATCCGTTTGATAGTTTCATACTTGCAAAATATCCAACGACCTCATCTTCTGGTTGCATGAAGTCAATCTCTAATTCTTCAAAAAGAGGGTCATAACTAATAAATTGACTTTTATAAACAATACCTGAATTTAAGCCAGTAATTTGACCACTACGGAGTGCAAGCTGAATAAGTCCTTTATAACCGATTTGAAATTGTGCTTCTTGACCATAGGGAATGATATAAGCAAAGCCAAGACTTGGTTCAATTGGTAAGTCAAGCGTCGCTGCTTTCATCGCTGCTGTCATGATTGAGTCTGGAGTTGCTCGTTTTAGCAAGTTATTGTTATTAACTACCGTAAGCAAACTCGATACGAACCCGCTTGATTTTTTGCCAAGAACTTCTTGAAATCGTGCTTGAACTGGTGCTGACTTCATAAAATGATTGATATTTGTTACTTC
>NZ_JXJU01000041.1 GCF_002441655.1 Lactococcus fujiensis JCM 16395 | reverse complement strand
AATGATGTTACTCGCACCAAACTGGTGGTGTTAAATTGAACGCAAAAAAAAGCCCTGCGGCAACAGGACTAAAAATACTTAATAAATAAATTATATCAAAAGTAGGGCGCATGTACAAGATCATTAATCCTGACACTGGGGAAATTCTATTGGAATTGAAAACCAAAAATAAGAGAGCAGTTCAAATTATTGCCCATAGATTGCAGGCAATTGTTAGATAAAATCCTCTGTTTTAATGAATTTACAAAAACTGCTTTAAAGCCAGTGATTACAGTGCTTTACAGTGTTATGATTAACGCCCGATTATGCTACATATTCACGTATATATTAGGAGGTGAATTTGATTCCAATTAAAGAATATGAACTTTATCTCATTGATAATGAAATAAGTCAAAATACGCAAAAAAATTATCTGAATACGGTCGGACAATTGGATGATTTTTTAAGGACTAATGAACTTGAATTAAATAAAGAATCACTCATCAAATTTAAACAATATTTAAGAGAGCACCATTACAAACCTCAAAAAACTTATACCACGAAAACAATTAATCAAAAAATTATAAGCATTAATGTTTATTTGAATTGGTTGTTAAAAGAAAAAATAATTGATGACAAAATGTCAATTAAATTATTGAAGTCCCAAATTAAAGAACACAGGGAATCAATCACTGAAGCTGAGTACAAAAAATTATTAAAATACAGCACAAATGATGAAATACGACTCTTTATTTTATTAATTGGAAATACTGGTGTAAGGATATCAGAAGCGTGTTCGATTAAAGTTGAAGATCTTTCAAAAAAAACAATTCCAATCGAAAATAAAGGAAAACAAAGAACAATAACGATTCCTCAATTTTTGAAAAAACAGTTAAAAACTTACGTTAGAGTGAATCATATTAATGGAATTATCTTTTATAGAGATCAAAGAACTTACCGCAATAACCTTAAAACTATTGCTGGTCTTGCAAAAATTAACAAAGAAAAAGTCTATCCACACTCCATCAGGCATTATTTTGCGAAGGCCTTTTTGGACAATGGGGGAGATTCAACCGTTTTGCAGCAATTACTGGGTCATGAAAACATAGCAACTACAACAATTTATACAAAATTAAGTACCAATGAGCTAAGTGATCAGTTCAGTAAAATCAAAAACACATAAAAATAAGAGCTGGCGAATCCTCATAAAAAGTCGCAGGAGATATTCCAAAGAAGTGACATCGCTGTTGGAGAAGTGATGTAGAGAACTTCAAATTTTGTCATTGGGGCTGTGACCCAGCCCTTTAATTTGAAATAATCAAAGCCGTTTGGCATGTATACTAAGGAGAAAGTTTGGCAGGAAAAACAAAGATATATTTTTGGTTAAAGCTAGATGAAAATTTTTACAATAACATAATCATAAAAAAGGCTAGAAAAACTAATGATACTATGGTTATCGTTTACCAAAGACTAATGTTACAATCTTTGGCGACAAATGGCTACTTATATTATGAAGGAGCTTTTGAAAACTTAGCAGAAGAACTTGCTATTTCTTTAGATGAAGAGATAGAACAAGTACAAATGGCATTAGCTTTCTTTTCTAAATATGGCTTAATCCAATTCGATGATGAGCAAAATGCAAACATGTTGCAAGTACATGCGCTAATAGACCAAGAAACCAATTGGGCACGTTATCAACGGGATAATAGGAAGAAAAAAGAAGTAGAAAAATTGGACAATGTCCAACCAGTGTCCAACCAATGTCCAACAGAGATAGAGTCAGAGATAGAGTCAGAGATAGAGTCAGAGATAGAGTCAGAATCAGAATCAGAAAAAAATAACACAGGGATTTTGATTCAAGATATCTTTGATTTCTATCAGTCCAATTTTGGAATCATCTCACCAAGTA
>NZ_JXJU01000040.1 GCF_002441655.1 Lactococcus fujiensis JCM 16395 | reverse complement strand
CTCTAAAAACTTGACTTAACGTCATAATGTTATAAGAAGAAACAGGAAAGATTATTTAATTTTAAGTTTATAAATGTCAATCATTAAGTATATTCAAAAAAAAAAGAATATTAGTATCCTTTATTTTATTTTTTCCACTTTAATTAACACTCTTAAAGAACTCATGAGGTGTCCCTTTATTGAGTTTTCTAAAGTCTTTTTGTTAGTTTCTCTAATTCAATATCAATCCGTGTTGCATCCTCAAATTAGAATAGGAATTATCTTCATGAAGAAAAAGTAAAAAACACCTTTTGGTGTTATTTACATAAATTTCAGCATATTTTACTTCAGGATTCAGCAAATCTTCTTCTGAAAAAAATTCTCAAGGTTAATCATACGTTGATAAAACAATACTAAAGGGAATTCTGAATCAATGTGTGAGTTCTTATCATTAAATCCACAAATTCATCGAGAAACATTGCAAAATATAGCAGTAGAATATCGTTACAGTTTACAATACATAAATAAAATTTATGTGAATTTAATTTTACCCTTCCTTGACCTACTTGTTAGTGAACCAATTTAATGAAGAGTCACCTAGTCTAATTCAGTTTTTTAAACGATGGAAGATATCTTATTAGTATTCCATTAAAAGGAGTTACGTCAAATGAAAAAGTTTTTTCTTGAAAATGATTCCTGTTCATAATTTTCATCGGTCAATTCATACTCAGAATAAAAGCGCTCAGGAGAAATAACGAATGCAGATTCGTAAGCCAAATTCATCGTATCAGGTTGCATGAAGTAATAGCCAATTGGATACGCTCTAAATGGATCTAGTTCCCAAGAAAATTCAGGTTTATAGAAAAGATTTTCACCATTCTTCTCCTTAATCAGTCCCTTTTTACAATATTCTTCAACAAAATGTGGAATTTCATCAAAATTAAAGGGTTCGATTTTCCAAAATAAGATTTTTTTCTTTGATGTTACAGTAGGGGAATTAATACTCATCTTTATTTCCTTTCAAAATTGTTAGTAATAAGATTTATTATATGTTTATCTTTTGAATTTGTAAATAAAAAAGCGTAAACGAAATTAAAATGTCATATTGTAAATTGTATTATGGTTTATTATTTACCCGGTCCTTTTTAAAATGATTATATAGTGAGTTTAAAAAAGGGTGACTTTAAAAGATTAATTGAATTTACGTGATACTTGCTTTTCCTTTAGTAATATAGATGTAATTAATAGAATTAGTAAAAGGAAAAAATATATCAGTCATTTATCTGTTACTAAAATGTAGTCGTTTGTATTATTGAAATCGAAATTTTTATATCAATATTTTTTGATTTTAGGGAATAGAAAAATAGTGGATTAAAATTAATAATACTTTGTCCCCTTACATTTAATGGTAAAATATCATAAATAGAGTTAATCTATCTTTTGCATCAAATAAGAAAATTGTGGATTTAAGAGAATTGCATGAATATCGTGAAGGCGGTGATATTACAACCACCCACGATATGCGTGTCTATTCAGAATTGGACCGTTTCCACCAAGCGATTGATGCAGTGAGGATTTTAAGAAAAAACCAAGTTGTAGATGAAGCAGTGGCAGTCGCCTTTATTGATGTGACGAACCGGTCGCTTGAAGAATACTTTGAAGTTACACGTGACGGAGGTGTAGACATTCCTAAATTTACTGAATGGAAATGGAAAACATTGAAAGCGTAACCCTTAAAGTTATCTCATTAAGCAAAAGAACTCAGAGAAGAGTTCTTTTTTCTCCTTTGACGTTGGCCGAAGTCATCAGAGTTTTGACAATGATTGCACAGAAAAAACGTGCAATGGAAACTGTTCAAGGGTCAGTTGACGAAGAAGGACTTTCATCATTATTAGGGAAAGAAAACAACTCTATCCTAAATGCTTTTGTTGCCAAAATGGACAATGACAACAATACTGTTAAAGCAGATGTTGAAGATTTTGGCTCTAAACAAGAATACTATCTTAGCAACTTTGGTAAAGAATTGGAAGTTGAAGATGGTGGTCGTCCTCAATTAGACGAAAATCTCAATTTCATTTGGCCAGGTCTTAATACATCTGAGTATGCTAAAATACTTCCAAGTAAAGTTTCTGAAATAGAAAAGGCGAAGAAACCTGTAGTAGAAGCAATTAAAGCTGTTGAAGAAGTTGTTGTGTCAAAGGTTGACTTCTCTTTC
>NZ_JXJU01000004.1 GCF_002441655.1 Lactococcus fujiensis JCM 16395 | reverse complement strand
CGGGTTCGAATCCCGTCGTTCGCTTCAGTTTTAGCCGGGGTGGCGGAACTGGCAGACGCACAGGACTTAAAATCCTGCGAAGGGAAATCTTCGTACCGGTTCGAAACCGGTCCTCGGCATAAATAAGCACATTGTGCTTTTTTTTTATTATTTTATGTTCACGCTTACTTAAATGGATCTCAATAATTACTTATATTATTGGGTTTTTTCGGTTTCAGACTAGAAAAATATTTCACAAAATGGTATAATTAGTGAGTAATAAATTTAATCGGAGGATGATGAAATGGCAATCGTTTCAGCAGAAAAATTCGTACAAGCCGCACGTGACAATGGTTACGCTATTGGTGGCTTTAACACAAACAACCTTGAATGGACTCAAGCTATTTTGCGCGCAGCAGAAGCTAAAAAGACTCCTGTCTTGATCCAAACTTCAATGGGTGCTGCTAAATATATGGGTGGATACAAACTTTGTAAAGTTATGATTGAAGCTCTTGTTGACTCAATGGGTATCACTGTACCTGTTGCAATTCACCTTGACCATGGTAACTTTGATGCTGCTATGGAATGTATCGAAGTTGGTTATTCTTCATTGATGTTTGATGGTTCAGCACTTGACATTGAAGAAAACCTTGAAAAAGCTGCAATTGTTATCGAAAAAGCACACGCTGCTGGTATTTCAGTAGAATGTGAAGTTGGTACAATTGGTGGTGAAGAAGATGGTATCGTTGGTGACGGCGAACTCGCACCTATTGAAGATGCTAAACGTATGGCTGCTCTTGGTGTTGATTTCCTTGCAGCAGGTATCGGTAACATCCACGGTCCTTACCCAGAAAACTGGAAAGGTCTTCACCTTGACCACCTTGAAAAATTGACAACAGCTTTACCAGGTGTTCCACTTGTACTTCATGGTGGATCTGGTATCCCTGATGACCAAATTAAAGCTGCAATCAAACTTGGTGTAGCTAAAGTTAACGTTAATACTGAATGTCAACTTGCTTTCTGCGCTGCTATGCGTGATCATGTTGCTGAATTTAATGCTAATGAAGCTGAATACATGAAGAAAAAACTCTTTGACCCACGTAAATTCCTTAAAGCTGGATTCGACGCTATTACTGAATCAGTTGAAGAACGTATCGAAGTATTTGGTTCAACAAACAAAGCTTAATTACAAATTTCATAATAAAAACGTTTGTCAGTGATGATGAACGTTTTTTTGTTTATTTTGTATGTTTGACCTGGATTCGGTGTTTTTAAGCTGTCAAATTTATATAGAGAAATGAAAATAAAATTAGTTGTCTTAAAATAAAATAATAGTAGATTAATAGATTTATTAAATTCATATTAATGCTGTAGCGTTCAGGAGGAGGGGGTTGGATTAATCAAAAAGAAAATACACGTTTCAAAAAACTGAGTGTCCAGCTTTATGTTATTTAATCACTAATTCGCAAAAGGATATTGATCATTTTTTCACAACATTTGATATAATATTAATGTATTATTAAATATTAGTTAGTCCTATTATTAGTTATATATTAATATTTTAAAACATTTAATTTTAATTTGGAATTGGTTATCCAAAAGCTACGTTGTTTTTGGTTACCTCTTTTAAATGGAATTATTTTTGAATGTTAGGCCTGCAAAATCAGCAGAAATGTACAAGAAAATCTGGCGTGAAAATGATTCTCCTTTGATGGAGTATACCAGGGTTCAGACTGATCAACTCAATGAGATTTGTGAAGATACGATGTTGATTTTGCAATGACTTATGGTGAACAAGGATAGATACCAAGATTGCTGAAATGCGTCCAAATGATATTACTGATCTTGCTGTTTTACCACTGTACTCGCAGTATTTAATAAAAACTCTTGAGCCTATCGATCGTCAAGTGAAAGCAATTGATCCGGATATACACGTACTTTTAGATTTCTGTCGCAACGAATCATACACTGATTTATTAGCGCAATCGATACGTGAAATATGAGTTACTAATGAATATGATAAACTTATTTTATCCTATCAGGTATTCCGGTCTCATAAGTAACAAAAAAGCATGACAGTTACGAAGGGAACTGTAAGGTAACAACAGAAGCCATCGTTGCGAAATTAGGGCTTGCTGAAAATAAGTATGAACATCTCTATCAATTAAAATTTGGATCAGATCAATGGCTTGGACCAGCCACAAACGATTGGATGGCTGAATTATCAAAAGAAGGATGCAAGAAAGTTCTAATTTGTTCTCCTGCCTTCGTCGCTGACTGTTTGGAAACACGGTATGAGTTAGAAATAGAAAATAAAGATGTTTTATTGGAAACGGTGGCTAAAAATTTGGCTTCGTTCATCCATTTAATGATTCGATAAAATTCACAGAGGTCTTAAAAGAAGTAGCGCTAGATACTGTTAAATAAGCAATTTAAAACGTGTCAGCCCTACCCGTTTTTTTTTAGTTATGCTATGAAAAAAAAGAAAAAATCAGTCCAAAGTCGTATTTTATTCTCCAAAATTCATGAGATAATATTCTTGTGAGGTAAACAAGTACCTCAAGTGAAAATGAATTAAATAAAAATCGTGCAATTCGATTGGAGGAATAAAAATGGCTGAAAAAAAAGATAGAATTATGGATTTGATGCGTCGAGGAATTATTTCTGAAGACGAAGCATTAGAACTCCTTGAAAAAGGTGGATTCAATAATTCAACAGATACTGAAGCAACGAAATCAACAAAAGATAAAGTATACTTCAATTTTGATTTTCTTGATGGAAAGAAAAAAACAGAATCGACAGAATCTGATGGGTATACAGAACATAATATTGATTTTGCAGAAGCGATGAAATATACTTTCGGAAATCTTGTTGACAAGAGTAAGGAAATTTTCAAGGGCGTTGCAAAAAGTGTAGATGATAACATTGATTTCGGGAATGGTTTTCCAAAAGTGAAATCTGTTTCTAAAACAGTTGAAAAAGATCTCGAAGGAGAGTTCGGCATTGTAGCAGTTGATGTCAAAGGTGGTAAAATTTCTGTTAAACCTGGAGAAAATGCCCATGTAAAGGCAGAATATAAAATCTTTGGGTCAGTAGACAATGACGATATAGATGCTTATCTTGCAGAAAAGACAAAGTTAGAAGTTATTGATGGTGTACTTGAAGTAACGGCATCAGGGCGTATCGCTGCTGAAATTGAACTCTTCTTACCAGAAAAAACTTATGAAAAAGTTGCTCTGGATGTGCTTCACGGTGAAACAAAAACTGAAAAGTTAAGTGCTAAAGTAGTCGAAGTTAACCAGTTAAATGGTGACATTGAATTGAAAGAACTCACGACAGACAAATTGGCAATCAGCACTAAAAATGGGGAAGTTAAAGTTCTCGAAGGAAGTGCTACCGATTTGACTATTGAAGGCATCAATGGTAACATTCGTGTAACAAATGCTTTTGAAAATGCGACCTTGAATCTTGTAAATGGTAACGTTTTGGTGACAGAATCTGCCAATGGTGCACGTCAATTGAATGTTAAAAATGTGAACGGTGATATTAAAGTCTCAGTTCCAGAAAACTTAGGACTCGTTGGACACGTTAGAACAATCTTTGGGGGATATAAAACGCGCTTGAACTTGGATAATCCATTTGAAGCTGGTCGAAATGGTGCCGCTGTTGTTCGTACTGGTGAAAACAGTTTAACTTTCGAATTGGAGACAAAATCTGGTACAATTTGGTTGAAAGACGTTGAATGATGCTGTTGATGAAATAGGATTAAATTGAAGCATCAAATTTTAATATAGGACAGGAAAAGATGACTTCAAGAAAATTAACTAAATCAAATCAGAATGTGTGGGTGACAGGTGTGATTGCAGGCTTGGGAGAATATTTCGGCTGGGGGGCTGGAAGAATTACCGCCATGCGAATTGCTTTCATCATTGCTTTGATTGTTGGCTATGGAACACCAGTGTTCGTCTACATTGTTGCAAGTTTATTGATTCCCAAAAGAGCTTGAACTTACAAATAAGAGAGAAAGGTAAAAAAATGAATTCAAGACAATTAACAAAATCGACAAATAATCGGATGGTTAGTGGAGTAATTGCGGGAATCTGTGAATATTTTGGTTGGGGAAGAGATGTTGTCACAATTCTCCGAATCCTATTCATCGTCCTTGCATTCAGTAGTATGGGCGGCCTAATTCCACTCTATTTCGTTGCAAGTTGGATTATTCCTAGTGGTTACCGAAGCAACAATCAGAGCAGTCGGCAAGGCTACAATGAATATGAAAATCGTTGGGAAGAAAAGGCCAATCGCTGGAGCGAAAAAATGGAGCGAAAAGCTAGTCAATTTGAAGAAAAAATGAATCGCAAAGCTCAGAGATGGGAAGATAAGTCTAATAATTACGAAGATAAATGGTCCCAAGGGCCATGGAATTCCACTAAACAAAGTAATAATTGGGGCAATCCATGGGAGGAACCACAGCGATCTGAGCGTAAGATGAAAGAAGCTGAACCTGTTAAAGATGACAAAAAAGATGACTGGTCAGATTTCTAATTTTCCAAGATAAAGAATAAAATAATAAAAATTCCACTCACGATATAAGTGTTTAATAATAAATAAAAAACCCGTGCGGCATCACGTTAAACTGTTCACTCCTTTAATAATAATAAATACATTAAAAAAATGGACTCGATCAAGTCCATTTTTTTAATGATATTTCTCCCGATGAGAGCCATTTTTTTTGGCCATTTTCTAATAAAATAATTAATTCTCCTGATGGACTCAAATCAATCGCTTTGCCTATGAAATGTTCATTATTTTGAACAAATTCTACTTGCTTTCCTAAAATAAATGAATGGGTATGATAGATTTTAAAATAATCTGTATTTTGTAAGCGATTAAATTCTGACCAAATTTCAGCGATAAGTTCACTTTTTGATAAATTAGGAACCTCGTTCATGAATAAGGAAGTTGCTTTTTTGTCCAAATGTTCAGGAAATTCTGAAATAGAAAAATTAATACCAACTCCGATGACGATTTGCAATTGATCAGCACTGACAGAAGATTCTGCTAGAATTCCGGCTATTTTTTTATCCTCAAGATAAATATCATTTACCCACTTGATTTGTGGCTTCTTGGGGGTTAAATTTTCAATGGCTTTGACAATGGCGGCCGCCGCTAAAAGAGTATAAGAAGGCAATTCGTCAGCACTGATAGCGTGTTTAAGTAACAGACTCATGTAAATCCCGCCAGTTTTTTGGGCATAAAATTCTCGTCCGAATCGGCCATAGGACCCAGTTTGATTTTCTGCCAAGTAGAGGCATTGATCAACTCCGTCAGCTTTCGCATCCTCTTGTGTTGAGTGGGATTCCGATTTTATTTTGATATCGGAAAGCCATGGATTTCTTAATAAAATTAAATTTTTTTCTAACTTTTCACTCATGATTCACATTATAGCATATTTGAATGATAGCTGTTCAGACGAAATAGAAAAAAGTGTTAAGCGGAATTTAATAGGGGGGATATTAGGATTATTTTTTAAATAAATAAGGCGGAGGGGTTAAAAAAAAGGAAATTTGTGCTAAAATAGAAGAGTTACAAGTCCCGAAAGGCTTAGCAAGACTCAAAAACTTGTTAAGGTGGTAGATTAAACTTTGTTTAATAAACGCTCGCAAATTTTGTGAGCGGCCGAAAAATCCTTGTAACCGAATATTGATGATTTTCATCAAAATTAAAAGTAGGGGGACATTAAATTGTCAGAAAAACACTTATTCACTTCAGAATCAGTTTCTGAAGGACATCCGGATAAAGTCGCCGATCAAATTTCAGATGCGATTTTGGATGCAATTGTTGCACAAGATCCAACCGCTCATGTGGCCTGTGAAACGGTCGTTTACACAGGGACAGTCAATGTATTTGGTGAAATTTCAACTTCAGCTTATGTTGATATTGCAGGAGTTGTCCGCGAAACCATAAAAAAAATTGGTTATACAGATTCTGAAAATGGATTTGATTATAAATCAGTTGGTGTTCACGTTTCACTTGTAGAACAATCCGCAGATATTGCGCAAGGGGTTAACGATGCATTAGAAGAACGTGGAAACACTGGAAAAGATCCACTTGATGCTATTGGAGCAGGTGACCAAGGACTAATGTTTGGTTTTGCAACTAATGAAACGGCTGAATATATGCCACTTGCCATTTCACTTTCACATAAATTGGTTAAAAAATTGGCCGATTTACGTAAATCTGGCGAAATCGAATACCTCAGGCCAGATGCAAAGTCACAAGTAACAGTTGAATATGATGAAAACAATGTTGCAAAACGCATTGATACTGTCGTTATTTCAACTCAACACGCTGCAGATGCAAGTCTTGAACAAATTGAAAAAGATGTTAAAGAAAAGGTAATTAAAGCTGTTATTCCAGCAGAATTACTTGATGATGAAACAAAATATTTTATTAATCCGACAGGTCGTTTTGTCATCGGAGGTCCGCAAGGAGATTCTGGCTTGACTGGTCGTAAAATTATCGTTGATACATATGGCGGATATGCCCCCCATGGTGGTGGTGCGTTCTCTGGTAAGGACGCAACGAAAGTCGACCGTTCAGCTTCGTATGCAGCTCGATATGTTGCCAAGAATATTGTTGCAGCAGGTTTAGCAGACAAAGCTCAAATTCAGCTCTCATATGCCATTGGTGTTGCTCGGCCAACTTCAATTAACATCGAAACATTTGGTACGAGTAAATACTCTGATGATGAGTTACTTGTAGCAATTCGTCAAGTCTTTGATTTGCGTCCAGCAGGGATTATCAAAATGCTAGATCTCCTACGTCCAATTTATGCTCAAACAGCGGCTTATGGTCACTTTGGACGAACAGATGTCGATTTACCATGGGAGCATACAGACAAAATTAATGAACTCAAAGCGATTTTAGAAAAATAAAAAGGTTGTCTAAAGACAACCTTTTTATTAATCTCCTGCTTCGGGAACAGAGGATGTTTTTTTCGTTGGTGTTAATGAAAATGAATAATAGTCATTTAATTTTCTTGTTTCAGGGGTATCACCAATTTGAATATTTTTATTTTCAATGGTATCTTTTTCAGTTAATCCAGCAGTTGAATAGCTAACGGGTGGAACTGTTGAAATATGTTCGTAAGCTGTTGGATGATTCGTAAACAACGAAGTTCCAAGGAAATAGTTACTCGCTTTGTCAACTCCAACAAGGTCCAAAATTGTTGGGGCTAAGCCAAGGGAATTTCGACTATTGGCGTCAATAGTTTTCGATTCCATATTGGGTACATAAATCATCAATGGAATGGTGGAGACAAAGTAAGTCCGTTTGGTCTTGAATGTGTTCTGATAGAGCTGGTCAGGATATGAAGCATGGTCGGCAGTGAAAACGACGATCGTGTTTTTTGCAAGGCTGCTCTTTTGGAATTTCTTCCAGAATTTTCCAAACGCATTATCCATATTATAAAATTTATTTAGGTCAGAATTTTTCCATCACCATATTTTAAACTTGAATCTAAGCTAAGGTGAGTTTGAAATGTGTAATCAGCCAAAAAGAATGGATTATTTTCTTTACTCAATTCAGTTGCTTGATTGAAAAGGAATTTGTAGTTTTGTTGGTCTCCCATAAAAGTAGTTCCTGCTAGTTTTAAGAAAGACTTGGATTTATCTGTTGTGACTTTATCGAAACCGAGATTCTCAACGTAGGTTGTCCAAATGGATTGATTTGGTTCTGCATTGATAAATTCGGTTTGGTAGCCTTGATCTCCCAAAATTGATTGGACAGATGTTAGTTTTGTGTTTAAAGCATCTTTAATTTGATCTTGACCATTTTCATAACCTTGATTGAGTTGTTGCTCTGAAAAGAGTTGACCACGAACCCCACGATATGTCGCTGCGGTTTGGTTATAATAATTTGAGAAATTAATGGTCTGATTTTTTAATTTGTTCAGATTTGGAGTTAGTTTCCCACCATCGTAATTTAATACTTCTTGACTTAAACCTTCAGTGAAGATGACGATAACATTAGGCTGCTGGAGATTTGTTGAGATTCCTGATGCTATGGTTGATTTAGCAAACTCTGCTTCAATTTTAGTTTGAGCTGATTTTGGCTTTTTGATATTACTTATTTCTTTCATTTTATTATATGATGAGAAATAGCCAACATAGCCAAATAATGGCGTTTGATGTGTTGCGGTCAAGTTCAATGAAATGAGGGAAATTCCGAATATGGCAATGCTTGCAAGTTGTTGTTTTTTGTTGAATAAATTATATCTCATTGGGAGGAATGCAGCAAGGATAACTAATAAGGCTGCTGAACCGTAAAGCCAGAGGTTCCCACCTAGGTCCATGATGTTAGCCAAATTTTGAGTCATTAAAACGGTCAAATAAGTCCCTGAAAATGTAGCCACAATCGCATCTATTAATGAAAATAAAATTAATAAGCTCGAGAGAAGATATTTAATAATCCGAATAGGGAGGCTGTTAAATTTATGTCCTAAAATTTGAGTCAGTGCTAAAATCAGAAAAACTTCAACAATTATACGCACAAACATTAAGGGGGAATGCAGATGGACTGCGGAATAGCCAGCAATTAACAATAACAGGGTTAATTTGGCCGTTGACAAAAACTTCATAGTGACTCCAATATTCTAACTGAAACATTTTTTATACGTTTTGAGCTTTGAAAAAACGTACTCTATTAATTATACCATACAAATTAAAAATTTAATGTGTATTCTGAGATTCTGGCTTTCAATTAGATGTCTATTTACTTAAAATATGTTTTCAATATAGAGTTTTGTGAATATGATATTTATAGGGAAGTGTGAAAGCGTTAAAAGTTAGGATTGATAATTAAACTTAAAAATGATACAATAAAGGAGTATATTGCACTGCAATTTACATTAATTTATAATCAAACTGACCAGAATATTGAACCGCGATAGTCTGGGCTTTAAAGGAGACGTATGAACGACGTTATTACTATCGTTCTTGCAGTCTTAGTGATTGTATTGGTTGTCGCCTTTATTTTTTATGTTCAAAAAATCAAGAATGGAAAGCAAGATGCTGAAAGCTTGATTACTGAAGCGGAAAATAAAGCAAATGAGATAACGGCAAACGCAAAGCGTGACGCTGATAATTTGAAACGAGAAGCTGAACTTTATAAAAGAGATGCAGAAAATTTTAAAAAGGAAGCACGCTATTCGCTCAAAGAAGAAGAGCAAAAGCAGCGTCGTGATATCGAAAATGAATTTAAGCAGGATCGTAAGGAGTTAAAAGAAACTGAACAACGCCTAACACAACGTGAGGAGGTACTCGACCGTAAGGACGATACTTTAACAAAAAAAGAACGAAACTTAGATTCAAAAGAAGAAAATCTCGCTAAAAAAACTGATACACTCAATAAGCGTGAGCAAGAGCTATTGCATATTGAAGAAAAGAAACAGCAGGAGTTGGAACGGATTTCAAACTTATCTGTAGATGAGGCAAAAGACATTATCTTAACAGAAACTCGTGATGGGTTGACAAAAGAAATGGCTCAAATGATTCGTCAAAGCGAGGAGAAGGCAACTGCAGAGGCTGACAAAAAAGCGAAGAAAATTATTTCTTTGGCTATTCAACGTGTCTCATCTGATTCAGTTGCAGAACAAACCGTGTCAGTGGTTACATTACCAGATGATAGCATGAAAGGAAGAATAATTGGTCGTGAAGGCCGTAATATTCGTACATTTGAAGCTTTGACTGGGATTGATGTCATCATTGATGATACACCAGAGGCAGTTGTCCTTTCTGGATTTGACCCTATTCGTCGAGAAATTGCACGAATGACATTGGAACAATTGGTTCAAGATGGTCGAATTCATCCCGCACGAATTGAAGAATTGGTTGAAAAAAATCGTAAAGCAATTGATCACAAGATTCGTGAATATGGAGAACAGGCTGCATTTGAAGTTGGCGCACATAATTTACATCCAGATTTGATGAAAATTATGGGACGTTTACATTTCCGTACGTCATATGGTCAAAATGTTTTGGACCACTCTGTTGAAGTTGCCAATATTGCTGGTAACTTGGCTGCTGAAATGGGAGAGAATATTCAATTAGCTAAACGAGCTGGATTCTTACATGATATTGGGAAAGCCCTTGATCATGAAGTTGAAGGAAGTCACGTTGAAATTGGAACAGACCTTGCACGTAAGTACAAAGAAAATCCGATTGTTATCAACACAATTGCATCACATCACAACGATACAGAACCAAATTCGGTTATTGCAGTCTTGGTTGCTGCCGCTGATGCGTTGTCTGCTGCTCGACCAGGTGCCCGTCGCGAATCAATCGAAAACTACATCAAACGATTGAAAGATTTGGAAAACATATCTACAAGCTTCGATGGAGTCGATACGGCATTCGCTTTACAGGCCGGACGTGAAGTACGTGTCATGGTTAAACCAGAAAAATTATCGGATGATAAAATGACTATTTTAGCTCGTGACATCAAGAATCGCATTGAAAATGAGATGGATTATCCAGGAAACATAAAAGTTACGGTTATCCGAGAAACGCGTGCGATTGATTATGCTAAATAAAAAGGAGCTAAAGCTCCTTTTTATTTTAGGAAGAACAAATATATCATTTGTATTACAAAATGTAGCTTTTTAAGCGAACATCTGCTAGAATGGAATTATGTTACTTATTGCACGTCGCAAGTGTAATTGATAATTTTTATGAGAGATATCGGAGGAAAAAATGCCCGAACGTGGTTTATTGATTGTTTTTTCAGGTCCTTCAGGGGTCGGAAAAGGAACAGTCCGTGCAAAAATTTTTGAACAAGAAAATAATTTCAAGTATTCAGTGTCAATGACGACACGTAAACAAAGACCTGGTGAAGTAGATGGAAAAGATTATTATTTCCGTACGCGTGAAGAATTCGAAGAATTAATTCGGAAAGGTGAAATGTTAGAATATGCGGAATATGTGGGCAATTATTATGGCACACCGCTGACTTATGTCAATCAAACCCTGGATGAAGGTAAGGATATTTTTCTTGAAATTGAAGTGCAAGGTGCGCTTCAAGTGAAGCAAAAAAAACCAGATGCAGTCTTCGTTTTCCTCACGCCACCTGATTTGGAAGAGTTGCGTGAACGTTTGGTTGGTCGGGGAACGGACAGTAATGAAGTGATTGCTAACCGTTTGGCTAAAGCAAAAGAAGAAATTCGTTTGATGAGTGAATATGACTATGCTGTTGTTAATGATGAAGTTGAACTGGCAGCAGAGCGCGTTAGAATGATCATTGATGCAGAGCACTTTCGTGTAGATCGTGTCATTGGTCGTTACCGTAAAATGGTAGATGACAGCGACTTTTAAGCATATTAATAATGAAGTTATAAAACTTTTTACAAAAAATTGATTGTTTTAAAAATTTATATGTGGTAAAAAGTTCAATTTGAAAGAGGTAAAGTATTATGATGTTAGAACCATCTATTGATAAATTGTTAGAAAAAGTGGATTCAAAATATTCGTTAGTTATTTTGGAAGCAAAGCGTGCCCATGAATTACGTGAAGGCGAACGCCCAACCAAGAAAAATTACAAATCAGTAAAACAAACGTTGCAAGCATTGGAAGAAATCGCTGATGGAACGGTGACTATTCACCCAGCGCCCGAAGCGAAACGTAAAACTTTAGTTGAAAAACGCGAATTGGAACGTTTGGAAGCTAAAATGACTGAGAAGAAAATTAAAGAGCAAATTGCAAAAGAAGAAGCTGAGGAAGAAGCAAAATCAAAAGGAAGTCGCGCATCTAAAGCATCAGCTGAGGAAAAGGAATAATCAAAATTGGCGCGCTCAGGCGTGCTTTTTGATAGAATCAAGTTAAAATGAACGACTGATGTTCATACCAAGTATCGGAGAAAAAATGGAAGTAGCTCAAATAATTGTTGATGTCCCTCTGATGCAGACAGACAAACCCTTTTCATATATAATACCCGAGGAATTAGCAGCACTGATAGAAGTTGGTATGCGCGTGCATGTTCCTTTTGGCAGTGGTAATCGTCTAGTCCAAGGAATTATTGTTGGCAAAGAGGAAGAAAATCTAAACCTGTATGAAATATCAAATTTGAAAGCAATCAATGAGGTATTAGATAGTACATCAGTACTGACAGAGGAACAGCTTTGGTTAGCTGATGAAATGCGGCATCGTGTTTTTTCTTATAAGATTTCTTGCTTGAAAGCCATGTTACCCAGCTTGCTGAATTCAAATTATGATAAGGTTTATCGTGATGAGGCAGGCAAAAGTTGGTATCATTCACAACTTACAGATGAAGAAAAAATTGATTTTTCGAAACGTGTGAGGTCGGACCAACTGACGGTGACTTATCTTGCAAAGTCTAAAGAAAATCGCAAAATTGAAAAGTATATTGTCATTCCTGATCACAAGAAGTTGGCTTTATTTGAAGTCGAAAAACGTGCAAAAAAACGAGCAGAATTCAAATCTTTTTTGTTACGCCATTTTGGAGAGAAAATTCCGATAAAAAATCTGGCTTTTTCTTCTGCACAAGTCAAATTTTTTCTTGCACAAGATTTAATAAAAATTGAAGAAGTTGTTGTATCAAGGACTCAAGCTGTATTTGAAGCAGTTGAATCGGACGAACCAAAGGCACTTAATAGGGAACAAAGCAGTGCTTTTGAAAAAATTGTGCGGGAACAGAACCCAGAAGATTTAAAACCCTTTTTGCTTGAGGGGATTACAGGTTCGGGTAAAACAGAAGTTTACTTGCAAGTGATTTCACATTTTTTGGAACAGGGAAAAACGGCGTTAATGTTGGTTCCGGAAATTTCGCTCACGCCTCAAATTACTCATCGCTTCATCGCTCGTTTTGGTGATAAAGTTGCCATTATGCATTCTGGCTTATCAGATGGTGAAAAATATGATGAATGGCTCAAAATTAAGTCAGGTCAGGCAAAAGTTGTTGTCGGTGCTCGTTCTGCCATTTTTTCACCTGTGGAAAACCTTGGCGTAATCATTATTGATGAAGAGCATGAAAGTTCTTATAAGCAAGATTCTAGTCCGCGTTATCATGCTAGGGATATTGCAATATTGAGAGCGAAATGGCATGGTGCACGACTCGTTTTAGGTTCGGCCACGCCAAGTCTCGAGAGTCGAGCTCGTGCGATGAAGGGAAATTATGAGCTTTTACGATTAACAAAACGTGCGAACGAGAAAGCCTTTCTGCCAGATGTCCAGATTGTGGATATGCGTTCGCAAATTAATGACCGATCCGCAAATTTTTCCAACGTTTTATTAGAAAAAGTTAAAGAGAAAATTTCAAAAAATGAACAAGTTATCCTCATGTTAAATCGGAGGGGCTACTCATCTTTTGTGATGTGTCGCGATTGTGGTTTTGTCGTGGAATGTCCGAATTGTGATATTTCGTTGACTTTGCATATGGATACGCGAACACTGAACTGTCACTATTGTGGTCATGTTCAGGGGATTCCACAAACCTGTCCTAATTGTCAATCAAAGAAAATCCGTTATTATGGTTCTGGAACACAGAAAGTACAAGAAGAACTTGAAGGACTTTTAACAGATGTCAATATTCTGAGAATGGACGTTGACACAACTAAAACAAAAAATGCTCATGAGAAAATTCTAAATAAATTTGGTCGAGGTGAGGCTCAAATTTTACTTGGCACTCAAATGATTGCAAAAGGATTAGATTTCCCTAATGTCACTCTAGTTGGTGTTATCAATGCTGATACGGGTTTGAATCTTCCAGATTTCCGTGCAAGTGAGCGTAGTTTTCAACTGCTAATGCAAGTGGCTGGTCGTGCAGGTCGCGCCGATAAAAAAGGGGAAGTATTAATTCAAACTTTCAATCCTGAGCACTATGCAATAAAATTAGCAAAGGAGCAAGACTATGAAAAATTTTATGAGACGGAAATGAGATTTAGAAGAAGTCTCTCATATCCTCCTTATTATTATACGGTTCAAGTCATGCTTTCACATAAAGTTGAAGAAGTTGCTATACAAAAGGCCTACGAAGTTGCGGATTTATTGCGCCACTATTTGAGTCCTCAAGCTAAGATTCTTGGTCCCACAGCAAGGCCAATTGCAAGAACCCATAATCTTTATCACTATCAAATTTTAATCAAATATCGCTTTGAAAATTTGCTCGAAGAAGCTTTAAATGGAGTTTTGGAATTAACACAAAGAAGAGAAAATAAGGACTTGCGTATTTTAATTGACAGTGAGCCACAAAATTTTATCTGAATAAGGAATTATTAATGAAAAATGAGCTTTTTAATGATTTAATTCAAGCTTGTTTGAAAAAAATCTTGCCTTGTTCTTGTCAGTTCTGACAGATGACAGTTGTTACAATGAACCTTATGGTCCGCAGGATGTAGGAAAACTTGAGTGTCAAGTATGGTTTGAAAAATGGTTTATAGTTCAAGGAATAAAGTCCATTCATAGACTTTTCAAATGCTGTTGGAGAAAGATGAAATTGCTCTGTTTACTTGGATTTTTGCATATGAATATGAAAATCATGTAGATAAATTTGATGGGTGTTCGATTGTCAAATTCAGTGAAAATAAGAGATGTAAGGTTCAGGAATTTCAAAGTAAGCATGAAAAATCTCGGCCTTACTTGATTGAAAATGGAGGGCATAATGTAAAATTTATATAAAAATCTCAAGCATTTTGGTGTTTATGGCGTTGCATTTCGCGGGGGGAAATTGTTGGTTATCAAGAAGAATTCTGGACCTTATCAATTTCGTTTTGATTTGCCAGGTGGGTCACAAGAATTAGGTGAGTCGATGCTTGAGACACTTCATCGCGAAATTATTGAAGAAACAGGTTATCACGTGCGCTCTGAAAAAAATAATCGTATTTATTCGGCTTGGGTTTATGAAGATGAGCGGATGGTTGTCACACACCACATTTTTAACTTGTATGACATTGACCTTTCCGATGATCAGGCAGATTTACCAGAATTCGTTACTGATGGTAAAAATGATTCGGACGAGGCACTGTGGATAAGTCTGCAAGAGCTGACAGAAAATAATTCGTCGCCACTTATCCACAAGGTAATTGCTGAAATAAAAACTTATCCAGATGTGGATAAAGTAAGAATCTATAAAAATTGGGAAGTTTTAACAGCTTATCCCACAGTTGTTGAAAATAATTAGAAAAGGAAACGTTAATGACAAAAACAAAAATTATATTTATGGGAACGCCTGAATTCGCAGCAACAGTTTTAACAGGACTAATTGAATCGAATGACTATGAAATTTTGGCGGTGGTTACTCAGCCAGATCGTGCAGTTGGACGCAAACATGAAATAAAAATGACGCCTGTTAAAGAAGTAGCATTGGCTCATCACCTCCCTGTTTATCAACCAGAAAAACTTTCTGGCTCTGAAGAAATGACTGAATTGATGAGGCTAGGTGCCGACGGTATTGTAACGGCTGCATTTGGTCAATTTTTACCTACAAAATTACTTGATTCAGTAAGTTTTGCGGTGAATACGCATGGTTCACTTTTGCCCAAGTATCGAGGGGGGGCACCCATTCAATATGCCATAATGAATGGTGAGAAAGAAGCTGGCATTACCATCATGGAAATGGTGAAAAAAATGGATGCTGGAGATATGATTGCTCAACGAGCTATCCCGATTCTTGAAGAAGATAATTTAGGAACGATGTTTGAAAAATTGGCGATTGTTGGACGGGACTTACTTTTAGAAACACTTCCACAGTACCTCTCGGGCCAGTTGAAACCCGTGGCACAAAATGAAGAAGAAGTCACATTCAGTCCGAATATTGCACCAGCAGAAGAAAGAATTGATTGGAATAAATCTGCACGGACGATTTTTAATCAAGTACGTGCCATGAACCCTTTCCCAATTGCCCACACCTTTTTAAAGGGAGAACGTTTCAAAATTTATGATACAGCAGTTGTGGAAAACTTATCTGACGTTGCTTTCAGTACCGATAAAACTTATCAACCTGGTCAAATTGTGGATAAAAATAAAAAATCAATGTTGGTTGCAACTGGTGACGGAATATTGATGCTTAAAGTTGTCCAACCCGCTGGAAAACCAAAAATGGATATTACAAGCTTTATCAATGGTCTTGGTCAAAAAGTGCAAATTGGAGAAATTCTGTCATAAAAATATTTTTTTCTAATCATTCTATTGTGATTTTATGTTACAATATTAACTATATCTAAGGATTAGGAGACAATAATGAAAATTGCTGGTATCGTTGGAAGTTTGAATAGTCATTCAATCTCTCGTAAGGTGTTGATGGAAAGTAAAAAGTACTTTTCAGAAGATGTTGAATTAAGCGAAATTGAATATTCAGATCTGCCTCTTTTTAATGTGGATAAAGAATTTCCACGTCCAAAATCAATTGAACGCATCATGTCAGAAATAAATGCAAGTGATGGAATTGTCATTGTTATGCCCGAATATAATCTGTCAATGCCGGGTGTCTTGAAAAACCTTTTGGACTGGGTTTCAAGACCTACTGTTCAAGGGGCACCAAAACCAATATTGGATAAACCTATTTTAGTTATTACAACTAGTGCAGGTGTCAGTGGTGGGATGGTTCCTCAAGAACAAATTCGCTCAGTCCTCAATTACTTAGGCGCTCACGTCTTGTCACAACCGCGCATTTCATTTGCCAACATTTATAACAAACTTGATGGTAATGGAAATTTGGCGTTTGATGAAACGAGTGCTACGTTCTATGATGCAACAGTAAAAGCATTTGAGGTTTTTGTTGAGCGTTTCCACAAATAATTAGAAAGCCTGTCCTCGCGATAGGTTTTTCTTTGTCTAAAATTTTTGCTTTTTAATCTTCAATTTTTATTTTCTTATTACAAAAATGGAAAAAGTTGAGTCATGAAACTTCGTTCTGGATAACTCATTCAATTGACATGAATGCCCAATTAAAGGTACAATTAGAACATGAAAAAAAATGCAAGACAAGTCGCACTAGATGTTTTAAATGATGTCTTTACAAATGATGCTTATGCAAATATTTCGCTCGACCGTCATTTAAGAGAGAATGAATTGGACGAAATTGACAAACCATTTGTTACTGCACTCGTATACGGTGTTGTGTCTAAAAAAGATCTGCTTGAATGGTATACTGAGCCTCTATTGAAGAAAGCACCGAAACCTTGGTTACAAATGCTTATCAATTTGACAGTATATCAAATTCAATTTATGGATAAAGTTCCAACGTCTGCAGCAGTAGATGAGGCAGTCAAAATTGCTAAAAATCATGATAAACACGATGGTGAGACAGCTGGCCGATTTATAAATGGTGTTTTACGTAATTTTATGCGTTCTGAACGTAAAGATCAAGAACCAAAAACTTGGGAAATAAAATATTCCATGCCCAAATTGCTTCTTGATAAAATGGTTAAGCAGTTTGGAGGAAAGCGCACGGGCGCAATATTGGAAAGTCTTGAAAGCCCAAGTCATGTGAGCTTACGCAAAATTGACCCAACGGTTGAAGTAGCGGGAACGCGACCATCGGAGTTATCTCCAGTTGGTTTAGTTGCGGATCATGGTAATTTTGCTGCCAAACAAGATTTTCTTTCTGGTAGATATACGATTCAAGACGAATCAAGTCAACTTGTTGCACCTCAACTTGAATTGCAAGGAGATGAACAAATCCTAGATGCTTGTGCTGCCCCTGGTGGTAAAACGACACACATGGCCACTTATTTGACCTCAGGGCATATTACTGCACTTGATTTATATGACCACAAATTAAAACTTATAAACGATAATGCGGCTCGACAAGGCGTTTCAGATAAGATTTCGACTAAAAAAATGGACGCAACCCAAATTTATGAAAATTTCGGAAAGGAAAAGTTTGACCGAATTTTAGTCGATGCACCTTGTTCCGGAATAGGATTAATCAGACGCAAACCAGATATTCGTTATCGCAAAGATAGCTCTGATTTTTCAAATTTACAAAAAATTCAGCTAGAAATTTTAGATAGTGCATCGAAATCTTTGAAAAAAAGTGGTATAATGGTCTACAGTACTTGCACAATTTTTGATGAAGAAAATTTCGATGTAATTAAAGCTTTCCTAGCAAATCATCAAGATTTTGAACAAGTAACAATCTCCCATGAAAAGAACGATATTATCACAGACGGATGTATCTTTTTGACCCCTGAGATGTATCATACCGACGGCTTTTTCGTCGCTAAATTTAGAAAAAATTAGAATTAAATTATTTAAATGAAAAGAGAGTAGTCCTAAAACAATGCGTTTTAGTTGTCTTTCTTCCCTTAAATTTATTATAATAATTTGATGTTAAAATGAATTTACTCGATTTTTTAAGTCAAATGAGTAAATCTATAACAAATTCTCATTTTAAATAAACTTATTCTTTAAGGAGAAAAAGTGGAATACAGTATTTTATCTGACATTGGCTCAAAACGTAGCACCAACCAAGATTATGCCGGAACATTTGTGAATAGAGCAGGCTATCGCCTTTTTCTTCTCGCAGACGGCATGGGAGGGCACAAAGCAGGGAATGTCGCAAGTAAATTAACAGTCGAAGATCTTGGTAAGCTCTGGACGGACTCATTCTTTGATGATGGAACGCCATCAGAAACCATTGAAACATGGCTTCGCAATCAAATTCGTAATGAAAATGAAAATATTGCTAACCTAGGTCAATTGGACGAATATCATGGCATGGGCACAACTTTCGAAGCACTCGTTTTGAAAAATGGTCATGCGATTTCAGCCCATGTCGGCGACAGTCGTAAATATCTCGTTCGTGATGGACAATTAAATAAAATCACAGTAGATCATTCACTCGTTCAAGAGTTGGTTGATGCTGGACAAATTACTGAAGAAGAAGCCGAAGTGCACCCGAATAAAAATATTATTACGCGTTCACTTGGTCAACCGACAGAAGTCCAAGCAGACATTCAAACTTTTGATTTACAGGTTGGTGATTATGTGCTTATTAATTCAGATGGCCTCACGAATATGGTTTCTGGTAGTGAGATTATTGAAATAATTTCGCGCGAAGATTTAAGCCTAGACAACAAAGCTGAAGCATTAATTCGTCTTGCCAATGAACATGGCGGCTACGATAATATCACGGTTGTCTTGGTTCATTGTAATCTAGAATCAGACCTAGAAAATATTTCTCAGGAGGATCTTCAATGATTCAAAACGGGAAAATCTTTGCAGATCGATATAAAATCATCAATGAAATTGGTCGTGGTGGAATGGCAAATGTTTACCAAGGAGAAGATACATTCCTTGACAATCGTAAAGTTGCCATCAAAGTTTTACGTTCAAATTTTGAAAATGATAACATCGCAATCGCACGTTTTCAACGTGAAGCATTTGCGATGGCAGAGCTTTCTCATCCAAATATTGTAGGAATTTCAGATGTTGGAGAATACGAAAACCAACAGTATATTGTAATGGAATTTATTGATGGCATGACTTTGAAGCAGTACATCAATGAAAATGCACCTTTGTCGAATGACGAAGCGATTTCGATTACAATGGAGATTTTATCAGCGATGGAAATGGCTCATAGTCATGGAATTATTCATCGTGATCTAAAACCCCAAAATGTTTTAGTATCCAATAGTGGTGCTGTTAAGGTAACCGATTTTGGGATTGCTAAAGCACTTTCTGAAACGTCATTAACTCAAACCAACACAATGTTTGGTTCCGTTCATTATTTATCGCCCGAACAAGCACGTGGTGCAAATGCCACTGTTCAATCAGACATCTATGCCATTGGTATTATTTTATTCGAACTGTTGACTGGACAAATTCCATTTGATGGTGATTCGGCGGTTGCGATTGCTTTGAAACATTTCCAAGAAAATATTCCAAGCATCATTAATTTGAATCACAATGTTCCTCAGGCATTAGAAAATGTCGTGATTCGTGCAACTGCGAAGGATATGAATGATCGTTATGCAGATGTCACAGCTATGATGACTGATTTGGCTACCTCGACAAGTTTAGACCGTCGTGGTGAAGCGAAACTCATGTTTAAAAAAGACAATAATGAAACGAAAATAATGCCAGCAAATTTAATCAATCCATACGATACAAAACCATTGATTGATTCTAAGGCTGAGAAAATTCCAGAACGTTCGGACAGAAGTGAACGCCAAAGTAAAAAAGATGTTACACCCATTGATGGAGATGATAAAAAAGGCAAACATAAAGAGGGGAAAAAATCTCGTAAGGGATTGATTGCACTCATAATATTGCTCCTTCTTCTGGTTGCAGGTGCCGTTTTTGCTTGGGTTGCATTGACTCCAAGCAACACTACGATTCCAGACGTATCAAATATGTCTGTTAGTGAAGCAAAATCAACTTTAAAGAATAGTGGCTTGACTTTAGGCAAGGAAATTAAACAACAAAGCACGGACATTGATTCTGGTATGGTAATTAAAACCAATCCACAAGCCGGCTCACAAGTCCGTAAAAATAGTTCTGTTGATTTGTACGTATCAGAGGGAAATTCAAATGTTATTACAATGAAATCCTATGTCGGGCAAGATATAGATACAGCGCTCAGTTCCTTATTGACGGACTATAATATTACGAGTGATATGGTGACTCAAAATCTGGTTGCTAGCAGCTCATACAAAGCTGGAACAATCATCAAGCAGACACCAGCCAAAGGGGACAAATTTGATACGACAGGATCTACAAAAATTGTATTCGAAGTTTCTAAAGGAGAAGAAGCTGAAATCCCATCATACAAAGGAATGGACGCGGTAAGTTACCAAGCTAAACTTGAAAGTCTTGGCTTTACAAATGTAACTTTGAATCCAATGGATACACCGGGAAGCTCAAGTGGATGGGTGTTTGGTTTGTCTGTTAATGTAGGCGAATCATACGCGTTAGATACAGCCATTGTTGTAAATGTTACACGTGCTGTGGCAAGCAGTTCATCAAGCAGTATTTCAAGTTCATCCTCGGACCAATCTTCATCAAGTTCATCAACAAATGAATCTTCAAGTTCAAATGATAAAACAAATGGTTCGACTCAAGGTTCGACAACAGATTCAACAACACAATCATCATCGAATTAACAAAAAACTCTGTCAGTACTGACAGAGTTTTTTTGCTGAAAAAAAAGAACCAAAGTTCTTCTTTTTGACTTGGATGGTGACGAATTAACGACGAAGTCCAAGTGCAGCAATCAATTCGCGGTAACGTTGGATATCTTTTGCGCGAAGATATGCCAAGAGGTTACGACGGTGACCAATTTTTTTCATCAAACCACGGTAAGTTGCGTGGTCTTTTTTGTGTGATTTAATGTGGTCGTTAAGGTGGTTGATTTCCCAAGTGAGTACAGCGATTTGTACTTCTGGTGAACCAGTATCGCCTTCTTTACGGGCGAACTTAGCGATGATTTCTGATTTTACTTCTTTTGAAATTGCCATGAGTTTTTTCTCCTTTGAATTTATTGCCATTTCTGAGTGACGGCTTGGCGAGCACGAAACCAAGAATTGGTTGTAAAAAACTACTCTCCTATCATACACTATTTTTGCTGATTTGACAAATTATCCACCAATTAAGTTTACATTTTGGTGGAAGAAGAATCTGATAGACAAGATGAAATCAATGAAGTTAGACAAAAAACGTGTGTCAATAAAATGGTAAAGAGGATGGGCTTTTTATTTTCAAGAATCGTTGTTTTTAGAGTAGAAACTAAAATGTTTTTCTTATCTCAAAACAAGGCCAGAATTTCAGAGCTAATACTAATTGATTGATCGACATGCCTCTCAATGCTTTACAATAATTATTTCAAAGCTTTTTCCTTTTCAATTGTCGCCGTAATTGAGTCGATCACTGTTCCAACAAAGCGATTTTGTTCGAGACTCACAACGCCAGCTACAGTTGTTCCACCAGGGCTTGAAACTTGATCGACCAAAGTCCATGGATTTTCACCAGATTGAATAACCATTTCGGCAGATGCTGCAACGGTGTCGGCAACAATTGCTGTTGCTTGCTCTTTGGAGAGGCCATGAAATACCCCAGCGCGTGCTAAAGCATCAATAAATATGTAGATAAAAGCAGGGCTCGAACCAGCAATTGCTGTAAATGCTGAAAAATCTTTTTCAGCTACTTCATGAACAGATCCTATATTCTCAAAGATTTCTTTAGCAAATTGATAGTTGTCATCACTGACGAACTCATTGCGCACGATTGCTGAAGTTGAACGTTGAATTTTAGCATTAATGTTTGGCATGACACGTAAAATTGGCATGTTTTCAAGTGTCATCAGATGAGCTAAATCACTCAGTGTATAGCCTGCGGCAATCGAAATTATCGTCTTGTCAGCTGTTAAAGCTGGCAAGATTTCATCTGTTATTTTTGCCAATACTTGAGGTTTTACAGATAAGACTACAAAGTCAGATTTTTCAACGAGTTCCTCATGACTTGCCATTGCCAATACTTGTAATTCAGTCGCCTGTTTTTGGGTCTTTTCTAGGTCACGTCCTGAAATAAAAATATTAAATTTATCTTTATCCAAGCCTGAGATGATTGCAGTTGCCATCTTTCCAACACCGATAAATCCGATTGATTTCATTTTTTTCTCCAAACTATTTTATGAATTTATTCTACCACAAAATAGAAGTTGGGAATAAAAACAGCAATTTATTAATGAAAAAAGCTAGTCATTGCTTCTCATAAAGCAGATGTATCTAGCCCTAGAATGCGTTTTATGATATAATTAAATAAATATTATTGTTTGAATTAAAAGGAGAAGTCAGCATGAATAAATACGCCATTATTTTAGCGGCCGGGAAAGGGACACGCATGAAATCTAAGCTGCCAAAAGTTTTGCACGAAGTAGCAGGTAAAACGATGCTTGGACACGTATTAGCTAGTGTTTCGTCATTAGAAACAGAAAAAAATATCGTTATTGTTGGTCACGAAGCTGACCGTGTCATTGCAACCCTACCTAAGGGAACTAATTTTGTTAAACAAAGCGAACAATTAGGGACTGGTCATGCGGTCAAGATTGCTGCGGATTTGCTTGCTGACAAGGAAGGAACAACACTTGTCATTGCTGGCGATACCCCATTGATTAAAGGGGAAACTTTAAAAGCGTTACTTCAATATCATGAGTCACATAAAGCTACAGCAACCATTTTGACAGCGATCACGCCTGAGCCAACTGGTTACGGACGTATTGTTCGTGGTAAAGACCACACTGTTGAAAAGATTGTTGAACAAAAAGATGCAAGCGAATTGGAAAAAGCAATTACTGAAATCAACACAGGAACATTTGTTTTTGATAATAAATCGCTTTTCAAAGCTCTAAATGAAATTACTACAGATAATGCTCAAGGAGAGTATTACTTAACAGATGTCATTGAAATTTTCAAAAAAGCTAATAAAACCGTGGATGCTTACATTTTAAAAGATTTTGATGAGAGTCTCGGGGTAAATGATCGTGTAGCTTTGGCTCAAGCAGAAAAAATTATGCGCCAGAGAATCAACACACAGCATATGATTAATGGTGTTACGCTTATCGATCCCGAAAGTACATATATTGATTCTGACGTGACAATTGGTGCTGAAACAGTAATTGAAGGTAATGTGGTTATCAAAGGTAAAACAGTAATTTTTAATAATGTTCATATTACAAATGGAAGTCGAATTATTGATTCTGAGATTCATTCAGATAGTGAAATTCGCAATTCAACAATTGAAAATAGTCGGATGAGTGTTGGTTCAAATGTTGGACCATATGCGCATCTTCGTCCAGGAACAGTCTTAAGCGAAGAAGTACATGTTGGAAACTTTGTTGAAATAAAGGGCTCAACACTTGGAAAAGGGACCAAGGCTGGTCATTTAACCTACATCGGAAATGCGACTGTTGGTGAAAAAGTTAATTTCGGTGCAGGAACAATTACTGCCAACTATGATGGTCGAAATAAATTTAATACTGAAATTGACGACTTTGCTTTTATTGGTTCTAATTCAACAATAATCGCACCTATCCATATTGGTAAAAATGGCTTAACTGCTGCAGGTTCAGTCATTACTGAGGATGTGCCTGATGAATCAATCGCAATTGCCAGAGGACGTCAAGTGAATAAAATTGGACGTGCAAAAAAAATGCCTCACTACCGTGGGAAATGAAATAAAGTAGATATGATAATGAGGAAGAGTGTTCCTCAAGAATTGAGAAAAGAGTGTATGTTAGACGCTGAGAATAATAAATATGAAGAAAAAACACTATCACGAGAGCTTGTTTTTCACGGTTCAATTTTTCGTGTCGTTCATGATACAGTAAGCTTACCAGATGGGAAAATTGGAAAACGAGAGCTTGTGTTTCATAACGGCGGTGTCGCGGTTGCACCAATTCTAAATAATCAATTGATTTTGGTGGGTCAGTATCGAAAAGCGTTAGAGCAATTCATCTACGAAATTCCGGCCGGAAAATTGGAATTCGGTGAAAAAATGATTCCTGAAATTGCAGCATTACGAGAATTGGAAGAGGAAACAGGTTACACAATTTCTCAAGGTAAACAACTTGAAACAATAGCTCCTTTCTATGGTACGCCTGGTTTCTCATCTGAAAAAACCTACCTCTACTTTACAGATCAATTAAGGAAAGTTGACCATCCAAGACCAATGGATGAAGAAGAATTCCTAGAAGTAAAAAAAGTTTCGCTCAATGAAGCCAAAAAGATGATCGAAGTAGGAGAAATTTGCGATGCCAAAACAATTATGGCTGTTCAATTTTGGGAATTAAAAAAATTACGTGGAGATTTGATAAATGCCAAGACCGATTCTAACCGATGAAATAATTGAAGACGCAAGACGCAAGAAAAAGAAGCTTGACCGCCACCTGCAAGAAGAAATGGATAATGACGAGGAACTTTCAGAAAAATATGACAAAATTGAGAAAAAGTTGTCAAAACAATCTGTCTATAAAAGTCGTCGAATTGAAAATGCGAAACAAAAAAAGAGAAGTAAGTCGATTAATAAATGGTTACTCATTGTAATATTTATTGTTATCGTATTACTGGTACTCTTCGTTTGGTATTACTTCCTCTAATATGTAATTTAATAGAAAGAATGAGAATGAAAATAGGAATTATTGCGGCAATGGAAGAAGAAATTCGGACACTTGTCAGCCATTTAGAACACGCTAATAAACAAATGCATCATAATTTTGTTTTTCATACAGGATCAATTGGCCGTCATGATGTCGTTCTTGTTCAGTCAGGCATCGGAAAAGTGATGTCAGCACTGGCAGTGTCTTATTTAGTTGACCTGTTCGAAGTGGATGCCATTATTAATACAGGTTCGGCAGGTGCAGTTGACACTACTTTGAAAATTGGTGATGTTGTTGTTGCTGACCGATTGGCTTATCATGATGTCGATGTGACTGCTTTTGGTTATGCCTTCGGCCAGATGGCACAACAACCACTTTTTTATGAATCAAGTAAATATTTTGTGTCGGAATTAAAAAAAGTGATTGATGAACCGCATGTTGGACTGATTACAAGTTCGGATAGTTTTATTTCAAGCGGAGAAAAAGTTCAAGAAATTAAATCGCATTTCCCAGATGTTTTAGCGGTAGAGATGGAAGGCGCATCAATTGCTCAAGCTGCACACGCTTTAGGACGACCTTTTGTAATTATACGGGCAATGTCAGATACAGCTGACCATGACGCTAATGTTAAATTTGATGAATTTATCCTAGATGCTGGAAAATCATCAGCAATGACCTTAATAAAGCTTTTAGAAAAAATGGTCTAGTACTTTCAAAAAATCTACAGTTCGTAGATTTTTTTGATATAATTAATTTCAATGTATTGAAATCGGTTGCAAAAGCTGCCGAATCTTAATGAATAGATTTTATTTTTAGAATTAGGAAAAATTTGAAGATAGGTAAAGGTTATGGACGAATTAATTGAAAAAGTGCATCGTTTTTTAGGAGAAGGACCACTTTATGAACATTCATTAGCAGTCGCAAATACTGCACAAGAATTAGCAAAAAAATATGGTGAAAATCCATCAAAAGCTTTTGTTGCAGGCTTATTTCATGATGTAGGTGGTATAATTCCAGTTGAAAAACGGATAAAGGTTGCTGAAATTTCAGGGATCAATTTGCTTCCTGAAGAGCTTGAAGCACCAATGTTAATCCATCAAAAAATTTCGCAATTTTTAACCCGCTGGAAATTTGGAATCTTTAATGACGAAATTCTCTCTGCAATTGGATGCCATACGACGTTAAAGGCACAGTTTTCGAAGCTTGATCTTATTGTTTTCTTAGCTGATAAAATTAGTTGGGATGGTGGGGATAATGCACCATTTAAAGCTGGTCTTCTTGAACATCTCCAGGTAAGTCCAGAATCTGCTGCCTTATATTACATTGATTTTATTCTTGATCATGGGGTTCAAGTTGTTCATCCATGGTTGAAAAATGCAAAAAGTGAATTGGAAAAGCAAGTAAAATAAAAAAGGTGAATCTCACCTTTTTTTAATTCAAACTAATTTTTTCCTCAGAGAGTTAATAAGTGCTTAGATTTGGTGCCTTAGTCAAAGTCATACTCTCTCGATCAACAACACGACGTTCTAAATTATCTCGTTCGACGACAATAATATTTTTATATTTTGTAAGATCGGCGCTTACAATTTTAACTTTTTCTCCTGATGGAAGCGTAATAATATCATCTTTTTTCATACTTATAATTCTCCTTTAGATGTTGAACACAAGTTAATATTATCACCTGTCTTATCAAGCAATAATAATAAAAGTGATTAGATAATTTTAGGAAAAATCATTATTTACAGACCATGCTTCGGTTTTTCCTTCTAGTACTTAACTAGAGTAGCTTGAATTTGACCTCCTTTAAACGATCATTTCGTTTGGGGTTGAAAATACCAGATTTGCTGATGCCTAATTTTACTATCAAGATGAATAAATTAATTGAGAGATATCCTCTCCTAGACTTGAGATATTTTTAGAACATTCAAAATCTATAAATTAATACTTGGAAATTATATACTCCCCACAACTATATATTTTACACAAATTTAAAATAAAATCAACCTTTAAAGTTACAAAAAGTATCAAATTGTATAATTTTGTTAATTTTTAGAAATTTCATTGTAAATTATCTCGCAATAAATCTTTTGAACAACCATTTTTATATTTTTGGAAAAATGATATTAATCAACGAACGATTTAGAAAAATTATTGAGATAAAGTGAAGATTAAAGTAAAATCCTCTATTATTAGACTTATCTGAGAATTTAGATTATAATAGAAAAACGAGAACATTAAAGGAGAGATAATGACTTTAACTAAAGATTTTACACAAAAATTATATGATGACTTTGCTTCAAATGCCAAATATCGTGCAGTTGAAAATGCAGTAACAAAAAATGGTTTACTCAATGCTCTGGAAGCTCGCAGTTCACATGCAGCAAATTTGTCAGAATTTTCAATTGATTTGACAAAAGATCCAGTTGCCAATCAAAAGCAATCTGGTCGTTGTTGGATGTTTGCAGCATTGAATACTTTCCGTCATAAAACGATCGCTAACTTCAAAATGGAGAATTTTGAATTTTCTCAAGCGTACACTTTCTTCTGGGATAAGTATGAAAAATCAAATTGGTTCTTCGAACAACTGTTGGAAAATCCCAATATGGATAGCGAACGTCTACGTTTCTTGCTCCAAACACCTCAAGGTGATGGCGGACAGTGGGACATGATTGTAGCGATTTTCCAAAAATATGGCGTAGTTCCAAAAGCTGTTTATCCTGAGTCTGTTGCTTCATCAGCAAGTAATGAGTTAGACCAATACCTAAATAAACTCCTTCGTCAAGATGCTCAACTCTTACTGGAGGCTGCTAAAGCAGGAAAAGATACTGTTGCCTTACGCGAAACGTTGTTGGCTGAAATTTTCAACTACTTAGCGGCAACTTTGGGATTACCGCCTCAAGAATTTGACTTTGCTTTCCGCGATAAAGATGGCGAAAACTTGACTAAATTCTCAGGCACACCTCAAGAGTTTTATGACAAATTTGTTGGTATTGATCTTGATGAATATGTTTCAGTTATCAATGCGCCAACTGAAGATAAACCCTATAACCAAAGCTACACGGTTGAATTCCTTGGCAATGTTGTCGGAGCTCGTCCTGTAAAACATTTGAACATCGAGATGGATCGATTCAAAAAATTGGCGATTGCACAAATGCAAGCTGGAGAAACTGTTTGGTTCGGTTGTGATGTTGGTCAAGTTTCAAACCGTAAGGCTGGTCTTTTGACACTGGATTCTTATGATTTTGAAACAGCACTAGACATTAAATTTACACAGGATAAAGCATCACGCTTAGATTATGCTGAAAGTTTAATGACTCATGCGATGGTCATTACTGGTGTTGACTTGGACGAAAATGGTCAATCAACAAAATGGAAAATTGAAAATTCATGGGGTAAAGATGCGGGTGCATTTGATGGTTACTTCGTTGCTTCAGACGAATGGATGGACGAATTTACTTATCAAATCGTTGTTCGCAAAGAATTTTTAAGTGAGGCTGAATTAGCAGCCTATGAAGCTGAACCAAATGTGCTCCTTCCTTGGGATCCAATGGGTGCATTGGCAAAATAATAATGATAATTAAAACTATTGCATAAGGCAATAGTTTTTTTATGCAAGAATATTACAGTGCCCTTTCAGAATAAATTATGTACAAAGAAAAAACGAAGCTTATCGGATTGAAAAATGCAATTACATAATTTATTTTCACATTACATAATTTTGCGAAAATAAAAAAAGTAGGGTAGAAAATTAGTTTATCTCTCTTTTGCCATTATTTTTTGTTATAATAAGCACATGGAAAATACGGATATTATATACGGTTTACACGCCGTAACGGAAGCATTAAATTTGAGCACAGTCAATAAACTTTACGTGGAAGAAAATTTACGTGGAAAAAATGTTGATAAAATAAAAGAACTTGCGCGCGAAAAGAAGGTGAATATTTCTTGGACCCCGAAAACTGAATTAAATAAAATGACGGATAATGGCGTTCACCAAGGTTTTGTTGCACGAGTATCTGAATTTGCCTATGCTGACTTGGATGACATCCTTTCGCAGTTGAAAGAGAAAGGCGCCGCAACCATTCTCATTTTAGATGAATTAACGGATCCACATAATTTAGGCTCTATTGCGAGAACAGCTGATGCGACAGGAGTTGACGCAATTATTATTCCAAAACATCGCTCAGTTGGAATTACTCCAGTTGCTGTAAAAGCAAGTACTGGTGCACTTCAATACGTACCAGTTATACGTGTAACTAATATTTCACAAGCCCTGACAAAATTGAAAGATAATGATTTCTGGATTTTCGGAACTGACATGGATGGAACACCTTACCATAAGTGGAACACTGCCGGAAAAATTGCACTTATTATCGGGAATGAGGGGAAAGGGATTGCGCTCAATTTAAAAAAACAAGTTGACGAGATGATTACTATTCCGATGACCGGCCATGTGCAGAGCTTAAATGCATCGGTTGCAGCTGGTGTACTGATGTATGAGATTTATAAAAATCGAAGCTAAAAAATTATTATAAAGTTGAATCATTATTTTTTAGAAAAGGAGCAAGTATGACTTTTAATATTCTTACAGACTCAACTTCGGATCTTGATGAAATGTATGCTAAAATTCATCAAATTGTTGTATTAAGTTTAACAGTTACAGTTGATGACCAAGCTTTTGATACCTTTGGCGATTCACGATTGACACCAGAGGCCCTCCTTCGTGAAATGAAAGCTGGAAAATCAGTTCAAACCTCACAAATTAACTCGGGACAGTTTGTTGAAACATTCAAGAATTTTGCGAAAAAAAATGAAGCAGTGCTCTATTTGGCATTTTCATCAGGCCTTTCAGGCACTTTTCAGTCAGCAGTCATCGCACGCGACATGGTTCATGAAGAATTCCCACAAGCTAAAATTGTCATTATTGACACCCTCGCTGCAGCATCAGGGGAAGGATTTTTGGTTGAAGAAGCAGTCAAGATGCGTGATCAAGGAAAGACAATTGAAGTAACGGCTAAAGCAATTGAAACATTGAAAATGCATTTAAGTAGCCAATTTATGGTTGAAGATTTGAGTCATTTGGCACGTGGCGGAAGAATCCCCAAAGCAGTCGCAATTGTTGGCACGATGGCAAATATAAAACCGTTACTTGATGTTGACACTGAAGGAAAGTTGCGCCAAGTCAGTAAAGTTCGAGGACGAAAAAAAGCAATTCACCAGTTAGTTGAAAAAACACTTGACAGTATTGATTTAAACTACCCACGAATCTTAATTGGTTACTCGGGTTCGAATCAGACCGCACTTGAAGTTAAGAAAACAATTTTAGATTCAAAACTTGTCAATGAAATTGATATCAGACCAATTGGGACAACTATAGTGACCCATACGGGTGAAAATACACTCGCTATTTTCTCGATTTCGAATAAAGTGAGAAAATAAAATAAAAAAACCTTAAAAAATCACAGTTCTACTATTGTTTTACTGTGATTTTGTGTTAAAATAGATAATGGGTGTAATTAGGTAAAACCTATCTATGCCACTCATTGAAATTGAAATAAAAAACGAATTGTGATGGACGAGGAAAGGAGTCGCTTTTATGGCCAAAAGTGGACTTTATACAGGCGTTGATATCGGAACAAACACAATTAAAGTGTTGGTTGCTGAATACGTCTCAGGTGAAATGAATATTATCGGCGTTGGTAACGCTAAAAGTGATGGGCTAAAAAATGGCATCATCGTTGATATAGAAAAAGTAGCACAGGCACTGCAGAAAGCTGTCAATGCTGCTGAAGAACGAGCTGGAATTACGATTGATCATATCAATGTAAGCATTCCTGCTAATCAACTAGAAATGGAACCATGCCAAGGGATGGTACCAATTGTTGGTGAAACTAAAGAAATTACAGATGCGGATGTGCTTCAGGTTATCCAAAATGCATTGATGCGTGGAATTGTTCCAGAAAGAGAAATCATTGCTGTCGAGACAACTGAGTTTACAGTTGATGGTTTCCAAGGAATCTCAGATCCACGTGGGATGTTTGGAGTACGTTTGGAGATGCGTGGCTTAGTTTACACCGGTCCTAAAACCTTAGTTCATAATATTCGAAAAGTTGTTGAACGTGCTGGTTTAAGCATTGACAACATCGTGATTGCTCCTTTGGCAATGGCACACTATGTGCTCTCTGAAGGGGAACGTGAATTTGGAACTGTTATCGTTGACCTCGGGGCAGGTCAAACGACAGTTACTGGTGTAAAAGAACAAGCTTTAGTCTTTACACATACGAGTCCTGAAGGTGGCGATTACGTTACCAAAGATATCTCAACTGTCCTCAATACTTCCCTGACGGCTGCGGAAGATTTGAAAGTGAACTACGGTGAAGCAAGTACTGATCGTGCAAGCCAAGATGAATATTTCTTGGTTGATGTAGTAGGAAAGTCTGAACCAGAACAAGTGACTGAATATTATCTTTCACAGATAATTGAAGCACGTTTAACTCAAATTATCGAAAGTGTTCGCCAAGATTTAGAACGTAATCACAACTTTGATGCACCGGGAGGTGTAGTTCTTCTTGGTGGGGCTGCTGCAATGCCAGGCGTTGTTGATTTAGCAACAAATTTGCTTAATTTAAATGCGCGTTTATTTGTACCAGCTGAAATGGGACTTCGTAACCCCGCATTTGCTCAGGTGATTAGTGTCATTGATTATGTTGGTAATCGAAGTGATATTGATATCCTTGTTTCACATGCTATTACAGGGGATTTTAGTTACTCAGTTCCTGAAGTAGTTGATAAATATGTTGCACCAGTTGCAAATAATACCACTGCTCAAGCTGCTCCTTCAACATCAGAGAATACAGATTATTACCAAGCACCAGTTAGTGCTCCAAAATCTACTGAACCTGAAGAAGAAAAAGAAGGCGTTGTTGACCGCATACGAAATATGTTTGGCAACCTCTTTGACTAATCACACGAAAAACGGAGAATTAAATAATGGAATTTTCATTTGATACAGACTTAACACAAGGCGCTGTAATTAAAGTTATCGGTGTCGGCGGTGGTGGCGGAAACGCAATTAACCGAATGATTGAAGAAGGCGTTTCAGGCGTTGAATTTATTGCTGCAAATACAGATGTTCAAGCATTGCGTAGCTCAAAAGCAGACACAGTCATCCAACTTGGACCTAAATTAACACGCGGTCTTGGTGCCGGTGCACAACCAGATGTAGGACAACGAGCAGCTGAAGAATCAGCAGAAACAATTTCACAATCGCTTGAAGGCTCTGATATGATTTTCATCACTGCTGGTATGGGCGGCGGAACAGGTACAGGTGCTGCACCTGTTATTGCTCAAATTGCAAAAGAATTGGGCGCATTGACTGTTGCAGTTGTTACACGTCCTTTTGGATTTGAAGGCTCAAAACGTTCTTATTTTGCAACTGAAGGAATCGAAGAATTACGTGCTAACGTTGATACATTGTTGATCATTTCAAACAATAATTTGCTTGAAATTGTTGACAAGAAAACACCTTTGACAGAAGCTCTCCGTGAAGCTGATAACGTTTTACGCCAAGGTGTTCAAGGTGTTACAGATTTGATTACAAATCCAGGTATGATTAACCTTGACTTCGCCGACGTTAAAACTGTTATGGCAAATAAAGGTGATGCCCTCATGGGTATTGGTGTTGCGACTGGTGAAGATCGTGTCATTGAAGCGACTCGTAAAGCAATTTACAGTCCATTACTTGAAACAACAATTGAAGGTGCTGAAAATGTGCTATTGAACGTTACAGGTGGTATGGATATGAGCTTGACAGAAGCACAAGATGCCTCTGAAATTGTTATTCAAGCCGCTGGTAATGATGTGAATATTTTACTTGGTACGTCACTTGATCCAAATCTTAAAGATGAAATTCGCGTAACTGTTGTAGCTACTGGTGTTTCTAAAGAGGATGTCGATCAAGTATTGAACCAACCTGTAAGAAAAGAAGAACCACGTCGTCAAAACTTTGTTCACAATGCAAATTTGACACACACACCAGTTAAACGTACAACACAAGCGACACAAGCTGCTCCTTCTCAAAACCAAAATAATAATGCATCATCATTTGGGGACTGGGATTTGCGTCGGGAAGCTTCACCTCGTCAAGCAGTAAACAATAATAACCGTGAAACTTCAAATGTAACAAGTTTCAATGGTGTCCCAACCACAGAAGATGATTTAGATACACCACCATTCTTCCGTAAACGCTAAGCAGATGATAAGCGAAAATGTTAAGAATATATTGAATAATGTAGATGCGGCTCGTGCTGCGTCTTATTATTCTAATCAGCCCATTTCCATATTAGCTGTTACAAAATACGTTGATGCTGATTTAGCTCGTGAAGTCATGGAAAATGGAATTACAAATATTGCTGAAAATCGGACAGAACTTTTTCTCGATAAGTATGAAAAGTTGAAAGATCTTGATTTGACTTGGCATCTTATTGGCAGTTTACAGCGCAGAAAAGTCAAAGATGTAATAAATCTTGTTGATTATTTTCATGCTTTAGATTCTATGAAACTTGCGGGTGAGATTGAAAAACGTGCGACTCATAGAATCAAATGTTTCCTAGAAGTAAATGTTTCTGGAGAGGCGAGTAAACATGGATTTCAACCAAATGAGCTCCAAGAAGTATTGCCTGAATTTGAAAAATTTAACAATATCGAAATTGTTGGTCTGATGACAATGGCCCCTTTTACGGCAACGGAAGATGAATGTGCAACTATTTTTAAGACTTTAAAGAAATTGCAAGTCGAAGTTTCTAACCAAAACTTGAAAAATGTTTCCTGCAAAGAACTGAGCATGGGAATGAGCCGTGATTATCAAATTGCAATTCGAGAAGGTGCAACCTTTGTTCGAATAGGCCATGAATTTTTTAAAGGTGTTGACTTGAAATATTAGTATATACATTTTTGAAAATCCAAAGGCGCTGTATATTTATGCATTTTTAATTTGTGAGAATTATATCTCCTGTTATTAAAATATGAATACATTATATTAACATTTTGTAATAATTTATTACTTTTTTAAGATTTGATGGTAGTAAGTTTTTTAATTAAATGTTAAAGTTATACTATTAAACTAAGTTAGGAACTGGAGGAAACAATGGCCTTTAAAGATTGGGTAAATGGTCTACGTGAGTATTTTGTAGAAGAGGATGAAGAATTCGAAGATTCTCCAAGCGCCATTCAAAAACCAAAACCAGTAGTAATACCAACTACGCCATTAAATTCAGCAGTTGAAGAAAAGGTTAAACCTGTGGCTCCAAGTCAAAAGCGGGATACGCAATATTCAACTTCAAGACCTCAGGTGCGTCAACAACAACAAACGCGTCAAACTCAAATGCGTTCTAATACAGCACCTAAAGAAAGTACTTTAGAAAAGAATACAATGAACCAAACAATGACAGCTCAACAAAAAGTTGAAGCGGCTGTTTCTACTATTGCAATTAAAGAACCACGTGCATATGCTGACATTATGGAAGCTGCACGAATTGTAAAGAATGGGGAATCAGTTCTCGTTAATTTTAAATTCATGGGTGACAACCAGGCACGTCGTTCAATCGACTTTATGACGGGTGTTGCCTTTACATTAGATGGTGATATACAAAATGTGGGAGGACAAATTTTCTTAATGACCCCTGCTCATATTACAGTAGATGCAGCTAAAGAGATGTCTATGTTAGCTGGTCAAAATTTTGAAAGCTACGATTTATACTAATGATGACAATTTCGACTTTGAATCTTATCGCAAATGTTTTAAGTTTTATCTTCCGTCTGATGGATATTTATAGTTGGATTTTAGTTGCATATGCTTTAATGAGCTGGATTCCTCAACTACAGTCAAGTATTGTAGGACGTTGGATTATAAAACTTGTTCGGCCATACTTAAATCTTTTCGATCGGCTACCTTTGCAATTTGCAGGCCTTGATTTCACTGTTTTGGTGGCTTTGATTTCAATTCAAGTCATCGAAAAATTCATTGTCATCGTCTTTAATGCATTAGTATGATTAATGAGAATATTTACCAGCATTTCAAGCCAGAGGAACGTAACTTCATTGAACGATGTTTCGACTGGCTCAATCGAGTTGAAGATGATTATGCAATAATAACGACGCCTTTTCTGAATCCGAGAGAATGTTACGTTTTAAAGAATTTAATTGGGCAAAGAGAAATTAAATTCTTTTCTACAGAAGACATTGGAACGGAAGAGTTACACAAAGTAATTTTGGCCCCTCTCTTTTACGATCTCGAGTTATCAGATTTTGATGTTGCTTTGCTGGAAATTAAATATGCAAGTAAGTTTAACTCAATTCGGCATGCGCAGGTTCTAGGTGCATTTCTGAATCAATCTGGTGTAAGAAGACAAGAACTTGGTGATATTGTCATTGCTGACCAAAAAGTTCAAGTATTTGTCAGTCGACATCTTGTTGAACTATTTGTTTCAATCGAGAAAATTTCAAATGTTTCTGTTCAAATTAAAGAAGTGTCCTTTTCAAAATTGGAAAAAGCTGTGGATAATTCTATTCATGAGGTTATCCTTGTGGAAAACTTGCGAATAGATAAAATCATTGCCGCTTCTTTTAATGTTTCTCGCAATCTTGCGACTAATATGTTAGAATCAAATAAGGTAAAATTAAATTACCTTGAAATTGAAAAAAAAGATTTTTCTGTGACAATCAATGATTTAATTAGTGTTCGAGGATTCGGACGGATAAAAATAATTGATCTTTTGGGGCTTACCAAAAAGAGAAAACAGAAAGTTTCAGTTATAATAATCAAAAATAAAAAATAGTCTAGAATTAACTAGCACATGTAGACTTGACTTTAATTTTTAAAAAATTGATTAGGAAAATCTAAAAAATTTCCTCATTAATTTTTTAAATATTATAACATGCCTTCTTATGGAAGGCAGCATCTACATGACTAAAGGAGGAACGATGACATTAAATAGTCTGGACGTCCAAAATAAAACCTTTAATCCACAATGGCGTGGTTTCAATAAACACGAAGTTGATGAATTTTTGGATATCGTGGTACGTGATTATGATGAATTTGCCCAAAAATTGAAGGACCAGGACCGTGAGTTAAAAACTTTACGTGAACGCGTAAAATATTTTGACGAAATGAAAGATTCATTGAATAAATCAATCGTTGTCGCTCAAGATGCTGCGGATAACTTAAAAGCTCAAGCTGAAAAAGAGGCTGATAGTTTGATGACTGATGCACATGCAAAAAGTCAATCTTCAATTGCTGATGCAGCAACTAAGGGCCAATTAATTATTGAAGCAGCAAAAAAAGAAGCCAGTCTTATCTTGAATGCTGCATCTGATGATGCACGTGAAATGGTACGTAACACAGATGATTTGAAACGTACAATGCGCATTTACCATCAACGTATGAATTCAATGATTGAAAATCAACTCGTTCAAATTAAATCTGAAGACTGGGAAGAAGTTTTAAAACCTGCGTCGAGTGATTACTTGATTAATCCTGAGGAAAAACTTCAAGAGATTCTTGAGTCAACAACTCAAGCGAATGAGGGCGAAGGAGTAACAGACGAAGATGCTAATGTTGAAACTGAAGTGGAAGCTAAAGAATTAGCAGAAACAAGTGAAGTCGAGGCAGATGCTGAAGTTGAAGCAGATACTGAAATCACAGCAATGCCTGAAGCCGTTTCAGAAGCTAAATCATTTAACCATGAAACAACTGAAGAACCTGTTGAACACAATTCTGAAGATGACAACGAGGAACCTGATGTTACAGTCGAACACGTTGAACATCATTCATCTGAAATTTTTCCTGAATTAGAAGAAAATCCAGGATCAGTTGAAAAAACTGTAAATGAAACCTTACCTGATGAATCAGAAACAACAAGTGAGTCACACGAATAATCAAAAAAGTCAAAACAACAAATAAAAAAGATACTTAAAGCAAGCGAGTGTTGATGGAAGTCTCGTAGTCACTCTATTTTATTTTATCAGTTGACGATGTCGTAAGACAAATTCTCTTAACTGAACTAAATTAAGTTAAGACGGTTGACAGACGTTACCTGTTAGCAAGTTTTTGTCATCACTGACAAAATAAATTAAGGTGGTACCGCGGTTTTCGTCCTTTGCGAAAGCCGCTTTTTTGTTTTTTGACTTTTCCACTGTGAATAAAGAGGGCAGTAATAATTGGCTAAATTTATTCACAGAGGAAAAATAAATGTAAAATTTTAAATCCACTTCGGAGGTAGAAATGAAAATTAAAGATACTTTAAATCTTGGGAAAACGGCATTTCCGATGCGTGCCGGTCTTCCTAAGAAAGAACCTGTTTGGCAAAAAGACTGGGATGATAACGATTTATATGGTAAACGTCAAGCGTTGAACGAAGGGAAACCTTCTTACATGCTTCATGATGGACCTCCATATGCTAATGGGAACATTCACATTGGACATTCATTGAACAAGGTTTCGAAGGATATTATTGTCCGTTATAAATCAATGGCCGGTTTTCGTGCCCCTTATGTTCCTGGTTGGGATACACACGGTTTGCCTATTGAACAACAATTGGCTAAAGCAGGTATGAAACGCAAGGAAATGGACCGCGCCCTTTATCTCGAAGAATGCCGAAAATATGCCCTCTCACAAGTTGATAAACAGAGAAAAGATTTTAAATCACTTGGTGTTCTTGGAGACTGGGAACATCCTTATTTGACACTTTTACCAGAATTTGAAGCGCAAGAAATCCGTGTCTTTGGTAAAATGGCCGAAAAAGGCTATATCTATAAGGGGGCTAAACCTATTTACTGGTCTCCATCATCTGAATCTTCTCTTGCAGAAGCTGAAATTGAGTATCATGATGTGAAATCACCTTCGTTGTATGTAGCTTTCAAGGCGTCTGATACTAAAGGAAAGTTGCCCGAAGATACAGAATTTGTCATTTGGACGACTACTGTCTGGACATTCCCTTCAAATCGAGGAATTTTTGTTCACCCCGATTATACTTATGTTCTTGTTCAAGTGAATAATCGAAAGTTTTTAGTCGCACAAGATTTACTTCAAGATGTTGCGGAAAAATTAAGCTGGAATGACCCTGAAGTTTTACAAACCATTAAAGGTTCAGAACTTGAGTACATGACAGCACATCACCCATTCTATGACCGTGAATCTTTGGTCATGGTCGGGGACTATGTTTCGCTTGACTCAGGGACAGGATTAGTCCATTCTTCTCCTAACCATGGTGAAGATGACTATTTCTACTCACGTTCATATCAATTGCCTGTAATTGAAGATTTAGATGGTCAAGGTCGTTTCAATGAAAATGCACCTGGACTTGAAGGAATGTATTATGAAAAGGCAATTCCAACAATTCAAGGCTGGCTTGAGGAAAATGATCGTCTCTTGAATATTACTTACTTTACTCACTCGTATCCACACGATTGGCGGACAAAGAAACCAGTCGTTTACCGGGCAACGCCACAATGGTTTGCTTCAATTGATAAATTCCGTCAAAATATCATGGACGAAGTTGAACGAGTTGACTGGATTGTTCCATGGGGAAAAACACGTCTCTACAATATGGTTCGAGACCGTGGTGACTGGGTCATCTCACGTCAACGTGCGTGGGGAGTACCATTGCCAATTTTCTATGGTGAAGATGGAACTCCAATTATCACACCTGAAACGACAGAACATGTGGCTCAACTCTTTGAAAAATATGGCTCCGGATATTGGTTTACTCACGAAACGAAGGATCTTTTGCCCGAAGGATTTACTCATCCAAGTTCACCAAATGGAGAATTCACCAAGGAAAATGACATCATGGATGTTTGGTTCGATTCAGGATCTTCTTGGAATGGTGTTTTGAACACTCGTAAAGAATTGAGTTATCCTGCAGATCTTTATCTTGAAGGATCAGACCAATACCGTGGATGGTTCAATTCATCAATAACGACGTCTGTCGCTGTTAATGGGGTCGCACCTTATAAAGCAGTTTTGTCACAAGGCTTTGTACTAGATGGAAAAGGCATGAAAATGTCTAAATCTCTTGGCAATACAATTGTTCCTGCGGATGTAACAACAAAATTTGGTGCTGATATTCTTCGCTTGTGGGTTGCCACTGTCGACTATGAGAATGATGTCCGTGTCTCTATGGATATTTTGAGTCAAGTTTCGGATGTTTATCGTAAAATTCGTAATACGCTTCGTTTCTTGATTGCTAATACAGTAGACTTCAATAAAAATACTGATGCTATCGCATATGCTGAGTTAACAGGCGTTGATAAATATATGCTTGTTAAATTTAATGAATTGGTCCGTTCTGTTCGTAAGAGCTATGATCATTACAGTTTCATTAGTGTTTATAAAGAAGTCGTTAACTTCCTAACGAATGATTTGTCGGCTTTCTATCTTGATTTTGCGAAAGATGTTGTTTATATTGATTCAGCTAAATCTGAAAGTCGCCGTGGAATGCAAACGGTGATGTATCATATCTTGGTTAATTTGGTAAAATTACTTGTTCCAATTTTGCCACACACAACTGAAGAAGTATGGACATACCTTGAAGATGAAACTGAAGAATATGCTTATCTCGCTGAAATGCCCGAAGCAATTAATTATCCAGGCTCAGACGAATTACTTGAAAATTGGAATGCTTTCTTCGATTTCCGAAACAAAGTCTTGAAGGCACTTGAAGAAGCGCGTGAAGCGAAATTGATTGGAAAATCATTCGAAGCCAAAGTAACTGTTTATCCAAACGAAGTTACTCGTACGCTTTTGAATTCATTAGATGAAAATTTGGCTACATTGCTTATTGTGTCAGAATTGAAAATCTCAACTGATAAGGCACCTGATAATGCTTATGTCTTTAACGACTCAGCAATCCTTGTTGAACATGCTGAAGGACAAGTCTGTGACCGTTGTCGCCGAACTGATAAAACCGTTGGTACGAATGCTAATGAGCATCTCCATATGCTCTGTGATAATTGTTCAGCCATTGTTGAAAAAGACTTCCCCGAAGTATTAATATCTGGTTTTGAAGCGTAAGATTAAATTAAAACTCTATTAGCATGACGTGCTGATAGAGTTTTTTTAATAAAAAAAAAACTGCTTGTGCAGTTTTTTAGAATGCTGGAAGTACCATCGCAATGACGCTGAAAAGTGTCAAAATAATCATGATGACAACAACGACGAAAACGATTTTTTGAAAAGTACTTTTGGTTTGTTTTTTATATGCCATAATTTCCTCAATATAATTTAATAATTTTCACTATTGTATCAGTAAAAGTAGTAAATTTCAAATGTTTTTCTTATTTATGATCTGTCTCAGTTTCTGAAAATTTTATTGACAAATCGTCTTCTTGTTTATGAATGTCAGTGTCCAAAAACTTTGCAAAAGGATCTTTAGGGTGATCATTTTTTGTAGTTAAATCATCTCCTAATGAAACCAAATCTACGTTGGAGACCCCAAGAGTATCCATCATTTTATCAAAATCATCTCTTTTTCTAAATGTTAATCCCATGAAATTTATCATCCTTTCTTGTGAAACGATATTATGGACTAATCATAACATTTTTGACATTGGACTACAAGAAAAGAGCAACTTTTCAATCGTGGTAGACATTCAACTGATTTTGTAGGTTTTTGATGCAAGCAATTCATCAAAATTTCAAAAAAAGTAACTAAAAAGGCTGATAAAACTTGCTTTTTTCCGTTATTTTCGTTATAATTGTCAAGAACGGTAGATTGTGGCAACACAGCCTGCCAATTAAAAATATTTTTTTTTCAATATAAGGAGACATTTTAAAATGGCTAAAGCTGTATACGATCGTAGCAAACCACACGTTAACATCGGAACAATCGGACACGTCGATCACGGTAAAACTACATTGACTGCTGCAATTACTAAAGTTCTTGCTGAAAAATACCCTTCTGCAACTAACGTTGTTAAAGACTACGCATCAATCGATGCTGCTCCAGAAGAACGCGAACGTGGTATCACAATTAACACTGCTCACGTTGAATACGAAACTCCTGCCCGTCACTATGCGCATATCGATGCCCCAGGTCACGCGGACTACGTTAAAAACATGATCACTGGTGCTGCCCAAATGGACGGAGCTATCCTCGTTGTTGCTGCAACTGATGGACCAATGCCTCAAACACGTGAACACATCTTGCTTTCACGTCAAGTTGGTGTTAAATACCTTATCGTATTCCTTAACAAAGCTGACCTCGTTGATGACGAAGAATTGCTTGAACTTGTTGAAATGGAAGTTCGTGACCTCTTGTCAGAATATGACTTCGATGGCGACAATATTCCATTCGTAACTGGTTCTGCACTTGGTGCTTTGAACGGTGAAGAAAAATACGTTAACGCTATCCTTGAATTGATGGATATCGTTGATACATATATTCCAACTCCAGTTCGTGACCTTGACAAACCATTGTTGCTCCCAGTCGAAGATGTATTCTCAATCACTGGTCGTGGTACTGTTGCATCAGGACGTATCGAACGTGGTGTTGTTGAAGTCGGAAACGAAATCGAAATCGTTGGTATCAAAGAAGACACTAAAAAAGCGGTTGTTACTGGTGTTGAAATGTTCCGTAAAACACTTTCACGTGGTGAAGCTGGCGATAACGTTGGTGTATTGCTCCGTGGTGTTCTTCGTGACGAAATTGAACGTGGTCAAGTTATTGCTAAACCAGGTTCAATCACTCCACACACACAATTTGAAGGTGAAGTTTATATCTTGACAAAAGAAGAAGGCGGACGTCACACTCCATTCTTCGATAACTACCGTCCTCAATTCTACTTCCACACAACTGACGTTACTGGTTCAATCAAACTTCCTGAAGGAACTGAAATGGTAATGCCTGGTGATAATGTCCACATCGAAGTTGACCTTATCCACCCAGTTGCCGTTGAAGAAGGAACAACTTTCTCTATCCGTGAAGGTGGACGTACTGTTGGTTCAGGTATGGTTGCTAAAATCGATAAATAATTCGACTTTCACAACCTTTATTCAATTTAATAATTGAAATTACAAAAGCTGTTAGTATTGACAGCTTTTTTTTTGCTCATTTTAATTTTAAAGGCTATAAAAAAACCTATCCACAGGACAGATTTTTTATTTTGTTATGAAAATACCGCGATCTACTAAAGCATTCATTTGGAAATAAAACTTTTCCTGAATGATTGAATTGGCGTTTTTGAATATATTAACATTTCTCAGACCTGATAAATCGGTGATAGCCATTTTAAATCCTGTCAAATCTGAATTAATAATAATTTTTAATAAGAAACCTCTCCCAGAATTAGGGACTTCTTCAAGGATCCTTTTGAATTCGTAAGAACCCGCCTTAGTTTGAATAAAAGTATTATCTTTGAGTGTAAATTTTTTGATTGATGGAGAAAGGGCATAAGTATCTTTGCAATCATCAAGGTGTTTTTCAGTAACGAAAGCCATAAAACCTCCTAATTTTTTATTCGTATTTGTTTATTACGGTATTAATGTAATGCTTTTTTTAGTTGGAGCACAAATTGATCCACATCCTCAATTGAATTAAGTTCCGAAAAAGAGACACGTATATTTTCTTTAAGTTTAGCTGAGTCTTCCCCATAGAAACTTGCAAGGACATGAGAAGGCTCGATTGTACCTGCTGTACAAGCAGAACCAGTTGAAATTGCAATTCCTGCCAGATCAAGCTTTGTTAGAAGCAAATCATGGTTGACGTTTGGAAAGGCGATATTAACAACGTGCGGCATACTTGGACCAAATTCATTTTTGTAATAATCTAAGCCTTGAATTTGATCGAAAAGATGTGCTTTAAGAGTAGCAACGTGCTGAAAATTGGTTTCCATTTTGTCAATAGAAATCTTCAATGCTAAAGCCATGCCAACAAGAGAATGAATATTTTCGGTACCTGCGCGCCGTTTTTCTTCTTGTTCACCCCCATGAATTAATGGGTCAAAAAGGACATCTGAATGATAAAGGAAGCCTACCCCTTTTGGACCATGAAATTTATGACCAGATGCGGAAACGAAATCAGCGCCAATCTCTTGTGGAAGGACTGGGATTTTACCCATCACCTGAGTCGCATCAACATGGAAAACAGCAGAATGATTTGCTAAAAGAGCACCAACTTCTTTAACAGGAAGCAATTGACCTGTTTCATTATTTGAATACATCATGCTGACAATCAAAGTATCCGAACGTAATTCTCGCTCTACTAAATTTGCAGTAATTAAACCATCTTCATTTGGTGTAATGATTGTCACATCAAATCCAAATCGTTCGTGCAGATATTTAACAGTGTTAATAACGGAGGGATGCTCTATTGCGGTTGTAATTATGTGGTTTCCGAGCGAACGGTGTGCAAGCGCATAGCCAATTAGTGCCGTATTGTTTGCCTCACTCGCTCCAGATGTGAACGTAATTTGCCGTTCTGACACAGCCAGTGCATCCGCTATGGAGGCACGACTGTTTCTAATCAATTGGGCAGCATGACGCCCGAAAGAATGAATGCTCGATGGGTTACCAAAAGTTGAAAGTAGTGTTTCAGACATCACTTCTACAACTTCAGGCAACACAGGAGTAGTAGCAGCATTGTCTAAATAGATCATTTGATTAGTCCTGTGCTTTTTCGTGTTCAAACAATGGAGATACGGGACGGCCTTCGTGAATACGTAAGATCGCGTTAGCAAGGTATTCAGCGGCAGATAGGTACTTCACGTTTGAAGGTTTACGGTGGTCAGTGACAACAGAATCCGTGACCAAAATTTCTTTAATATCAGATTTTTCTAAAATATCAGCAGCATTGGTTGTAAATAAACCATGACTGGCAACTGCATAAATTTCGTTTGCACCAGCAGCTTTAACAACCGCTGCTGCGTTACCAAATGTGACTCCAGTATTCAAAATATCATCAATGAGGATGACACGTTTTCCTTCAACATTACCAATAACATAGCCGTTTTCACGTTGTTTGTCGTCATCTTCATAATCGACAATTGCAATTGGGGATTCCAAATATTCTGCTAAGCTACGCGCACGTTTAATGCCAGAGTTTTTTGGTGCAACTACAACGACATCATCACCGAACAAACCAGCGCTACGATAGTAGTCAGCAAAAAGTGGAACAGTAAACAAATTATCCACTGGAATATCGAAGAATCCTTGTACTTGGACAGCGTGCAAGTCAAGAGTCAAAATACGATCAGCTCCTGCTTTAACAATCATGTCTGCAACAAGTTTAGCTGTAATTGGTTCACGAGAAGTGGCAGTACGGTCTTGACGAGCGTAACCAAAGTAAGGCATTACAAGATTCACTGAATGGGCTGAAGCACGTTTACATGCATCAATCATAATCAATAATTCCCAAAGATGATCATTAACAGGGCAGCTAGTAGACTGAACAATAAAAACGTCACGACTACGAACTGATTCCTCCATATTGATCATAATTTCGCCATCAGAAAATTGTTTAGTAGAAACTTTCCCAAGAGGTACTCCTGTAAATTGGCTGATATGTTCAGCTAGTCCAGGGTTTGATGTCAAGGCAAAAAGTTTTAGGTGCGAGTCAGAGTAAACCACGATTTCTCTCCATTTTCATATTATTCTACTTCAAATTCGACTTTGAAGTTGCATTAGATAACTCCTATTTTACCAAAAAAATGTCATAAATGACAGTGTCACTGGCTATAAGTTAGAGTATGGATGACCATATTTGTGAAAAGTAATGAAAAGCTCTGGATTATGTAAAAGACATATATTTATTCTTGACAAACTGTAATAAAAAGAGTACAAATAAAGTAGAAAAGATATTGGAGAGGTAAAAATAGAACCCTCTTAAGATCTTTGATAAAGGAGAAAAACATGAAATCTAAATCTGTTAAAACAGGTCTTATTTGTGGATCGGCTATTGTTGCGCTTACTTTTGGCGGAGTAATCGTAGCGAATGCACAACTTTATACCTCGACAACATCAGCAACAACGACCGATGTTGAAACAGGTCCTACGGCAGCTGGAGTTTATAAGGCCACATTTATGGTCACCGCCCCTAAAACTGTATCTGTACCAGTTGGCGCAACTGCAGCTCAAGTTAAAACAGCTATTGGTGCAGTTGCTCAATATGTCAACACAAAAATGTTGACGGCTAGTGCTACTTCAGCAGCTGAATACACACAGGCTGATGTCACAAAAGCAGAAAATGGTGCGACTGCACTCGAAATCTTAGGCCCATCAAATGCGCACCACGCAACTGATATTATTTCAGTAAGTAATGTTGACACTTCCAAAGTAGGAACTTATACAGCAACAGTTACTGCAGCAGGAACAGAAGCAAATACTAAAGATGCAACAGTTACAGTAACGGTTAATGTAGGAGAAACACCAATTTATGAAATTGCCAAAGGCAATGACCACTATTTGACAACTGATGCAACACGCTTGTTTGCCCTTCAAATGCAAGGCTACAATTCATTGCATGTTATTGGTTATGCACCTACTTCAGGGACACTAGTTAACAACTGGTACAGTAATAAATTACAACGTCATGTCTTTACGACTAACACAAGCGCAGCGTATGTCGCACACTTGAAAGCGTTAGGATACACTCAATTCCCATCGACAGTATATTCTGCAGCTTCAACAGCTGTTCCAGTATCAGTTTCATACAATGCGAAAGCAAACCATTTTTATACAACGAGCAAGACCCTTCCTACAGGATATGGTAATGCAACGACAGCTTTCTATGCATTAAGCTTTACAGAAACAGTTCCATCAACTGCTGAAATGGTTACGTTGGCCAACAGCAAGATGAATGCTTACATCACGTCTAGCGGAAATACTGGCTATACAAATTTCCTTAATTTAAGCCCAGTTCAGTCTGTAACTTATGATTCTACTACGGCTGCTGCAGTCGTAACAGTGGCAGTAAAAGCAGCTGAAACAAAAGCACTTGCATTAGGCTATACTCAAGCTCAGATTAATAGTTTGATTGCCCAGGCAGAAGCAGTTGGTACAGAAGGTTTACTTACTGAAGGTGTTAAATCTGTTTCTTATAATCTTGTTTAATGATAAGTAAAAAAGTTTAGAGACAAATATGGAGGACTTGGTTCAAATAATCAAGTCCTCTCGTATATTTATCAGAAAGGGAATTCGCATTGGGAAAATTTACATTATTTGTCGGAATAGGAGCAATAATCCTCGCTTGTGGTTGCCTAATCTTAGGGGGATGGTATTGGATACGAGGTAGGAACAAAAGAGAAAATCAAACAATGATGAGGAACAAAAGATTATTCTTAATCATTGGTGGCTTTTTGTATGTGTTGGGATTTATAACATTGTTTTTTAGCCCCTCTTTTTCAAATAATGCGGTTTCTCATAAAAATACCAGTTCAAAAAATCAGCAAAGCTCTTTCAATCTAAAATCACAGGTAACCACATCGGAATCAGATCGGAAATCAACAACTCCTGAAGCTAGTCAATCGAATAAGACGTCTCAAGATTCGACAAATAAGACATCCTCGGAACAAGTTGGTCAAGTGAATGAATCAATGAATAGCGAAACGAGTAAGGGAACTACATTTTCAACATCTTCGAATTCAGGTTCAGTGAGCGATGGAACGCCAACGAATCAAGCGAATTTTTATTCTATCATGAGTGCTCAAGCCTCTGCCATCAATGGTTTGGCTGGACGGTCGGTCATTGAATCTATTTCCCCTGGGGCAACCTACCCAAGTCTTATTGTTACGCTAAATCCCGCTGTTGTGGATAAGGCGAGTGCCTCTCAATATGCTAAAGCTGAGGCTTATGGAACAGGTTATTTACTTGGCGTAGCTAAAAATTACGGAGTGACACCTTCGATTAGCTACCGATAAGCGTAATAAAAAATGGAGATGAAAAGATAAAAAAGAATGAATCAAACAGCACACCACCACCATCATCGTGGCCTATTTCATACACACCATCACAAAAGTAAGCATCATAACCATTTTGTATTAAAAGTAACATTAGGAATCGTAGGTTTTCTCTTGTTAACTTTGGCAGGCGTGGCATATGGTATCTATAAAAATGTACAAAATACCTATCAAAATTCATACATTGCTCCTTCAACAACAACTTCTAGTGTTTCCATTTCTAATCTTCATGCGATGTCAATTCTTATTGTAGAAACAGGCTCAGGAAGTACTCAATCAGGTCCCTGTTATGCAATGGGGCTAGCGGTGATGAACAAAAACACGAAACAAATGGGTTTAGTAAATCTTCCAATTGATGCTAAAATTAGTGGTCAAAAGACACTTTTACAAAATTTCCAAACAGGTGGCGAAAATCAAGCTCAGATGTCAGTTCAAAGTCTATTAGGGTTACAAATTACCAAATTTGTTCAAGTTGACGTTACTAAAATAGGAGATTTGGTAGCGGCTGTTGGTGGAATAGAAATCGATAATCCAACAACCTTTACATCAGCTCCTTACCAATTTGGAAAAGGGAATCTTTCATTGGTAAGTGCAGCTCAAGTAGCGGCCTATATTGGGACCACCGATGGTGGACAAAACAATGCGATTAGCGAAAGAGTATTAAAGGTTTCTACAGCAGTCTATCAAAAAATTAAAGCAAATACTTCGATTAAATCACTTGCTGATTTAAGCTATTATCAAAATATCCTCAACACCTTTAGCAACGCAGTTCATACGGATATTGATTTCAGTGAGTTTCAGACCATCGCCCTTCAATATAATACGGCCCTAAAAAATGCTCAAAAAATTAACTTGGTGACTCAAAAAAAGATGGAAATTTATCAATAAATCCGACGAGTTTATATTCTACAAAAGAAAAACTTGCGACACTATTAAAATAAAAAATACTCTCATTGGGTATTTTTTATTTGCCAAAATTTATCAATTACTTTACTAAAAAGATAAAAAACGAATTTTTTAACAGCGCTTCCATCAGCTACAAAGCAATGGTTTGTGAACTTTGTGGAATTTTATGCAAACTCTTGTATATTAAATAATTTAATGTTATAATGTTTTTGTAAAGATTTTGTCTAATTTGTCAAGCAATTAGCTCAGCAAGTTAAAAAACAAATCCCTTATTAGGAGAATATCATGAAGAAAACAAAAATCGTTTCACTCTTAGCAGTGTCAGTATTGTCTGTATCCCTACTTGCAGCTTGTGGAAATAGTAGTTCAACGAAATCGTCTACTTCTGAGACGAAAACGAGTCAGACGGCAAAAACAACGGATGTTTTTGCTGGAGCAACTCAAGGGACGAGCAATTTTTCAGACCTTCAAAAAGGTTTTGCTAAAAATGGCTCTTGGTTGAATGCAACTAAAGGCGATATGGATGCATCAGGAAAAACATTAACTGTTGATGGCTTGTTCATTGGTGACAATGTTGTTGCTCGTAAGTTAGCTGTTTATGCTCAAGATGACAACCACAAAATCACATCACGTTATACTTTGACTGTTGATAAAATAGAAGTTAAGTCACCAGGATTCTATATTTCTAACGGAACAGTTAAAGGGAACGTAAATGTATATGCAGCTGGCTTCCATGGTCAAACCGGTACAGGTGTTGATGGACAAGCAACTATTGATGGTAATTTGACTTTTGCAAGCCAAGATTTACTTGATGCATATAAAGCATTACCAGAAGCACAACAAGTTAAAGTCACTGGAACAACTTCAGTTGTTAAAGGCGATGTTGTTGCAGTTGAAGCTGGCGGTGTCAAAGTGGGCGAACACGGAAATGTTACTTATCTCTTTAAAGGAAATGGGACAGACACTCAAACTGGTGCGACAACCGGTACAGCTGATTTGTCAGTATTGAAATCAGCTTTGAGCGAAAATGGGGCATGGTTAGTTTCAGCTAATGCTGATGTTGATGCGTCAGGTAAAGCTCTTGAAATTAACGGTACCTTCTTAAATGAAAAAGGAGCAGTTCAACGTACTTTAGCTTTGATTGCCCAAAATAGTGATCACCAAGTGACAAAATCATTCACATTGACTGTGAAAAGCTTGACGATTAATTCTCCAGCATTTGACCTTGAAGGTGGTAACATCAAGGGTGATGTTTATGTTGGCGAAAACGGATCAATCATGGCTCGTGCAATGAAAGATACTTCTGGTAAAGTACTTCAATCAGAAATTGATGGCAACCTTTACTTCGCAACAGAAAAACAAATGGAAACTTATAAAGCTTTTGCAGCTGAAAATCAATTTAAAGTAACAGGAACAATTGCTGTAAAAGCAGCAGAATAATAATTGCAATAAAATTAATAAAAAGCCTCAAATGGGGCTTTTTTTTAATGCCAAAAAAAGATATAATAGAACTAAAGTAATCAAAAAAATACAAATAGTGCAATGCTTTCAATTTTAAAAAGAGGAAACTAAAATGGAAAAAACGGCTGTTCTAATGGCTACCTATAATGCTGCGGATTTAATAGTATCGCAATTAGATACGATCCGCTTGCAAGAACTACCGGCGGATTATGTTATCTTTCGCGATGATCATTCGAGTGACCAAACTGTTCAATTTTTGAAAAATTATATCGAAAAATATGAACTGAAAGGTTGGCAGATATTTGAAAATGACAAAAATATAGGTTGGCGATTAAATTTTCGACTTTTATTAATCGATGGATTAAAGACCGACGCTTCTTTTTTCTTTTTTTCAGATCAAGATAATATTTGGCTAGCGGATAAAAATAAAGTTCAAATTGAAGTCATGCTTGAATTTCCGGAGATTGAATTGCTTAGTGCAGACATAGAGATAAAAAAATTATCGCAAGAAAGTTCCGATTTGCCTTCTTGGTTTACTTATTTTCAGTTTGATGACCGAGAAGAAATGATCTCTAAATATCCTAAAAGGTTACTTTATCAATCCTATCGGGTGGGCTGGGTCGATGTTATGAGACGGGGATTTGTTGAAGATATGATTGAATTCTGGCAGCCAGATTATAATGTGACACATGATGTTTTGAATTCAACATTGTCTAGTCTTTTAGGGACAGGTTTTAATTTGAATCGCATAGTGGGAACTCATGTTCTGCATCAGCACAATGCAACCGGTAAAAAATTACTTACTTTGAGATCTCCTAAAAATGTACATCTTTCAGAATTGAAAAAATTTGTAGGTTTTTATGATATTCTTTACCACGTTTTGGAAAAACGAAAAATTAATCAAGCTGAAGAAATGAAAAACTATCGTGATTTTTACCAACGAAGGCTTGAAAATGCGAAAAGTAAACATTTGTTGCCTGTTGTAAAGCAGATTTTAGTAGATTGGCATTATTATCCGGCAATGAGTTCAAGAGTTCGTGATTTATATTTTGCTTTTAGAAAGTAAAATTATGAGTATTAGTTCAATATTGGTAAAAAATAAAGAAAACTTTCTATTATGGATTGCTTTGTTTTTATACTTTTTACTCCTGATGAATGCGGCCGTTGTTAATGTGCATATTTTCGGTAATGATGAACAAGCACGGTTACTTGTTGTTCGATATATTTTTCACTTAAATCGTTTGCCAATCGGAAATGAATCGGCGGTTAGAATTCCCCTTTGGGGCTTCTCATATGCCATGGAGCCCTACTTTCCTTCGCTGGTAGCTGTTTTTTGGATTAAAGTATTATTTCTATTTGAAAAAGGGAACAAGCTTTTTATTATTGGTGGGAGAATAGGAAGCGTTCTTGCGGCCTGTGGAGTCGGTTTTCTGTCGTGGGAAATTGCACAACTTCAATTCAATAAAAAATCAAGTCAGTACTTATTTATTTCATTGTCTATTTTTTTGCCCGAAGTGATGATTTTGGGGAGCTATTTGAACAATGACATCATGTCGCTTTTGGCATCTTACTTGATTACATTTGCTCTCTTGTTAGGTATGAAGAAAAATTGGGATTGGCCAACTTGTATCCTTTTAGCTGTGGGACTTTCGATAGGTGCAGTTTCCTATTATTTTGCATATGGATTTATTATTTTTGGGCTTGCGAGCTTCATCATATTTAATGTAAAAAAAAGGACATTTTCGAAACGTTTTGTGATAAAAGTGCTGCTTATTATTGTGCTGATATTAATTTTAACAAGTTGGTTTTTTGTCAGAAATTGGCTTCATTTTCATGATGTTTTAGGGTTGAAGACCGTAAGCCTTTATTCAGAACGATTTGGATCTATAAATCCACCATTAAAGCCGTCGATTCGTCCTACGCCAGCCCATGTTCATGAATCATTGTTTCAAATGGTTTCGGGGTTTAAATTCCAAAAGATACCTAAAGCCACTGGCTGGCTTTATTTGAGCGCTCTTAGCTTCGTTGGCACTTGGTTCAATCATGCTCATTTGTTAATGCCGAGTGTGATTTATGACATCTATGGTATTGTTTTGACCAGTGGCTTTTTAGGGGGCATCTTTCTTACAATTAGAAACTGGCGTACACTTTCTTTTGAAATGAAACTATTCAGGATTGGACTTTTGTTGACCATGGTTTCGGCGTTTTCTTGCTCGCTCTATTATTCTTATTTTGTAGATTATGAACCCGCGGGGAGGTACATTATTTCTATTCTATTACCTTTAATGTATTTTGTTACTGTCGGATTTGATTGGCTTTCAAGAAAAGTAATGCTGAGTGGAATAATGATAACTTTTTGTTTTCTTGTTGCAATGTGGTCTTACTTTTATTATTTAATATAAAAATGAAAATGAGGAGTCTGAATGCACGCTTATTTAATCTTAGCCCATCGTCAAGATGAAACCTTGAGGTTTTTAATTTCCAGCATTGATGACAAGCGAAATGAACTATTTGTACACTTGGACAAAAAAGCGGGTCCGATTGACACTGCTGTTTTTAGAACACAGCACTGCCATCTTCATTTCGTTCAACGAATGGATACAAACTGGGGGAGCTTTAGCTTAGTACTCGCGGAGCTGTCATTACTGACAGAAGCAACGCGGATGGGGCATCATGCTTATTACCATTTGTTATCGGGGCAGGACCTCCCAATAAAAGACCAAGGACAGATTCACCAGTTCTTTGAAAAAAATATGGGGAAAGAATTCGTTTCATTTGACCAGAATTTTGAGTTTGATTATCGCGTTCATTATTTTTATCCCATTCAGAAACGATTGCAAACAGGAATGTGGGGGAGAAAATGCAACGTAGCCCTTCAAAAAATACAACAGTTTTTAAATATTCGTCGAAATCAGAAAATAAATTTTTTTAGTGGCTCACAGTGGTTTAGCATTAGTGATGATTGTGCACGCTATGTCGTGGGGCAAGCCAATTGGATAAAAAAAGTTTTTCACCACGGTTTTGCAACTGATGAAATTTTTCTCCAAACTGTTTTAATGGATTCCACATTTAGCCAACATTTTTACCACTCCCCTACTCACGATAAAGACTTTAAGCATTTATCAACAAAAAATGAAATCGATTGTCTTCGACTTGTTAATTGGGAAAATGGAAAACCCGCCATTTTTAAATCTGAAAACTTGCAAGAAATTATAAACTCCGAATGTCTATTTGCACGTAAATTTGATGAGAAAGTGGATATGAAAATAATCGAAAGAGTAACCAGGAATTAAAAATGAATCAATATAAATTTTCAATCATTTTACCAGTTTATAACGGAGATGAATATTTACAGCAGGCGATTGACAGTCTGTTTCGACAAACTTATACAAATTGGGAATTGATTATCATTGATGATGGTTCAACTGATCAAAGTGGAAAAATTGCGGATCAGTCCAGTAAAAAGGATAGAAGAATTCGCGTTTACCATCAGTCTAATCAAGGCTTGCTATTGGCGCGACGTCAGGGGATTAGGCGGGTTTCTGGTAATTATTTGATGGCTTTGGATGCAGATGATCAACTTGCAGAGACTGCTTTGTCAAAGATATGTCTGTCCTTGGAGCAAACGCACGCTGATTTTTTGTTTTTTAATTTTTCAATGGATGATATGTTTCAATTTCCAGCAATGAATACTAATTTCCATAATCTTGAAGTATTTCAGAAAGAAAAGAAAAATGTAATTTATCATCTTATTGCGAACCAAGTTGACTTCAATCCGATTTGGAATAAAGTCATTCATCGTAATTTGTTTGACCCGACAATGAATTATTCTTATTTCGGTAAAAGAGTTTCGATGGGAGAAGACTTATTGCAAATCCTTCCCTTAGTGACAGCTGCGAAAAAAATTGTGTTTCTTGATGAAAACTTATATTTTTATCGGATTAATCCAGCATCAATGACTAAACAAAAAGTTGATTTTGGAGCCTACTTATCTATAAAAGAAGTTTTATTAGAATTTTTTAATTTTGTTGATGCGTGGTAACTTGATGATGGCGAGGCGATGAAAAATAGAAAGGCCATGCTTTATTTTATGGAACGCTTATCGGTTATTTCAAGAAGCAATTTTTCAAAGGATGGAGAATTGATACGTGATTTTTTAACTCGTTTTGCGGATGATAATTTTTTTAGAGAAATATACGAAAAATGTGAAAAAAATAAGCTTACTAAATTGAATCGAATTATTTTTTCACTCCTTTATCATAAAAAAATCCATTTATTATTGATTTTGTATCGTTTTAATAACATGTTAAAAAGATTAATGAAATAGGTATCAAGAAGCAATGAAACAAGTTGCATTAATATTTGAGCGATAATGATTTCGATTAGTCGATTGACCGTTCATCAGGCGAAAAGTGGTTTGGATAGGCTAAGTTTTATTATCCAAATTCAGTAGGATTTGTACCTCCATAAGATTTCATAATGGCGTTTCGTCAGGGACGATTAATGGGGGTTATTTTAAGAAGAAACATCAAAAGTTTAATCGCGCAAGCTTTAAAGTTCTATTGGTTTGCTAATTTACGGCTTAGGTTAATTTTGTTTGACTCGTTCGATTGTAACTCAATAAATCAAAACATCGATGAGATTTAAGGATTGTCATGAAAAATATTATTGTAAGTTATGAAAATAATAATGGGATTGTTCCCTATTTTGCTGCAGCTCAACAAAGAAAATTAAGTGCTGCTTTATTTTCAGATAAGAAGCTGGCCCATTGGAGGATTACTCTCGCAATTAAACTTTACGAAAAAGGAATAAGCTGGCCCTATTTATCTTTACTAGGCGACTGGTTTCAGGAACTTCGAGAAATCAAGGGAATCGTTTTCACAGCAAATCGTGAGACTAAACCAGTATTGGATTACTTGGCGAGAAAATGGCCGGAAATTTCGCTCCATCTCTATTATCTGAATAATATTGAAAATGAAATTACCAGTGTGAATGAGTGGCAAAAGTATCCCTGTCAAATTTGGACTTTCGACCGCAAAGATTCAATTCAGTTTGGTCTCCGCGTGATAGCCCAACCCATTTGTAAAGAAAATTTTAAAAAAATGCACGCCTTAAAAATAAGGCAAGATATAATTTTTATTGGCGAGGATAAAAAAAGGTTAATCGATTTACTGAAGCTCAAAAAAGAGTGGCAAGCGATTGGAATTACGACCTGTTTTGAAATTACGGGGACTTACCCGCCCAATCGCACGGAAGGAATAAATTATCATTATGCACAGCCAGTGCCTTATCAAAAAGTTATCGAAAAATATAGCCAATCTAACTGTATCCTCGAAATTGTTCAAAAAGGCCAAGAAAGTTCTACCATGCGTCCAATTGAAGCTGGATTTTTGAAGAAGAAATTGATTACAAATAATCTATCAATAAAAAAAGAGCCATACTATAACTCAAATAATATTTTTATTCTTAATGAAAATAATCATGATCAAATCAAAGATTTTTTAGAAAATAAATTTGATGATTCTATTGATTTTGAAAACTACGAAATAGAAAATTGGCTGAAGAACTTTTAAGGAGCTAGCGATGATTTCTGTAATCATTCCAATGTATAATCGAGAAGATACAATTTTGAGAGCAATCAACAGTGTGCTTTCGCAAAAGGATAATGTTGGTCACGCCATTGATTTAGAATTAATCGTTGTTGACGATGGTTCAACGGATGGCTCTGTACAGCAGGTTCAGAGGATTGCTGATGAACGCCTGATTTTGATTCAATTAAACCAGAACCAAGGAGCTAACAAAGCACGAAATTGTGGGGCAGCTTATGCAAAGGGAGAATATATCGCTTTTCAAGACTCGGATGATGAATGGTTGCCTAATAAATTGGCAAAGCAATTATCTTTTTTGCAGACAACGAATTGTGATATGGTGGCAACGGGCTTAAGTTGGCGAGGTCCATTAGAACATTATGAGTTGAAACATCAAGAAGGGATGGTCACAAGTTCTGAACTTTTGAAAGGCAATTTTTTAAGCACGCAAACACTTTTTATTAAGAAAAGTTGCTTTGAACAAATTAAGTTTGATGCTGTTTTACCGCGACTACAAGATTGGGATTTTGTCTTTCGATTTAGCTTACGATTTCAAATAGCCTTTTTAAATCAGGTCCTCGTCTACCAGTATCCAACGTTGAATAGTATTTCGCAGGATAGTCAAGCGAAAGAAGAAGCCGTTGAATTGGTTCTGAAAAAATTCCCAAGAATATTTATCATGTCAAAAAAGGACGAAGCGAATTTTTATTATCATTTGGGAAGTTTGTTAGATCGTCATCATGCGCGTGGATTGTATTTGAAGTCCCTTGTGAAACAGCCACAAATAAAGACTATCCATGCTTATTTACTTAGTTTTTTCTAATCTCCAGATTTTTAGAAAAAGTAGAGAGAGTCGAACCCGGTTTCTAATTGTTTGGCCCGATTTTATAGTTAAAAAAAGAAGATTACTCCAAAAGTCGCTCAATAGATTGGAGATAATTTGATCCATTAATTGATTATTTATCTTCAATTTTTTGCCATAGAGGTAACAATAACAGACGTCATTGATTGACTTCACTCGATTTAATTGGTCTACTCGACTACTCAAATGATTTGTTTTTTGATTTATTAATGCTTGTGCCTGTAAGAGACTGAATGTTTTTTCGTTAACCTGATGTGTTTGACTTGAATCTCTCATGACGTAATAGTAAGTTGGCTGATCAATAATCAAAATCTTTTTGTCAGGATCTTCTAATTTTGCAGCGAGAAAATATTCGACGCAAAAGAGACGATCTTCTCTTTGATGGATTTGTTCATTAAACTGAACTTGGTGCTTTAATATAATGTCGCGAGAAAAAACTTTATTGACTGGCCAGCCCCTAAAGGATTGATCGTCAAGGCAAAACTCGATGGCTTGATCAATTGAAATGACAGATTGGCTCATTTTTTTGCCAATTCTTGTTGGTCGTACCGAATTATTTTGAAGAATATTGATTTTGTTGAAAATAGAGATAAAAGAATCGGTAGGTAAAATTTTCGAGAGGTTTAGCAAGTGCCGATTTGATAAATAGTCATCGCCATCGAGAAAAAGAATAAATTGACCAGAGGCCAGTGAAATTCCTTTATTTCGTGCTGCCGAAACGCCACTATTTTTTTGTGTGATTAATTTTAGTTGGCCAGGAAAGAGATTCATTAAAGATAAAATTTTTTCCTGAGTACGGTCTGTTGAACCATCATCTATAACAATAAGTTCAAAATCTCGAAATATTTGCGTGAAAACGGAATTTAGGCATTTCTCAATTTGTTCTTCAACATCGAAAGCAGGGACAATAATTGAAAATAAAGGACTTTTGTTAATCATTTTAAGTTTCCTTTGAAAATATCTCTTAATAAATTTTCAAAATATTTAAATTCAGATCTTTTACGGAAGACGAATAAAAAGAAGAGATTTGGGAGAAATAACGCCAAAATGGCATTTAATATAAAAATAATCCAGGTATTGTTGAATCGTGTAATGCATGCAGACACTATCCAGCTCATTGCGAGGATGATTAGGAAAAGCATTAAATATCCAGCTTGTTCAATCAAATAGGCCTTGATTTTTTGGTGAAAAACGGGTTGGTAAATGTACTTTGGAAAGCTATAAGAGTAGAGCACCATCGTACTGAGTAGCGTGCCCAAAAGAACACCAGAAAGGCCTAAGTAATTGACCAGCAAAATGGAACTTATTAAATTGATGACCGACTCGAAAACTGGAATATGTCTATTCTCGTAGAAAATACCCGAAGCATTTTGAAAAAGTTGTATCGGTTTTCGTTGTCCTTGAACGTAAAAGTTGATCGTAATGACAAGGAGAATTGATTCCGAAAGAAGTTCATTCTTTCCTAACCAGAGTATGACAAAAGGTTGCATCAACAAAAATATTGAAATGGATGCAAAGCTGTATATCCAAAAATTGATAAAGGAAATATTTTGATAAATTTCAAAAGATTTAGCTGTTTTTTTTTCCGTTAATAAATTCCCAACTGAAGCCGTGAGACTAGTAATTATCGCAGTCAGTAAAGTGGAAATAGAAGTAATGACGAGTAAGTAATTTGAATAAAGTCCCATAACTTTCAGTCCTAGAAATTTGGAAATGATTAGATTATCGGTACCAAAAACAGCGAAATTTCCAACATTATGGAAAAACATTCCATAAATTTGTAATTTGAAATTGCTGAATACCTTTGCTTCCAGTTTTTCTGTCTTTTTTTCTTTCAGATAAGGGTATTTATTGTCAACATAGACGGAAATAAAAAGGTTTTCTAGGATGGTAAAGACAAGTGTAACAACAAGGTAAACTACGTAGGATCGGAACTTAATTAAAACGAATAAAAAAATAATGTTCATCAGAATTGATGTCATCGTATCAGTGATATTTAAGACATAGTTCTTTTGATCGGCATATAGCATGGATCTTTTGTAAGAAAACAAATAGGTGGCAACCGTACTTGATAAATAAAGGAGATAGAGCAAATTGATGTTTTCTGAGATTCCATGAAAATTGATCATGATTTTTAGGAAAGGGAGTAAAGCAAGTCCGATGAATGAAACGACAGAGGCGACAATGCGATAGCAAATTTTATAAAAATGCATTAGTGTCTTTATTTTTTCTGTCTCTTGTTGACTAATAAGAGGATAAAGATTAAAGATAATTGCGGTACCGATACCAAGTTCGGCGATTGATAGCATGAATAAAATACTTGAAAAAAGTCCATTTAATCCCTGATACTCAAGACCTAAAGTGGCAATAAAAACGCTCCTGACACAGAAACCAAGAAGGGTGCTTATCATCATTTGAAAAAAAGCGGAGGTCATATTCTTGACCGAATTGATTAGCCGCATAAAGTCCCTTTCTTTGCGCATTATTTAGGGGGAGACTTCCAATACCAGTGATAGTAAGCATGATTTTTTATATCTCGTTTTTTTGGAGGAAGCTGCCATGAGTGATAGAGTTCATCTAAATAAGGCTTATGATTAGTAATTTTGCGAAGGATTAAATTTTCAAAATGGATATCTTCATAAGACTTGAAAATTAATTTAGGGAAATAAGCCGTTTTTTTGGGTGGGGAGAATACATAATTGCAAAATAAAGTGCCTTGGTTATTATATTTTTGCATCAGTGCATCAACTTTTTCGGCAAGGAGCATATTTTTTCCTCGATAATGCAAATGAGCAGGTAACCATAAAACTGATTTTGCTAATGAGTAAATGAGCTTTTCCGAACTGGCATAGGCAAGCCCGGCTCTTGTTGACGTTAAATTCGTAACTTCTTTTCGAACAGCTTGCTTAAACCTTTCCCCTTCCTTTTCATTATTTGGAAGACTATCGATTGGAAAAATATCAATGAAAATACCAGTTTGGTTATTTAATTTATCTAGGGAACTTCTGTAGAAGGTTCGATTATCATAAAGTTTTGACATTGGCAAAAAAGTGGGCTGCACTTTGAAATAAAGGAGGGAAAGATTTTGAGGCAAATTAGAACTCAGTAAATGCAGCAATTTTTCGTAATTTGGACGCGTAAGCATGATATCTATGTCATCGTCCCAGGGGATATATCCCCTATACTTTACGGCTCCTAAGAGTGTGCCAGCACTAATTGAATATTCAATCTGGTGCTGGCGACAAAGGCTGTCTACATAGGAGATTATTTCAAGCTGTATTGTTTTAAGTTCTTCCTTTGTAATTTCTTTCATTCTTCTCAAATCAGTCCTAATAATTCATTTTAAAATTGTAAGCAATAGAATACAATTTTATTATATCAAAAATTGATTTGTCTTTCAATCTTTTTTTTATGGAACAAAAATAGTATAATGAAGGGGCGTGCTATTCTATACAAAAATGAGCGTTCAAGTCATTTGCAATCGGTAACATTATTTTGCTCGTTGATTTTTGTTTAGATGCACGTCAAGTTAAATAAGTAGCACAAAAAACAAAAAGGTTGGAGAAAAAATGTCAAAAGAAACTTTTTCAATGGAATTTGCTGGGCGTACTTTAACAATAGAGACAGGTCAAGTTGCAAAACAGGCAAATGGAGCTGTTGTCGTACGATACGGTGATACTACAGTTTTAACAGCAGCGACGATGGGAAAAATGGCGACAGGGGATTTCTTCCCTCTGACGGTCAATTACACTGAAAAAATGTATGCGGCTGGGAAATTCCCAGGTGGATTCATGAAACGTGAAAGTCGACCATCAACGGATGAGACATTAACAGCACGTTTAATAGACCGACCAATCCGTCCGATGTTTGCTGAGGGATTCCGCAATGAAATTCAGGTTATTAACACCGTTTTGTCCTATGACGAAAATGCGACTCCTCGTATGTCAGCGATGCTTGGCTCTTCATTGAGTTTAGCTATTTCTGATATTCCTTTCGATGGTCCTATCGCAGGTGTAGAAGTGGCCTATATTGAAGGACAATATGTCATTAATCCATCGAAAGAACAAAAAGAAATTTCAAAATTAGAGTTATCTGTTGCAGGAACGGAAAAAGCCATTAATATGGTTGAGTCAGGAGCTAAAGAATTATCTGAAGAGGTTATGTTAGGGGCCTTACTTGCTGGTCATGATGCAGTGAAACAATTGATTGAATTCCAAAAACAAATTGTTTTAGCTGTCGGAAAGGAAAAGCGTGAGGTTGATTTACTCCAGGTTGATCCTTCTCTTGCAGTTGTTGTTCGTGCTAAATATAATTCGGACTTAAAAGTTGCGGTAAAAAACGCCGATAAGGTTGTTCGTGAAGCTGAAACAAAAGAGGTAAAAGAACGTGCTTTAGCGGAATTTGAGGCAGAATATGCAGATGCAGAAAACAAAGAAACAATACTCCGCGATGTTGCTGAAATTTTAGAACAAATGGAGCATGCTGAAGTCCGTCGTTTAATTATTGAGGATAAAGTCCGTCCTGATGGTCGCCAAATTGATGAAATCCGTCATTTAGAGGCCGAAATTGATTTTACCCCAAATACTGTTACGCATGGATCGGGCCTTTTTACGCGTGGGCAAACTCAGGCTTTATCAACTTTGACATTGGCACCTATGGGAGACGCTCAAATTATTGATGGACTAGACTTGGAACACAAAAAACGTTTCATGCATCATTATAATTTCCCACAATTTTCTGTTGGTGAAACGGGTCGCTATGGTGCGCCAGGACGTCGTGAAATCGGACATGGCGCATTAGGAGAACGTGCGTTGGCACAAGTATTGCCAAGCCTTGAGGAATTTCCATATGCTATTCGTTTAGTGGCAGAAGTACTCGAATCAAATGGTTCTTCATCACAAGCATCAATTTGTGCAGGTACACTTGCATTAATGGCTGGTGGTGTCCCTATTAAAGCGCCAGTGGCTGGAATTGCGATGGGCTTAATTTCTGACGGTTCAGAATATACGATTTTGACTGATATTCAAGGGCTTGAGGATCATTTTGGAGACATGGACTTTAAAGTTGCTGGAACACGTGATGGAATCACAGCTTTACAAATGGATATTAAAATCCAAGGAATCACAGCTGAAATTTTGAAAGAAGCACTAGCTCAGGCTAAAGTCGCGCGGATGCAAATTTTGGATGTTATTGAAGCAACAATTCCTGAATCACGCCCTGAATTGGCACCTTCAGCGCCAAAGATTGAAAGCATGAAGATTGACGTTGATAAAATTAAAGTTGTTATTGGTAAAGGTGGTGAAAACATCAACAGTATCATTGACGAAACACATGTTCAAATTGATATTGATGAAGAAGGAAATGTATCCATTTACTCCAATGACCAAGAGGCCATTAACCGTGCCAAAGAACTAATTAGCGAATTAATCCGCGAGGCAAAAGTTGGGGACATTTATGACGCAAAAGTTGTTCGAATTGAGAATTTTGGCGCCTTTGTTAACCTTTTTGGGAAGCAAGATGCAATGGTTCATATCTCAGAATTGGCATGGGCAAGAACGAAAAAAGTTGAAGATGTTGTAAAACTTGGAGATGTTGTTAAAGTCAAAGTCATGAAAATTGACGACAAAGGTCGTGTTGATGCTTCAATCCGTGTCCTTTTGGATAAACCAGAAGGCTACGTTGAACCTGAGCGTAAACCTCGTGAACGCCGTGAGAATGGTGAGCGAAGAAATGGCAAATTTGACCGTAAGCCAAATGACCGAAGGAACAATGGAAATGACCGTGGAAATCAAGACAAGGCAGCGAAATTTGAAAAACGTGAGCGAAAAGTTGAAATAAAGAATGACTTTGATGAGTTCCCAGAGCTTTCTACAACTAAACCAGAATAAAGGGAGTAACATGAGCAAATATAATTTAAGCCCGGAGCTTAATGACAAATTAAAGAATTCGTTGGCCAATCAAGGACAGTTTTTAGAAGATATTTCCTTTGTTTATGCCCTACAAGCTTTTCCTGTTTTGGTTCCGTCAAAAATATTCTTTTTTGACGTTGAAGGTCATAAAACATTACCTATGTTTACAACTGAGGAAGATTTAGCAGTTTTTGAAAAATCCTTAACTGAAGTCGAAACAGAGTGGGAATTACGTCCCATTCGTGAGATTTTGACCGCTTTAATGCAAACAGAAATTGCTTCGGTAGCCTTTAATCCGAAACTTGCAACAGATGAATCTCATGATAACACGGTTTATTTTGACAAGGAAAGCCTGCTAAAATTTGTCAGCTATTACACTGGAATCCTGAATGAGATGCTTGATCCTGAGAATGTAAAAAAAGAACGGCTTACTCGAAAATACCTTGTTCCTACATTTGTTTGGACGGATGAGGAAGACAAAATCCATCGTGGTTTTGCAAATTTGACCACTCAAGATGGGCAAGAATTTATTCCTATTTTTGATAACCTAAATTCTTTTGCGGCATGGTACAATGAGGCCTACTTTGTCGATCCCTTTAAAGAAAATCGTGGTCAAGTTCTAATGATGGATTTGAAAACTTTGCGTCATCCAGATGAAGGTGAGAATGTTTTTGGAAAAACGGACGGTGTAACGATTAATCCGATTGGTGCAACCAATGATGATTATCAAAAAACCTTGATGTTTTGGAATGAAATTGGCTGATAGCTGAGGTTATTCCTAGAATGAATACTTATGGTATAATTTGACTATAAGTATTTTTTATATCAAAAATTAATTTTTTCAATAGAAAAAAATTTATTAATGTAAGGTAACAATGAAAGAAAAAAAGAAGGGCTTTTGGCGAGAAGGAGTTCGAGTAACGCGCGAAAATGACCCCGCCGCGCGAACAAGTTTAGAAATAATTTTAACTTATCCTGGCTTAAAAGCATTAGCGGCACATCGCTTGTCACATTGGTTATGGAAACATGATGCAAAATTATTAGCACGAATGAATTCTCAACTGTGGCGTTTTTTAACACAAATAGAAATTCATCCAGGGGCTGAGATTGCTAATGGTGTTTTTATCGACCATGGTTCAGGACTTGTAATAGGGGAAACCGCAATAGTTGAAACTGGTGTGAAACTCTATCATGGTGTAACGCTGGGCGGAACTGGGAAAGACTCTGGCAAGCGACACCCAACGGTACGAAAGGGGGCACTCATTTCGGCCCATGCTCAACTTTTAGGACCCATTGAAATTGGAGAAAATGCCAAAGTTGGTGCGAGTGCTGTTGTTGTTACAGATGTTCCGAATGACGTGACAGTGGTGGGAATTCCTGCAAAAGTTGTTCGTGTCAACGGTAAAAAAGATGAGTCAATAATTAATTCTCTAGAAGAAATGCGTGAAGCAAGTTACCATTCATCACATTTGTGAGGTGAAGTAAGAAATGGGGAAAAGAAAAGTCGCTGTCTATGAAGGACAGATGCTTTCAACTTTAAAATCTTTTACCGATGCAGTAATGTCAATTATTGCAACGATTATGGTTCTAGAAATTCCGTTGCCAAAACTGATGAATAATAAGCAGTATTATTTTCAAGACACGGTTACTTCACTCATTATTTTCTTTGTGAGTTTTCTGGTAGTCGTTTCTTATTATTTTCAATTTAGCAAGTTTTTTGGGCGGATAAAGAAAATTTCGGGTTGGCAAATTTTCGCGTACACAATTTTCCTAATGCTCGTTTCCCTTTTTCCATTTATGACGCAAGCAAATAATGGTAATCACCCAGCATATTTCACTACAATTTATATTTTATACATCATTGTAACTTCTCGTTTTGCGGCGTTGATTAGCAAGGCTGTTTATCGTTTAAATGAAATTAGTGTGAGTCGTCATCAAGCACGAAAACCTTGGGATTTGCTGTTGATGGCCATCATTGCCATTGGAATTTCAAGCCTAGGCTACGCAGCTTACACGGGAATCCCTTTACTCTATTTGCCTATTCGGTCGCTTGTGACATCAATTGTTTATGATGAAGATTAAAAAGGAACTATAATGAAAATTTACAATACTTACAGTCGTCAATTAGAAGATTTTCAGCCAATAATACCTGGAAAAATCAGCATGTACGTTTGTGGACCAACGGTCTATAATTATATTCATATCGGCAATGCAAGAAGTGTTGTCGCTTTTGACGTAGTCCGTCGATATTTAGAGTATCGAGGCTACGATGTTAATTATGTATCAAATTTTACTGACGTTGATGACAAAATTATCAAAGGTGCAAATTCAGAAAATTTATCTACAAAAGAATTTTCAGAACGCTATATAAAGGCATTTTTTGAGGATATTGATGCGTTAGGTGTGAAACATGCAACGCATAATCCGAAAGCAAGCGAATATATTGACCAGATGATTGGGTTTATTCAGGAGCTTATTGCTAAAGATTTTGCCTATGTTTCCCAAGGAGATGTTTATTTTCGTGTATCCAGGTCTACAGACTATGCAAAATTAGCTCATAAAAATTTGGATGAATTGCTAGAAGGGGCTTCTGGGCGAACCGATGAGGAGACAAGCCGAAAAGAAACATCGGCTGATTTTGCGCTATGGAAATCAGCGAAAAAAGGGGAGGTTTCATGGCACTCCCCATGGGGAGAAGGACGTCCAGGGTGGCACATTGAGTGTTCAGTAATGTCAATGGACCTTTTGGGGAATACGCTTGATATTCATGGTGGTGGAGCTGATTTAGAGTTTCCACACCATACCAATGAAATTGCCCAATCAGAAGCAAAAACTGGTCAAAGATTTGCCAATTATTGGATGCACAACGGCTTTGTCAATGTGGATGGGGAGAAAATGTCTAAATCGCTTGGCAATTTTACGACTGTACACGACTTATTAAAAGTTGTTCCTGCAAAAAATTTACGATTTTTCCTTGCGACAACGCATTATCGTCGTCCCGTTAATTTTACAGATGAGGCACTTCTCGATGCTGACAATAATGTCAAAAAGATAGAAAATGCATATCGTAATTTGAATCAAGAAGGGACTGCAGATTTGTCCGAACTGACAGCTTTTAAGCGGTCGTTCATCGAAGCGATGGATGATGATTTCAATATTGCCAATGCTTTAACGATCTTTTATGATTTTATATCATGGGTCAATAAAGGAAACGGTGGTATAGAAACCAAACACTTTTTTGAAGATGTAATGGAAATCTTGGGGTTGCAATTGGAACTTGAAGCCGGTATTGATTCTGAAATTGAACAGCTTATTGAAGCACGACAAGTGGCTCGTGAAATGAGAGACTTTGCGAAATCAGATCAAATTCGTGATGAGTTGAAGGCCAAAGGGATTATTTTGGAAGACACGAAAGATGGCGTGAGGTGGCATCATGAATGAAAATTCTGCTAAATTATTGAATGGAATTGCGCTTGCTTATATCGGCGATGCTGTTTATGAAGTTTTTGTTCGTGATTATTTATTAAGTTTGGGGATAACAAAACCATCACAACTTCAAAAAAATGCCACGCGATTTGTGTCAGCAAAAGCACAGGCCGCAATAATTTCCGCAATGGAAGAAACTAATTTTCTAACAGAAGATGAACTCATTTACTTTAAGCGTGGACGTAATGCACACAGCAAAACAACGGCTAAAAATACTGATGTCGTCACTTATCGAATCTCAACGGGCTTTGAGGCCGTATTTGGTATTCTTCACCTCACCCACCAGGAAGAGCGATTGAATAAAATTTGGGAATTTTGTCTGAAACATATTGAGAAATGAGCAGATTATTTCAAAAAAATTGAATAATTCGTTATGATAGAGGAAGTAACACTTCAGCGAAGAGAGAATTATGTATAGAGTTGTGATGATGTATGGAACCGATGAACCTTGGTGGTTCTTCGAGGGCTGGAAAGAAGACATTATTTCAGTCAAAGAATTTGATAATTTTTCAAGGGCATTAAAGTTTTATAAAAATGAATGGCTTGATATGGCGAAAAAATTTGAAAAATATAAGAGTCAAGATGACCTGCTTTCGGCATTCTGGGAACCTCAGGATCAGATTTGGTGCGAAGAGTGTGCGGGGTATCAACAACAATATCATGGATTAGCCCTACTTGAGGACTGGCATCAATTACCAACAGAGAAAAAACGGTGGGCATATAGCAAACAAAGTGGCGAAAACCCCGCAAAATTTTGTTCAACCAAATTGGGGCACTTTGATACTTTATCAAGTGATCTTTATTAAGAAATTAGAATTGACTTTGTTTATACAGGGTCTTTTTTTAGTGAAAATTTATGAAAATGATTTGCTTTTGTTATTCTTTTATTATTTTGTACAATTAAATTAGAAAATGATTACGAAAGTGAGGAAAAGATGAAGAAATCAATAAATTTGACGATGGTCATTTTAAGTTTTTCCTTAATCGTTTATTTTATCTATTTATTTTTTCAAATCCTTCGATTCTTTCAACTGATTTAGTTTTCGAATTTATTTTTCGTTTGGGGGAACAAGTCTCAAGCGGAAGTTCTTGAAAAAATAGGTAAAAAGAGGTAGAATAACACTATCATAAAAACTCGATGGTCAAAGCTCGGGAAAATATGTTTTTTTTAGCGTTCTCAGATGCGGAAAACGTATTTTTCACTGGCTTTGGCTTTTTTGTCGCCAAAATAGTTGGTGATGAAAATAGTAAAAAATTTGGAGAAAATATGCAATTTCAAGAAGAATATGATGTGATCGTCATTGGAGCAGGTCATGCGGGCGTTGAAGCAGCTTTGGCTGCGGCTCGTATGGGAACCAAAGCCCTCCTTCTCACGATAAATCTCAATATGGTTGCCTTTATGCCTTGTAACCCGTCTGTGGGCGGTTCGGCAAAAGGAATCGTTGTCCGTGAAATCGATGCTTTAGGTGGCGAAATGGGACGTAATATTGACAAAACTTACATTCAAATGAAAATGTTGAATACAGGTAAAGGGCCAGCTGTGCGTGCGTTACGTGCTCAAGCTGATAAACAACTTTACTCTGATGAAATGAAGAAGACAATTGAACGTCAAGAAAATTTGACCCTCCGTCAAGGTATGGTTGAAGAAATTTTAACAGATGAAGCCAAAACTAAAGTCATCGGTGTTCGGACCCAAACCGGAACTTATTATGGAGCCAAAGCTATTATTGTTACGACAGGAACAGCACTTCGTGGCGAAATTATTATTGGTGACTTGAAATACAGTTCCGGGCCGAATAATTCTATTCCTTCAATTGGTTTAGCAGATAATTTACGTGATTTGGGCTTTGAAATAGGTCGTTTTAAAACCGGAACACCTCCTCGTGTTTTGAAAAGTTCGATTGACTATTCAAAGACGGAAATCCAACCGGGTGATGAAAATCCCAATCATTTTTCATATCTTTCAAAAGATGAAGATTATTTGAAGGACCAAATTCCATGTTATTTGACCTATACGTCAAATGCAACGCATGAAATCTTACGTGATAATCTTTACCGAGCACCTCTTTTCTCAGGAATTGTTAAAGGAGTAGGCCCACGTTATTGTCCATCGATAGAAGATAAAATCACGCGTTTTGAAGATAAGCCGCGCCATCAACTTTTCCTCGAACCAGAAGGGCGTAATACAGATGAGATTTATGTGGGTGGATTCTCTACCTCAATGCCTGAAGATGTTCAATTTGCTGCACTTAAAACTATTCCAGGGCTTGAAAATGTGGAAATGATGCGGACAGGGTACGCCATTGAATATGACATGATATTCCCGCACCAATTACGTCCAACGCTCGAAACAAAGTTGATTTCGGGCTTGTTTACAGCGGGGCAGACCAATGGAACATCAGGTTATGAAGAAGCTGCTGGACAAGGGCTTGTTGCGGGGATGAATGCAGCACTTAAGGTACTGGGGAAACCAGAAATGATTTTGAAACGCAGTGAGGCTTACATCGGTGTTATGATTGATGATTTAGTCACGAAAGGAACAATTGAGCCTTATCGTTTGCTCACTTCTCGTGCAGAGTATCGTTTAATTTTACGCCACGATAATGCAGATGTTCGTTTAACAGCCATTGGACGTGAAAAAGGACTTGTTGATGATGAGCGTTGGAGAGTCTTTCAAGCTAAGATGGATGAATTCAATCGGGAAATGACGCGCTTAAATACCGAAAAAATCAAACCTATACCAGAAACACAAGAAATTTTAGGAATGATGGGCTTTGGACCAATCAAGGATGCTTTTACAGCCGCTGATTTCTTAAAACGTCCTGAAGTTCATTATCAAGATCTTGTCAAATTTATTGGGGATGCACCGGAGCCAATTGATCGGACGGTCATAGATCTGATTGAAACTGAAGTAACCTATGCTGGCTACATCAAAAAGGCAATGGATCAGGTTGAAAAAATGCATCGCTTGGAAGAAAAGAAAATTCCAAAGTCGATGGATTGGGATCTTTTGGATTCGATTGCGACGGAAGCACGTCAAAAATTCAAAAAAATAAATCCTGAAACATTGGGGCAAGCGAGCCGTATTTCAGGTGTCAATCCTGCAGATATTTCTATTTTGATGGTTTATCTTGAAGCGCATTAATAATAAATCAAAAAAATGCTCAATTTATTGAACATTTTTTTGTTAAATTGAATAAGTAATAATTTATTGTTAAAATGGAAGAAAAGAATGGAGGGAAGATGCTTAAAAATATCATTTTTGATTGGGATAATACTTTGTTTCCTCTGCGTAAATACTGGGTTTCGGCCCATCGAAAAATTTTTCTTGAGTTGTTGCCGTTTGATAAGGTAACAATTGATGAATTTATGGAACAATATATTATATTTGATCATGAAATTTGGGAACAAATCCATGCTGGAAAAATATCAGTTGAGTTTGGACGCGAAGAGCGTGTTCGTCTTGTTTTAGACTATTTTAATATGCCTTATAAAGAACTCTTTATTAAAAATTTCTTTGATATTTATTTGACAGCTTTGATTGAAGAAATTGAACAAGATGATCATTTAGTCAATCGATTGCTTGCCTTATCAAAGCAATATTCGATTGCGATTTTGAGTAATGGCGACAGTTGGGAACAACGTGAAAAAATTCGACAATTTGGATTCAATAATCTATTTCCTGTCTACATTTCTGATGAAATTGGGCTGAAAAAACCTGATTTGGAAGCTTTCAAATTTGTTCTGGAAAATGAACATTTTAATGCCGTTGAAACAATCATGGTGGGGGACCATCTTGGCAATGACATTATTCCCGCCAAAAAAATGAGAATGACTACGATTTACATAGGTCCGGAAAATCATACCGTTGCAGATTATGAATTCGCAAATCTCGAGGCCTGCCTTGATTGGCTGGACCTAAAAACAGACTTATAGCGTCTGTTTTTTTATATATGGCGGTAAGAGAAAGTGATCTTGTTTTTTCAAAAAATCAAAGTTGTAAAGACCAGGTTGTTCAAATTTTAATCGATTCAATTTTACCTTGTTTTTCATTTCGGTAAAAAAATAAAAATCACCCTGAAGCTCTCCCGTAACGACGAGGACGATATTTTTTTGCTTGTTCTTTAGTTGCTCTAACCAACAATTTTTGTGAAAAACCTTAAAAATTCCATTTACTTCTGGGATATCAGGTTGTTTGTAATGTTGAAATGCATTATTGAGGAGTTTTTGATGGTTGGAAAAATCAGTTTGCGAAACGACCGTTTTCATCAAATGAATGTTTTCGTGGTCTACTAATTTATCAATAATTCCGGAAATTAAATTAAGGGAGTAAGGTTCATTATGGTTTTGACTATCATGCGCTTCTTGACTCGGCTGATTAATGATTTGGGGCAAGTGAAGGCTTGATAGAATCCCTTGACCAAACATGACTTTTCGGTGTGGAGACCAGTTTCGAGATTTATTTATTTCATTGGAAAGGTGCGTTAATTCAGTAAAGTTCATGGGTTTAGTCCTTTGAGTTTTGAATTTGTGATTTTGAGATGGTATTGGTTGGACAAGGCGTTATTAGTGGCATCAATGTATTATCTTCTCGGATTTCAAAAAGGTTCTTTTGATTATTGGGCAATTGTTTTGAGGTGTTTTGAATAATAATTTTCATTAATTTCAATTTCTAATCTTTCTAAGTTTGTTTATCATAATTTTATCATTTTTTTCTAATGTAATTAAATGATATACAAAAAAACTCCCGTAGGAGTTTCATTTTTGAACTTTATATTATTCATCATTTGTCAAATTTTCTTCTTTATCTCTTTTCTTTTTCTCATTGATAAGAAAGGCTAAGAATAATATGAGCGCCCCCTCAATGAGAAATTGTGGAATATCCCCTGTTTGTGCAAGGAATCCTTTTTGGTTTGGAAGAATGGAGAGTGTTGGACTACCTTTACTGTCCGTGCTGACAAGGAGAAGTTGACTGATTGGTCCTTCGAAAAAGTTTCTACTTTCGATAGCCTGTGCATAGAGATAATATTGGGTGTTTGGCTGGAGGTTAGTAAAGGTTGAACTGGTTTGCCAAAGACTTGGATCAGCGCTGTAAGTGCTGATAGAGGTAATATTATTCGATGTTGACAAGCGATAGACAGCAGTGTGTTGAGGGCTAAATGTACTCGGTGCTACTTGAGCGACTAGATCTAAGGCAAAGAGTGCTGATGCTTTGATGTCTTCATCACTAGGCAATTGATTAGGCAAAACGATTGCAGGACCATGGGTGTCGTAAAATGTTGGCTCGACCGAAAAGCTATCGGCATTGATTTCAAGCGGATTTAGCACGATTTCTGGACCACTTGCCTTGCTGATTCGTGTTTGAACATTTGCCAATTCATTGTCAGCCAAGATATAATTGGCCGCATCTTTTCCGACAAGTTTACCTCGACCGGACAGCGCATGGTGTCGCAATTGACCAGGTTGGTCTAAATTAACTTGTTCGTCAATCCTTCCATTCAATTCTTGATGCCCTAATAAATCAGAAATTGAATAAGCAACATCATCGTGGGCTTCAGGTAAAATTATTTGATCTGCATTGTCGAGTTGATGCATGATTCCGAGGCTGGCGTTTGCTAGTTCTAGTTGCGGACTTGCATAATGGAAATTGTGAGCCTCAAAACCATCTTCAGGACGTTCAATAGACCAGTTGGACTGATTTTTGTCAGCAATGAGTAAGGCATTGCCATCATAAGATTTTGTTAAGTTTATTTGTCCTACAAAATGTACCGGTCGAGGAAGAATGAGTCCACCGAGACCAATCACCTGATCGTCTTCTGACAGGGATTCAAAGGTAGGTTGGACAGCTACTGGATTTTCGAGTCCGATCTGAGCTGGAAAATCTGTGACACCTGCAATTGAATGACTCGGATCAATAATTTGGTAATTGCTAGCGTTGTCGCCAGAAATTCCCCAATTTGTAGCTGTGACGGTAACCGGAATTACATTGTCATCAAGATCGTAGGCGACATCAATATTGGCAATGCCTGCTGTATTTTCATAACGGGTCATACCTTGTATTTTATTGACAATTTCATTTTTAGTTGTGTCACTACTGACCGTTTGATCAATTGCGAGAATTCCATCTGTCAGCCCATTGACCTCGGTACCTTGCAAGTCTGGACTGTGAATTAAGTTGGCAGCAACGTTGACTTCACGGTCATACTGTTTGGCTGCGATTTGACCAGTAGTCCAATAAATTTGGCGTGGACTAATCGTACCAAGAAAACTTGCATTTTCAATTTTTTGTTTTAGAGCATCTGTGAGCTCGTAACTAATTCCGTCAATCGATATTTCTTTCAAGCTAATCTTGGCTTTAATAGATTTACCTTCTCCAACATGCCTGTTATCAAATTCGACTTGATCAAAACGAATAAAATCTGTCAGGTCAATCACTTGCTCGTTTCCATTCTCATCAGTAATGACAGTTGTGATGACCGGTTTTTGCTCAATTTCGGCAGTTTTGGTTCCATCATAAGCACGTTCTATGACTTGTCCAAGTTGAATTTGCCCGATTGTAAATGGTCTACCGTTATAAGACTCTTTTTCTGTATCGTATTTCTCGTCTTCTTGATCATCATTTGTTCCAACGATGATTTTTTGTCCAGTAATGGCGGCATTTTCAAAAGTATATTCAGTAGTTTTAGGATAAAGATAGTTTGCAAGAGCAGGGTATTGTTCGAGCATTTCTTGGTTTAAGAATGCGTCAAAATCGATTTTTCCATATTGGATTTGAGCTGGATTTTGTTCATCAAGCATGTAGAATTCAATGGGTAAATTGGCCGTCTGTGGGTCATATTTGACTGCCCAGTTTAATGGATTATTGAAGCCACTAATTTCTGCTGTTTTATTTTCGCTATCATAGAAATGAATGTTTTCAAGAATTTGCGTTTGGAGCTCTCCCAGTTGGAAGCTGGTCTTGACTTCATTGGCGAAAACCTCTTGTAATTCTGGCATCTTGTGAATGCTGGCCAGTGTTGTCTGGTCATAAAGACGATCATTGGTCTGTCCAATGGCCCATTCTAGTGGCGCAGGCAAAATTTTGCCAGTAAATAATCGTGCTTCCAAGTATTTCCATGCGCTGTCAGTGAGGATGACATTATAGTCTTCATGCTTGATTTCATTATTGTCAATCCAAACATTACTTTTATCAGCTGGATTATTTTGTGGATCGAAGGTTCGACTGACCTGAGAGGAAATGACCGTTTTGTTAATGGGGACAATTTTTCCTTGTGCCAACTCAGCTTGATTGACAGTCACATTTTTATTGTCAAAGTTGATGTGTTGTTTCCAGCTTTCATCAAAATTGAGTGATATTGTTTGAGTCAAAGGTGAACCAAGATGTTCTGGATCACCCCAATTTGATGCGACATCCACTTTCAATTGGGGGAGTAAATGGTTCTTGAGATCAGACTGTTCAATTGTTTTTGTTCCATTATACAACCGTTCAACTTGAGCCGGTTCGGGTAGAAGACGCTCAAGATTTGGTTCCTGTAGGCTGATTCCGTTGTGGAAATTAGTTTCATCAGTAACGATAAGCGGTAAAATTTCGCCCTGATAAAGTTCAACTCCCAGTTTGCTCAAGAATTGTGTTTTGTCCATGTCATTTGAAAAATTGAGCAGTCTTGTCTCGATGTTTGTAATGACGGTATTTATTTTTCGTTTCCCAACATTTGCTTCATCAAATTCAGATGACTCAGGCATGATGAAGTCGGCGTAGTCTTCATAAGGGATTTCCAATTCTATTTTACGTGTGATTGGTTTTTCAAGGTCATCGACCCAGGCACGCGCAATGTCATCCCATTTTTGCTCGTAGCCGGTTAATTCATCGAGGAGAATGACGACAGGGCGTTCCTGTTCAACGCTCACTTTATCGCCAAATGCAACCGTTGTGCCGTCATAAATTTTACGAATGAAACCTGCGGTCGTTTTAATTTCCATTTTCTCAATTAAATCTGGATTGAGTTGCCGAGATAAAATGGTTCCGCGGTAAAGTGATTGGCCAGACCAGCCTTTATCTGTCAGTTCTGATAATAAATCTAGATTTGCATCAGCTTGTTTCAAATATTGTTCAGCTCCAAGAAGAATCATTTGAACCACTTCATCACTGATGGAATAGTCATCAGTTGTAGTCCAGAGCTCTGTATTCTTCATATTCATCCAATGGGTTTCATTTTCAAGGGTTGGTCTTGATTCATTGTATTCGGTTTGTGGATCTATAGACTGGTAAATTTCGAAAGGTGAAGCTACTTGTTTTTCGGGTAAATCAGGAGCTTGAGGTTGACGAAGAAATTCAACATAGGCATTCAAGTCAGTATAGCCTTCGGGAATTTGTCCTCCCTCCAAGCTCCCTTCGGTCAATAAGAAAATTTGTGCCCACTCCTTTAAGTTGTTAAAAGTCAGAGCAGTGGTGCCATCCCACTCTTTTTCATAATGGCCAGGACTAATATGTAAATAGTTGAGCCAATTGTCCATCGTAATCTCGAGTGGTTTGATCTGACCAAAATAAAGATAGCGTGTGAGGTACTCTTGAGCGCTCAAACCAAGGTCATTATATGTAATATTTTTATCATTGAATATCGGATTGGTTACATTGATATTGTGATCGTATGTTTGAGCGACTGGTTTCTCTTCACCAGCGGCATAGGATTCTCTGTATCTTAATGCTGATTTGCTATCGCCATATTCAATGGGACCAGTATAGACATCATCTTCTAGTAAATTTTCATCCAGACTTAATTCGCCTTGAACACCGTGCCCCACGTAAGAATAATTACTCTTTTGCATATCGAGCCAAAGGGTTTGGTGACTTTTTGCATTTTGATAACGTCCATCTAGGTTTTCGAAATAGGGGAGATCAAAGGCCACATCAAAAGTGCCAAGGTTTTTATTCTCTTTTTCAATGACGTGGTCAAAAGTAGCATTGTTTAGGCCGTTCCATGTCTTACTTATATAGCCATGTGTTAATATGTTAATGTTTTCTTTACTGAGCTCAGTCGGAGTTATTACTGCTGGATAAAAGGCAGGTTGGCCAAATAAACGTTCTTTCCCTTTGGCTTGAGTAAGTTTTGAAATTCCGTCGTCATCAGATTCCAACAGTACTTTGGTTAAAGGTAATTTTGGCAATCCAATTGCATTGTAACTCGTTCCATCAGAGTGTTTCAGACTATAATTTGAAACGCCTTGATGTTTAATTTTTGTTGCGCTACTTGAATCATCTCGTCCCGATTTGGATTGGAGCCAACTCAGATAAGTCTGCCCATTTTCCGTTTTCATTTCGCTGTCATCACTGACCCATTCAGCAAAAGCAATTTCTGAAAGCCATTCCGCATAGCTTAAGAGGCCATCATTTTTGGCATCGATCCAAGCTGTTTTTTGTTCGTTGGACCAATTGAGATAGGTTGTTCCCATATTACCAGCCGATTTCCAAGCTTCAAAATTGTCAAATAAGGGCAAATAATTTGAGGGATTCATTTGGTAGCGGCGTTCCTTAAGGCTGATTAATTTATCAGCATGGAAATAATGCTCTGGATGTTCCCCATCAAAGTAAGCTTGGGCTTTAGCATTGATTTCGGAAGTGTTTGCACGATGAGTAAAGTACAGGCGTGCTTCATTTCTCAAGTTCTCCGTATCATAGTTTTCAAGAGAATGTTGAAGTCCCCAATAAGTATCACGCGACTGCGGAGGATCTGTCTTCAGAAAATAGGGTGCCGCTGAAACATTAGAAAAAAGTGTGTCAATTTCCAGTAAATTGAACGGGTCTAAAGTTAATGAAAGATCGGCAGAATCGAATTCGGCCCAACCACGAACAGGGAGGACGCCGTCTCCTGGGATTAATGACAGCCCTTGTCCATTAGACTTGACATGCCGTAATTCAGGCTCAGACAGGATTTCATACACATTTTTAGTTCCGTCATAACGTTTTCCTGCAACTCTGCCAGGCGTCCAAGATAATTCACGTGGAATAATTTCAGCCGCACTATATTCTTTGCTTTGATAAACATTAGAGATCAGAATGGCTGAAAATTGGTCCCAGTCCTCAATTGCGTTCTCATACTGTCCTTTTAAATCGCCACCTTTGAAAATTAAACTCTCCAACTCTTTATCAATTGGTGCCTTGATGTCTTCTTGGAAATTCGGATTGGTCATCGTTCCGAACATATTTTTCTTAGCCAAATTTAATATTTGTAACCTGGCTTGATCAGAAAGATTTTTTTCTCCCAACATGAATGTCGATTCAAAGCGCCATTGAAGTCCGTCGGTTGGCTCAGTTGAAATTGTACTGTCATAAACATCACTTGGACCAGTTAATTGCTCATTGAGATTAAGATGGATTCGATTTGCTCCTGCATTCAGGTCTAGTTTTGATTTGATGTAAGCATTTGGAGCATTCACTTGGGTAAGGTCATCTGACCCAAAATGCAGATTGTGAACTTCGATTTCTATTTCTGAAGCCATGATTGGACTCCCAGGCAGCTCCCGATAAATTGCTTCTGAGTAATCAAACCCACTATTTTCTTTGTCAGCGGTGACAATTTCATAACTGACCCCGTCATGAATGAACGTTTCATTATCGTGAAGTTCCATCGCCCTCTCAATACTGATGGGCAAGGTCTTGTAAAGAATAATATTGAACTTAGGCAATGTTTTGATGGAAGCTTCTGTTTTGCCATCGTACTCACGTGTTTCAATTTCACCAGGAATAAATCGTAACTGTCCAGCTTGGATTTCTTCAGCAGTAATCAGTCCAGGCGGGATCCTACCATCGGATATGTCAATTTTGGCAAACTCTGGTTTGTCACCTGTACTCACTCGAGTCTGATAATTTTCCAAATTTACTGGTAGGCCTTGAATATTGGGATTGACCATACTTTTCTGAACGTTTTGCCACTGCCATTCACCAATTCCAATTTTTTCGTCTAAATATCTAAAACTATCTGGACCTGTAATTAAGACAATTTCATCAGATTTTTTCATCATATCCTCAATCTTGATCGCCTGCATGACGTAATCAACGGTAATACCCGTACCTTCAAGAGAGGCTTCAGTGCCTTCAAGTAATTGAGTTAAATGGTTTCTCATGGTTTGAATAGCTCCATTGACTCGATCAGCTTCATCAGCATCATTAAGGAGATTAAGTTCAATTTGAATTTTTTCGGTCAATTCCCCCAAGTCTAATTCGATAAAATCAAAAGCGTAGTCAAATTGAATCTGACCGCTTGCGACACTTAGGGTTGGTAAAGCACCAACAGCGTTCAAATCAATTTTTTGTTTGACTTTGTCATTCTCATAAATTGGCTGTCCGTTGTCATCTAATTCATCTACCATGACGGAAGATTTCAAGATAAACGGGGTACCGTCATAGGTTTTTTGATTGAGCCGACCAGAAATCCATTGGGCAAACGCTGGGGTGATAATTCCATCTTTCCAGGCTACCCATTCTCCCGTTTGAGGTGTTTCTTGTGGTGCTGTCCATTCACCATTGTCGTCCACAGGTGATTTTTTGTCTTGCAAGTTAGAAGCATCGTAATGATTAATTTTAGTTGAATCGGGGGTCAAGTCGATGCTCTCTATTAAAGCTTCAGGAGATAGAGTACCCGAAAGAAAAATTTGCATGAGTTGATTCATTAATTCAGTCTGTTCGGGATGATGAGGTGAGAAAATTTTGCTCCAGTCAAAATTTTGATCTCCATTGTAAGAAAGAATGAAGTTACTAACCTCATCACCAGATGGGTTCAATATTTTCATTACTTGCTTGTCTGTCCCAGCATTTTCATCTTGATATTGCACCGTCCAATTTTTATCCAAAGTAACTTTGAAAAAATCAGTTGAATTGTAATAAATTAAAACTTCAGGTGCTATTTCAATTTCAGCAACAAGATTTTCGGCCGAATAAGAGCGCGTGACAGTTCGCCCTTGTCGGAAGTCAATCATCGGAGCTTTAGCAATATCAAATGGTGTGATTCTTGCCGTTCCAATGTCAAATACAAGGCGATAATTATTGGCATGTGAACCAGTCAAACCGACGTCTCCATTGGTTATGACTTTTTTATTATCACCAACATTGGCATTTTCAAATTCAATTGTAATATCCTGAGCAAGATGGACGTGTGAATTCTCTTCATCTATTTTTCCTGATTTTATTGTCGTATCGGGGTAGCGGATTTGATCGAAAAAGGCTGAATTTTGTTCTGGCCCTTTATTGGGTACCCATTCTGCTTTCGTCGTACCATCCCACATTTTATCGGTCACCTCACCTTGAACGGTAATTTCTTTAGGTGCAATGTAGAGATTCCCTGTGTCAAACTGCTGCCCATTGGTTGATTTTTCAGTCGCGCGAAAACGATAGTTTTCGCCGAGATAGGTTTTAAATGCATTCGACTTCATATCAAAGACATTGTTTTGTGGTGTCATACTCGCTAAATAATTTGGTAGCGGGTTCATTGAATTGAATTTCAAAGTGATATATCCGTCGCTGTAGCAAATTCGAGTAGTCTCGTGAATCCTAAATTCTTCAGACCAGCTGACAATAATTTCAGGCTTTTGACCTTTGAGGGCTTCATTTGTACTCCCGATAAGTTCGTATGTGTAATCGCTCAATGCAGTGCCTGATTTATCATATTGACCTGCAACCGAACTTGATGCGTCCACTTGAAAAATTTCACTAATTTGAATTGTCACATCATAATCATCGTGCTTTTTAGTTGGAATAACTGGAGGAATGTCAGAACTGACAATGGCACGTGCCTGATTGAAGTCAATCCCTGTAATTTCTGCCCCAAAGAGATCATTGCCATATACAATTGGATAATTGGCTCCGAATAAATAATAAAGAAATGGGATATAGGGCTGCTCTGGACCGAATCCCAAAAGTGGAAATTGAAGTTTGCTCGAATTATAAATCCAGTCACGACCTCCCCAAGTACCAAAATTAGTAAAGCTCGATCCTGAAATTTCACCCAGTTGATCAGTCAAACCATAAGTTCCAGGGTTTCGAAGTGCGTCAGCTGACAATGGAGCCCCATTGATATTTTTTTCATTGTTATTTGGAATGTTCGTGGATGACACATAACCAGCCCAACGCCAATTCCCTGCGTTGATGTTTGCCATACTGGTATGAACGGCAATTGCACCCCCGTTTGTTCCTCCAGACAAATCAAGGGAACCAATGACGAAATTATAATTAATCAGTGGTTTTCCTGTATCACCCCCGTAAATGCCTGCTGCTTGCCCTGACGACCATGACAACAATACCTTTGTAGAGGAGTAGCAATAAAGAATCTGGTTTCCACCTTGCCCTAAAAGACCGCCAACAAAATTTGCTCCCTCAACAATTGTTCCTGTGAAATAACATTGGGTGATTTGAACCGAAGTAGCCGCACGTCCAGCAAGACCCCCAACGCATTGGTTTCCATAAATACTGCCCTGTGCCCAAGAAGTTGAAATGTTTCCATAAACATCACCAACTAGGCCACCCACATTGCATGCAGTGTTTGTATTTGAATTGTTACGCATGGGAGCAATCACATCGCCGACTGAGTATGACCAAGTCAAACGTGCCGTGGTAACGGTCGCATTTCCGAGTTGACCTACGAGACCACCAAAATTATTACCCGTAAGTAGAGAATTGTCGACGCCAACTGGGACTAGGTTATCATTCATATCTCTTGCTGTTACAGTACTTGTTCCCTCTTTAACGGCACGTGAGTTTTCATTCCACCACCCCGCAAAAGTATTGTTGACACTGGCATTTGTTCTTCCTACAAGACCTCCTACATTACCATAACCAGAGACTTGACCTGTGGCGAAAGAGAAGCCGCACAAGAAGTCATCTTGCCCGTCAATCAATGCAGGAATAAGTTCACGGTTCGAGCCAACAATTTGTCCCTGTGAAAAACCAACGAGTCCACCGACATCAATGCCTGAATTATTTGCGCCTGAAACGCGATGACCGATAACATTCCCTAACGCATAGCTGTCGGTAATATTCATGGAGCCGTTTATTCCAACGAGTCCACCCGTGTAACGTCCGATATCAGCAGATGGAGCTCCCCCAGGATTGGTTGTCGAAAGACCAGTATTTTCAACATGACCAGTGGCATAGGAACGCAGGATAGTAGAAGCAGTTTCACCGACAAGACCGCCAATTTTAGAATGGGTTCCCGTTACCTTTCCAGTAGCATAGGTTTCAATAAGCCGAGAATTAGAGTTTACAGCACGACCAACCAAGCCACCAACCCAATAAATACCATTGACTTCACCTGTTGCCCAAGATTTCTCGATACTTGTTCCGTTGGCTCCAGTCCACTCACCCACTAAACCACCAATTGAATGATTGCCTGAGACAGAGGCTGCCGAACTACTTTCAGAAATAGAAGAACCAACCTCACTAAATCCAGCCAATCCCCCAACGAAGGCCGAACCAGAAACGCTTGTTCCACTTAGAACGTGACAACGAGTAATTTGCCCTTCGTTGTTACCACCGACCAGCCCACCGATGGATTCATAGTTTCCACCGCTCACACGGCCACCAACACTAACATTTTCTATGTGTCCATTATTATAATGCGCTAGAATTCCCAAACGGTCCCGTGTTGTTGAAATCTCCGCATTTTGAATGGTTAAATTTTTGACAGAAGCATTTTTTGCGATGATATTAAAAAGTCCTTGACCTTGTAAATTATTGATGGTTTGACCGTTGCCATCAAAATGACCTGTAAACTCTCCACTCGTGTTGCCTATGGGAGACCACGTATTATTCTGCTCAAAGTTATAGATTCCTGCTGAAAGTATATAATAAAAGGAACCACCAGCTAATGTCTTAAAATCATTAATATGGCCTTCAAAAGAGGTTTGATTACCAACAGTATCTTCTGATAGTACCACCGAGAAAAGTTGATTTTGCCACCCGTTTTCGATTTGATTGATTAATTTGAGTTGATCGAGAGAATCTAAAACAAACGGCCTTTCAATACTCCCCATCCCTTCGACAAATCCCAATTTTTGGCCAAGATCTTGCCCAATGATTTCTGCATTAGATGCTGAAATAAGATGCTTATCAAATCCTTGAAAATCCAAAATTTCAGAAGACCATCTAGGCATTACGAGTGGCGTTTCAATTTCTGTCGAAGAGGGATCACCAGATGGTGGAGAACCGTCTCCGCCATCGCCGGATGGATGTTCATTTTCAGAATTCAAAGCGGATTCTTCTTTGGCTTTTTCTTCATCCTCGCGTTTTTTGCCTTCAGCAACGGCCATGGCATTTTCTAAATTACCAGCGGCTTTGTTAAGGTCAACTTGTGTCGCATTGGACACATTGCTTGCTTCTGAATAAGCCACGTAGGTCTGAGCTGTTTGTGAAAGCAGGAGGGTGCAAAGCATTAAACCTCTAATAATTCTTTGTTTTGTACTTGTTTTAGTGTCTTTTGGCATCTTATTCTCCATTTATGGTTTTCTAATATTATATTAATTATTTTCTCATAATATATTAATATTCAAGAATGATATACAAAGTCCAAATAATTCTCGTGATAAGCTATTAATTTCTTGAAAAATGATATTATTTGACAGAGAACAATTCTTGTGTTATACTGGTTAAGTTGAAAAGCAGAAGCACCCGCTTCTCGCCTTAGAGGTTATAGCCCTGGGCAAACGAATGGAATTATTCACAAAAACGAATGTTTTCATGAGCGGGGCGAGATTGTCGTTCCGCTTTTGTTTTTCTTAAATATTATTTATTAGAAGGAGAACGAACATAGCTAAACAAGACAATAGAAAACCTATGATGAACGGTGCAATCCGTGCTCGTGAGGTACGTCTCATTGGTGCAGAGGGTGAACAACTTGGAGTAACACCAACAAGTGAAGCACTCGCTCAAGCTGAAACGCTTAACATGGACTTGGTTTTGATTTCTAATCAAGAACCACCTGTTGCTAAAATCATGGATTATACAAAATTCATGTTTGAGCAAAAGAAAAAGCAAAAAGAAGCGAAAAAGAAACAAGCAGTTGTTAGTGTAAAAGAAGTTCGTCTATCACCTGTGATTGACCAAAACGACTTTGACACAAAACTTCGTCAAGCTATTAAATTCCTTGAAAAAGGGGATAAAGTTAAGGTTTCAATCCGATTTAAAGGTCGGATGATAACCCACCAAGATGTGGGTCGTCAAGTGATGGACAAGTTCGCGCAAGCAACAAAAGATTTTGCTGTCGTTGAACAAAGAGCCAAAATGGACGGTCGTCAGATGTTCTTACAACTTGCTCCAATTAAAAAATAAGAGCAACTTGAATCGAATTGACGAACGTCAAAGGGTTTCTAACCCTTAAATTTAATTAAGGAGAAAATAAAATGCCAAAACAAAAAACTCACCGCGCATCTGCAAAACGTTTCAAACGTACAGGTTCAGGCGGACTTAAACGCTTCCACGCTTACACATCTCACCGTTTCCACGGTAAGACTGTAAAACAACGTCGTCAATTGCGTAAAGGTACTATGGTTTCTAAATCAGACTTCAAACGTATTAAACGTATGCTTGTAGGGATGAAATAATTAAATTTAATTCATTTTAGTTAAAACAAGCACTGTCAATTCGATCTTTCAGATTTTACTTGTGTATTATCAAGGAAATAAGGTTGTCTGACAGAAAAATAAATTTGAAAAAAACTGTCAGTACGGACAGAATTAAAAATTTCTAAGAAATAAAGGAGAAACACAAATGGCTCGTGTTAAAGGTAGCGTTGCAACTCGTGCGCGTCGTAAACGCGTTTTAAAACTCGCTAAAGGATATTATGGTGCTAAGCACCGTCTCTTCAAGACTGCTAAAGAGCAAGTCATGAATTCATACTACTACGCATTCCGCGATCGTCGTCAAAAGAAACGCGACTTCCGTAAATTGTGGATTGCACGTATCAATGCAGCTGCACGTATGAATGGACTTTCATACAGCAAATTGATGCACGGTTTGAAACTCGCTGATATCGAAATCAACCGTAAAATGCTTGCTGACCTTGCTATCGCTGACGCTGCTGCATTTACTGCACTTGCTGATGCTGCAAAAGATGCACTCGCAAAATAATCAATTAAAAAGCCGCTTGGCTTTTTTTGTTGCAATAAAAATCGATAAAGGTTGCGATTATTAGAGTGGTTGTGATAATATTATGACATGAACACAGAAATTATTATTGGAAAAAATAATTGGTTGAAAATTAAGCGCATTACCCAAAATATTGCCATGACCCTTATGTTTTTGCTGAGTTTAAGTAATGTCATTGGGTTTTATATCTGGCGAATTCATCCATTTGGTTATAATCGAACCTTCAATTATTATCGCTTTGTTGCACCATTTGGGCTGAGTACCCATTTCATTCTAGCTTTTGTACTTGGCTTTATTGGCTTGCTTGTCAGTGTCAATCTTTTTCGTTATGTCCGCTCGGCATGGATAATTGCCATGGTGACTCAATCTGTTTTACTCGGTTTACATTTGTTGCTGACGGGTCATGTCTTTGCTTTGAGTACCTTCATTTCATTGTTCATATTGATTGTCCTAGGAGCAACCTACAAAGATTTTAAACGTTCATCTGAACGCTTATCTCTAAAACGTGGCTTAATCATAGCCGCAGTACCAATAGCAATGGCTCTTTTCAATACAATTTTATCAATGAGTATTTTGAGTGATGATTATCAGGGTGCGCATAATGCTGTCTTGAGTTTTAATGATTCATTGAAATTTTTATTTCTGATGGATACGAATCTCTCCAAATACACTTCCGAAGTACATCTCTTTGCACTGTCTTTAATCATTGTGAGCTGGGTTTGTATCGTCATCGCTGCATTGCTCGTTTTGAAACCGCTGGTTTATAACCCTTTTGTGAGTTCAATTGAACGCAAGAAAACTTATGATTTAGTTAATCGTTTTGGCAAAAATCCTATGGATTATATGACTTTGATGAGTGACAAGCATTATTTTTTTGGGGAAATGACAGAAGGCGTTATTGCCTATGTTATGGTGAACAATATCATGGTCATTTGTGGTGATATTATTTGTGCAAAAGAAGATGCGGTTACATTTTTATCTGAAATTCGTCGATTTGCTTATAAAAACAATTGGAAGCTACTTTTCATGGATATCACTGAGGAGTTCCGTACGGCATATGAAGATTTAGATTTTGGCATGATAAAAATTGGCGAGGATGCCTGTGTACGCTTGTCAGAATTTACATTAAGTGGTAAACCACGTGCGAAAGTGCGTGCAAATATTAATCATGCGAAGAAAAATGGACTCGTTGTGAAAGAATATGAACCGCTGAAACAACGCAATCAAGCCGTTGAACACGAAATTAACGAAATCTCTCAAGAATGGTTTAAACAAAAAGGTGCCGAAATGGGCTTTATGCTTGGTGGTTTAGCTCTTGAAAATCCTTTGGGACGGCGTTATTTTTACTCTGAAAATGCAGATGGGCAAATGCAAGCTTTTATTATTTTTGTTCCTTATGCTCAAGGCAGTGGATATATGGCTGATGTGACGCGTCGAAGAGACGCGGCACCAAACGGAGCGATGGAAATTATTTTTGCACAGGCTTTTGAAAAAATGGCCCAAGAGGGAGTGACATGGGGAAATATTGGCCTCTGCCCTCTTGCCAACATGGACAAGGATGATAAGTCGATTACGACTCAGTTATTCCAATTTGTCTATGAAAATCTGAACGGAGTTTACGGTTTTAAAGGGCTCTATCAGGCCAAGAAGAAATGGGCTCCAACTGATTGGCAACCTCGATACATTGCAATTTCGCCTAAAACTTTTGGCCCTAATTTTGCTTACGCAATGATTAAAGCACAAAATCCAAAGGGGATAAACAAGATGATACTTGAGAAATTAAAGATACATGGTGAGAATTAAAATCCTCTTAGGAGGATTTTTTTTTATTCAAAATGTAATGACATTGAACCATTCTTATGATATTTAAACTGATATTTAATCTGATATTTAATCGTTTTCCAAATTTATTTTATTTTAATTGTTGACACAATTATATTAAAAGTATATAATCTAATTTAACTTAATGTATTCTTAAAATTACAAAATACAATATATTTGTATTACTTATTTTAGGAGATAAAGAGGAAAAAAGGGATGAATAATGAGATTTTATTAACGACAAAAAACGTCAGTGTTGCTTTTCGAATAGATGGGAGATTTTATAATGCAGTTTATAAAATGAGTTTAGATGTTCATCGAGGAGAAGTGCTCGCAATCGTTGGAGAGTCGGGTTCAGGTAAATCGACCTTTGCGACCGCCATAATGGCATTACACAATCCTAAACAAACTAAAATAACGGGGTCAATAAAGCTTGAGGGTGAAGAAATCGTCGGAAAAGTTGGTGATCAGATGGCAACGATTCGAGGGAAAAAAGTTGGCATGATTTTTCAAGATCCATTGGCTGCATTAAATCCACTTATGAAAATCGGTTTTCAAATTGTAGAAGCGATGGCTGTTCATGCCATTTATTCAGAAAGGCAACAAAATGCCCGAATGCTTCAGCTTCTCAATCAAGTCGGTATTGCAAATCCAGAACGAATCGCTAATCAATTTCCTCATCAGCTATCTGGAGGAATGCGACAGCGAGTAATGATCGCAATTGCGATTGCCAATAATCCAGATTTGATTATTGCTGATGAGCCAACAACCGCTTTGGATGTTACCATACAAGCTCAAATTCTAGATTTGATTTTGGAAGTACAAAAGAAAAAGAATGCAGGAGTCATTATCATTACGCATGATTTAGGCGTGGTTGCTGAAATTGCAGATACAGTGGTGGTCATGTATGCCGGGCAAGTTGTTGAACAAGGACCAGTTTCAGAAATATTCAATAATCCAAAACATCCCTACACGCGCTCTCTTTTGAGGTCAATTCCTTCAGCTGATACGGTTTCAGATGAGCTCTATGTCATCCCAGGAAAAGTGCCGTCATTAAATCAAATGGAACATGATAAAGACTTATTTTTGCTAAGGGTTCCATGGATGAAAAATCAAGCTCAGACTGTTATTTCTGAAGCATTGGCAGAAGTATCCCCCCTTCACTATGTCCGCGGTGAAGCTTGGAGAAGGTTTAAATTTCCAGATCAAAAGAAAGAAGCAGCTCATGACTGAATTGTTGAAATTAAATAATTTGAAAGTACACTATCCGATAAGATCTGGTTTTTTAAACCGAATTACAGGTCAAGTTTATGCGGTTGATGGTGTTGATTTGAATATCAGTGAAGGAGAAACCGTTGGACTAGTTGGGGAATCGGGCTCAGGGAAAACAACGATTGGTAAAATAATAGTCGGACTTGAGCAAATGACGGCTGGGCAGCTTATCTATCAAGGTCAAGATATTAGTAAGAAAAGAGTCAGAAATAAAATACAATACAACAAAGATGTTCAAATGATTTTTCAAGACTCGATGTCAAGTCTGAATCCTCGCAAAACGATTTATGATATTATCGCTGAACCGATAAGAAATTTTGAAAAATTAGAACCAATTGCCGAGAAAAAAAGAATTCTTCAATTGTTGGATATCGTTGGTTTACCCCAAGAAACGCTGACACAATATCCGCACCAATTTTCAGGAGGGCAACGGCAAAGAATCGGAATCGCTCGCGCTGTTTCTACAAATCCAAAATTGATTGTGGCCGATGAGCCTGTTTCGGCATTAGATTTATCCGTTCAAGCTCAAGTTTTGAACTTCATGAAACAAATTCAGAAAGAAATGAATATCGCCTTTTTATTTATTTCACACGACTTAGGTGTGGTACGACATATGACAGACAATATTGCAGTCATGCATTATGGGAGGATTGTTGAAAAAGGCTCACGTGATGCAATTTTTAATCATCCAGAACACATCTATACGAAAAGACTTTTGTCGTCAATTCCCTCAATAGATATTTCAAAAAGAGAATAAAATAAAAGATACCGTAAAGAAGTGGAACTAAACTTTGAAAATCAAAAGAATAGATATTATGGAATTGACGGACGTGCCTTGCCATTGAAAAAAATTGGAAACATGCACTGGGCTGCTTTACCAGATGGAGAGGAAAAATAAATGTGGAAAGTAATTGTTAGACGCATCTTGTTGATGGTTCCTCAGCTCTTTATCTTAAGCATCTTAGTATTTTTATTTGCAAAAATGATGCCCGGTGATCCATTTACTGGATTAATTGGAGCAAAAACTGATTTGCACCAACTTGTTGCACTTAGGAGGGCCGCAGGATTAGATGATCCTTGGTGGAAACAATACATTCGTTGGATTGGCAACGCATTACATGGTAATTTAGGCATGTCATACAATTTGCACATGCCAGTAACAACAGTCATTGGTCAAAGGGCAATCAATACCTTTTGGCTCTCCCTTTTATCAGTAATCATGACTTATTTATTTGCAATTCCAATGTCGATTTCTGCAGCCAAGAATGAAAGCAAATGGCAAGACAAACTTTGGTTGACTTATAACTCCATTACTTTTGGTATCCCCCCTTATGTCGTCTATCTGTTAATGATTGTTATTTTTGGATTTACACTTAAGTGGTTTCCCACTGGCGGGACGGTTAGTCCGAATGCAGTTGGCTTCTTTCCTGTTCTAATTAGCAGAATATATCATATGATTTTACCTGCATTTTCGATGGCAATATTGGGAACAACCGGAATATTTACTTACTTCAGGTCGGGAATTCTTGATGAAGAAACTCAAGATTATGTAAAAACGGCGCGTGCCAAGGGGGTCAAGGAGAAATTTATCTTCACTCGCCACATCTTGAGGAATGCCTCGCTTCCCGTTGCAGCATATCTTGGCTTTGTTATTACGGGCCTTTTGAGTGGAGCTATTTTTGCTGAAACTATTTTTGGCTATCCTGGGCTCGGTTATTTATTCATTCAATCGATCACGGGAAGGGACTACTCGATGATTACGGCATTGATATTGCTAAATGGCTTTTTGGGACTCCTTGGAGCATTGTTATCAGATATTATTATGGCGATTGTTGATCCTCGTATCAGGATTGAGTAGGGGGAACCATGTCAAAACAAACGAAACAAAAAAATTCATCAGTTACGCTACAAGCGGTTATTCGCGAAATTTCTAATGATAGGTTGGCAAAATGGTCTTTGATTATTTTAGTCTTGCTCTTTTTTACTGTCTATCTTTCTTCACTTTTTATTCAAAAGTCCAGTTATGTTGATGTTAACATCATGGAACAATATTTACCGCCATTGACGGACGGGCATCTTCTTGGAACAGATAATGGAGGACGAGATATTATTATGATGCTCTTAATCAGCGCACGCAATTCATTTAATATTGCCATCGGAGTTACTGTATTTACGGTATTTGTGGGGAATATTTTAGGAGTAACGACTGGCTATTTCGGAGGCAAGTTTGATTTTATCTTCATGAGGATTGTCGATTTTGTCATGATTTTACCGAGTTTAATGATTATCATTGTTCTAGTAACCATCATCCCAAGTTTTAATTCTTGGTCTTTGATAGGGATTATGTGCCTCTTTAGTTGGATTAGCACAACCCGACTGATTCGTGCGCGTACATTGACGGAGGTTAATCGTGATTATGTTCGCGCTTCGAAGACATCCGGCAGTTCTGATTTTAAGATTATGTTTCGAGAAATCTGGCCAAATCTGTCTTCTCTCGTTATTGCAGAATCGACTTTGATTTTTGCAGGAAATATTGGACTTGAAACAGGATTAAGTTTCCTTGGTTTTGGTCTCCCCGCCGGAAGTCCTTCCTTGGGAACGATGACCAATGAAGCAATCAATCCTGAAACCATGACGGCCATGCCTTGGACATGGGTCCCTGCGGTTATCGTCATCTTAGTTACGATCTTGGGTATTATTTTTATTGGACAATCATTAAGACGCGTTGCCGATCAACGACAGACAAGGCGCTAAATAATTAACATGTCATTTCGATTGCCTGACATTAAAGAAACAATTCGGTTCCATTTGTTTATCTTGTTGGCTTATTTCCGAATTTTTACTACTTTTCATCATTTTCAGTTGCTCCAAGGACTGTTCCCCCTCTGTGATAAAAAGTAGTAATGATTTGGAAATAAACATGAGAGTACAAAAATAAAAATTATTTGGAGAAAAATTATGAAAAAAAGTAAAGTTACTTTACTTGCAACAAGCTTAATTGTTGCAACAGCAACGTTAAGTGCTTGTGGGAATTCGTCAACCGTGACACCCAAAGTTTTGAAAGCGGGCAATTTTGATATTACTTATGATAATAAATCAAGCGCAATCAATGGGGGACAACTGAAAGTCGCATATGAATCTGATTCACCTTTCAAAGCCCAGTGGTTATCTGAATTAGATGATGATGCTACGTTTAGCACAATGACCTCCCCCTCTGGAGGAGCCTTGTTTAACGTAAACAGCTCATTTAAAATCCAAAATGGAGGCCCTGCGAATATTAGTTTTGACAAAGCAGCTAAAACGGCAACAATTACTTTGCGTAAAAATCTGAAGTGGTCTGACGGTTCGGAAGTAACTGCTAAAGACTATGAGTTCCAATACGAAGTGATTGCAGACCCAGCATATGGTTCAGACCGATGGACAAGTTTATTGTCTAACATCGTAGGGATGGATGACTTCCATAATAGTAAAAGCAAAACAATATCAGGGATTACATTTCCTGATGGAGCGAATGGTAAGGTGATCAAACTTCAATTTAAAGAAAATAAGCCTGGATTCACTCAATCAGGTAACGGCTATTTCCTTGAATCAGCAGACCCATACAATTATTTAAAAGGGATTGCTCCAAAAGATTTGGCTTCAAGTCCAAAAACAACGACGAACCCTTTAGTATTTGGTCTATTTATGCCTGTGAATATTGTTACAGGCGAGTCGATAAAATATGTTCCAAACCCTTACTACTATGGTAAAAAACCAAAATTGTCATCAATTATTTATTCAACAGTATCAACTGACAAAGCAGCAGCTGCTTTAAAAGCTGGACAGTATGATTTCATTAATGGAATGGTTTCAAGTCAATACACTGCCGTAAAGAATTTGAAAGGTTATGTCACTCTTGGTAATCAAGATCTATTTCTTTCTTTGATGTACTTTAATCTTGGACACTACGATGAGGCGAAATCGCTAAATGTTCAAGATCGTAAGACACCACTACAAGATGAGGCTGTTCGTGAGGCATTGGGATATGCACGAAATGTTGCTGAAGTAGATGATAAATTTTCAAATGGTTTGGCAACCCCAGCGAATGGTATGATTCCACCCATCTTTTCACAATTTACGGATGCAAATGCTAAAGGGTACGAAAAACAGAATTTAGCAAAAGCGAATCAATTGCTAGAAGATGACGGTTGGAAGTTGAATAAATCAACGGGTTATCGCGAAAAAGACGGAAAAACCTTGAGCTTCGTCTATGCTGCTCGTCAAGGTGATGCTAATCAAGAAACCATTGATCAAAACTACATCCAACAATGGCAGAAGATCGGTGTCAAAGTTACCCTTTATAATGGAAAACTGATGGAATTCAACTCTTGGGTGGACAAGATGACGACGCCTCCTGGAGCGAATGATTGGGATATCACAGATGGATCGTGGTCTCTTTCAAGCGAACCCTCGCAACAAGATTTGTTCTCTGCAGCAGCGCCATATAATTTTGGACACTTTAATGATCCCGAAATCACAAATGATATGAATAATATTGATTCAGTTAAAGCTGATAATTCTGCTTACCGTAAAGCTGCTTTCATTAAATATTCAAATGATATGATTAAAAAAGCCTACGTTGTGCCTACTAATTTTGACATCGCTTATACTCCAGTGAATAAACGTGTGACTGGTATGAGTGTAGATTACGGTGACAACAATCTCTGGTCAAATATAGGTGTTTCATCCAATTCGATGGCCACAAAATAAGTTTTGGTCAAAAATTTTTAAAATTAAAAAGCTGTCAGTACTGGCAGCTTTTTGTTTTTTGCATGAAAATTAATTATTGACGTACAACGAGGACATCACAAGGCGCATTTTTAATGATATAATCTGCAACGGATCCGATAAAAATTCGTTCAATGTAAGATAAACCTGTCGCACCAAGGACAATCAAGTCGACATTTTCTTCTTTTGGAAGGGTTTGACCCAACATCACTTTTGGTGACCCAAATTCAACGCGCGTTTTGATATTTTTTACACCAGCAGCTCGGGCATCGTCCGCAAAATCACGGATCAGATTTTCTGCACCTTTATGCGTATCATCAGCTACAACGGTGTCATAAGCTGAGATTGATTGAAAGGCACGTAAATCAATTACGTTAGCAATGACCAATTCGGCATCATTGCGGAGCGCTGTGGCAACTGCCTTATCAAATGCTTTGGTTGATTCGACTGAACCATCAAGACCAACAAGAATTTTTTTGTAATTATCTAACATAAGCGACTCCTTTATAATGAGTATTTCTTTTGATAATTTAATTTTACTCTAATTTCCTTATTTTGTAAAATGAAAACTGTTTCATTTTGGGATTGTGGTATAATAAAAATGAAGTTTTAGTGTTCACAAAATTGTGAATTTAGAACAAGAATTGGGGAAGTTGGAACAAAATTTCCTAAAGAAATAAGGTAAAATACATGACTCGATATGCTGTGGTGGATTTGGAAGCGACCGATGCTCATAGTAGTGAGAATAAAATTATTCAGATTGGAATTGCACTTGTGGAAAATGGCGAAATTGTGGGGAACTATACCACAGATGTCAATCCGCATGAGCCCCTTTTGCCGCGCATTCAGGAATTAACTGGACTAAGTGATGCACGATTAAAAAAAGCACCGGATTTTGCGCAAGTAGCCGATGAAGTTCACAATTTATTACGGGACTGTGTATTTGTTGCGCATAATGCGAAGTTTGACTATGGACTGATGTGGAAAAGTTTTCAACAGTTAGGAATTGAATTTGAATTGCCTCGTGTGGATACTGTTGAATTAGCGCGTGTCTTTTACCCAACATTTGATAAATACGGAATGGAAGCTTTAGGAGAAAAGTTAAAACTCAATCACGACCATCCTCATGCGGCCATGTCTGATGCCTTGGCAACAGCAGAATTACTTTTGAAAATCCAAGAAAAAGCACGTCAATTACCACGTATGGTTCTTGGAGAAATCATAAACCATTCGGAAAATTTGCTTTATGAAACAGCTTATTTTTTGAAAGAGCAGATTGAATTCACAAAGATAAAACCTGCTGGTTTTGAACTTATTCATAATATTGCGACCAAAAAGTCACACATCATGAAAGTTCGAAAAAATAAATCAACAACACTCTCAACAGATTTTGTGGAAAACTTAGCACAAATAGGTCTAAATGCCAGAGAAAAACAAATTGAGCTTGCTAAATACATGGATGCTTCTCTTTCTTATCCACAGACCGACTTTATTGAGGCTCCAACAGGGATGGGAAAGACTTTCGCCTATTTACTCCCCCTTCTTGCCTCAGGAAAAAAGATCGTGGTGTCAACACCAACGAAAATTCTGCAAAATCAATTGATGCGAGATGTTGCACCTGTCCTGATCAAAAAATTTGGCGTACGCATGGCTAAAATTGTTGGCAATCAAAATTATATTTCTATCGAAAAATTTTCCAATATCTTGGAAAATAATACTGATGGCAAGAATTTTGAAATATTCAAGATGAAGGTTTTAGTATGGCTGACAGAAACAACTTCTGGCGAATTAGATGAGTTATCTAAAGTGATGACCAATGATGATTATTTATCCGTCATTGCTTACAGTGCCGATTTACAGCCTAAACAACTGCATTACATGCAAGAATTTTGGCCAAAAGCTCAGGAAAAGGCAAAACATGCACAAATTAAAGTCGTTAACCATGCTTACTTAATCGAACGTTTGGCCGATTACCCAGAGTCATTCTTAGAAAATCGTGTCTTGGTCGTTGATGAGGCGCAGCAATTGTTTGAAACCATGGAAAAATTAGGCCAAAAATCGATTCGGATAACGGATGAATTGCTTAAAATTGATGGAACAGAATCTCAATTGAAGAAGAGATTGCAGGAAAGCTTAGTTTACCAACTCAATAAAAAGAATTTAGACCTCGCAAAAATTAGGCTTGATGCAGAAGAATTGGGTCTATCAGAGCTGACAGATTTGCTGTCAGACAAACATGCAATTGTCTGGAAGGAAAATGACCGCCTTTTCGCGAGCAATAATGATTTTTACAATTTTGCACAACTGGTGCCCGAATCAACAAAACTCTATATGATTGGTGCGACTCTGTCTTTGAGTGACAAGAATCCTTCTTTTCCAGAATTGCTAGGATTTAGGGAGTATCATTTTTATAAAATTTTAGGGGAAAAAGCTAAAAACCAAGAACTTATTGCAATGACCGATGGACCCAATGTGAAAAACACGAGTATCATTGATTATGCTCATTATACCGCTGAAGCAATTGCTGAATTGGCTGAACTAGGTTTTCCAATCGTCGTTCTCTTTACCTCAAAAATGTCGCTTACTTTTACAGCTGAAAAATTATCGGCTGACGGGTGGAATATTTTAGCACAGGATATTAATGGAACGGCTGCACAAATTAAAAAAAAATTTGATCGCGGTGAAAGCCGAATTTTACTTGGGCTAGGTTCATTTTGGGAAGGTGTCGATTTTGAAAAGCAGAAGAAATTAATTTTAGTTTTGCCAAAACTTCCGTTTTCAACACCAGATGATATTTTAACCAAAAAATATGCGCAGAAGTTTGCAAATCCGTTTTACGAATTCAATGTGCCCATGGCTACATTAAAATTGAAACAAGCTTTTGGCCGTGTCAATCGAAAAGCCAAGCAAAAATCAATAGTAGTATTGCTGGACAATCGAATCTTAGGGAAAAGTTATGCCAAAAAAATGCGGCGAAACATCTCTGAAATTGTGACGCTCAAGAAGCTTGATTTCAAAGATACGGTCAGCGAAATTTTAGAATTTTTGATATAATTAAAAAGATGTATTTTAAAAAGTGAATGAAAATTAATTTCACAAAATGGAAAGACAAGAAAAGAGGAAAGAGCGAAATGAGAAAGCGGAAAATGAGCGTGGTTTCACAGGTCACAATAGGTATCCTTTCCGTCGTACTCGCGATTTATCTTGGAGTTATTTGTTATTTTGGTGGAGCCATTCACCCGTTTACGAGTTCTCGAAGTCAAGCGATTGAAATTGCTAAATCTCATACGGATTTGAAGACCCCAGAAGCTTTTGGAACCGCAACGACAAATGAAACGACCTACTCAGTGATTGGACTTGACAAAACAGGTAAAGAAATTGGTGTAATTATCCCTAAAAATAGCTCAAAATTGACCGTCGTGGAATTAAGCAAGGGAATATCTCCTGAAAAACTAAAAGAGAAGGATACTACTTCAATTGTTTTAGGACTTTACCATAATCAAACCATCTGGGAAGTTAATAATGCTTCTGATTTTAAAATTTATGACTTCAAAACTGGTCAACAACTGATGTAAAGTATTGAAATTATTCAAAATACTGGAGGAAATATGAAAAAATGTTCAGATTTTGTCCTTAACATGGATGAATCAGTGACCTTGGCAGCAGCCAATCGTGCAAAAGAACTCAAAAGTGAAGGACGCGATATCATTGACTTAACCTTGGGTCAGCCTGATTTTCCGACCCCTGAAAATATTGGAAAAGTAGCAATTGAGTCCATTCAAAATGGTAAGGCAAGTTATTACACACAAGCTGGTGGATTGCCAGAATTGAAAAAAGCAGTACAAAATTATTTTGCCTCATTTTATAATTACGAGATTGAAACAAATCAAGTTTTGATTACAAGCGGTGCGAAATTTGGACTTTATGCATTCTTCCAATCTGTACTTGACCCAGGTGACGAAGTAATTATTCCGGCACCTTATTGGGTTTCTTATGTTGACCAAGTCAAAATGGCCAAAGGAAATCCGATCATTGTGCAAGCAACACAAGAAAATCATTTCAAAATTACCGTTGATCAATTAGATGCGGTCATGAGTGACAAAACTAAAGTCTTACTTTTAAATTCCCCTTCCAATCCAACGGGTATGATTTATAGTGAAGAAGAACTAAGAACACTCGGAAATTGGGCTGTTGAGCATGATTTGCTTATCTTGGCGGATGATATTTATTGTCATTTAATTTATGGAGATGAGAAATTCACACCGATTTCGAGCTTGTCAGAAGAGATTAAAAAACGGACGATTGTTATCAACGGGGCCTCAAAAACTTATGCAATGACAGGCTGGCGGATTGGTTTTGCGGTTGGTGATGAAGAAATTATTGCGGCCATGACAAAGTTTGCTAGCCAAACCACTTCGAATCCGACAGCCATCAGCCAATATGCAACCATAGAGGCATTAAACGGGGATAAAACGCAGGTCGAATTCATGCGAAAAACATTCGAGAGCCGATTGAATACGATTTATCCTCTGCTTTCTGAAATTCCAGGATTTGAAGTTATCAAACCCAATGGTGCTTTCTATCTTTTTCCAAAAGTGAAAAAGGCAATGGAAATGAAGGGCTTCACAGACGTGACCGCGTTCACGACTGCCCTCTTAGAAGATACAGGAGTGGCCTTAGTCACTGGTGCTGGATTTGGATCAAGTGAGAATGTCCGTTTATCTTATTCAAGTGATTTGACCAGCCTAAAAGAAGCCGTTCAACGGATTCATTCGTGGATGAATTCAAGTAATCAATCGACTGGATCGTCCAATTGAATTAGTAAAATACTGAATTCACTTTGTATCACATGACTTACAAAAAAATCAATTTGGCCATGTGGTTTGACTCGTATAATTAAAAAATCAATTTAAAAATATAGAAAGACTTTTAGAAAATGAAAGATTTAATCTCAATCATCGACGTTGACAAACACGTTGGTGAAACAATCAAAATAGGCGCATGGGTCGCTGATAAATCTGGAAAAGGGAAACTTCAATTCTTGCAATTACGTGATGGAACAGCTTTTTTCCAAGCTGTTGTATTCAAACCACAATTAATTGAAAAATATGGTGAAGAAGTTGGTTTGGCGAAGTTCGAAGAAATCAAACATTTATCACAAGAAACTTCGGTCATTGTAACAGGAGTAGTCAAAGAAGATACCCGTTCAAAATTTGGTTTTGAACTCGATGTTACTGATCTTGAAGTGATTGGAACTTCACATGATTATCCAATCACACCAAAAGAACACGGCGTTGAATTCTTACTGGATCATCGTCATCTCTGGCTTCGTTCTAAAAAACAACAAGCCATCATGATGGTTCGTAATGAAATTATTCGTGCGACTTATGAATTCTTCAATAAAGAGGGGCATATCAAAATTGACACTCCCATTTTACAAGCCTCTTCTGCCGAAGATTCAACTGAACTTTTTGAAATCGACTATTTTGGACAACCGGTCTATCTTTCACAAACAGGTCAACTTTATCTGGAAGCTGCTGCAATGGCATATGGTAAGGTTTTTAACTTTGGTCCAGTTTTCCGTGCTGAAAAATCCAAAACACGTCGTCACTTGACTGAATTTTGGATGATTGAACAAGAAGCTGCTTTCCAAACACATGAAGAATCTTTAGATCTTCAAGAAGCTTATGTAAAATACATTATTAAAGGGGTATTAGACTACTGTCAACCCTCTCTAGAAGTGTTGGAACGTGACACAACATTGCTCCAAAAATATGTTGATGAGCCTTTCAAACGTGTTCGCTATGACGAAGTGATCTCTATTTTGCAAGAACATGAAAATGATGAAGAAACAGTATATGAGCACATCGAAGCTGGTGATGATCTTGGTGCACCACACGAAGCCTTTATTTCAAACTACTTTGGTGTTCCGACTTTTGTCATGAATTATCCAACTGAAATCAAAGCATTCTACATGAAACGTGAACCAGGTAACCCATCTCACGTTGTTTGTGCAGACCTTTTGGCACCAGAAGGTTACGGCGAAATTATCGGCGGCTCTGAACGTGAAGTGGACTACGATGTTTTGACGCAAGTTATCAAAGATTGGAATTTGACTGAAGAAGAATACACTTGGTACATGGACTTGCGTAAGTTTGGTTCTGTTCCCCACTCAGGTTTCGGACTTGGTCTGGAACGTGCCATTACATTTATTACAGGTAATGAACACATCCGTGAAGCAATTCCTTTCCCTCGTATGATTAATCGCGTCCGTCCTTAATAATAAATAAATTTCTCACTTTTGAGAAATTTTTTATTTTCTAACCCATTCAATGATATAATAGTCTAAAAAAGGAGGATGATATGAAAAAAGTTTGGCTTGTTTTTGGGAGTCTGGTGGCCTTTTTTGCACTAGAACGATTGGTCCTTATTCCACTGAAACCCTCATTAAATGAGTGGATTAATGGAAGTGTGACGAAGAATATGTTCGTTCAATTTTTAATTGAACTCATTATGTTGCTTGCTTTTATTGGCCTGAATCGGAGATTTATTCAGCAAAAAATTTTGATGGAATTTTATCCTTACGTTAAAGGATTTGGTTTGATGTGGTATTCATGGCTAATATTAGCGACGACTTATATCGCATTTTCATCTGGTTTGAAACAGAATCATTTAGGTTTGTCCGCCATATTACTTATTCTGATTGTTGCTCTTCTTGTTGGAATTACGGAAGAATATATATTCAGAGGATTGATTTTGGGACGGCTGGTGTCCAGTGGACGTTCAGTTTTAGTTGCTTTGATTGTATCCTCGACTCTGTTTGCTTGCACACATTTTATTAATCTGCTTCACAATTCTTTATATAATGTTAGCTTGCAAGTCTTATACGCTATCCCACTCGGAGCATTTTTAGGCTTACTTTATTTGAAGTCGAATAATATTCTTTATCCAATTCTTGCACATGCCATTCAAGATTTTGCTGCCTTTTTTATCTCAGGAGGTAAAATGGATTCGACCTCAGCAACACCGAATTCTGTCTTACAAATTTACATTCTCTTTGGCATCATCATTTTGGCTTATTATTTGACTGGGAAAAAACAATTGGTACGATTTGCAAATCGATTAGAAACAGAAAAGATTTCTCATGTATGAGAAATCTTTTTTTTATGATCAAGTTGAACACTTTCATTTTTCGATGAAATTTACTTTTAATAATGTCATGAAAGTATATAATAAGTAATATCTTAATATGATGAAATGGAGAAATAGATGAGGAAAGCACTTCTGATTTACTTAACTGTTATATTTTATCTTTGGGTCATTGGTCCATTTTGGAAAATGTTCAATCCACTTTTTAATCTCATCACAAAATATGTCGAATCAAATTTATCTGCATCGGCGAATGTGGTCACCAATATTTTGCCACAGCTCTTCTATTTTATCATTTTTTATCTGCTCAATCAGATGATTTTTAAGCAAAAAGTTTTATTTGAACACTATTCTATTATTAAAATACTTTTGTTATGGAGTCCAATTCTTTTCCTCATTTACCCCTTGTTTTTTCAAGGACAATGGCTATGGGGAGCAGAAGATTTTATTCTAACGAATTTTATTTATGCCATGCTCATTGCCATCTGTGAAGAATATATTTTTCGCGGTATGATTTTGGGGACATTAGTGTCAAAAAAAGTCCCACTTTTGGTGAGTCTTTTGGTGTCCTCACTGTTATTTTCACTTTTGCATTTTGAAAATTTGACAAATAATTCTTTATTAAATGTCAGCTTTCAGGTTCTTTACACTTTTCCAATGGGCTTTTTCTTGGCAGTGTTGTATGTGAAATCAGGAAATTTGTGGACGAGTATTTTAGCTCATGCTTTCATAGATTTTTATGGGTTTTGCATGAGTGGTGGTTCAACAATTTCAACAGTAACGTCTATAAAATTAATTGCCTTTCAATTTATCATTTATAGCCTACCTGCCCTTCTTTTCTTATTCTTTGGTAAGAAGCAGAGAAGAAGATTTGTTAAAAACTTGGAATATCGAGAAGATAAAATAACTTTGAGCAGACCAGTCTAAATTTGCTATAATGAGAGCATGAAACTAAATGAATATCAAGAAAAAATAATCCGATTTGATGTGAATGGCAATATTCAAGACATTGACAGACTTGATTTTGCCTTTTTGGATAAGGTGTTAGGTTTGGCAGGTGAGTCGGGTGAAGTTGCAGATAAGGTGAAAAAAATTATTCGAGATAAATCAGGAAAAATTAGTCCAGAAGATAGAATGGTCATCGGGAAAGAATTGGGCGATGTGCTCTGGTATTTGTCAACTGTCGCGCGTTATTTGGGGCTTGATTTGGACACGGTTGCCAATCAAAATATTGAAAAATTAGAAAGTCGTTTGCGGCGTGATAAAATTTCAGGAAGTGGAGACGAGCGATGAATATATTAATTGCTGCAGGAATGCCAGCTGATTTCTCATCTATTTCTTATGATTTTGTTATCGGAGTAGATTTTGGTAATATAAATCTCATAAATGCAGGTATCCTTCCTGATTTGGCTGTTGGCGATTTCGATTCTGTTAACGCAGATGAGCTGAAATTAATAAAGACCAAAGCGAAGGAATTGATTATCTTGCCTGCTGAAAAGGATGATACTGATTTAGAAGTCGCCTTGGATGTTGCTTTGAAGCGATTTAATCAAGGAAAAATTATTATCGCTGGCGCTCTTGGAGGGCGAATGGATCATATGTTAACGAACCTTTTTTTGCCAGTGGATAAAAAATACACCCCTTTTGCGACGCGTATTTCTTTAGTGAATCAGCAGAACTTAATTTCTTACCTCCCTGCAGGGAGACATAAAATAAAAGCACGACCAGATATGAAATATATTGGATTCTTACAAATTGAAACAGGAAATAGTCTTGCGATTGAGGGGGCCAAATACCCATTGAAAGCTGAAGACAATTTTAAAACGATTTATGCAAGTAATGAATTTATTGGTTCTGAAATGAATATTTCGATCAAAAAAGGGATGGTGATGGTCATCTTTTCTAAAGATCAAATGAAATAAAAATAACAATGATAACGTTTTCTAATCAAGCGGTTTTCTGATAAAAATGTTAGAATGATAAGAATATGATTGTAATTTGGAGATAGAAATGATAATTGGAATTATTGGAGCAACTTCAAACATTGCCAGTAAGGCTTACTTGCCAGTTTATGCAGGATTGCAAGATCAACATCGCTTTATTTTGTATTCTCGTGATTGGGAAAGGGCCGAAAAAGTTCGTCAAAAATATAAATTTGAATATGCTACGACTGATCTGGCTGCCCTTGAAACGGTAGATTTAGTAATCATTCATGCGGCAACGAGTCAGCACTTTCAATTAGCTCAACGTTATTTGAAAGCAGGGGTTCATGTTTTAATGGACAAACCTATTTCGCAAAATTTGTCTGAAGTCAGGGCACTTTATCAATTGGCTGAGGAAAAACGAGTACTTTTTGTGATCGGTTTTAATCGCCGTTTTGCACCACAAACTCAAAAGTTAAAAGCAATTTCTAATAAAAATGTTATAAAAATTACAAAAAATTTAGCAAATCATAATGGAAATCTTAAATTTCAACTTTATGATATTTTTAGCCACCCTCTTGATACACTCATTTACCTTTTAGACGATGAGATTAATTCTTATCAATTTCAAGTGAAGCAAGATGAACAGGGGCAATTAGAACGGGCTCTCGTCTTGATCGAAACCGGAAGCACCACCGGGATAGCCACAATGAACCTCAATTCAGGCGCATATCGAGAGTCCTTTGAAGTTGAATCCCCCGATGAAACAATGGTTCTATCAGAACTGACAGAACTTGAAAGTTTTAAAGGAATTGATAAACAGACGTTTGGAATTAATGGCTGGAAATCATCGACCTTTAATCGTGGATTTGATGATTTGGTTAATGCCATGATTAAAGAAGTTCAAACTTATCAGGCAGATTCAAGGCTGGCAGCATTGACTAGATTAAAACAAGATAATATTTTGAAAACACATGAAATTATTGCAAATATGCTTGGTGAAAATTAAAAAATAATAAAAATATTCTTATTTTTGGAGGAAAAAATGTATCTTTCATTTGATATTGGTGGCACAAACATTAAATTTGGTGTAGTTAACGAAAAAGGACAGATTTTAGAAAAAGCGAAAGTTCCAACGCCTAAAGAAGAAGTCGAATTTCTATCTTTATTAACCAAAATCACGGACGACTTCAAAGCCAGATATTCCTTGGATGGAATCGGGATTTCGGCGCCAGGTGTAGTGTCGAGTGACGGCGTAATGACTACTTTTGGTGCACTTCAAAGCATGTACGGTCTACCATTGCGTGAAAAATTGTCTGGTTTGACCCAACTTCCTGTCGTCGTCGAAAATGATGCAAATGCTGCTGCCATTGCAGAACACTGGGTTGGTGGAGCAAAAGACCTTCAAAATTATATTACAGCCGTTATTGGTACAGGAATTGGTGGGGGAATTGTGCTAAATGGTCAAGTTTATCACGGGGGACATGGCTTAGCTGGTGAATTGGGTTGGCCACTTTATCATCATGTTCCAAAAGCAGGCAATATTGAAGTGGCATCTGAAACCTTCCATTCGGCAACAGTTCTGGGACTTTTGCAAAAATATAATCAAGTCCTTGATACATATGGGACACATGAACCATTTACAGATCCTGTCCTTCTAATCGAACGAGTTAAGGCAGGCGATGCAGATGCAACTGCGGTTTGGAATAGTTTTGTATCCGATTTGGCAACGAATTTGCTTAATTTATTTGCCATTTTTGATCCAGATGCGATTATAGTTGGAGGGGGCATCTCGGAAAATTCATATTTCATGTCTGCACTGACCAATGAATGGACGACTTTGATAGGGCGTCATCAAGCATTGAACCGTGTAAATCAAATGGGACTTCTGGGAACAATTCGTAAAGCTGAATTAGGCAACGATGCTGGCTTACTTGGTGCAGCTTTTACGATTAAAGAAAAACTAAAATGAGAAAATGATGGACCGTCTGTACTGACGGTTTTTTGTTCCATCTGTTTATTCAAAAAAGAAATCAAAAGGAAGCAAAAAAATATAGCTCCTTTTACGCTTCAAATTATGATAAAATATTACTATGAATATCGAGCAAAAAATTAAGGAATTGACGGAGTTACTCAATAAGTATGCCTTTGAGTACTATACAAAAGATCAGCCCTCTGTCGAAGATAGTGAGTACGACCGACTCTATCGTGAATTGGAGACACTAGAAAAAGAGAATCCTCAACTTATCCGCAGCGATTCGCCAACGCAACGAACAGGAGACGTTGTTCTTTCTGGTTTTGAAAAATTTCAGCATCCCTATAACCTGTTCAGTTTAGGTGACGTTTTTTCGCGTGAAGAACTTGCTGCATGGGAAGAACGTGTCCGAAAAGACGTGCCACAGCCAGAATATATTTGCGAATTGAAGATTGACGGGTTATCCCTATCGCTCTATTATGAAAATGGGATTCTTACGACAGCGGCGACCCGTGGAGATGGCTCTATTGGCGAAAATATTACTGAAAATGTGAAACGGATTAAGGATATTCCACTCCGCTTAGCAGAACCAATTGACATTGTTGTTCGTGGTGAAGCTTATCTCCCTCGCAAAAATTTTGTAAAACTCAATGATGAAAGAGAATTAGAAGGGCTGGCTCCTTTTGCGAATCCGCGAAATGCAGCTGCTGGTACTTTGCGTCAGCTAGATACAAAAGTTGTTGCCAAACGAGGCTTAGCTACTTTTTTGTATCAAGAAGCTAGTCCTGCCACCAATGATACGCAAGAAGAAGTTCTTGAGTATTTTGAAAAGCTTGGTTTTTCAGTGAATCCAGAACGGAAATTTGCCCAAAATATGGATGAAATCTGGGAATTCATTGAACATGCCACTGCGATGCGCGATCAGCTTGCCTATGACATAGATGGTGTCGTTATTAAAGTAAATAATTTAGCAACGCAAGAAGAACTCGGTTTTACTGTTAAAGCCCCACGTTGGGCAATTGCCTACAAATTCCCCGCTGAATTGGCTGAAACAGAGGTTTTATCTGTAGATTGGACAGTTGGAAGGACAGGCGTCGTGACGCCAACCGCAAACATGACACCTGTAATTCTTGCGCAAACCAATGTGTCTCGAGCAACCTTACATAATATTGATTACATTCATGAAAAAGACATACGCATAGGCGATAAAGTCTTGATTTATAAAGCTGGCGATATTATTCCAGCTGTTCAACGTGTTCTATTTGACAAACGTCCAAAAGAAAATGAACCGATGCATATTCCAACACACTGTCCAGAGTGTGATTCGGAACTGCTCCATTTTGAGGATGAAGTTGCCCTTCGTTGTGTTAATCCCCTTTGTCCTGCTCAAAATCGAGAAAAATTGATTCACTTTGCATCAAGGAATGCGATGAATATCGTGGGATTGGGACCAAGTGTAATTTCCCAATTATTTGACAAGAAATTAGTTTCAGATGTGGCTGATTTGTATCATTTAACTGCAACTCAACTTGCAGAACTTGATAAGATCCAAGAAAAATCAGCACAGAAAATTGTTGACGCTATTCAAGCCAGCCGATCAAATTCAGCGGAAAAACTTTTATTTGGTTTAGGAATTCGTCATGTCGGGTCTAAAGCAGCGAAACTACTTCTTGAAGAATTTGCAAATTTACGTAAATTATCTGTAGCTAAGGAAGAAGAAATTTCAGCTATTCCAACGTTAGGAGGCGTCATTGCAACTGCTGTGACAACTTATTTTGAAACAGAAGGGGCACAAAAACTACTTGACGAATTGGAACATGCCGGGCTCAATTTTGATTATCTTGGGGCTCGCATGACTTCGGACAGTCCATTATCTGGTAAAACGGTCGTACTAACTGGAAAATTGACTACCTTGACGCGAAATGAGGCCAAAGAAAAGCTTGAAAATCTAGGTGCCAATGTATCAGGGTCTGTTTCTAAGAAAACGGATATTGTTGTTGCTGGTGTTGATGCTGGTTCAAAATTGACGAAAGCACAAGATTTAGAAATTGAAATTTGGTCAGAAGAAGATTTAATTAATTTGTAAATGTATTAGAATTAGATGAGAGAGAAATGAGAAAAGAAAAACTTCGTGCACGTTTGATTTACAATCCATCAAGCGGACAAGAAATAATGAAGAAAAATGTTGCTGATGTCCTTGATAAACTCGAAGGTTTTGGCTATGAGGCTTCAGCTTTCCAGACCACTATTGAGCCCAAATCAGCACAAAAAGAGGCGGCACGTGCTACTGAGGCAGGCTTTGATTTGATTGTTGCTGCAGGTGGTGATGGAACTATTAATGAAGTGGTAAGTGGAATATCACCCTTTAAGAGACGGCCTAGATTAGCTATAATTCCAACAGGAACGACAAATGATTTCGCGCGAGCATTAAAAATTCCAAGAAATAATCCGATTGCCGCTGTTGAAGTCATTGGGAAACAGCAAATCTTGAAAGTTGACGTGGGTGTGGCCACACCAATTGATGAAGAAAAAAAATATTTCATTAATATTGCTGCTGGCGGTGCACTGACAGAATTGACTTACAGTGTTCCCAGTAATTTAAAAACGATGTTTGGCTATCTTGCCTACCTTTCAAAAGGAGCGGAATTACTTCCTCGTGTTAAATGTGAAAATGTTCGTGTCACCCATGACAAAGGTGTTTTTGAAGGCAAAATATCGATGTTTTTCGTTGCATTAACGAACTCAGTTGGTGGTTTTGAAAAAATTGCACCAGATGCCAAACTTGATGATGGAAAATTTACTTTAATCATGGTTAAAACAGATGACTTTTTCTCTTTACTCGCCCTCTTTGGTATGGTTGCCAATGGCTCTGGGAAACATATAGGTGATGTCAATGTTGAATATCTAAAAACTTCGCACATTGAAATTGAACCTCTTGACCAAAAACGCCCGACATTGATTAATTTGGATGGCGAATTTGGTGGAAAAGCTCCAGTAAAATTTGATAATTTGAAAAATCACATCAAAATGTTTGTGAATTTGGACGAAATTAACGATCAAAATTATGTTGGAGATGAAGACAGTCTTGCCTTTGAAGCAGTGGCACAAAAACTAGCTGAAGAAACGGATCGTGTTCAATCTGAAGGAGCAGCAGTTAATTCGGAAAATTAAATTAAGTCTGTCAGCTCTGACAGACTTTTATTATGCAGTTTGTATAATTAAATTGTGCACTTATTACATTGAATAAAGAAAACGTTTGCAGTAAAATTAAGGTATCAAAAATATGGAGAGAAAATATGACTACTCTTAGCTTAGAAAAGATTTACAAAAAATATCCATCAGCTACTCAATATGCCGTTGAAGATTTCAATTTGGATGTTAAAGATAAAGAATTTATCGTTTTTGTTGGCCCTTCCGGTTGTGGTAAATCAACAACATTGCGTATGGTCGCTGGACTTGAAGACATTACCGAAGGCGAATTTAAAATTGATGGTAAAGTCATGAATGACGTTGCACCTAAAGACCGTGATATTGCCATGGTCTTCCAAAACTATGCTTTGTATCCACACATGACCGTTTTCGACAACATGGCATTTGGACTTAAATTACGTAAATTTAAAAAAGACGAGATTAAGCGTCGTGTGGAAGAAGCGGCAGGAATTCTTGGCTTGACGGATATGTTGGACCGTAAACCTGCCGACCTCTCAGGTGGTCAACGTCAACGTGTTGCCATGGGACGTGCTATTGTCCGTGACGCTAAGGTCTTCCTTATGGACGAACCTTTGTCAAACTTGGATGCCAAACTCCGTGTGTCAATGCGTACTGAAATTGCTAAAATTCACCGTCGTATTGGTGCAACAACAATTTATGTAACCCATGACCAAACTGAAGCCATGACACTTGCTGACCGTATTGTCATCATGTCCTCATCTCCAAATTCAGACAAAACTGGTACAGTTGGACGTGTAGAACAAATTGGAACACCTCAAGAACTTTATAATGAACCAGCAAATAAATTTGTGGCCGGATTTATTGGATCTCCAGCAATGAACTTCTTTACTGTTAAAGTTATAAATGGCAAATTGACAAATGCTGAGGGAATTGACATCGATCTTCCTGAAGGAAAAAATAAAATGCTTAAAGAATTGGGATATGAAGGAAAAGAAGTTATTCTTGGAATACGTCCTGAAGATGTTCAATCAAGTAATTTGGCACAACAAGCATATCCAAATCAAAATGTGGAAGCTGAAGTGGTCGTTTCAGAATTGCTTGGAGCGGAAACAATGCTTTATTTAAAATCAGGTAGCACAGAATTTGTTTCTCGTGTTGAAGCGCGTGATTTCCGCAATCCTGGAGAAAAAATTACCGTTGCATTGAACTTGAATAAAGCACATTTCTTTGATGTTGAAACTGAAAAACGCATCCACGAATAAGTATTGAACAAAGTTTTTCCTCTTAATGACTCTGTCAGTAATGGCAGAGTTTTTATTATTTTTCGTTCAATTTAAGTCAAAACAGGTTATAATAGAATGAACACTTTTATTTGAAAATTAGAAGGCGGTGTATGATGGTTCAACAATTAAGTCTCATTATTCCATGTTACAATGAAGAAAATACAGTTTCTGCTTGTTTTAATGCGATACAAAAAATTGAACAAGAAATCCCATTGGAATTTGAATACATCTTTGTCAACGATGGCTCGACGGACAGCACTTTAGCAAAGATAAAAGCATTGCATCATGCCTATCCAGCTTCTATAAGTTATTTGTCATTTTCTCGAAATTTTGGGAAAGAAGCAGCCATTTTCGCGGGACTTGAAGCATCAAGTGGTGAATATGTGACGCTATTAGATGCTGATTTGCAAGATCCACCAGAATTGTTAATTGACATGTGGGAAAAAATTCAGGACGTGGAAATTGATTGTGTCGCAGCCCAACGGACTGATCGAAAAGGAGAGCAATTGCTTGTTTCGGCGAGCTCAAAACTGTTCTATAAAGTAATTAATAAAATTTCAGAAGTTCCTATTGTTGATGGCGTTCGAGATTTTCGTTTGATGACGCGACAAATGGTGGATGCCATTTTGTCAATTAGTGAAGTCAATCGCTTTTCCAAAGGAATTTTTGCTTGGGTAGGTTTCAACACCGCATACGTGACCTATGCAAATCAGGAGCGGATGTCTGGTCAGTCAAAATGGAGCTTTAAAAATAAAGTTTCTTATGCCATTGATGGGATGGTAAATTTTTCAGCAGCGCCACTCGTTTTTGCAACCTATATGGGCATGTCGATTGTTGGTGTAGATATATTGATCATGTTTATTTTGTTTGTTCGACAATTGGTCTTCCATAATTCGGTTAGTGGTTGGACTTCTATGTCATTAATTATCTTGCTTTGCTTTGGTTTCTTAATGTTTACGCTTGGAATCATTGGGCGCTATATCGCAGATATTTTTTCAGAATCAAAAAATCGTCCTATTTACATTATTAAAGAAAAAAGCCCAGATGACGAGAAGAAAAAAAATAAGGTCAAGTAGACCTTTTTTATTTATTTAAAAAAACAACAGCGATGGAAATGGCTTAGTCACGGGGGTGAATGGTAATTGTCAAAGTTAATTGACACAGTGTTGGATAACTATTTCACAAAGAAAATGCTAGAATAAAATTAGTCAAAATTTATAAGTAGAGGCTAAGCGCTTAAGCAATTTTTCTGCATATTTCATTATTTCTCAATCGTTGATCCCCCTGTAGAAGACAAAATTCATCGACACCGTTTTTTGTTAAGGATTGTTTAAATAATTGCTCGGCCGAAAGGTTTATAAAATGTCAGTACAAAAAACAATGGACGGGAATATGGCTGCAGCTCACGTTGCCTATGCTTTCTCAGAATTAGCACTAATTTATCCGATTACACCAAGTTCACCAATGGCCGATTATACGGACGCGTGGTCAACCGCGGGGCGGAAGAATATTTGGGGGCAAACAGTTAAAATCACTGAGCTTCAATCTGAAGCTGGTGCTGCTGGAGCTATGCATGGAGCGCTGAAGACAGGGAGCCTTGCGACAACATTCACCGCGTCTCAGGGATTACTTCTGATGTTGCCCAATATGTACAAAATGGCTGGTGAACTTCTTCCAGCTGTTATTCATGTGGCGGCTCGAGCAGTTGCGACTGGAGCATTGAATATCTTTGGCGATCACTCTGATGTTATGGCAGCCCGCTCAACAGGTTTTGCCATGTTAGCCGAATCAAGCGTTCAAGAAGTTATGGATCTCTCCGCAATCGCTCATTTAGCAGCAATTGATGGCTCGGTTCCTTTCGTTAACTTCTTTGATGGATTCAGAACAAGCCATGAAATTCAAAAAATAGAAGTGCTTGATGTGAAAGATTTAGCACCATTGGTTAACCAGGAAAAATTAGCTTTATTTAGACAAAGGGCGATGAATCCAGATCATCCAACGGTTTCGGGCACCAACCAAAATGCTGATCTATATTTTCAACAAAGGGAAATTGTTAATGCTTATTATGAAAAGTTGCCAAGCATTGTCGAAAAATATATGTTGCAAATCAATCAACTGCGCGGGACTTCTTATGATTTAGTCAATTATTATGGGGCAACTGATGCTGAGGAAGTTATTGTCAGTATGGGTTCTGTAGCAGGGACAATCAAGCAAACTGTCGATCATTTGAATGCGAAAGGTCGAAAAGTTGGCTTTTTGAATATTCATCTTTATCGTCCATTTCCGCTTGAAAAATTCTTAGAAAAACTTCCAGCTACTGTAAAATCTGTTGCCGTTTTGGATCGGACTAAAGAATCAGGTTCTAATGGCGAACCCCTTTCTCTTGATGTACAAAGTGCTTTGTTTGACCATGATGTGAAGGTCATTGGAGGGCGTTACGGTATTGGTGGCAAGGAAGTTCGACCAGAACATATTGTTGCTGTTTATGACGAGTTAAGTAAAGAACAGCCCCAACGTGTCTTTACAATTGGCATCAAAGATGATGTCAGCAATCTATCTTTAGCCGTTAATAAACCTCTTGATTTAACACCAAATGGTACTTTTCAAGCAAAGTTTTGGGGATTTGGGTCAGATGGAACTGTAGGCGCAAATAAAGCAGCGATTAAAATCATTGGCGATCATACAAATTTGTTTGTTCAAGGAGCTTTTGAATACGATTCGAAAAAATCGGGCGGGCTTACTGTCAGTCATTTAAGATTTGGCAAAGAAGAAATTCTGTCCGAATATATGGAAATTCAAAGTGACTTTATTGAATGTGCCAATACAACTTATGTCCATAATTATCATCTCTTAAAGGGACTTAAAAAAGGAGGGATTTTCCTACTTAATACATCCTGGTCGGCTGAAAAACTCGAACAACATCTCCCAACTCGATTGAAAAAAGAACTGGCTGAAAAAAACGTCCAATTTTATATTATTGATGCTGCAAAGATAGCTCGTGAGGTTGGCTTAGGTCGAAGAATTAACACCATTATGCAAGTCGCCTTTTTCAAGTTAACAAAGATTATGCCTTTTGATGAAGTTTATGATTTATTGAAAAAAGATGCTCAAAAGTATGAAAAAAAATCGCCTACGATTGTTGAACAAAATTTAAAAGCCATGGAGGAGGCGATTCTTGGGCTCCAGCCAGTAACCGTTTCTGCTCATTGGAAAGAACTGACCGAAGTTGAAAAAGAGGAGCGTCATCCAGAAAATGCTCGGCAGAAATATGTATTTAATCTTTTAGATAAAGTCAATGCATTTGAAGGAGACGAGCTTTCAGTACAAGATTTGGTCGATCAAGAAATGACGCGCGGAAGTACAATCACTGGAACATCAGCCGCTGAAAAACGAGGGATTGCATTGGAAGTACCTGAATGGAATGCTGATTTTTGTCTTCAATGTAACGAGTGTGCTTTTGTATGTCCGCATGCGGCGATTCGACCATTTTTAGCTGACCAAGATGAATGGAATAGGGCTCCAGAAGGCTTTAAGGTGATGGACTACAAAAATTTAGATGGGCGATCTTATCGAATTCAAGTTTCTGTTGAAGATTGTACGGGCTGTGGGCTTTGCGTCGAAGCCTGTCCTAAAAAAGGGCAGGCATTGAAAATGATGCCTTATGAGAGTCAAAAAGAAGAGGCAGTTAACTGGGCTTTTGCAATGACTTTAAAGACCAAAGAAAATCCAATGGGCAAGCGATTGACACCTGCCAGTACTCAATTTAACAAGCCCTTATTTGAATTCTCAGGAGCTTGCTCAGGTTGTGGTGAAACGCCTTATATCAAACTTTTGACGCAAATGTTTGGTGATCGAATGATGATCTCGAATGCCACTGGCTGTTCCTCAATTTATGGAGGAACACAAGCTACGCCTTATACAATAAACGATGAAGGTCAAGGCCCAACTTGGTCAAATTCTTTATTTGAAGATAATGCTGAATATGGTTATGGAATGCATTTAGCGTCAGTTACACGCCGTCAAAAATTGGCTCAAGAGATTCTGTCAGCACTCCCAGAAATGTCAGCCGATTTACAAGAATTAGCTAAAGATTGGGTCAGCCATTGTTTTGATTCCGAAGGAACACGTGCCCGTGCCGAAAAATTGAAAGCAATGCTTGCATCTGAGCATTTTAATTCGCCAAGATTAGAAGCGATTTATCGGCAAAAAGATTTGTTTGTTAAACCTAGTCAATGGATTTTTGGTGGCGACGGATGGGCTTATGATATTGGCTTTGGCGGGCTCGATCATGTGATTTCTTCTGGTGCAGACGTCAATATTTTAGTCATGGACAATGAAGTTTATGCAAATACGGGAGGACAGGTTTCAAAAGCAACGCCTGCAAGTGCCATTGCACAGTTTGCTTCCGCTGGAAAAGTAGCTGCCAAAAAAGACCTCGGAGCTATGGCGATGACCTACGGCAATGTATATGTTGCTCAAATCGCTTCAGGCGCAAACATGATGCAGACCATTAAAGCTTTTGACGAAGCTGAAAAACACAAAGGGCCAAGTCTCATCATTGCTTACACCCCTTGTATTTCTCATGGACTATATGAAGGTATGAGTAAAGTCTTGGATGAGGCGAAACAGGCAGTCAACAGCGGTTATTGGCAACTTTACCGCTACAATCCCGAACTTGAAGAGATTGGGAAAAACCCATTCACACTTGATTTTAAACGTCCTGATTTTACACAAATTCATGATTTGTTGCTGAAACAGGCTCGATTTGGTAACTTAAAAAGGGTTAACATTGACCATGCGGAACAACTTTACGATAAAGCCATGGCGGATTCACGCAAACGTTTTTTGAGATATGCCCGAATGTCTGGCGACTATGACAAATTTATTGCCAAAGAGAATAAAGTGAAAGAGCTTCAAGGAGAACAAACAGCGCTTCTTGCGGATCAAGTAAAGGTAGCAAAACGAGATCGCCCAATTGACCCTGAGCGTGAGGCAAGAAGAGCCGCAAGAAAAGCTAATCATTAAGACAAGCTAAACTAAATAAAATATTACAAAATAGTTCAATATGCTGAGATTATTCGGTATCTTAAACTATTTTTTTGTCATTCTCATGTCATCGAATTGTAAGCACTGACAGCAATTTTTCTTGTTCTTTCTTCGCAGTTAGCGCTTATTTTTGATATAATTAATTAAGAAATTACGAATAGGAGGGGGAAATTTGAGCGATTTTAATCAATTTTTCGACCCTAGTTTTTGGCAAAAAATATTTGAACTAAATGAGTCTCCATATCGAACCGCGGTGGCAATCTTAGATATTGCGATTGTAAGTTTCTTCTTGTATATGGCTATCAGATTTGTCCAGGGAACAAAACTCATGACCTTGGTTCGTGGAGTGATTATCTTTTTAATCATCAAAATTGTTGCGGGACTGATTGGACTGACAACTGTGGAATGGCTGCTTAATCAGGTTATTACTTATGGTGTGATTGCTGGTGTTATTATTTTCCAACCAGAAATTAGGCGGGTCTTGGAGAGTCTTGGCCGAACCACAACCATTTTTACACCAACGAAAAAAGGGACAGCCGATGGACATATTGCAGCCTATGAAAAATCTTTTGCTTATATGAGTGAACGCAAAATTGGGGCACTGATTGCTATTGAACAATCTCAAACCTTGGCGGAATATGTTTCTACAGGAATACACTTGGATGCCGACATCACGAGTGAACTTATCATAAATATTTTTATTCCGAATACACCACTTCATGATGGTGCTGTCATTGTACAAGGAGATAAAATTGCGGTTACTTCAGCATATTTACCGCTAACTGAAAAATCAGGTATCTCGAAGCAATTTGGGACCCGACACCGTGCAGCTATTGGACTATCTGAAGTTTCAGATGCTTTGATAATTATTGTTTCTGAAGAAACAGGAGGGATTTCTGTTGCGCATAATGGTGAATTTTTCGCAGATATTTCTAAAGAAAGATTCCATGATATTCTCGTTGCCATATTGAAGCCAGATCTGAGTAAGGAGGTAAAAAATGAGAAATAAATTTTTTACGTCTAAATTTTTCTATATCTTGACCTCAGTTTTCTTTGCGATTGTCTTATTTTTCAATGCTAATGTGACAGCAATCAGAAATGATGGCGTCTCGACAACGGGTTCTGTATACACAGCGACAGTGACAAATGTGCCGATTGAGATGCAATATGATAATAATAAATATTTCGTTTCAAGCACAGTTTCAGCGGTAACCGTGCATTTATCAGGATACAACCGACTGCAGATTACGAATGAAGAAAATTCTGAAACTCGAAATTTTTATCTGTCAGTTGACCTGTCAGGTGCTAAAATGGGGACCAATGTTTACCCAATTCGAGTCGAGCAATTACCGAGTGGTGTGACCGCACAAATCGACCCGACTTACGCAGATGTCACGGTTGAAGAAAAAGCGAGCCAAGACTTTGAGATTATTCCTAAAGTTGATAAAACGCAAATTCCTGCAGGATTTTCGGTCAGTTCGATCGATTTGTCGGAGCAATCAGTCAATGTTACTGCGGGGAAAGAAAGTATTTCCAAAATCTATGCAATCGAGGCTGATTTGCCAAGCGATGTACTTTTGACGGATAACTACACGGGAAAAGTTTCATTGAGGGCGGTAGATTCAAGTGGCAAGACATTGCCGGCAATTATTAACCCAAGCGTTGTTCGAATGAAGGTTAATGTCGATAAGCTTTCCAAATACGTTCCCTTAAATGTAAAATTGACAGGAACAATGGATTCAAGTTTATCTACAATTAAGACGTCGGTATCGTCTGAAAAAGTCAAAATATATGGACAACAGACTGCATTGGACAAGATCACTTCAATTACCGTCAGTGCTGATATAACGGGTGTTAGAGCGGAGAAGAAGATTGAAGCAACTGTCAGTGCTGACGGTGTTTCTGTCAAACCAGGTACAGTTGAAATTACTCTAAGTCCGGTTAAAAAGAAGTGATAATAGAGTGAAAATTTGCTAAAATTGACAGTCAATGATAAACTAAAAAAGGCTGTTATTAAAATAACATGAAAAAAAGATTTCAGACATGTAACAAATCTGAAAATGGAGATTAACAATATAATGGGTAAATATTTTGGGACCGATGGGGTTCGCGGAGAAGCTAATGTTGAATTAACACCAGAAATGGCATTCAAACTTGGCCGTTTTGGCGGTTATGTACTAAGTCAACACGAAACGGGAACGCCAAAAGTCTATGTCGCACGTGATACACGTATTTCGGGACAAATGCTTGCAACAAGTTTGATTTCTGGCCTTCTTTCAGTAGGAATTGAGGTTTATGACTTAGGCGTTATTGCAACACCAGGTGTCGCTTATTTGGTTAAGAAGGATGGTGCCTCTGCTGGAGTTATGATTTCAGCCAGTCATAATCCAGCGCTTGACAATGGAATCAAATTCTTTGGTGGCGATGGCTACAAACTTGAAGATGCCAAAGAGCTTGAAATCGAAGCATTAATTGATGCGCCTGAAGATACTTTGCCACGTCCTTCAGCTCAAGGTTTGGGAATGTTGCATGATTACATTGAAGGTGTCCGCAAATATCAAGCCTTCTTGAAATCAACAGCTGAAGGTGATTTTGCTGGTTATAAAGTCGTTTTAGATTGTGCCAATGGGGCGTCACATACAAGTGCTCGTGCTGTATTTGCCGATTTGAATGCTGAGTTGACCGTGCTTGGCGAAAACCCTGACGGTTTGAATATCAACGTTAAAGTTGGTTCAACTCATCCAGAAGCGATGGCTGCAAAAGTTGTTGAAACAGGAAGTGATATTGGACTTGCTTTTGACGGAGACGCGGACCGCTTGATTGCCGCCGACGAAAACGGAAATATTGTAGATGGCGATAAAATTATGTTTATTGTCAGCAAATATTTAAAAAATAAAGGTCGACTTGCTGAGGACACTGTTGTTACGACAGTCATGTCTAATCTCGGTTTCCATTTAGGCGTTGAGGCTGAAGGATTAAATTCAGTTGTCACGGCTGTAGGAGACCGCTACGTGGTCGAAGAAATGAAGAAAAATCATTATAATTTTGGCGGTGAACAATCAGGTCACATGATTTTCCTTGATTACAATACAACAGGGGATGGTCAACTTTCAGCCATTCAATTACTTAAAGTCTTGCGAGATACTGGCAAAAAACTTTCTGAATTGGCGAGCGAAGTAACGATTTATCCTCAAAAATTAACGAATATTCGTGTGGCCAACAATGCTGCAAAAGATGGGGCAATGGATGTCCCAGCAATTAAAGAAGTGATTTCTCAAATGGAAAGTCAGATGAATGGACAGGGCCGTATTCTTGTTCGCCCTTCCGGCACAGAACCACTATTACGTGTTATGGCGGAAGCACCAACACAAGAAATGGTTGACGAAGTCGTTGATACAATTTCAGCTGTTGTTGAACGTGAAATTGGACAACACTAATCTCAGAATATAAAATTACAATAACAGGAAACATGAATGATTTTTTAGAATTAAGGAAAATATGTTTGGGTTTGGTAAAAATAAAGTTTTAAAAGATGACAAATTTCTCTATGCACCATTTGATGGCAATAGTTTTGAAATGGAAAAAGTATCAGATCCCGTTTTCTCAAAAAAAATTCTAGGTGATGGCTTTGCTATGACGCCTGAAAGTAGTCAAATTTTGTCACCAGTAACTGGAAAAGTAGTATTAATCGAGGGGCACGCAGTTGGGTTAAGACGTGCTGACGGACTAGAAATTCTTTTACATATGGGTATTGATACGGTCAATTTAATGGGTGCACCCTTTATACTGACAATCAAATTAGGCGATGTTGTTGAGGGAGGACAGGTCCTTGGGCGGGTTGACTGGAATATAATCGAACAGGCAGGTTACGAAAAGACAACCCTTGTCATTTTCACAAATGGAAATGACCATTTAAATTCTTTTGATGTCAATTATGGCGGAGCAAAAGCCGGAGCAAGAATAGGTGCTGCTAGCGTTAAATAATTGAGCCACATTGTTTATTAAATTTTTATTTATAGAAAGAGAAAAACAAAATGTTTAAAGCAGTATTATTTGACCTCGATGGTGTCATTACTGACACTGCCGAATATCACTATCGTGCATGGAAAGCACTCGCTGAAGAAATCGGAATTGACGGTGTAGACCGCCAATTTAACGAACAACTCAAGGGTGTCGCACGTGAAGACTCACTACGTAAAATTCTTGCGCTCGGTGGTCAAGAGAATAAATATTCTGATGCGGAATTTGCAGAATTATGTGATCGCAAAAATGAAAATTATGTAAGAATGATTCAAGACGTTTCACCAGCAGACATTTACCCGGGTATTTTGCAATTATTAAAAGACTTACGTGCCAATGGTGTAAAAATCGCTTTGGCGTCTGCATCTAAAAATGGACCATTCTTGTTGGAACGTATGGAATTAACTGATTATTTTGATGCCATTGCAGATCCAGCTAAAGTTGCGGCATCAAAACCTGCTCCAGATATATTTATCGCAGCAGCAGAAGCAGTCAACGTATCTCCAGTAGAGTCCATTGGTCTTGAAGATTCACAAGCTGGAATTCAATCGATTAAAGATTCAGGAGCTTTGCCAATTGGAGTTGGACGTCCAGAGGATTTAGGAACAGACATCGTGGTCGTTCCTGATACAGCACACTACACGTTCGATTTCTTAAAAAAAGTTTGGGCTGAAAAACGATAAAACAAAAAAACGCAGGATTGAGATCGTGCGTTTTTTATTTTAGTCGAGTTTGCGATTGATCCATTGAAGGGCAAAATTAAACCATCTCGAGACATCATCATTGAGCAAGCTATCATTTGGAGATGACGCACGTGTGGCTAAAGATAAGCCATGAGGGCCATCATCAAAAATGTGTGCTTCAACTGAAACATTGTATTTTGAGAGTCGTTCACAATATTTCAAGGTATTATAAACAGGAACAGTTTTGTCATTAATTGTATGCCAAATAAATGTAGGTGGTGTATCAGGATTGACCATTTCACAAGCATTATAAGATTCTAAATCTTCAATCTCAAAATTGAAATGATGGAAATCTTTTGGCCAGCCAAACGAAAGCGAAGTTACAGGATAACAGAGAAGAACTCCTTTTGGCTTTTTCGCGAGATTAAAATTGCAATAACGAGAGACAACATGACCACCAGCAGAACAACCAAGAAGGAAAATATTATCCTCATCAATTTCCCATTTTGTTTTATTTTCTCTAATCAATTCAAGTCCTTCATGAAGTTCTTCAATGTCCTGATTAAGAAAATTTTCGGTCGTTCCTTTGCTCATTACGGTGTAGTTCAAAATAAAAACTTGGAAACCTTGTGAGGAAAAGGCAAGTGCAAGAGGTTCAGCTTCACGTTCAGCAATAACTTTATAACCACCACCAGGACAAATAATTACAGCAGGCTGTGATCGATGGTCCAATCTTGGGTTTTTTCTATTATAAAAAGTTAATTCCGCAGTGGAATTAATCGTAATATTTTCAATTTGCATAGGTCTATTCTATCAAAAATTGTTTGATACTAAAAATAAAAAAAGATTAGATTTGCAATTAAAGTGTTTGAAAATCATTTTCATAACGACTATAATAGAACAGTAACTCTAAGACGGACATAATATTGGAGTTGAAAGGGAAGTAAAAAAAACGAAAGTTGTAATATTTGGCGATTCGATTACCAATGGCTATGGGATTTTGGGACGTCCAGCAACACAAATTTTAAGAAAAAAATTAGAAGCAAATGCAAGAAAAAGAGGAATTGAATTAGAAATTAATTTGCAAGGTGTAAATGGGGATACGACAACACATGCCATGAAAAGGTTACCTCAAATTGTTCGGAAAAAAGCAGATTTTGTTTTCATTTTCTTCGGTGCTAATGATGCCTCACGTTATTTTTCAGTTACTGAAAGTGAATATGCGAAAAATCTTAGCGTCATGATCGAACAACTTGATGAGAACAAAGTCATTTTGATTAGTCCGCCATATCATAATGATACTCTTGATATTAATAATCGCTCTAATACACTAATTTGTCGATACAGAGCCACAATGAAAAAGGTAGGCCAACTTTATGACAAAAACGTGATTGATTTGTATGGCGCAATGATTGCCTCACAGAATCCAAATCAATATTTACAAGATGATGGCCTTCATTTCTCAGCGCGAGGTTATGACCTTTTATCAGAGTTAATGCTTGAAAGGATAATGAATTGATGAGGATTAGAAAGAAATCTCCTTCCTCTTTAGAGAATCACTTAAGATTTATCAACTATAATAAAAATATGAAAAAATATATTAGTACATTTTTAATTGGAGGCCTCCTGCTATTTGGAAGCCAAAACGTATTTGCTGATGATAGCACAGCGACAAGTACAAGCAGTTCTAGTCAAACCACTCAAGAAAGTAATGCTACAACAAACAGTTCAGCGACAACTGCCTCAAGTGCGAGTGCAAATACAAAAACAGGGACTGCTAATTCAAGTCAGACGACACCAGAAAGTAATAATCAAACAAATAATAATAATGGGCTGGCGACTAATACAACGAATCAAGATAGCAAAACAACAACTGCTAATAACTCAAATCAATACACACAACCAGAGTCATCAGATAAAGGAACCACTGGTTCAACCACCATTATTAAAGAGACAGTAAACAACAATAATTCTAAATCAAATAATAGTAGTATGATCCCGATCATTCTGTCGAGTTTATCATCTTCTTTTGCGATTATTGGTGGAATTATTGCATTTTGGAGACATTTACGTAAAAAAGTTGTTGGTAAGAATCAAGTTGAAAAAAAGGCAACGTCTGTACCTAAAAAAAGCACTTTAAGTAAGATTGATGATACAATTAAAATGAAGATTAATGCAGAAGCACATCAAATGCGCCGTCGCAATAAACATTCTTAAATCTATTAGAAAAGAGTTAATTATGAAATACAATGAGGCAGAAATGCTCCAATTCGCAGAAAAATTAGGAAGTAATTTACAAGCTCAAGACATTATCGTCTTAACAGGTGAATTGGGGGCTGGGAAAACGACATTTGTTAAAGGTTTGGCCCTCGGATTAAATATCCAACAGATGATTAAGAGTCCAACATACACCATTGTACGCGAATATGAAGGACGTTTACCCCTTTACCATATGGATGTTTATCGGATTGGTGATGATCCAGACTCGTTTGATATGGATGATTATTTATTTGGTGAAGGTGTTTCGGTAATTGAATGGGGAGAACTTTTGGGGAAAGATTTGCCAGAAGATTATCTTGAAATTGTGTTTGATAAATATGTTGATAGCTTTGATACGGATGCCGACCGAGACATTCAATTGATTCCCCATGGCCAACGATATGTTCAACTTGTTGAATCCGTTCAGGCATAAAATGCATCTATATATTTGAATTACAGGGGACGATTGGTCCCTTTTTTATTACAATTTGATGCAAAATAACTTAAAAATAGCTTTATGATATTGTTAATTGTCAGAATTTTGATATAATGCTAATATGAAACTTTGGATGAAATCACTCCTCATGACAGGAGCAATTATTTTACTTACGGTAGCTGCTGCTGCGACTTATTTGCTCACAGTATCAACTTCAACAGTAAATGCCTTGAAAACGACTTATACGAAAGTCGGAAGTAAAAATACCACAGAGATTTTGAAAGCAACTAAACCTTTAACAATTGTATTGTTAGGTGTGGATACAGGTGGTGCGGGTCGTGGAACCGCTGAAGATTGGAATGGTAATTCTGATTCACAAATCGTTATGACACTCAATCCTAAAACAGATACTGTAACAATGGTTTCAATGGAACGTGATACAATGACCAACATTCTGGATGCTTCAGGAAAAGTCGTTTCTAAGCAAAAAATGAATGCTGCTTATCCAATGGGCTATAATGCGGGCGGAAGTTCGAATGGATTAGAAACAGCCGTGAGTTACTCGATGAAAACGATTGGGGAACAAGCGGGTGTCGAACTTGATAATTTCGTGACCATTAATTTTGATGGACTGATCAATTTAGTTGATGCTGTAGGCGGTGTAGATGTCTATAATGATCCCAAATTGATCGCTGCATCGACCTCAGCATATCCAAATCCCAACCATGAAATATTTATTTCGGACACTGAGCCACAATATACTGCTCGTGTTGCTGCTGGATGGCAACACATTAATGGAGCCCAAGCCTTAGTTTACACACGTGACCGACACCACCGCGTAGGTGGTGACTATGGACGGCAAGTTGCTCAACGTCAAGTGATTTCAGCCTTGATGAAAAAATTACTTGCTTTGGATAATCTGACTCAATATCAAAAAATATTGAATGAAGCCTCTAAAGATTTTAAGACAAATATTCCAATTACAACAACAACTTTGACTTCCTTGCTGGGTTATAAAGACTGTTTCAAGAAAGTTGTATCAATCCAATACGAAGGAATTGGGATGACTGTCAATGGAGGTTCTTATCAGTTTATTCCGAACAACATGTATTTAGCAATTCAGAATACAATGCTGAAGTCGTTGGGTGAAGCAACTGTCAGTACGTTACCAAGTAATTTGATTACTTACGAATCATATTTTGGCAGTCAATCATCTTCTGGCTTTGTAATGCCATCAGCAACCGTGACTGAAAATGGGAAACAAACATCCTACGGTTTGAGTAAAACCGGCGATATGGTTCCAATTACGGACAGTAACAAGGCCGACTATACTACGATTAATTTGGGAAGCACCACAACAAAAGAAAGTAGTTCTACAAGTGGAAGTAATTCGAATGCGACGACTAATACGAGCACATCAAGTACTTCTGAAAGCTCCACAGCAAGTGTACCAACGGGGCTTTCTGCAACTGGAACAGTAAACGTTTATACCTCGCCTAAGGGCTATACAGTCTATTATAAAAACGGCTACTATGTCTATACCAATGGTACGATTTATCCTGAAGGCACAAAATACCCTGGTCAATAATTAATTGCTATGTTAAAAAAAATATGATAAAATGGACTCTGTCAGTGCAAAAGTAACTTTGCAAACATTGACAGCGTCTTTTTATTGCGTGAAAAAAATATAAGGTTCAGTAGCTCAGCTGCGATTCGACTGGTCACTTTAGTGACCTAGCGAGAATGGACAAGCCAGAGTGCAAGAGATTGGCTGAAAAAATAAAAAATCTTGCAAAAAAATATAAGGTTCAGTAGCTCAGCTGCGATTCGACTGGTCACTTTAGTGACCTAGCGAGAATGGACAAGCCAGAGTGCAAGAGATTGGCTGAAAAAATAAAAAATCTTGCAAAAAAATATAAGGTTCAGTAGCTCAGCTGCGATTCGACTGGTCACTTTAGTGACCTAGCGAGAATGGACAAGCCAGAGTGCAAGAGATTGGCTGAAAAAATAAAAAATCTTGCAAAAAAATATAAGGTTCAGTAGCTCAGCTGCGATTCGACTGGTCACTTTAGTGACCTAGCGAGAATGGACAAGCCAGAGTGCAAGAGATTGGCTGAAAAAATAAAAAATCTTGCAAAAAAAATATAAGGTTCAGTAGCTCAGCTGGATAGAGCATTCGCCTTCTAAGCGAACGGTCGAGGGTTCGAATCCCCCCTGAATCATTAGATTGTCAGCACGTATGACTTTCGAACTTCTAGTCTTATTTTTCATCCTTCAACAATGGGTGCCAAACCTCATTCTCGTTTCGTACGAGTGTGTAAATCCTTACTTTCGTGGTAAGGGTTTTTTATTTTGTTATTAAAAATAGGAAAAGGTCATCTCTAAAATTTTTTGCTATAATAGAATTCATGACAAGATATAAAGCGATTATTTCATACGATGGGACGGCTTTTGCTGGCTTCCAAACGCAAAACAATCAACGGACAGTACAAGAAGAAATTGAGAAAGTACTTACGCGGTTAAATTCACATCAATCCGTCATTTTACAAGGAGCAGGTCGGACAGATTCAGGTGTCCATGCGCTGGCTCAAGTCATTCATTTCGACTTAAATGGCGTGCGTGATGTTGAACGTTTGCGATTTGCGTTGGATACACAAACACCAGAGGATATCGCCTTTCGGTCTGTGGAAGTTGTTGCTGAGGACTGGCACGCTCGTTTTGAACCGCATGAAAAAATTTATGAATATTATCTTGAACATTCACCAATCAGAAGCCCATTTAAAAGGCATTATCGAGCACATTTTCGCTATTCGTTAGATTTAGATAAAATGCGTTCAGCCTTGACATTACTGATGGGAGAACATGATTTTACGGGCTTCACAGCAAGTGGCTCGTCAGTTGAAGATAAAGTGAGAAAAATTAGTCAGGCTGAACTTATTGTACTTGATGATGAAAATATTAAGTTTGTTTTTAGAGGAAATGGATTTCTATATAAACAGATAAGGAATATGGTTGGCACCTTAATAAAAATCGGAAATGACAGAATGCCCGTTAGTCAAATAACAAAGATTTTGGAGAGTAAAAATCGGAAATTTGCTGGACCAACAGCGGCGCCGGAGGGACTTTTTCTTAAAGAAGTGATTTATCATGGGTAAGTAAATTGGTTTAGATTTGTTTTTATTAAAGAATATTAGAGGGAGTTAAGAAGTGTCGAAAAATGTATTAGCAGTTCATGATATTTCATGTATTGGCCGCTGTAGCTTGACGGTCGCCCTGCCTATCTTGAGCTATTTTGGTGTCGAAACAAGGCTTTTGCCGACGGCACTTTTATCGACTCACACGGGGGGATTCACGAATTTTTCCTATCTAGATTTGACCTCTGAAATGGAAAAGATAATGTCAGCTTGGCAACCACTAGACCTTCAGTTTGATGCCATATACTCAGGCTTTATGGCAACTGGTGAGCAAATTGGTGTGCTGAAAAAAATGATTCAAACTTATAAAACGGAAGAGAATAAAATAGTTATTGATCCTGTCATGGCTGACAATGGTCAATTGTATCAGGTATTTGATGATGCATTTGTAGAGAGAATGGCGGAATTAGTTCCTTTTGCTGACGTTCTGACACCCAATGTTACGGAAGCGTGTTTGCTGACCAAAACACCCTATCAAGATGACCAACATGATTCAGAGTTTATCGCAACTCTCTTATCAAAATTACTTGACCAAGGTGCAAAAGCAGTTGTCCTGACGGGTATAAAAACGCAAAAGGGAAAAATTGGTGTAGCTGTAAGCAGTGACAGCGAATATAGGCAAAAACAAAATAAAGTCGATTTCCAAACTTATTTAGCAGAAGAATTTCCAGGTACATTTCATGGTACTGGTGACATCTTTGGGTCTGTTTTGACGGCTCAGTTGTTGAAATCAGACAATTTGTTTGAATCTGCCAAAGTAGCTGTTGACTTTGTTTGGGAAACAATCAAGGCCACTCCAATTGATGCGGACCGACGTTTTGGGGTCGATTTTGAACAAGTTTTAGATTCCAAACAATTTTAAAATAGAGGAGAATATTAAAATGAATCAAAAATATTCAACAAAGGGGATTGCCCTTTTAGGTCTTTTATCGGCAGCAACGTTTGTCGTGGGACGATTTTTACAAATTCCAATTCCGGCGATAAACGGTTATGTAACACTACTTGATGCAGGAATTTTCACAGTAGCTCTAGCGTTTGGTAAGAGAGAAGGGGCAATCGTTGGTGGGCTTGCTGCTTTTCTATCCGATTTGACATCGGGCTTCCCACAATGGATGTTCTTCTCTTTAATTATTCATGGCGGACAAGGCTATTTGGGTGCATTGACGAAACGAAAATGGATAAATTTTATTTTGTCAGGACTTTTCATGGTCGGAGGCTATTTTTTTGCCACCTGGTTACTTTATGGCTTTGTGGCCGCAGTAAACCCATTGACCAATATTCCCAACATTATTCAAACGACAATTGGCTACCTTTTTGGTACAATTTTCGCTAAACTTTTAGAAAGAACAGGTATGATTCATGGATTTGAAAAAAATTGAAACAGATACACAAATAATTATTGATGATGTGCTTGAGCAAGCACAGATTAAAGCGGGACAAATTTTCGTTTTGGGCTTGTCTAGTTCAGAAGTTAACGGTGGTCGAATTGGAAAAGCAAGTTCAGCTGAAATTGGTGAGGTTATTGTTGGTACAATTTATAAGACTTTGAAGGCCAAAGGAATATATTTGGCTGTTCAGGGGTGCGAACATTTGAATCGAGCCTTGCTTGTAGAAGAAGAATTAGCAGAAAAAAAAGATTATGACGTCGTTTCAGTGATTCCACAACTCCACGCTGGTGGAAGTGGACAAGTTGCCGCGTACAAGTTATTCGATCGGCCAGTTGAAATTGAGCATGTCACCGCTTTTGCAGGTCTTGATATTGGAGATACGGCTATAGGAATGCATGTAAAGCATGTTCAAATACCAATCCGTCCTGTTCTTAAAGAATTAGGAGGAGCTCATGTCACAGCTCTTAAATCACGCCCTAAGCTTATTGGTGGTGAAAGAGCAAAATATTCGGTTTAACCTTTAATATAAAACCAATTTTGAAGACCCTGAAATTTATTTCTTGCACATTTTTTATAATTTGTTATAATTAAGTTCGGGCACTGGTTTTTCATTTTTGAAAAATCGGTAAATTCAGAAGCTCCCCATTGGGGGAGCTTATTTTTGTTTTTCCCGCTAAAAATGATTCATTATTGAAAAACAGCAGAAAAAAGGAGAAAGAATGTCAACTAAGTATATATTCGTCACAGGTGGTGGGACTTCATCAATGGGAAAAGGGATTGTCGCTGCATCACTCGGTCGCTTGCTTAAAAATCGTGGACTTAAAATTGCAGTTCAAAAATTTGATCCATATCTCAACATCGACCCTGGCACAATGAGCCCATATCAACACGGGGAAGTCTTTGTTACTAATGACGGAGCTGAAACAGACCTTGACTTAGGTCATTACGAACGTTTCATCGATATTAACTTGAACAAGTTTTCAAGCGTTTCATCCGGTAAAGTTTACAATGAAATTCTCCAAAAAGAACGTAAAGGGGAGTATCTTGGTGCAACAGTCCAAATGGTTCCTCACGTGACAGATACAATCAAAGATAAAATCATGCGTGCTGCAACTGCAACAGATGCAGATGTGATCATCACTGAAATCGGTGGGACGGTCGGCGATATGGAAGGAATGCCAATGATTGAGGCAATCCGTCAGATGAAATCTGATATGGGTGCTGAAAACGTGATGTATATCCATACGGTTCCCATTTTACATTTACGTGCTGCTGGTGAATTAAAAACAAAAATTGCACAAAATGCGACTAAGACCTTACGTGAATTTGGAATTCAAGCCAATATGCTTGTCCTTCGTACTGAAGTTCCTGTCACCACAGAAATGCGCAATAAAGTCGCTATGTTTTGTGACGTAGAGCCAGAAGCAGTGATTCAATCGGTTGACGTTGATCATCTCTACCAAATTCCATTGAACTTACAAGCTCAAGGGATGGACCAAGTTGTTTGTGACCATCTTAAAATTGAGGCACCAGCGGCGGATATGACTGAATGGTCAGCAATGGTCGACAAGATTATGAACTTAAAGAAAAAAGTTAACATTGCGATGGTTGGAAAATACATTGAAGTTCCAGATGCCTATATTTCTGTTGTTGAAGCATTGAAGCATGGAGGCTTCCCACTCGATGCCGAAGTTGATGTGGATTGGGTAAATGCGAATGACTTGAACGATGAAAATGTTGCAGCTCGACTTGCAAATGCTGACGGAATTATCGTTCCTGGTGGCTTTGGACATCGTGGGACCGAAGGTAAGATTTCAGCCATTAAATTTGCGCGTGAAAATGATATCCCCTTCCTCGGCGTGTGTCTTGGAATGCAATTAACAGCGATTGAATTTGCACGTAATGTGCTCGGTTACGAAGGTGCAAACTCATTTGAATTAGACCCAGAAACGAAATATCCAGTCATTGATATCATGCGTGATCAAGTTGATGTTGAAGAGATGGGGGGAACTTTGCGTCTTGGATTGTATCCTGCTAAACTTAAAGCCCATTCAAAAGCAGCTGCAGCTTACAACAATGCCGAAGTAGTTCAACGTCGTCACCGTCATCGTTATGAATTCAATAACAAATTCCGTGACCAATTCGAAGCCGCAGGCTTTACATTCTCTGGTGTCAGCCCTGACAATCGTCTGGTTGAAATTGTGGAATTGTCAGAAAAGAAATTCTTCGTAGCTTGTCAATATCACCCAGAATTGCAATCTCGTCCGAACCGACCAGAAGAATTGTATGCTGCCTTCGTTAAAGCATCACTCGAAAATCACAAATAAAATAAAAAAACAGTTCATGATGAGCTGTTTTTTTATGATGGAAAATGGTCAGCACTGACCAAAAAAGTGCTAATCATTAGCACTTTTCTTTATTTTGAATTTTCTACATCTTCATCATCCGTATTTTCCTCGATGTTATCAAGCGTTTCTTCGAAATCATCAAGTTGATCTTCAACATCGTCCAAACGGTCACGAATATCTTGATTTTGTTGATAAACTTCATTAAGCAAAATTTGAATATCACCAAGCATCTCGGTTTGGATTTTTTGAATTTGCATATTTGAAGTCTGATCATCCATCATCAAATGATCTAATTTTTCATGTAGGGCTGCAACCCCTTTTTCAGATTTGATGTTTGTCTGAAAGTCATTTTTAGCTGTGAGACGGTCATGGTCGGCAGCCCGATTTTGACTCATCATGATTAATGGTGCCTGCATGGCAGCAGTGACCGACAAGAATAAATTTAGCAGGATAAATGGATATTTATCCCATTCGAGACCAAAGAAGGCTCCCGTCACGTTTAAGAACATCCAAACGACTAAAATACCTGTATAAATTAAGATAAAAGACCAAGAACCAACGAATTCGGTTACCTTATCGGCAGCACGTTCGCCCCAAGTTTCTTGGGCCTCAAGTTGTTCCTCAACGTCAGAAATTTCAAAATTAGCTTTTTCAAGTTCTTCATTAAGACGATCATTAACCGTAAAATTTTTCTGAAGATCAAGGTGAAAAAGTGTATCAAGAACTTCCAAACGGAATTTAACTTGGTGTTCATTACAAATAAAACTTTGATTAGTTGCATTGGGATAGTCACGTTTGATAACGGTTTGCAAACTCGGGTCGAGATTCTCTAAATAATCACCACCAGAAACGCGGTGAATTCGTCCGTTAACTAAACAGATAACTTTATTTGATGCAAGTGGAGCCATATTTTATGTGGCCTCAGATTGAATTGCTTTAGAAATGAAACGGTGCTCAACAAAACAAGCAGTTTAATTCAACTGTTTACATTTCAAGTGCAGATATACGAGCAGGAGTGTGCAAAAGACAGTCTTGCTCGAATGAGCTTTTTTGTGTTGTTAAATAATCTGCGTTCGGGGGTATAGGGTTGTCGCTATTCAAGACTGAGGCACTCTCCTTTCATATAATTCTAATTGCCTGATTGCTCAGGACAGTCCTTTATTATTATAACCTGTTTTCATCAATTTGCAAGTTTTAAAAGTTTAAAAATAATAAAAAAGTAATAATTGAAATTAAAAAATCAAAAAACTTGCCAGTAATCTGACAAGTAAAATTATTTTTCTTCTTTTGGATTAGTCACAACAATATTGCTAGCAACATAAACAAACAAGCCAAATATAATTGAAACAACAAGCGTCCAGATCGCGTTGTCAGCAACGCCAGCAAGTGCTGTCATGATATAGCCAACGACCTCACCAATGACGGCTGACCAAAAAAGAGCAACAATAAGTTTCATATTTACGCTTCTTTCTATTATTTTTTCTACAAAATCAAGTATAATATAATTAAGCACAAAATTCAAATTTTCACTTGAAAAATATTTTATTCAGAAAGGAGCGAAATGTTCGCACTCCTCAACACGAAAACAGAATACAGCTTTTTAGACAGTGTGGTTCGAGTCGATGATTACCTAAATTTGGCCCAACGTTATGGTTATCAAACGGTCGGAATCTGTGACAATGGGAATCTTCACGCTGCATACCGATTTATTACAAAAGCAAAAGCATACAATTTACAAGCTGTAGTGTCAATCGAGTTAGCATTTGAAATTTTCGGTTTTCCGATGACACTTTCTTTTATTGCCAAAAGTACAAAAGGCTACAAAAATTTACTACGAATTTCAACCTTGCATAATCAAGGACAAATTCAATTTGCTGACATTCAATCGCATTTAGAAGACCTCGCTGTAGTGATTCCTGAAGCTTATGGTGACTTGTCAGCATTGGTCCAATTAAAGTCCCAGGTTGACCTCTATGTAGGGATAAATCAAAAAACGCAACCAGGAGTGCACTTTGGCATCCCCATGCTTCCGTTTCCTGCGGTTCGATATTTAACTCCCACTGATAATTCGACCCTTGAGGTCCTCCATACCGTACGTGATGGGGGAAGTTTTGATCATAGCTTGGCTCTTCCAACAGTGGAATTAATGCAAAGGCCTGAAGCATATGAGGCCTATTACCAGAAAAATTTTCCAGGAGCACTTAAAAATCTGTCAGCCCTGACAGAAAAAATCAGCTACGACCTCGAGGAAAACTTAGGCTTACCTCGATTTGATAAAAGTCGTAATGCTTCCGAAATGCTTCGTGAACGAGCAGAAAAAGGGCTGATAGACCTTCAACTCGTCAGTCCAGACTATCAATCGCGGCTCAAACATGAATTATCTGTCATTCATCAAATGGGTTTTGACGACTATTTCTTGATAGTTGGTGATTTACTTCGTTTTGCTCGGAAAAATCAAATTTATTGTGGCATGGGGCGCGGATCTGCCGCAGGATCACTTGTCGCATTCGCATTACAAATTACCCATGTTGATCCCGTCAAGAACCATCTTTTTTTTGAACGATTTCTCAATCCAGAACGTGTTGCCATGCCAGATATTGATATCGATATGCCGGATGATCGAAGGGCTGAATTATTGGCATATATGAAGCGACGTTATGGCAGTGACCATGTTGCTCAAATTGTGACATTTTCTACTTTTGGTAAAAGACAGGCCCTACGTGATGCAGGAAAAGCATTTGGGATGTCTGAAATTGAAATTGGTCAAGTGACCAAGATGCTATCTAGACGTTATAATACGTTAGCTGAAGAATATGAAGGAAATCCTAGATTTAAAGCAGAATTGCTGAAAAATGATAAACTTCACCGCATTTACGATGTAGCCCGACGTATTGAAGGAATGCCACGACAGACCTCAACGCATGCCTCTGGTGTCGTTTTGAGTGAAGCCTCGCTCGTCAATTACGTTGCTCTAAAACCTTCAGATGATTTAGCTCTGACTCAATATGAGGCGCAAGACGTTGAGGCTCTTGGGTTGTTGAAAATTGATTTCTTAGGTCTCCGTAACTTGACTTTGATTTCTCAGATAAGGCAAACGGTTCTAGAACATGAAAAAATTGACATTGATCCAATCGATATTGATTTGGAAGATGAAGCGACACTTGCGCTATTCCGTTCAGGAAATACCATGGGAATTTTTCAATTTGAAAATCCACAAATGCGACGGTTCCTTAGAAGCCTCGCTCCAACAAAATTTGATGACATTGTTGATGCAACTTCCATTTTTCGTCCCGGTCCAAGCCAATTTATTCCTCAGTTCGTTGCACGACGGCATGGAAAAGAAGCTGTTGAACCTGTTGATGACTCACTCACAGACATTCTCTCGCCAACCTACGGGATAATGATTTATCAAGAACAAATTATGCAAGTGGCTCAAAAATTTGCTGGTTTCTCGTTAGGAAAAGCTGATTTACTTCGTCGAGCCATTTCCAAGAAAAAAGGGAATGAGTTTGACAAGCTGAAACAGGAATTCCTCGAGGGAGCCATTCAAAATGGGCATACGAGTGAACAAGCCCTAAAAATTTATGAATTAATTGAGCGCTTTGCAAATTACGGTTTTAATCGTTCTCACGCTTATGCATATGCGGCCTTAGCTTTTCAAATTGCTTACTTCAAGGCACATTATCCAGATGCTTTTTTCGAAGTTCAGTTGCAGGATCGTAAAAGAGAAATTATTCTTGCGGATGCATTGGATAACAATTTTAAAATTCAAGCTCCTAATATCAATCAAATGCCTTATCATGACCGAGTCAACCAAGGGAAAATTAATCTCGGTCTATCCCATATCCAAAGTATTTCACGTGATTTTGCCTTTTGGATTGTTGAAAATCGTCCTTTTGTTAATTTGGAAGACTTTATTAGAAAATGTCCAGAGAAATTTCAAAAAGTTGAATATATTAACACCTTAATTCAAATTGGAACATTTGATCAGATGGAGCCTAACCGTGGAAAATTATTGCAAAACATTTCAAATTTAATTGATTATATCCAAAATATTCAACTCGATTTATTTAAGGATTCGCCGCTAAAATTTTCCTATCAAGAAGCAGAAGATCTAAGTCAGGCTGAAAAATATGAGCTTGAAAAAGAACAATTAGGTGTTGGAATAACTCCACATCCGCTGCAAACACTGGGACAATTATATGAAGGACAGTTTAAACCTTTGCAGGACCTTAAGAAAAAAGACCATGCTACTATTTTAGTAGAAGTCCAATTTATTCGGACACACCGCGCAAAAAATGGACAATCCATGGCTTTCTTGACTGTGACAGATAGTCAAAATCAATTTGATGTGACGCTTTTCCCGGAATATTATCGACAATTTTCTCAAATCCTTGAGAAAGGTAAATTTTATTTTATCACAGGAAAAATTTCGGAACGCAATGACAATTTACAACTCATCGCTGAAAAAGTTGCATCTGCCGAACCAAGTTCACGTCAGCTCTGGCTCAATTTGAAAGATTCAAGTAAAAATGCAAGATTAAATTCAATACTAAGAGAATTTCCAGGGGCCCATCGCGTGATTCTCCATTTTTCAGATCGTAAAGAAACGGTCCAAACAAAACTTTATGTTGAAGAAAGTGAAGTGCTTATCCATAGGCTCACTGGTTATGCAGAAAATATTATTTTTAAATAAAAAAAGCTGAACCAATATTCAGTTTTTTTGTTTCTAACCCATAAATCCGTAAACGGAAAACCACATTAATATAGCAGCTAAGAGGACGAAGATGTGCCACACCACATGAGCATAGGGAAACTTGAAATGATAGAAGAGTGCACCTAAAGAATAAACGACTCCTCCACCAACAAGAAGCCAAAATTGGAGTGGCGTAATCGTATTCCATAAAGGGTAAATGGCAAGCAAAATCATCCAACCCATTACAACATAAAGGATGGTTGAAGACTTGGGGACGGAATTCCATTTTGGTAAATAAATGGCAGTCAAAGTAATTCCAACAATGGCACAAGCCCAAATCACTCCAAAAATTGTCCAACCAAGCCAGCCTTTAACTGCGACGAGGCAATAGGGGGTGTAAGTCCCAGCAATCAGAAAATAAATGCCTGAATGATCAAAAACACGGAAAACTTTTACAGCTTTTGTAAAATGTAAACTATGTGCTAATGTAGAAAATAAAAACAATAAAATTAACGCCGAGCCATAAATACTTGCTGCGACAACTTGCATCGCTGACCCACTTGAACTTGCTTTGACTAACAATAAGACAAGTCCGGCAATAGAAAGTCCCAAACCAACACCATGTGTAATTGAATTGAAAATTTCATTAAGAATCAAATAACGACGAGATTCTGTTTTTTCCATAATATCCTCACTATAAAACAAAACATTGAAAGCAATGTTTTTATTATTCCCCGATTTGAGAAAATAATATATCTATTAATAAACCAAAATTTTCAGTATTAAAACAAAAAAAATAATCGTTAATAAATTTCCATATTAATCAACAAAAGTTTAATATGAAGCCATTTTTTAATCGATTTCAATCTTTTTTAGTCGTTCCACCTGAAAATTTGATATAATATATAATATCACAAATTGTAAAGAAAAGAAAATGAGTTTTAAAGCAGAATGAATCTGCGCGTACCGATGTATTACATTCATCAAGCACAAGTTATGGTACGAGAACTTGATTTGGAGACATTATGGCAATAAAAATTGTGACAGATTCGTCTATTACTATCGAACCAGAGATTGTTAAAGCATTAAATATCACAATCGTACCGTTATCAGTCATGATTGACGGTGTTCTCTATTCGGATTCCGATTTTAAATTGGATGAATTTATGGAGAAAATGGAAAATGCTAAAAATTTACCCAAAACAAGCCAACCACCAGTAGGCGTGTTCGCTGAAGTTTATGATGAACTAGCCGCAGATGGTGATCAAGTTATTTCAATCCATCTGACAGATATTTTATCTGGAACAGTTGAGGCTGCCCGACAAGGGAGTTTGTTATCAGGGAAAGATATTACAGTAATTGATTCTGATTTTACGGATCAGGCGCTCAAATTCCAAGTTGTTCAGGCAGCTGCAATGGCAAAGGAAGGGCATAGTAAAGAAGAAATTTTAGAGTCCATTAAAAAAACACGTGAAAATACTGAATTATACATTGGCTTTTCAACGCTTGAAAATATGGTTAAAGGTGGCCGGGTGAGTCGGATGACGGGACTCTTTGGTACCTTGTTAAACATTCGAGTTATCGGAACATTACGCGATCACGAATTGGGGACACTTGTTCGTGGACGTGGATCGAAAACATTCTACCGTTGGCTTGATGATTTGGCTAAAATCATGAGCGAATCTGGTCGGAAGATCAAAGAAATCGGAATCTCTCATGTTGAAAGTTTGGAATTTTCAACTCATGCGAAAGAAACATTACAAAAATATGTTGAAAAACCAATTTCAGTTCTCGATACAAATTCAACGATTGCCACACACACAGGTCCAGGAGCTTGGGCTATTATGATTAGTTACGAATAAGATGAAAAAAATATTCAATACACTTGCTGGCTTATTGCTAGCAATTTTGCTTATCTTCTCAATTTTATGGCTTGCAATCCCTAAGGCGGGCGATGAATTTGCTAGTAGTCGGCAGAATAAAATAACTTCAAGAACCATTCACTATGCTGCACTTGGAGATTCATTAACTGAAGGAATTGGAGATGCGACAAATCAGGGCGGATTTGTACCTCTTTTTGCCAAAAAAATAGAGAATAAATCAAATGCGACAGTGAAGATACAAAATTTTGGTAAAGCCGGGGATACAAGTGCTCAGATTTATTCACGAATGACGAGCAAAGCTGACATCGAGGCTGGCTTGAAATCAGCAGATGTCATTACGATTACGGTCGGTGGAAATGACGTCATGAAAGTCCTCCGAGAAAATATAGCGAATATCTCAAACATGAACGAAAATGACTTTGTTAAGCCAGCTCAAGAATATCAAAGTCGCCTAAAGAAAATTTTCGCTCAGATCCGCCATTCGAATTCAAAAGCTCAGATTTATGTTTTAGGAATTTATAACCCTTTTTACCTTAATTTTCCAGATATTACCGTCATGCAAGACGTAATCAATAATTGGAATCAGGCAACTGAAGAAGTGGTTAATTCACAAGCAGATGCTTATTTTGTTCCAATCAATGATTTGTTATATAAGGGGACGAGCGGACAAGCCGTTGAGGAATCCACCAGTAGCACTGATGAAACGACAGACGTTTCCAACAATCTACTTTACACAGGTGACCATTTCCACCCTAACAACACGGGTTATCAAATTATGGCTGATGCTGTTTTTAAAAGTTATGAAAAAATAAACCACTAATTTCGAGCAAATTATAAGCGAATTATAAAGGAAGAAAATGGACAAAAAAATTTCAATTTCTAGGAAAAATAGAGGCAAAAATCTAGAAAAGCCCAATATTGAAAAAGAAGATACAAAAGCGACATCTTCATTCAAAATCTGGAAAATCTTATTTCTACTCTTGTTGGCTTTCAACTTAGCTCTTGTTGCATTTGTCGGGATCCGAATTACTGGGACACGTGACTCTGCCACCTTGAATCAGACCAGTTCAACAAGTGCAAGTACAAATCAAAAAGTTGCAACAATTAATACAACGACTTCACAAGTAAATGAATTAGTGAATTCTTACTTAAAAAAATATCAAAAAGATGGAATGAGTTACAAATTTTATATTTCTGAACAACAAGCTGTTGTGAATATTGACTATAAAATTTTAGGAACAAAAGTACCTTTGTATCTCTATTTTGAACCACTGGCTTTATCTGATGGAGCAATTTCCTTGACGGTGACGAGTATATCAGCAGGAACTTTAAGTTTACCCACTTCCGCAATTTTACAAATGTTGAAATCTTATCAATTACCTGATTTTGTTGAAGTAAAGTCTTCAACGAGTCAAGTCATCATCCACTTAAATAAATTGATCCTGGCAGACAATTTGTACCTCAAGACCAATCAAATCGATTTAACAAATGGAAATTTTACTTTCGACTTGATGAAAAAATGATGAAACATCAAAAAACAACTTAAATACGAAAAAAATACTGAAAAACACTGAAAAACAGCCTTAAAAAGCCGATTTAGCTTGCAAAGACGGGCGATATTTGGTAGAATAAACAGTGCCTAAGTAAAAGGTAAAAAATTAATGGAGGACATTTTTAAAATGGCTAACAAACAAGATCTTATCGCTGAAGTTGCAGCAAAAACTGGTTTGACTAAAAAAGATTCAGAAAAAGCAGTTAACGCTTTTGGTGAAGCAGTTACAGAATTCCTTTCAAAAGGTGAAAAAGTACAACTTATTGGTTTTGGTACTTTCGAAACTCGCGCTCGTGCAGCTCGTGAAGGACGCAACCCTCAAACTGGCGCAGCAATCAAAATCGATGCAACTGTTGTTCCTGCATTCAAAGCTGGTAAAGCATTGAAAGACGCAGTTAAATAATTTAAGTTAAGAAATACTGGCACTGTGCAATTGCACAGTGTTTTTCTTTTTTGTTTTTTTTTTAAGAACAAAAAAGAAAAAAGCTGAAAATAAATATTATGTATATTTAACATAAATTTTTATAGGTTAGAAGGCAAGTCTCAATTACTTAAAATCTTTAGTTTAGAATATCAACCGAATAAGATTAAACAATCCTGGTCAAAAGTTAATTAGGAAATCAAAATATTCAATATTAATTGGAAATGAATGTAACTTCAGCAGGATTGAATATCAAGTGTGCAAAGCATATGATTTTCCTCTCAAAATTTAATACGTAAAAACTGACTTTTTGTAACAAAAAAAGACTTGTGAAAGTCTTTTTTATTTTCCTTAGATTAGGATGATTTAGTTTTCATGTTTTCAAAATAAAGGCGAATCAAACCGATAAGTGAAACAATTGCCCAGACCCCTTCGAGTGCTACAAAGCCCCATTGTTGGAGGTGAAAGGCATCAAATGCTAAAAAGCTAGAACCAATCACATTTAAAATGAGATAGGTCACAGAGGTCGCTTTTAGTAATCCTAATTGACTTAGGACAAAAGCAAATAAGATGAGGGCAGAGCCTGTGATTTGGATAAACATAGATATTCTCCTTAAATTTCGCCGTCGTGCTTACCTGGTACGGTGGTTCTCGTCAGGAGAATGAATGCATTCTGTAGTTATTATATCACAGTTCATTTATGGAGACAAATGGAGGAGCCAAAGAATGACCAAACTTACAAGGGTTTCAAAATACAAAAAAATAGAACTAACGTAACGTAACGTAGCGTAATAAAATAATGTGTTTGATATTTTGTGATTGACATTGTCATCTAAAAATGTTATAACTGCTTTAAGTTGAGTAATCAATTGAATACAATTTGTGGTTTAGAAGGAGTGTATGATGCCCAAATATGCAATCAAAATTGTCCTCTCTGTACTGACTTTAGCTTTGATAGGAGGAGGTGCGGGCATAGCACATGCCGAAAATGTAGATTTGGAAATCAATCCTCAAGTTCCTTCAAATCAAGCACATGCAGGATAGGTTCTTCATGTGACAGCAATACACAAAATTTTGCAAGTACAGGAGTGTCAATAGATAAGTCGGATAGTACAGATAATATATGGGCAGGTGTCGTCCGTGGCGGTTCTTACTTTGGTTACCAAAATGGACAAACCTATCTCTCTATTGGGACAACTGGATTAGTTACCTCAACATGGGGTGCAGGACTCCTAAATAGTGCCTCAGGTACAGCTGGGACGGCATTCGGCAATCTGCCAGCTAACTTGAACAGTCTTTATTCAGAGAGTAACAATACCTATGCAAATGGTTCAGGTTTTGAGGTTACAGCAAGTGGCGCAAGTAACACTGGCGTTTTTGAAGCGGCAGGTGGAACAACAGGACTTGGAAACTTCGTCAATTATTATCAAAATGGTTCGTCTACATTAATTTCTGGATCGACGCCAGCGGCAGGCTTTGGTCTTGTTGCCACTCAAGTCTATGGTGGTGCTTTCTCTGGTTATCAAAATGGATCAAGTGGCGCCACGCAAGCTAATTATGCCTCTGGTACTTATATCAATGGAGGAATGATTGGGCAAGCCTTCGGTGGTGGTCGGAGTGCAGGAATCACTTTTGGGGATTCCGAATTGAAGATAACAGGTGGACAAATCGATACGGTTGCCACGGGTGGAGACTACGATGTGGCATTCCACAAGGGGAATGCCAATACCGAAATGGATGGTGGAATCATTAACGGATCACTTGTCGGTACTCTGATATCGTCAGGTTACTGGACAAGCGGAGGCAGTGGCAAAAACTGGAATATTGCTTATGTAACAAATACTGGTACCGCCTGGTCCTCGAGTAATTCACTTTATTATTCACCTATGCAATTAATTGGATCAACCCAAGTTCGAATCACAGGTGGTGATTATTCAGGAGCACCAAATGGAAGTGACCTGTCACACAAGACAATTTGTGGTGGCCCAGTCAATGGACAAGAAACTGGAAGTTCAAATATAGCGGTTGATGCTGAAAACGCAACATCCTCAAGCAGTGCTAGTCCTATGGTCGGCGTAAGTTCGAGTACTCTCCTGAAGTTCTCTCCAGGTGTGCCATTTACAGGCGGTGGTGCTCCAGCCGAACAAATTACAAATGCAAATGGAAGTTTGCAGGACACTGAGCCCTGGATGGGGTCTGGTTTAACATCAAGTATTAATCTCTTTATTTATGGTAATCCTTCGCAGTCCGTTTTGAATGGGGCACAGCTTTCAGGTGACTCAATGTCTGCCTATCGTGCAGATGGTTCAGCTAACTTCGGAGGTTATCAGACGGATGGGAACCCAAATGTTGACACTGACATCAGTGGGGTCAATATGACTGTTGATGCGCCAAAGGACAGTTTCGGAAATATCTACGCTTCAGACTATCCAATTGCCCACAATACGCATTTCCTGACCTATTATAATGGGATTTCGACTAGTGGCCTGAATTATAATGTTAATATTAACGTGCTCAATGCTGGGCAAATTATGAAGATTTCAGGTGGTCAGGGCTATGCTGCACCAGAAACATCAAGCAATACTTTATTTGATATGCCCATGCGCAATGGTAGTGTCTATCCAACGGGAAATGCAAGTAATGCAACAGGTGTTATCAATCCTTCATTTAGTTCAACCACTGTTGAGAGCTTTACTTCAAGTAATGTAAATTGGAACAGTTCGACAGGTTCGGTATCATCAGGTTCTAACACGGCTTTGGTAACATTAGGTAACTCAGCAAATAAAACAGGATTAAATCACATTTATCTTGCTGACCGATTAGAAAATTTTACATCACTTGATGTAAAAAATAACGGTATTTTGACCCTGAACTATAATCCAGACTTTACTGCAAGTAGTACATATGGCACGGTAACAGGCTGGACGGCAAATTCGAGTGTGGTTGCTGCAACGACAAATGGGACTGGGATAACGAATCCAGGTCAACCGATTTCGACCGCCACACAAAGTGGGGCAACGGAATCGCCAAGTGGTGTTGTTTGGACCGCTGCTCAACCCTCGTGGACTGAACGGACATCAACTGATGCTACAACGAGTCAACCCGTTGGTACTGTTTATGGTGTAAGTGGTTGGACACAAGGAATAAACAATCCTTCAATGACTTATTATGATCCAAACTATGAATCAATGGTCGGTCTTGATACGCAGGGGACAGTATTGAATGGGGCTTCTGCACAACAAATGACAGGAACTTTCAGCAATAGCGCGACGGGAGCGAGTGGAAGCAGTGGGACATATGCAACAGGGGAATCTGCTTACCAATTTGCAAGTTGCGAATTTGATAGCAAATCAGGAATCTTTACGGGAGCATTCTGGGGAAATTCCTGGGCCAATCAATCGACAACAACGACATTTAGTCCTTTAACCACTCAGGTTTATCTAGGAAATGTCACTTTGGATGGCGACTCTGAATTTTCAACACCTTATCTGACAACAGACCGAATTATAAATATGCACTCCATTTCCATGGTAACGACAGGTTCAAAGATGACATGGAGAGGAAACAATATCGCTGTTGGTACTTCAACATCACCAGTTAATATTAATACATCACCTGTTAGTGGACTGTCAAAGACAGAGAATGGAACCTATTGGGGAACCTCTTCAAGTTCGATGCCTTTCATTACTTTTGATCAAAAAGCAGGGACATCGGATGGCATTGCCAACATTAATGAAGTCAACTTTCTGGGGGATGACCCTAACTCAATGTATGGTTACGGTCTACTAGGCGATACTGATAAGACAGATACAGCCTATACAGCGACAGATGAGATTTTCCTTGGCGCTGGTCAAATTCGGGAATTCGATACGAATAATGCGAAAGCGGGTGGTGGTTCTTGGGCCTTTAATTCAGGCTTTAGTAGTGACTTTACGACTGATGCTACCACACCCATGGGCACGGGCGATAATGTAGGAAAGAAAGTCCTTGTTACTGCTTATGATTCAAACGGAAATGTGTTGACGGGGTCCCAATGGAACACGGGTGCAACTAAGATTGTGTTGATGTATCCAAGCAGCACTTACGCGCCAACTTCATCTGGAAGCTTTTACAGTTTTCCTAGCGCAACGACTGGGGAACCTTGTTTACGGGCGGTGCAACAGAAACACAACAAACGAGCAATGACCCCTTCATGTTTGAAGCATCAAGTGGGAGTTATGTTCAAGATGTTTCAGTAACTGCTCCTGTGAATGGTGAAACGGGGGTTTCTCCTGGTATTTATGATTACCATACGGGTTCTGATGAAGATGAATTTATTTCAGCAAATGCATCTGGATATTCGACTTATGACAATACCACAACAACGCCAATATTACCTCCGACAACAAACCCATCAGTGACAGATTGGCCAAGTCCAATCACGAGCCCATCTGGATCTGCCACAACGCTTGTCACGGCTGGCACGCCGAATTATTATATTGCGGCCGATGGGACTGATGGTAACGCCCCTTATTCATGGTCTTGGACTGGTACGGGACAAAATGGTGCTCGAACTTTGTTTGATCCATTTATTGCTTATGCAAATTCGAGTAGCCCAACAACGACAAGTTATGGCTATAACCACTTGTATTTCCCAGGGAATTCATCGAATGGATCATACAACACATCCGAAGCAAACGGTAACGTGTATAGTCGATATGTGGTCTATACTGCGAAGACGAATGATGTGTCAACAATTTCCGCCCATTCATTTATCTTGACAAACAGTGAGGCTAAAGCCTTAACGCTTAATTCAAGTGATTCAGTTAATGGCAGTGCCAATTTATACAGTATGTCAGCAATTACAGGAACAGGCTTAGCTTCGTCAAGCACAACAGTCACACCGAGTGACCAATTAAATAGCGTTTTAACAGCGGTTACTGATATTAACAAAGGACTGTCGACGGGTCAAATTTACAGAACCATTAATTTAACTTGGACTGATACAACGTCTGGAGCTGTCGGAGAGTCGACTGTTACGATTGTACCTGACTCAACCTCTGACATTGCATCAGATGGGTCGGGGGCAATGGCTTGGGCTCAATCTTCAACAATGGATGATACTGTAGCGTCTATCATCAAAGACGATACGGGCATTCAAGATCCAAGTATTGGGGGGACCGGAGCTGTGCTTCTGACGCCTTTGCAAAATACTTATACAGTCACGGTTACACCATTGAGTGATTTTAATGCCACTACGGCAGCAACGATTAAAACGGGTCTGTCAACTGACACAGGCAATGGAGTGACTATTCCAACGGCTCAGCAAACAACTGGCATTCAATACACTGGCACCTCAACCACGACAGGAACTGGAACATATGTTTCTGGAGGACAATTTACAGCAACTGGTCAATCAGCCGTGAATTTGGCTAACGATACTGCTGTTGTTGATTCGTTAAATGGCACAGCAACTGACGGTACTGCAGCTAGTGCTACGAATGATATGGTTACTGTGGATTATACGGCTATTACACCAACTGGACAAACGTTGACGACGGGGACGACAAATGGGGCTTCGATTACAGTATCTACTGGTGATTTGTCTTGGGGAACGCCGAATGAAATAACTTTTGGTACACATACGATCGATACGACACATGCATGGTCTACCTTAGGTTCTCCTGACCAAGAATTATTTATTGATGATTCAATTCCAGCAGCTTCTCAAAAGGGTTGGTTATTGGATGTTACAATAATTACGCCACTGCTTGGCGTAAAGACCAATTATGATTTAACGCCTTATCTGACTTACAATGGATCGGTAATTACATCGAATAATGCGGTCAATGCGGCCTATTATGACCCTATCCTGTATCCTTCAGGAGGTTATACAACCTATCCTGGTTGGGATTCGACGATGGAGACAAGTTCAGCAACGACAACGATGCAAGTTCCATATGGTCTCGATAGTGCAACATTAGCGTCAGTTGCCCAACAGGCTAACCTATTTGATTTGTCGAAAAACTGGTCAACGGCTCCAAGTTGGTCAACGACTGCATTAAATAGTGGGACAGGGGCTGAAACACAAGGATTTGCTCTTAGTCTGCCACAAACAGCCGCAACTCAACGTGCTGATACCTATAACGGTTCAGTCCTTTGGACATTAAGTAAAGGGCCAGTCACCGGAGACTAAGCTTATAAATGAGTCAAAAAAAGCACATCTAATGCTTTTTTTGACCCTAAGCATACAAAATTTTATTTTGAGATAAGCTTTATTTTAGCTCGTTTTAAGTCACGCTTGATATAATTCATTTATTCCAAAAATAAATTTTTTCATAAATACTCCTAATCAAAAGAGCCTGTGTGAGCGGGTTCTTTTTTTGACTTTCTCTTGAAAAGTTTCAGCTTAATTTGTGTTATAATAAAGTAACATTTGCTCAACATCCTCGTCCATTTGGCGAGTATTTTTTCTTTCAGTTGGATAAGTGATGAAGAGCGGAAAAGAATAAGGACAAAATGAAAAAATGATTTACTTTGATAACAGTGCAACTACAAGTATGGCGCCTGAGGCAATGAAAACTTATACCGATGTGGCAACCAAAATAATGGGAAATCCTTCTAGTCTCCATCAGTTAGGGACTGTCGCAACACGACTCTTAGATGCATCGCGTCGTCAAATCTCAGAATTATTAGGGGTTCAACCTCATGAAATTTATTTTACAAGTGGTGGAACTGAGGGGGACAATTGGGTGCTCAAAGGTGTAGCCTTTGAAAAGAAGCCCTTTGGCAATCACATTATTGTCTCAAGTGTTGAGCATCCTGCAATCAAAAATGCAGCTGAATGGCTAAGGACACAGGGCTTTGACGTTGATTATGCTCCAGTTGATGCAAAAGGATTTGTAAAAGTCAAAGAACTTAAAGCACTTGTTAGAGATGAAACCATTTTGGTCTCTTGTATGGCAGTCAATAATGAAGTTGGCGCAATACAGCCCCTCAAAGAAATTGCTGATTTTCTTGAAGATAAACCGACCATTAGTTTCCATGTTGACGCAGTTCAAGGATTAGGAAAAATAGCTGTTGAAGACTTCATGTTGCCTCGAGTTGATTTTGTTACTTTATCTGCTCATAAATTCCATGGACCACGTGGGGTTGGTATTTTAGTGATTAAGGCAGGAAAACGATTGACGCCGCTACTCCATGGGGGAGGTCAAGAAAATAATAAGCGGTCGACAACAGAAAATTTACCAGCAATTGCGGCAACGGCGAAGGCCATGCGCCTAACTTTGACGGATGATTCCTTAAAGCGCAAAAAAGTTGGCAAAATGAAAGCCGTCATTTATAATGCGCTCAAAGCATACGATAAAGTCATTCTATTTAGTGAAATGGAACACTTTGCGCCCAATATTTTGACTTTTGGCATTCGTGGTGTAAGAGGAGAAGTAGTTGTGCATGGATTCGAAAATCATGAAATCTATATCTCAACGACTTCGGCTTGTTCATCCAAAAAGAACGCGACAGCAGGAACTTTAGTTGCGATGAATGTGCCGAATAAGTATGCAACGAGTGCAGTCAGAATTAGTCTTGATCACACGAACAATATGTCAGAAGTTGAACAATTCTTGACCGTCTTTAAAATCCTATATTCAGAATTTGACAAGATCGCTCGTTAAGTTCGTATTAATCTCTATTGATTACAAAGGGAGCATGAAAAAACGGATAGATAAAAAACGAGCTCCCTCTCTTATAAAAAATAATCGAAAGCAAATCTTCCCCAAAGGCCTGATGAGTGTGCTCATTATCGGTTTACTCTTGGTTTTAGGGGGATATTGGATTAATCTGCAAAATTCAGCGGCTACAAATGTAAGTCCATCAGTGAAGGCTTTGGGCATTACGACAACAAATCCTACGATTACAGAATATGCTTCTGTCGCTTCATCGTTGAGAACAAATAATGTAGTCATTGAAAAAACAATTGCTTCAGGGCTCAAATTAGTTGGAATCAGCCCTTACGTGTATGGAGGAGGTCGAACGAGTAATTCGATTGCAAAGAATGAATATGACTGTTCAAGTTTTGTTGCACAAATGTATCGATTAGGTGGCCAATCCATCGTTCAGCAATCTGTTGCTACGACTTACTTATTGGCACAAACTGGAACGAGCATTTCGTGGTCCAATAAAACGCGTGGCGATTTACTGGTTACAGCAGCAAATGCTCCTGAATATGAGCAACATGTTGCGATTTATCTTGGAGATGGTTATATTTTACACGATTCCACTAGCACCAATGGCGTAAATATTAGCAAATTAGATCAGGTGATTAACAAGTCAGTCTTAGGAAATATGACTTGGGCCGAATTGTTCAGATCGGGAACAATCCAGCGAGAAGTAAGCTAAATAAAAAAAGCACTGAAATGTGCTTTTTTTATTTATTATCTTTTAATTAACAAGATAAGCATGTGTTAAGTCGTAAATCATCGCTGAGTTGACTTTTGAAACACCTTTTAAGTTTGGATTCATTAGAATTGACTTAGCTTGTGTATCAATAGGGTTAATATTCGATTGCTCGTAGAGGGCTTGTTCAGCATCCTTGTAGTCTGCATATCGTTTTTCAGGATCATTGACATCAGGTACAGTTGTCGCCGCTTTAAACGCCTTATCATAAGCTGCATTGCTTACTTTACCATCATTCATCGTACTGCCAGTGATAAAATTAATCAAATAATTAGAGGGCTCATTGTAGTCCGCTCCCCAACTTGAGAGAATAATCTGGAAGTTGTTGTTTGTTGCATCCTTTAAGCGTTGTGCTTTAGGGACAAGGTTTTCGTTAATGGTCAAACCTGGTAATACTTTTTCGAAATTCTGTTTGAGGTAATCCACAGCAGACTTGTGGAAAGCATCATCGCTATCCCCTTCAAGTGTCAAAGTCAGTGATGTTTTTCCTAGTTCTTTCAAGCCTTCTTTGAAAAGTTTTGCAGCTTTTTCAGGATCATAGCTATAAGGTTGTGCTGCATAGGTTGCAAAATCTTGTCCATTTGGCGCTTTGTCCAGTCCTTTTGGAGTGGCTGTTTTCAAAACAGTGTATGAAGGGGCAGCAGTATCAAGTAGCCCTTGCCGGTTTGTCGCAAGATTGAATGCTTCACGAATCTTGACATTATTAAGTGCAGGTACGGAACCGGATTGATTGTATTCAATGGTATCTGTACGTGGAGATTGAAGGACATTAAATCCTTTCGTGGATTTATTAGCAGCAATTAACTCTGGGGTATCGAGGACAGCGATGTCCAGTTTGCCTTGCTTGTACAATTGGGCTGCAGTCGACATGTCACTAATAACTTGATAAGTAATGCCAGAAGCTTTTACAGATTTGGCATCATAATAGTTTGGATTTTTGACGAGTGAGAATGTTTTGTTCGAGCCTGTCCATCCTTTACTTCCTTTAGCAAACATGAAGGCACCATTGTAAAGGGTCTTATCAGAAGTTGTTCCATAAGATTTCCCTTCCTTTTCAACAAATTTTTGATTCAATGGGTAAAAGGCTTGTTCAGTCATCAATTTTTCAAAGTATGGTGTGGGATTTGCCAAAGTGATAATGAGTTTGGAATCTCCTTCGGCTTTGATTCCAAGACTCGATACAGGTTTTTTACCATTCATAATAGCTGTTGCATTGGCAAGTGGTGAGAGAGCCATTGCATATTCTGAACCGGTCTTAGGATTAATCGTTCTTTGCCAACCGTAAACAAAATCCTGTGCTGTCAACTTTTCGCCATTTGACCATTTGAGATCAGGTTTTAATTCAACCGTGTAAGTGAGTCCGTCTTTTGAGACATCAATTGATTTGGCTAAATCTAATTCAACTTGTGCATTTTTGTCAAAGCGGACAAGTCCAGATTCAACATTAAGCAGCGTGTCAATCGAATTGACATCAGAAGCTAAACTGGAGTCAAGTGTGAGCAAATCTGAATTCAAACTGTATTGAATGTTTCTTGTCGTAGAGGTCCCTAAAGTTTGATTTCCGCATGCTGCAAGTAAAGTAACAGCAGCGACAGAAATAACCCCAAGGGTACCAATTTTAAATTTATTCATTTTATCTCCCATAAAAATAAGCATAATTTTTTCCTCTTTAATTGTATTACGCTCTATATTTTTGTCAATTATTTTTTACTATTTTGAACAATTATTGCAAAAATTTGCAGAAGAAAAAGAACGAGTTTGTTCTCTTTCTTTTGGTTTGTTTAGTCAAAATCGTATAAAACAGTTGATAAGTAACGTTCTCCATTATCAGGAGTAAGCGCTAGAACCTTATGACCCACACCTAATTTTTTAGCAACTTCAATTGCGGCATAAATAGCTGCACCAGATGAAATTCCAACAAGGAAACCTTCACTTGCGCCAATTCCACGGGCAGTCTTTATCGCATCGTCACCCTTGACAGCAATTACTTCATCGTAGGATTTTGTATCCAAGATTGGTGGAATGAATCCTGCAGAAATCCCTTGAATTTTATGTGGTCCTGCTGCATTACCTGATAGAATTGAAGATTCAGCGGCTTCAACGACAAAAGTTTTGATGTTCGCGTTAGCTTTTTTGAGGGCGTGGGAAACTCCTGTAATTGTTCCACCAGTTCCTGCACCTGCAACAAAGGCATCTAGTCCGATATGGTCTGCAGTTATGCCGAAGGCATCGATTATCTCTGCACCAGTAGTTTGTTCATGAATTGCTGGGTTAGCTGGGTTTTCAAATTGCATCGCAAGGAAATACCCTTTTTCTTCTGACAATTCTTTTGCTTTAGCAATAGCAGCGCCCATTCCACCAGCGGCTGGGGTTAATACTAAATCAGCCCCGTAAGCTTGGATTAATTTGCGGCGTTCAATAGAGAAGCTCTCAGGCATAACAATAACTACTTTGTAGCCTAAAGCTGCACCCACGAATGCTAAACCAATACCAGTATTTCCCGAAGTTGGTTCAACAATTGTACCGCCCGCTTTTAACTTCCCGTCTAATTCAGCTTGCTTAATCATAGCCAAAGCGATACGGTCTTTGACTGAACCGCCAGGGTTAAAGCTTTCAAGCTTCACATAAACATCGGCTGCATCAGCAGGCGTATTTTGGAGTTTAAGAATTGGTGTTTGACCAATTAATTCAGTGATATTCTCATAGATTTTACTCATTTTTCGACCTCATTAGTAATTTGTATATTTCTATTTTACAATAAAAAATGAATCTGGCTATAAAAAAAACTTATATCGGATTTAGCTTTTTTTATGGCTCTATTTTATGTTTATAATTGAAATAGCTTTACAAATGCTTTACATTTTTATTATAATAAAGATTAAGAATAATGTCATCATTAAAGACTTGGAATGAAAGTGAGAATTATTAATGAAGAAAAGATATCAATTTGCGTTGGGAGCATCTGTTTTAGCAGTATCAGCACTGACAGGTGTCAAAGCTCAGGCTTTGTCAGTTACCTCGATTGCTCAAGCGGCAACTCCTATTGCAAATCAGTTTGGTCTTTATCCGTCTGTCATGATTGCTCAAGGAATTCTGGAAAGTAGTCATGGTCAAAGTGGTTTGGCTAATAATTATAACAATATTTTTGGTGTAAAATATACGTCGGGTAATCCTGTTTACTTGCCCACTCAAGAATATATTAATGGCCAAATGACTACAGTTGTTCAACCTTTCCAATCTTATAATTCGCTCTACGAAGCATGTATTGCACAAGCTCAATTGCTTCGTGGATCCAAATTATATGCAGGTGCTTGGCGGGAGAATACGAGTTCCTATCGTGAGGCGACTGCTTGGTTGCAGGGGCGATATGCAACTGATCCAAATTATTCTAAAAAGTTGAACTATTTAATTGCTGAGTTAGGTCTGACGGCTTATGACAATGGTGGAGTTCCATCATCATCACTTAGAAGCAGTTCGAATTCATCAGCATCTGGAGCAAGTTCATATACAGTCAAGTCTGGTGATACACTGTCTGCAATAGCAGCACAATATAGCACGACGACTGCTCGATTGATTTCGGTCAATGGATTATCTGATGGAAATAGCCTGCAAGTTGGTCAAGTCTTGAAAATCACAGGAGTCTCACAAGCCAGTTCTACCACTACAAACTTGAGTTCAAGTTCTGGCACTGGCTCATATACAGTCAAATCAGGTGATAGTTTGTCTTCAATAGCAGCACAATATGGGATGAGCATCCGTCACTTAATGAACGCCAATGGAATTTCGGATATTAATAGTACAATTCACATTGGACAAAAATTGATTGTTTCTGCAAATTCATCTTCTAACACCACAGCAAGCACAAGGAGTTCATACAGTGCAACAAGTTCTACGGCAACAACTAATTCTCGTTATGCTCACACTGTTGTAGCCGGTGAAAGTCTATACTCAATTGCATCAGCTAATGGTATGACAGCCGAACGTTTGGCTGAAATAAATGGTATTGGTACCAATCAAACAATTTTACCGGGACAAACGATATTAATTTAACAGATCACAAAAAAACATAAAGAAATATACCTTTATGTTTTTTATTTTTAAGCAGACTCGTTTAAGTCTAAATGTACAGAAAGCTTATCGTTTTACAAGGCCAATTGATCGGATGGAATGATTCGAGTAATATTTTTTATTAAATAACAAAAGGCAAAATACGTAATAAATTAAATAGTAAGATATTATCTATTGGAATAGCAAAACAATATAAAAATAAGGCCTAGGCCTTATTTTATTTTAAGAAGGGATTATTATTTTTTTCAAGCTCAATCGTAGACTTCGGTCCATGTCCAGGTGAAATTTCAAATTCTGAATTTAAGCTCAACAACTGCGTTCGAATTGAGTGAATGAGTTGTTCATAATTTCCAGTTGGCAGGTCCCAACGCCCGATTGCATTTTTAAATAACGCGTCTCCAGTAAAAACGATTTTTTCTTGGTCAAAGACAAGACTCACCCCACCAATTGAATGACCTGGTGTTTCCAAGATTCTGAAATTAAATCCAGAAATCTCATAATTGTAACGTATTTTGTAAAAGTCATCCGCATCTGGTGCAATAATGTCATCATGCATTAATAAACGTGAAGCATTCAAATCGGGGCGATGAGGCCATTCTTTCTCGGCCTCGTGCAAATAAATTGGGCAGTCAGGATAGGTATCCTTAAGCAATTTGAGCCCCATCATGTGATCAAAATGCGCGTGAGTCAATAAAATCGCAACCAGAGGCACGCCTAGGTTGGTTAGATGCTCAACAATGGGTTTAGGGGAACTGCCAGGATCTATCACCATGCAAGCAGAAGAATTGCTCAGAAGATAAGTGTTCTCCTGAGCAATTGGATTGACAAGTTTTTCAATTTTCATTTTACTATTGTCCATTTGTCGTATTATTTGAAGTTGAACCAGTGTTGTTGACTGAAACGGAAGAACCATTGTCGGTTACAGTATCGGGGGCTGTCCAGTCAGCTACTGAAGATGGATTAGGGTATAGCACTTGCATCATGCTTCTAAAGACGCTAGTGGCACACATTATGCCTTGACCATAAACTGGTGTCATCATATTTTTATATCCCGTCCAAACTGCCATTGAGTATTGTGGGGTATATCCAACAAAGTTTTCGTCAGGTGAGACCATTCCAGTTACATTTCCAATTTTTTTATCAATTTCGTTTCTTTGTTCAGTGGTGTAATTTGAAGTCCCCGTCTTACCCGCAAGAGCGGTCAGTCCTGGCAGAGCAGCATTTCCCCCTACCGAAACTGAAACTGGTAATTGAACAACACCTTTAAGCATATTAGTTATTATATAAGCAGTTGAAGGCTTCATTGCTTGAGTTTTTTCAGGTTTATAATCAAGTTCATGACCATCGGGGAAAACAACTTTTGTCACATAGAAAGGTTTCGTGTAGACTCCTGAATTGGCAAATGCAGCATAGGCAGAAGCCATGGAAACAGAACTTGCTCCGCCGGAAGCATTGGATGTGTGACTTGAAATCGCATTGGCATAAACCATTGGTGACAAATTAATTCCAACTTTTTGTAAGAAATTATTTGAATCAGTCAGCCCAACCTTGATTAATGTTTTCACCGCAGGGATGTTGCGTGAATAATCGAGTGCTTGTTTGACGGTCAATGTACCTAAATAGGTATTATCCCAGTTACTTAGTGGGGTTCCGTCTGGATAAGAAGAGGGACCATCCACAACGGTATCACTCGTCGAGGTGTAGATACCATTCTCAAATGCTGGACCGTAATCAACTAAAGGTTTCATTGCTGAACCCCAGTCGCGGTCAGTTTGTACCGCATAATTTGAACCAAAAGTTGTATTATCAGGGACATTGCGCATCCCAATTTGTGCGACAACTGCGCCGGTTTGGACATTAACTAAAGTTGATGCCACTTGGAAATTCTTATCAGGATAGGTCACATATTGGTCAGTATTGACAATATTATATAAATTTTGTTGGGCATTTGGGTCGAGAGTTGTATAGACCTTTACACCAGCTGTTGCTGTATCGACTTTGGCTAATTTGTCCGCTTGAGCCTTAGCTTGTTTTAAGAAATTATCCGCGAAGGCGGGTATCGAAACACTTTGTGTTAATGTTTGCAAGCCCGATTTTATTGGGGTGGCTAGAGCTTCCTTTTTCTGAGCATCGGTAATTTTTCCATATTTATACATGGCATTGATGACTAAATCACGACGATATTGCGCTGCAGAAGGGTTAGTATAAGGGTTGTATGTTGAAGGGGCTTGGGGCATCCCAGCTAACAAGGCAATTTGTGCAATCGAAAGTTCTGTTAAGGACTTCCCATAATATGCTTTTGCAGCAGTTCCCATTCCGTAATAACCATTCGCCATATTAACTTTATTGACATAAGCAGTAAAAATTTGTTCTTTCGTCCATTTCTGATCTAATTGCAAGGCAAGCCAGGCTTCTTGGACCTTTACTTTTAAATTCTGATCAGATTTACTCGTCGAAAACATACCCAGTTTAATTAATTGCATATCCAAAGTTGAACCACCATTTAGCGAATCTCCTTTTAAGTTATGTAAAAAAGAACCAGCGATACGAACAGGGTCAATACCGCGCGTACTGAAAAAGCGGTGGTCCTCAATCGAAGTAACCGCATTAACCAAAAGAATTGGGATATTATCTGTTTCGACAAGTGTTCTGTTTTCAGCACCCATTGTAGCGACAACATTACCTGATGCATCAAAATACTGGCTTGACGGGGCAGATTCAAGCTGACTTAAATCTAACTTGGGTGCATCTTTGGCATAATAAACAAAAATTGCTCCACCTGCAAAAACAGCAAGAATAATAGTTGATAGAATGATAATAAAAAAGACTTTGATAGCAGTCAACCATTTTCGTTTTGTTGTTCTCGGCTCATTTTTTGGACTATTTTTTATCGTTTTGATTTTTCTGTACCTCATAGTGTTCAATTAATATATCTAAATAAGGAATCCTTGGAATCTGTTCCGTTGTAATTTCGTGCCCATATTTCTTGATAAAATCGAGCGGAATCGACTTTAAGCCATGTTTCTCATAATAAAATTTTATCAGATTTGATGCTGGAAGTAAATAGGTCGCATTTAGAGTTGCGAAATGAAGTAAGACAAAGGCAATTCCACCTTGTTTAATCACATTTTCCATGTGTATGATTTGATGATCGTGAAAATTTTTGAGTGGGAAAACAGTTTTCTGTTGTGTTTCTTTGGCCTCAAAATCAATGTATTTGCCTTGCCAAACGCCGGAGTAGTCAGTTGTCGAAGCTTGACGAAAATAAGCTTCTGTTATTTTAGCTCGGCTCCTCTTAGGATAATCGACTTTCACGATTTGAATCGGTGTTGGCTTCTTATGGACCACGGCCATTCCATGTGTTAAATAGTAATCATTGGTTGCATTAATTTCTGCCTCAAAATTCATACCGCGTTTACCAAATTCGACCGTTGATTTTGTGAATGACTTAAGAGATGGCAAATTAGATTTTACTTGCTTTTTTTCCACCTTTTTGGACAACTTTACTTGCGTTGCCCCATTTTTTTCAGGCAGGTTTTTCTCTTGAATTTTCATTCCAGCAGGTCTTTTTATACCGTTCGGATACTTAATCATTTGAAATACCTAACATTCAAGAGGATGCATCTTAATTTGCAAATTAGACTCTTGATTTTTCTAAGTGTAGTATAATGTTCATTATAGCATACTTTAAACATGGAAAGAGGATAAATGAACGCACTTTTAGTAACAGGTTACAGTAGTTTTGACTTAGGAATTTTTGACGAAAAAGACTTAAAAATTACAGTCATAAAAAAAGCCATTCGTAAACGGCTCACTTCATATTTAGAAAATGGACTTGAATGGGTTGTTTTTACTGGTGCAATGGGGTTTGAATACTGGGCTCTGGAAGTGGCTAAAGCACTCCAAGCCGAATATCCTTTCCAAATTTCAACAATTTTTGATTTTGAAACTCATGGACAAAATTGGAATGAAAGTAATCAAACAAAGTTATCCGCTTTCAAAAATGTAGATTTTATAAAATTTGCTTATCAAAAGTATGAAAATCCACAACAATTTAGACAGTATAATGAATTCTTATTGGAAAATACGGAGGGAGCTTTCGTTTTCTATGATGTAGAAAATGAAACAAAATTACATTATCTTGTTGAAAAAATGGAAACGATTCCTGAATATGATCTAGACCTTTTAACATTTGAAGATTTACAGGATATTTATGAAGAAATGAATGAAGAATAATCGAAAAAATTCACAAAAATTTCAATTTGTGCTTTTTTTGCTAAAAATATTTTGTTATAATAAAATAAAATGGCTAAATATTATCATCACGTTAAAACAAAAATAGATGCTTATTTCTATTTAAAAAGTGTTTAATATTTATGTTAGCTTTTTGCTTTTTAAAAATAAATAAATTTAAATTGATGTTTCCAAATATCAATTTTTGAGGCTCGCCTTTGTATTAAAAAGGCGGCCATTATAGTGAGATTATTTAAAATATGATGAGAGTAGGAACAAAAATTGATTGATTTATATTTGTCTCCTTCATGCACAAGTTGCCGTAAAGCGCGGGCTTGGTTGCAAGGACATAAAGTTCCCTATGTAGAACACAACATTTTAACCCAACCTCTAACGCCTGATGATTTGCGCAAAATATTGACAAAAACAGAAAATGGGACGGAGGATATTATTTCAACACGTTCAAAAGTTTTTCAAAAACTGGCGATTGATGTTGATAGTTTGACGATAAATGAGCTTATTGAACTTGTATCTGAGTACCCCAACTTGCTTCGTCGCCCGATTATTACAGATGAGAAGCGCCTGCAAATTGGCTTTAACGAAGATGAAATTAGATCTTTTTTACCAAGAGATTATCGTCGAGCAGAAATGTCTAGCTCAATAGAAAATTAAGATGAAAGAAAATTATTCATATCCAATTGATTTATCGTGGAGTACTGCTGAGATGACAGTAGTGCTTTCGTTTTTAAACCAAGTAGAAAAATATTACGAACAAAAGGTTGAAGTGACAGTCTTTAAGGAAAATTATGAAGCCTTTAAAAAAGTCGTACCTTCAAAAATGCAAGAGAAACAAATTGGCCGTTCTTTTGAAGAAGCCAGTGGATATTCCATTTATCAAGCAGTAAAGGAAGTTGGAGCGAGTGGAAAAAAATTTGTCAGTCACCAATAAACTTGAACAAGCTAAATTATGGGTTCAAGCTGCTGGCGCCTTTTTGCGCGAAAATATTAATGGGCCTGTGAAAATTACTGAAAAAACACGACCAGATGACCTAGTTACTAATTATGATCAGCTCGTTCAAAAAAATATAGTCGGACAAATAAAACATGCGTTTCCAGACGATTTGATTTTAGCAGAAGAAGATGAAATTAAAACGGCATTTTCTGCGTCCATTCCGTCACTCTGGATTTTGGATCCAATTGACGGAACGACCAATTTTATTGTTCAACGAGATAAATTTGCGGTAATGTTGGCCTATTATGAATATGGGGTCGGAAAATTTGGAATCATTTTGGATGTCATGAAAGAAAGACTTTATTGGTCTGATGAAGCTGCAGCGTATTGTAACGACAGGCTTTTGAAGAAAAAAGACTTCAATTTGCATTATAGCTTAATCGGTGTTAATGCCTATATGTATCGGACTAACACTGGTGGTCTATTGGATCTAAGTTTTCAAACCTTAGGCGTTCGAACGAGTGGTTCTGCTGGAATAAGTTATACTGATTTATTTGAAGGAAAATTAATGGGCTATTTTAGTAATTTACAGCCTTGGGACTATGCTGCTGGCTCAATTATTGCATCTCAACTTGGCTTTGTCACAAAGTCACTTGATGGAGGGGAACCCACATTTTCAGGGCGTGAAATGATCTACACTGTACCCAAGTCACTTCAGAATGAAATTCAAAACTATCTTAAATCAAGCAAGATAGAATAGCCGAAAATTATTTTATGATATAATTAATAGGCAAAACAGTCATAATTTCATAACATTTTTGTAATATTTGAAATTCATGACATGGTTATTTCCATTACAATAATTAAGAATTTGCGTTGACTGGATTGTAATTATGGAAATAAGGCTATGAGCCTGAGATGTTGAAGGGAATTTAAAGATGGATAAAATTATTGTTAAAGGTGGACACACCAAGCTTCAAGGAGAAGTTGAAATTGAAGGAGCTAAAAATGCAGTTCTTCCGTTGTTGGCAGCGACATTGTTGCCAAGCGAAGGCGAGGTAATTTTAAGCAATGTGCCTATCTTGAGCGATGTTTTTATGATGAATAACTTGGTTAAGCACTTAGGTGTTGATTTAGACTTTGATCAAGAAGCAAAAACGATTCAAGCTATTACCGGTAAAGAAATTAAAATTAAAGCACCTTACGAGTATGTAAGTAAAATGCGTGCCTCAATTGTTGTAATGGGACCAATTCTTGCACGTAACGGTCATGCCCGTGTATCGATGCCTGGCGGTTGTTCTATAGGTTCTCGTCCGATTGATTTACATCTTCGAGGTTTTGAATTGATGGGGGCCGAAATTACACAAAGTGCAGGTTATATTGAAGCTAAAGCTGACCACCTAAAAGGGGCCCAAATATATATGGACTTCCCCTCAGTTGGCGCAACTCAAAACTTGATGATGGCTGCAACACTTGCAGATGGAACGACGATTTTGGAAAATGCTGCGCGTGAACCAGAAATCGTTGATTTAGCCAATCTTTTGAATAAAATGGGTGCGAATGTCAAGGGCGCTGGTACGGACACGATCATTATTAAAGGTGTGAAAGTGATGCATGGCGCTGAACATGCGGTTGTTCAAGACCGAATTGAAGCAGGGACTTTCATGGTTGCTGCAGCAATGACACAAGGGAATGTCTTGATTAAAGATGCCCTTTCCGAACACAATCGCCCCTTAATTTCTAAATTAAAAGAAATGGGTGTTCAATTTGTTGAAGAAGAAAATGGTATTCGTGTCATTGGGCCAAAAAGACTTAAGGCAACAACGGTTAAGACACTTCCCCATCCAGGTTTCCCAACGGATATGCAGTCTCAAATGACAGCAGCTCAAGCTGTGGCTCAAGGGGAATCAACGATGATTGAAACTGTATTTGAAAATCGTTTCCAACATCTTGAAGAAATGCGTCGTATGGGCTTAAATGTCGAAATTACAAGAAATTCAGCACTTATTGAAGGAACAAAAGACTTACAAGGAGCAATCGTTAAATCAACGGATTTACGTGCTTCAGCAGCTCTAATCTTACTTGGCTTGGTTGCTCAAGGAGAAACGGAAGTTCACAAACTAAATCATTTGGATCGCGGTTATTATAAATTCCATGAAAAATTGAAAGCACTTGGCGCAGATATTGTCCGGGTCAAGGCTGATGAAGATGAGGAAGACTAATGTTTAAGAGAACCATAAAATTTTTAGGGGTCAGAGTTTCACTTTTATTGCTCGTTTTGATTTTGTTGGTTGCCGCTGCGGTCTTAGGTCTAATGCTAGGGTATGGTGTTCTAGGAGGCGGAAATGCAACTCGTGTTTTTGATCAATCACTCTGGAATGATGTCCTTTCTAAATTAAATCCGAAATAAAAAAGGCCTAGGCCTTTTTTTCTTTCGGATTCATTTCTTTCAATGTGGTCAGAAAATGAACGAAATTGATGAGTATAAAAATTGCACCCGTGATGAAAATTCCACGATAGCCCCAAATATTGGCTACGATAGCCCCCATGAGGGGACCAATGACACCACCCATTGACATGAACGATTGATTATAAGCAAAAATGCGACTGGTCATCTCACTTGGTGTTGATTTAGTCAGCAAGGCATTAATTTGTGGGAGCATGGTGGCATCAGAAATACCAATCATGAAACGAAGCAGCATGAGGAGCAAAATACTACTCACAAAAGCCGTTGGGATTTGAACGAAAAAGGCTAAAATGAAGCCAGCGATCAAGACATATTGAGGGCCAATTTTGTCTCCGAGTTTTCCAAAGCGGGGAGCTGCGATGATTGTTGAAATTCCTGGTAAAGCAGCAATAATACCGACCAATAAAGTTGTACTCACGTTGCTGTGGTTAATCTCTCTGACGAATAAGGCCATAATTGGATTGATTGATGTATTGACAATTTGAATGACCATAGTGGTAATGAACATTCCAATCAGCATATTCTTATTGGCCAAATGTTTAAAGGGGTGTGGATCTTTTTTTGTATTTCCTTGAATAAAGTCGCTTGGCTTATGATTTTCAGTGACAGCAATTAAGACAAGGATAAAAACGATAAACAATAGACTTCCTGTTATTAGGAAAGTACCACGATATGAGAATGCGGATGAAATTATCCCGCCTAATAATGGACCAATGAGTTGTCCAGAAGTTGTTCCTGTAACGATAATCCCTAGAGCTCGTCCTGCCTTATTTTTGGGGGTCTGTGTTGCAATTAATGCAGTCGCATTAGATATGAAGCCGCCAAAAAGTCCCTGCAAGGCACGTAAGATAATTAATTGCCAGACATTAGTCACAAAAGCCATCAGGCTAATGACAATAGCCATACCGAGGGAAGCACGTAAAAGCATCGGTTTACGACCATATTTATCAGCTAATTTCCCCCAATAAGGAGATATAATAGCTGTCATTACAAAAGAGATAGCGAAAGTAACACTAGATAATATATTTAAAGTATCGGTCGAGAAATTACCGAGTTGTTCGATGTAAAGCGGTAAAAAAGGCATAAAAGCTGAGAAGCCCATGCCTGTAATAAATACACCAAACCAAAGAACGACAAGGTTTCGATTCGCTTCGGCCTCAATACTGAGTGTTTTGGTATTTTTCTTCATTTCATAATTATAGGACAAATACTAACTATTGTCAATAGTTAAATCATTATCAATGATAATAAGACTAGGATTCACTTATTATATTATAAAAAAGGGGATTCATCTCTTAAAGTAATGGTGTAAAGACTTGAAATAAAGCCTTTTTTATGCTATTCTTGAAAGGTATGAAATTCTAGGGATGAAAAATTGTCGGGAAGCTGAATACGGCTGACCCATTAAGTTAAATACCCTAAAATAAGGAGAATCTATAAATGACTGCAAGTTTTGAAAAAACTGGTGTTAATAATGGTACACTTTCATTTTCAATCGACCAAGAAACAATCAAAAAAGGTCTTGACAAAGCTTTCAATAAAGTAAAAGGCAATATCTCAGTTCCTGGCTTCCGTAAAGGTAAAATTTCACGCGAAATGTTTAACCGTATGTATGGTGAAGAAGCATTGTACGAAGAAGCATTGAATGCTGTTCTTCCAGAAGCTTACGATGCTGCTGTTAAAGAAGCTGCTATCGAACCAGTTTCACAACCAAAAATTGATGTTAAGAAATTGGATAAAGGTTCTGATTGGGAATTGACAGCTGATGTAGTTGTTAAACCTGAAGTTAAATTAGGTGATTACAAAGGCCTTGAAGTTTCAGTAGATGCATCTAAAGAAGTTTCAGAAGAAGATGTTGATGCGCGCCTTAAAGCTGCACAAAACAATCTTGCTGAGCTTGTTGTTAAAGAAGATGCTGCCGAAAATGGCGACACAGTTGTTATTGATTTTAACGGATCAGTTGACGGTGTTGAATTTGAAGGCGGAAAAGCGACTAACCACAGCCTTGAACTTGGTAGTGGACAATTCATTCCTGGTTTTGAAGAACAATTGGTTGGTACAAAAGCAGGTGATGAAGTAGAAGTTAAAGTTACTTTCCCTGAAGATTATCAAGCAGCTGATTTAGCTGGTAAAGATGCTGTCTTTGCTACAACTATCCATGAAGTTAAAACAAAAGAAGTTCCTGAACTTGATGATGAATTGGCTAAAGATATCGACGAAGAAGTTGAAACACTTGATGAATTGAAAGAAAAATTCCGTAAAGAATTGACTGATCAAAAAGCTGAAGCGTTTGATGATGCTGTAGAAACAGCTGCTATTGACGCTGCTGTGGCTGCTGCAACAATTGAAGAAGTTCCTGAAGAAATGATCCACGAAGAAGTTCACCGTTCAATGAACGAATTCCTCGGAGGAATGCAACAACAAGGAATTTCTCCAGAAATGTACTTCCAAATCACTGGAACAACTGAAGATGATCTTCATAAACAATATGAAGAAAATGCTGGCAAACGTGTTCGTACGAACTTGGTGGTTGAAGCAATCGCTGCTGCAGAAAACTTCGACACAACAGATGAAGAAGTGAAATCTGAAATTGAAGACTTGGCAGGACAATACAATATGCCTGTAGAACAAGTTGAACAACTTTTACCAATTGATATGTTGAAACATGACATTGCTGTGAAAAAAGCTGTTGATTTGATTACATCAACTGCTGTTGTAAAATAAGGATAAAACGAAAAAGACGACCTAAAGGCCGCCTTTTTTTCTTGTTTTTTTATCTAAACAATACCTTGAGCAGACATAGCGGCTGCTACTTTTAGAAAGCCAGCGATATTCGCACCAAAAACAAGATCGCCCGGTTTTCCGAATTCATCAGCTGCTGAAATCGCCTGACTGTATATCCCTTCCATAATCGCATGTAGTTTCTGATCAACTTCATCAAATGTCCAGCTCACGCGACTACTATTTTGAGCCATTTCAAGTGCTGAAACAGCAACTCCTCCTGCATTAGCTGCTTTTCCTGGGCCAAAGAGAATCTTATGAGCTTGGAAAATTTCAGTGGCTACTTTAGTTGAAGGCATATTTGCACCCTCAACAACGGCAATGACTCCGTTTGCAATTAATGTTTTGGCATCCTCAGCTGTAAGTTCATTTTGCGTTGCACATGGAAAAGCTAAATCTGTTTTAATTGACCAAATAGTTTTATCTCCGGCTTCTGTAAATGTGGCATTGGGATGCTGCTCGACATATTTCGAAATGCGTTCATGGTCAACTTCTTTAATCTGTTTCAATGTTTCAAGGTGAATCCCCTCAGCATCGTAAATAAAACCAGAAGAGTCTGATGCTGCTACAACGGTTGCACCTAATTGGGTTAACTTTTCAATCGCATAAATAGCCACATTTCCTGATCCTGAAACAAGAGCAGTCTTGTCTTGGTAAGTTTCACCAATAGATTTCAACATTTCTTGTCCAAAATAGACGGCACCGTAGCCAGTTGCTTCAGTACGAGTCAACGAGCCTCCATAGGTCAGTCCTTTTCCAGTCAAAATGCCAGAAACGGAGCCATTAAGGCGTTTGTATTGACCATATAAGTAGCCAATCTCACGACCTCCGACACCGATATCACCTGCAGGGACATCAATGTCAGCTCCAATATGTTTTTGAAGTTCCGTCATGAAACTTTGACAAAAACGCATGATTTCAAAGTCGGATTTTCCTTTAGGGTCGAAATTAGAGCCCCCTTTACCACCACCAATCGGCTGCCCTGTTAAAGCATTCTTAAAAATTTGTTCAAAGCCAAGGAATTTTACAATGGATTGATTGACTGAAGGATGGAAACGCAAACCCCCCTTGTAAGGGCCAATTGCTGAGGAATATTGGACCCGGTAACCCCGATTGACTTGAACCTTTCCTTTGTCGTCTACCCAAGGGACACGAAAAGAGATAATGCGTTCAGGTTCGATTAAACGGGCCAATAAATTTTCTTTTACGTATTGTGGATATTTGTCAAAAACGGGTGTGAGTGATTCAAATACTTCCCTTACAGCTTGTAAAAATTCAGTTTCATGGGGATTTTGTTGTTCCACATTAGTAAGAACGGTCTTTACATATTCTTGTCCATTTATTGTCATGTTTTCTCCTTTGAATTCTGGTTTCGTCTTAAATATTATAAATTTTCTGAATATTATTGTCAAGTGATATGTTATTTTGTGGAAGATCGTGAAATTAATTTATAAAAATTTTTTGGATATATGTTGCGAAAATGCTTACTTTGTAGTAAAATAAAACTTGTAAGGTTGTGAATTTTTTAACTTTATCTCGCGAAAACAAAATGAGCTTGTCAATGCTGACAGATTCTGTAAAAGAAGTGGAGTTTGAGATGGTCGAAGATTATAAACAAGTAACAGGATTAATACATTCAACTGAGACCTTTGGGACAGTGGACGGGCCAGGAGTTCGTTTTGTTGTCTTCGTGCAAGGTTGTAGGATGCGCTGTAAGTACTGCCACAATCCGGATACATGGGCAATGAAATCAGACAAAGCGACCGAAAGAACTGTTGAAGATGTTATGAATGAAGCACGTCGTTTCCAAGGCTTTTGGGGAACGAAAGGGGGAATTACAGTTTCTGGCGGCGAAGCCTTGTTGCAAATAGATTTTGTGACAGCCCTATTTAAATACGCTCATGAACTTGGTATCCACACCACACTAGATACAGCTGGTCAACCTTTTAATACTGATCCATACGTGACTGAACACATTGATGAACTGTTGGCTGTGACGGATTTGGTGTTGTTAGATTTGAAAGAAATCAATCCCGAACGGCATAAGAAGTTGACAGCAAATAAAGTGGATAATATTCTTGAATTTGCACAATATTTATCAGATCATGATAAGGCGATGTGGGTACGTCATGTCCTTGTTCCAGGTGAATCTGATTTTGACGATGATTTGATAGAATTAGGAAAGTTTGTAAAAACATTAAAGAATGTCTTGAAATTTGAAATATTGCCATACCATACAATGGGTGAATTTAAGTGGCGAGAATTGGGTTGGAAGTATCAGCTCGACGGTGTACAGCCACCAACAAACGCTCGTGTACACAATGCAAAAGAATTGATGAATACCGAAACCTATCAAGATTATCTTGAACGAATTAGCTAAAAATGAAGCTGTCAATTTGGACAGTTTTTTTATCCTGTCTAACGGTTTCAAGGATGAGAAAAATAGTTGGAGGTGGGATAGACTTGATAATTGAGGCAAATCTACTGGAGGATTATGATGAATGTAATTCATAAGGGAAAGAATGTAGCAGTTTGGCAAATTAGTAATACAGGAGAGACCGTACTGGGTTATTGAGATATTAATCGAGCCTTGTTTGTTGGAACATAAAATCGATTCCGCATACGGATGGCTTTTGTTAAACCATCTACCGGTACGATTTTAGGGGCTGGATTAGCGCGGGAATATTGGCGGTTATGCAGGCGGATTTGGACAATTTGTCATTGCTGACAAGGGGGGATCTCGATTGGAAAAACGGAAAAGTTGTTTCGAAAAAATATTTTATCAAGCATTATCTGGTAGATTAATTTTTTTTACCATTCAATTTTGTTCAGTGAAGCCTTTGAAGGAGGAATGAGATGAGGTGGAATCTGTCTTTTTGTAAAACCTAAGTGTGAAATTCCAACGTTTTTTTGATATAATGGGGTCGAATATAATTAAAAAAGAGGTAATAACAAATGTCAGACAAAATTCTTGTATTTGGTCACCAAAAACCAGACACTGATGCTATCGGTTCATCAATGTCCTTTAGCTATCTATCAAATCACCGTAAACATGTGAAATTGAATACAGAAGTTGTAGCGCTTGGTCCAGCCAATGAAGAAACACAATTTGCACTTGATACTTTTGGGCTTGAACTTCCACGTATTGTAAAATCAGCAAAAGAAGAAGGCGTTGATACAGTAATCTTGACTGACCACAACGAATTCCAACAATCAATCTCTGATATTGAAGATGTAACGATTATGGGTGTTGTTGACCACCACCGTGTTGCTAATTTCCAAACTGCAATGCCATTATTTATGACAGTAGAACCAGTCGGTTCTGCATCATCAATCGTTTACCGTAAGTTCCTTGAAGAGGGTGTTGAAATCCCTAAAGCACTTGCAGGGATGATGCTTTCAGGTTTGATTTCAGATACTTTACTTTTGAAATCACCTACAACTCATCCAACAGATTTTCATGTTGCTGAGGAACTCGCTAAAATTGCTGGTGTCAACCTCGAAGAATACGGCCTCGCTATGCTCAAGGCTGGTACAAATTTGGCTTCCAAAACAGCAGAAGAACTTATTGATATCGATGCGAAAACATTTGAATTGAATGGTAAAAAAGTACGTGTTGCACAAGTGAATACAGTTGATATTCCTGAAGTTTTGGCGCGTCTTGATGAGATCAAAGCTGCAGTCAATGCTTATATGACAGCTGGAGGATTTGACGATTTCGTATTCATGATAACTGATATTGTAAATTCAAATTCAGAAATTCTCGCATTGGGTTATGACATGGATAAGGTTGAAGCTGCATTTAACTTTAAACTTGAAAATGACCACGCCTTTCTTGCTGGTGCTGTTTCACGTAAGAAACAAGTCGTACCACAACTGACTGAAAGTTTTAATGTTTAAGCAAATTAAAATATATAATGAAAATCGACTGACCCGTCAGCCGTTTTTCAAACTTCTTATTGCCTTTTTGATGGCGAATGAAGATGTTAATTTGAGACAGATTCATCGCGCGTTCGATGCCGTAGAAGAAAATTTAGATCGCCAATTAGATAAATACATCAAAGCAGGTTTGATTATCCGTCAAGATCGACGTTATCGATTAGGGGGGCAAATTTTTGGAGACGATGACATTGATTGGTCAGCACTGACAAGTCAGCCAGCACAGCGAAATTATTTTGTTCAACCTTTTTTTGTCCGAGCTGACAGTCACTTGGCTCAACGTTTAGATGAAACTTACGTTTATCAGGAACTTCGAAATGAAACGAACTCAGTTGTGCTACATTTGACAAGTCGATTCGATTGCGAGACGGATACTCTTGCGAATTATTTCTTTAAGATTTCAGAAAATTTGAATTTGAGCCCACTTGAACGGGAAGTCTATCAAATTATGGGGGATGCCGATCCAGAATATGTTTTGAAATATATGACGACATTTTTGCTTAAATTTAAGAATAAAAAAGTAGTCAAGAAACACCCGGATATTTTTGTCCGTGTACTTGAAAAATATGGCTATATCAACGCCTCTAGTGAAAATGAATTTACTACTCATATCGTATTTTCAGAGCAAGAAATCCCCCGTGTTGATTTCGATGATGCAGAAATGTTTATTAAGGCACAACTGACACAACAAACAAATATCAACAATTTTATTTCACTTGATGAAGCAACAAATTTGGATTGATGAGAAAATTTTAGAATTACTACATTCCTCCCCTCATTGACTAATTTATCGACATCATGAATTAACTTTTTTTGGTATAATAATACTATTAGATTTGGAGAAAACAAATGAAATATGAAAAACTTTTGCCACGCTTCATTGAATATGTGAAAGTAAACACACGTTCGGATGAAAATTCAACAACTGTACCTTCAGTTCCGGCACTTGTCGAATTCGCTCATAAAATGGGTGAAGAAATGAAATCAATCGGAGTTCAAGATGTTCATTATCTCGAAAGTAATGGTTATGTTGTTGGAACAATTCCAGCAACAACTGATAAAAAGGTTCGTAAAATTGGCTTGATTGCTCACATGGATACGGCAGATTTTAATGCTGAAGGTGTCAATCCTCAAATTCTTGAAAATTACGATGGAAAATCTGTCATCGAATTGGGAACATCGGGCTTCAAACTTGACCCGGCTGAATTTCCTAATTTGAAGAATTACGAAGGTCAAACGCTAATTCACACGGATGGTACAACATTGCTAGGTTCCGATGATAAATCTGGCGTGGCTGAGATTATGACTTTAGCTGATTATCTATTGAACATCAACCCGGACTTTGAGCACGGTGAAATCCGTATTGGTTTTGGACCAGATGAAGAAATTGGCACTGGGGCAGATCGTTTTGATGTAGCTGATTTTAATGTTGACTTTGCCTATACCGTTGATGGTGGGCCACTTGGTGAATTGGAATACGAAACATTCTCTGCTGCTGGTGCAGTTATTGACTTCCAAGGTAAAAATGTTCACCCAGGAACTGCTAAAGATATCATGGTTAATGCGCTTCAATTAGCAATGGATTATCATGCTCAATTACCTGAAACAGATCGCCCTGAAAAAACAGATGGACGTGAAGGGTTCTTCCACCTCCTAAAACTAGAGGGGACTGTTGAAGAAGCACGTGCACAATACATTATCCGTGATCACGCGGAAGAAAAATTTGAAGCACGTAAAGCCTTAATGCAAGAAATTGCTGATAAAATGAACGCGAATTTAGGTTCAGATCGCGTGAAACCAGTCGTCAAAGACCAATATTACAACATGGCTCAAATTATTGAACAAGACATGTCCATCATTGATATTGCGCGTGAAGCAATGGAAAATCTTGACATTGTTCCAAAAATTGAACCTGTTCGTGGTGGAACAGACGGGTCTAAAATATCATTTATGGGACTCCCTACACCTAACCTGTTTGCTGGTGGGGAAAATATGCATGGACGCTATGAATTTGTTTCTTTGCAATCAATGGAAAAAGCAGTGGATGTCCTGTTAGAAATCCTAAAATTGAACAATAAAGTTGTTAAGTAGTTGTAACACAATCAAAAAAGAATAAAAAGTAAGTCACCTGAGGAGGTGGCTTACTTTGGTTTAAAATTAAAATATTCAGTCAAATATATCTTATTATATTTTCTAATGACAAATTAGAATAATAAAATTATTATCACACATATATTATACTGATTAGATTAACTTAAGGAGAAATTATGTCAAAAGGAACGAAGGGAAAACTTTCCCTAGCCGGATTATCACTGATGATTTTTACCACGGTATATGGCTTTGGAAATATTCCTGTTGCCTTCTACCAAATGGGCTACGGAGCTATTCCATGGTATCTCATCGGAGCAATTTTATTCTTCCTCCCCTTTGCTTTTATGGTCACTGAAATGGGTTCTGCTTTCAAAAATGAAAAAGGTGGAATTTATTCATGGATGGAGGAAGCTGTCAATCCAACGTTTGCCTTTATTGGTACTTTCATGTGGTATGCTTCCTATGTCATTTGGATGGTGACGGTTGCCAATAAAATATTGATTCCACTGGTCAACTTAATATTCGGAAGCTCTTCACATATGCCATCGCCATTATGGATTTCGATTGCTGGGATTGCATGGATGGCAATTGTAACCTTTATGGTTTCCAAAGGTGTCGATACCATTAAAAAGTTTACATCTATTGCTGGAATTGCTGTTTTATCCCTCAATGTTGTTTTGATTTTAGGAGCATTACTTGTTTTAGTGTTAAACGGTCATACCGCAACGCCAATTCATTGGTCATCCTTTGTTATTTCGCCTAATCCTACTTTTGATGGTTCAGCAACTTCCTTTATCGCCTTCTTAGTGTTTGCTATTTTTGCTTATGGTGGGGTCGAATCAATCGCTGGACTCGTTGACCAAACAGAAAATCCAGAAAAGAACTTTCCACGTGGAATCGTTATTTCCGCTTTGATTATTTCAATCGGTTATTCGATTGCCATTTTGAGTGTCGGTTTCTTTACAAATTATAACGATTGGTTACCTGCCATCAAAGATGGATCAATGAACTTGGGAACTGTTCCATATCTCTTGATTCAACATCTCGGTGAACAAGTAGGGATGGCCTTGCATTTGTCCAGTTCAGCAACGAGCTTGTTAGGTGCCATCTTTGCCCGATATATCGGATTTTCAATGCTGCTGGCATATATGGGGGCATTCTTTACATTAACATACAGCCCGATAAAACAAATAATTACTGGAACCCCCAAAAAATTGTGGCCAGGTCGCATTGGTGAATTGGATGAAGCAGGAATGCCTAAATTCGCTATGTGGATTCAATTTTTCATTGTGACCTTAATCATTGTGCTCAATTTTCTAACGTCGCAAGGTGGTGCGAGCCAATTTTTCCTTGTGCTAACCAATATGGCAAATGTGTCAATGACTTTACCTTATGTCTTAATTGTCATTGCCTACTGGTACTTTAAGCGAAATGATAAGATTACCAAACCCGTTGTCTTTTTCAAGTCAAAAGCAATAATTAATTTCTTAACCACGCTAGTCCTCTTCGTTGTCCTAGCTGCTAATTTCTTTACGATTATCCAACCCCTTGTTCAACATTCTCCAACTGCAGCAACGGATGTTTTATCAATGATTGCCGGACCCGTAGTATTTGGTTTAATCGCATACTTGATGATGCGTGCATACATTAAGAAAAAATAGATTTACGAAATAAAAAAGAACTGAATGAACTCAGTTTTTTTTTATTTCAGAAATTTTAGTTAAGAAGGGGCGTCCATATTTTTTCAATTTGACGGGTCCCACTCCAGAGACTAGTAAGAATTCCTCTTCGTTTTGAGGTAAAATGGCACTCATATCACGTAGACTCGCATCTGAAAAAATCATGAATGGTGGAACGTTTTCTGATTTAGCAATTTCTAATCTTAATTGGCGGAGTGCTTCAAAATTAGTTTCTGAATATGTCGAATTTTCTTTTGAGCTGACCGTTTTGATGAGCGTCGATTTACGAAAAACATTTAATTCACTGCGCAAAACTTTTGTGCCTTTTTGTGAAACAGAAAGTAAGGGAAATTTTCCAGTACTGATTTTAAGGTAATTCTCAGCCGTCAGGAAATCAATTAATTCACTTATTGATTTTTGAGACGTTCCTTTCATAATGCCATAAGTGGAGAGCTGATCAAAATTCCAATTTGCGAGTCCCTTACTTTTTGACCCCACTAGAACTTGTGCAACTGTTGTTTTTCCAAATCTTTCTTTCATTCGGATGACACAAGACAAGACCTTTTGTGTATCGATCGTTATATCTTGTTGGTCGCGTTCGTCAAGGCAGTTTTGACATTTGTGACAGTCCTCGCCGTCGTCTCCAAAATATTGCAAAATGAATCGTTGTAAACAAGTTTCGCAATTGGCATAAGCTTGCATCTGCCGAAGCTTGTCATATTCATTTGCTTTATGTCGTTGATCTGATTCAGACTGTTCAATGAAATAGGCACGTAAGCGTGCATCGTTTGGCGAATAGAATAAAATGGCATCTGATGGAAGTCCATCACGACCGGCACGGCCTGCTTCTTGATAATAGGCTTCCATGGTTGATGGAATAGCATAATGAATGACGAATCGAACGTTACTCTTATTGATTCCCATTCCAAAAGCATTAGTCGCCACCATAATCGGACGTTCATCAAAAAGGAAAGCCTCTTGATTTTCTTGGCGCTCTTTTTCAGACAGACCAGCATGATACATCGTTGCTTTTATCTTTGCTTTAATAAGTGCTTCGCAAAGTTGTTCAACTTCTTTACGCGTGCTGGCGTAAATGATACCAGATTGATCAGTGTGTTGTTTTAAATATTTTTTCAAAAAAGCCCGCTTGTCTTGCCCTTTTACCACTTCAAAACGTAGGTTTTCTCGGAGAAAACCTGTTTGAACGGTCTGATCGACAGGGATTTCCAACAGCTTTTGAATGTCAGCACTGACAGCAGGCGTTGCTGTAGCGGTCAAAGCTAAGAGCGTTGGATGCGTGGGTAAGTCGCTCAAATGTTTAGCAAATTCGACATAAGATGGACGGAAATCATGTCCCCATTGACTAATGCAGTGTGCCTCATCAACGGCAACTAAAGCGATCGGTAATCTTTTTAAAAATTGATTGAATGAACTGATTTCGAAACGTTCAGGTGCAATAAATAAAAGTTTTATTTCACCACTAGCCACTTGATTTAAGCGGATTTGTGTTTCAAATTCATTAACCGTAGAATTGATATAAGTTGCTGGAATCCCCTCAATGTTGAGTGAATCAACTTGATCTTTCATGAGTGAAATCAGAGGAGAGATAACTAAGGTCAATCCATCTAATAGAAGCGCAGGGAGCTGATAGCAAATTGATTTTCCTGCCCCTGTAGGTAAAATACCCAGTGTATCTTTGCCTGCTAAAACTTGTTCAATAATCTGTTTTTGACCCGTTCGGAAAGTTTCATACCCGAAGTGGTCCTTTAATGCTTGTTCTAAATTCATGTCTCTTTATTATACGTAATATAATTTAAAAATTCACTTCAAATGTATAAAAAATGATAAGCTTAAGCTTAACATTCTTGTCATTTTTATAAATATTTTTCTGCAGCTGAGGTATCGCCTATATAAGGAACGCGTTGACCCATGTAGAGTTGAAATTTATCTGTTCCTTTCCCAGCAATGATGACCGCATCTGATGAATTAGACACACGAGAAATGGCTTCTTTTATGGCCAATTCCCGATCTTGAATGAAATCAACGTTACGGTCAATGTGTGCTTTGATTTCGTCAGCAATGACAGAAGGGGCTTCATAATTAGAATCATCAGTTGTCAAAATAACGTTGAGACGTTTGTGATTCTCAATAACTTGTCCAAAGTCTTTCCGACGACTTTCACCTTTATTTCCCGTTGCACCAAGAATAAGCTGGAGATTACCAGAATGATGACTTTCAACCACACCAACTAAATTCTCAAGAGAGACACCATTGTGGGCATAGTCAACATAAATGTGCGCCCCATTACGTGCAGTTAACAATTCCATTCGACCTGGCACAACAGCTTTTGCAAGACCAGCTTTTATTTGCTCAAGACTTGCGCCCAAGTGTGAAGTCATCAAAGCAGTAGCCAAGGCATTTTCTTGATTGAAACGGCCCAAAAGTCGGATGTCAAATGCTGATCCAACTTTCCCTGATGTCTCAAAATGAAATTGATCAGATTGGATAATGGTGTTATCTGACCCAGCCCCATAAAAATCAGCTGGAACACCAAACGCGGCGAGTTTTTGTTCAACCAGATTGAAGTGGCTCATTTCATGATTCGCGACAAAATAACTGGCGTGTTCAATGAGTTGACTCTTACAATAGAAATAGTCTTCCATTGTTGGATGCTCGTTTTTACCAATATGGTCGGGGAAGAAATTAGTAAAGCCTGCTACGTCAAAATCTAAGCCGTAGACTCTTTCTGTTTTATAGGCTTGACTCGAAACTTCCATAACGAGGTGTGTCATACCATTACTAACAGCGGTTGCCATCATTTTCATCAAATCTAGACTTTCTGGAGTGGTCAGTTCTGATTTGAAATAATTTTGACCATCTAGAGTCGTTTGGGCAGTTGAAAGGAGTGCCGTCTTATTGTCGTTCATTTCGTCCAAAATAGACTTGGCAAAATAGGCTGATGTTGTCTTACCTTTCGTACCTGTTATAGCTAATGTTGTTAATTTATTTTGTGGATAATCATAAAAGGCTTGTGCGATAAGTGACAGGGCTCGTTTGACATTACTTACGATGATTGCGGGTAAATCTACCTCATAATCTACCTCACTAATATAGAATGGCACGTCTAAACCTGACAAATATTCGCCTTTAAAATTGATTCCTTTTGCAAAAAATAAAGTTTCTGAATCGCAGGCGCGACTATCATAGGAAAGATTGGCAAATTCAACCGCTTGATCCCATTGATAATAATATTCTCCCTCAAAGACAATTTCACGAAAATTGTTATCTTTCTTCAGGATTTGTAAAATTTGTAGTAAACTTATCATGTGTTTATTATAATATTTTCTTCCAAAAAAAGCTAAATTAAGGTAAAATAGAGAAATGGAAAATATCGAACAGCATAAAAAACCACAAAAAAATATGAAAACGGGTGCTGATAAAGCAAAAGCCCAAATGCTTTCGGGTACGGCTTGGCGAACTGGGGCCGATATGATAGGGAAAGTACTAGGGGTTATTTATATCATTCCTTGGTATGCCTGGATGGGAGCGGCAGGAAATCAAGCCAATGCACTGTATAGCATGGGTTATAATATTTACGCCCTCTTTTTGCTCGTTTCAACAGTAGGGATCCCATCTGCTGTGGCGCGTGAAGTCGCTCGTTATAACACGCTAGGTGATTACAACATGGGCTATCGACTCGTTCGGCAAATGCTTGCTGTAATGACTGTTTTAGGTGTTATTTTCGCTGTCATTATGTCAGTTTTCGCTGTGCCGCTCGCCAATATTCTTGGTGGAAAAGAGGCACTCGTACCAGTGATTAGAAGTTTATCTCTGGCCATCTTACTATTCCCATCGATGTCTGTTATTCGAGGCTATTTCCAAGGGCTTAATCAAATGAAAGCCTATGCCATGAGTCAACTTTGTGAACAAGTTATCCGAATTATTTGGATGCTCGTCACAGCTTTTGCAATCATGAAATTAGGCTCTCATAATTGGCAAAATGCTGTGACGCAATCCACTTTTGCAGCTTTTGTCGGCATGGTCGCTTCGTATCTGGTTTTACTATTTTATCTTTGGAAATCAGGAAATCTGCATCACCTGTTGCATCCTGGTCCATCCAAGACTAAAATTAATTCGATACAAGTGCTCCGTGATACGATGCGTACGGCCGTTCCTTTCATCGTTTTAGGGTCGGCAACACAAGTATTCCGTTTGATTGATAATTCAACATTTATGCATTTTATGCCGATGTTTACGAGTTTTAGTCACAGTACATTGATGGACTTCCTCTCTTACTTTTCTGCTAACACTGATAAACTAACATTGTTGTTACTTGGGGTTGCTTTGACTTTAGGCTCAGTATCAGACCCTTTAATCACTGAACATTACGTCAAAGGAAACCGCCATGCACTTGCAGCTCTTGTAGGGTATAATTTTCAACTTTATGTCGGATTTATGTTACCTGCCATTGTGGGAATGTCCTTACTGACAAAGCCAATCTACACCCTCTTTTATCAGGTTCCCTCATCTTTCCAAATTGCCTTGTTTGTCTTTACTGTGTTGCAAAGTTTCCTTTTAGGACTTTATATGTTAGTCTACCCACCGTTAACGGTAATGGATCATAAAAGATTAGCGATGCGCTTTTTTGTGGCAATGTTAGTGGCCAAATTAGTCTTGCAAGTTCCTGCAATATGGCTTTTCCATTCGTATGGGCCATTGATAGCAACGACTATTGCATTCCTTTTTGGAGACTATCTTTTCGTCAAAAAACTGCATCAGTTGACCCGTTTTTCAATTAAAAATACGATTCGTGGTATTCAGGGAGCTACTTTGCTGACACTGATCATGTCAATCGTGGTTGTTCTACTCGAGCTTATTTTGGGATTTGTTGTGGGCAAAACACCAAGTCGGACTGGTTCGGCACTCCTTGTACTAATTTGTGGTGGAGCAGGTTTCTATGTCTATCTTTACCTCGCTGCCCAATTAGGTTTGCTTGAAAAATGGTTTGGCGCAAAAGGCACAAGTTTACGCCGTAAATTACATATTTAAGAAAAGCCCTGTGGGGCTTTTTATGTTATAATTGTGAGAATAATATAGAAAATATAAATAATGGAGACTATTATGACAAAAGTTCAAGACAACCTTTTTGAAGCCGTCAATAAAGAGTGGCTCGAAACAACCGAAATCCCTGCTGATAAGCCTAGAATTTCAGCATTTGATGAATTAGTTCTCGAAATCGAAAAAAATTTAACTAAAGATTTGACTGATTTGTCAATTCATTTTCCAACGCAGAATTCTGAATTACTTGAAGCCATTAAATTTTATGTGAAAGCTGGACAATGGGAAAAACGGAATTCAGATGATTTTTCAGCTGTCATAAATGAATTGAAAAAAATTATAGACTTAAAAGACTTCGAGGATTTTAAGGCTCACGTTTCTGATTTAATTCTACATTCACAAGCCGCATTACCATTCACTTTGGCGATTGAATCTGATATGAAAGATGCCATTCATCACGCCCTTGTTCTGACTGGCCCAGGTCTTATCTTACCAGACACTACCTATTATGAGGAAGGACATCCACGTAAAGCTGAACTCCTCGATTTTTGGCAAACGAACTCGGCTGAAATTCTTTCGGCATTCGGAGTAGAAAACGCAGAACAAATAGCAGAAAACGCTGTGAAATTCGATGCCCTGCTTGTTCCGTCAGCCAATACTTCAGAAGAATGGGCTAAGTATGCAGAATTGTATCACCCTGTCAGCAGTGCTGAATTTGTCGGTCACCTTGAAAGTCTTGATTTTGTTTCAGTCATTGAAAACTTAATCCATGAATTGCCTGAAAAAGTAATCGTCTTTGAAGAACGCTTCTATGAACAATTTAATCATCTTGTTAATGAAACAAATTGGACATTAATTAAAGCATGGATGTTGGCTAAAGCAGCACGTAAAGCAACGACTTATTTGTCTGAAGATTTACGAGTAAAAGGATCTGCTTTCAGTCGTAAACTATCCAATGTTGCAGAGCCTCGCAAGCAAGAGAAGCATCAACTCGATGTTGCTGAGAGCTATTTTAGTCAAGTGATTGGCCTTTACTACGGTAAAAAATATTTTGGTGATGAGGCCAAGGCCGATGTAAAAAATATGACTGATAAAATGATTAAAGTTTATCAAAACCGCCTCCGTACAAATACCTGGCTTAGTGAAGGTACACGTCAAAAGGCGATTGAAAAGCTGGACGCAATTACGGTCAATATCGCTTACCCCGACCAACTGCCTGAATACTACAGTCGCTTGAAAACAACCGACGGAACGCTCTACGAAGATGCCGTGAAATTTGATGAAATATTAACAGCCCGTCATTATGAAAAGTATGCTGAAGAAGTGGACAAGAAAGAATGGCAAATGCCAGCACATATGGTAAATGCCTATTATACGTCTGATTCAAACTCTATATTCTTCCCAGCGGCCATTTTGCAAGCCCCATTTTATAGTTTGGAACAATCGACATCACAAAATTATGGTGGAATCGGTGCAGTTATAGCTCATGAAATTTCTCATGCTTTTGATAATAATGGGGCTCAATTCGACAAATTTGGGAACTTGAATCGTTGGTGGACCGATGAAGATTATGCTGCATTTGAAAAGAAACAAGATGAAATGATTGCTGAATTTGATGGTGTTGAAACTGCTGCCGGAAAAGCAAATGGAAAATTAATTGTTTCAGAAAATATTGCTGATCAAGGTGGAATTACCGCAGCCCTGACCGCCGCAAAAGAAGAGGCAGATGTCAACCTTGAAGATTTCTTTAGTCAATGGGCAAGAATTTGGCGAAATAAAGCAAGTCTTGAATTCCAACAAATGCTTTTGTCGATGGATGTCCATGCACCTGCCGAACTCCGTGCCAACATTCCACCAACTAATCTTGAAGAATTTTATGAAATATTTGACGTGGTCAGTACAGACAAAATGTATCGCGCACCTGAAAATCGCGTCAAGATATGGTAAAAGACTACAATCAATTAAAGCCCGAAACTCAGAAAATCATCCAGGAAATCAGGTTAATCCCATACGGTCAATTTTCATCCTACCGTGATATTGCCTTGCGAGCTGGTCTAATCAATGGTGCCAGACAAGTTGCCAGAGCCTTGCATGGTCTTTCTGACACGTATGAACTTCCTTGGTGGCGAGTGATCAGAGCGGATGGACGAATTGGCTTGACAGGAGCTGGTAAGGTCGAACAAATTCGCTTGCTTTGCCTTGAAGGGGTTGAAGTTTCAGATACCGGTAAGATCAACATAAAAAGAGCTGACTTTTAGTCAGCTTTTTTGAATAAAATTGAAGGATAACAAAGCATAAAGGTTGATTAAAATTCAGGAAATTTTTGAAATTCATTAGGTAAAATTGGAAAAAGTTATAAGCAAGAACCTTGTCATTATTGACAATTCGTGCTATAATAGGAGTTAATGGTTTGTCAGCAAAACCCAAAGGATCTCTTGTCCCTGCGGGTCTTGTAAGCAGCGAAAAACGACAGTTTCTCGTTGCTTTTTTGGCGTTTTTTTACAAGAAAATCCTGAAATGTTGTTAAAAAGACAAACTACTGACTTTTCAGAATTTTTAATGTAAATCTCATCAAAATCTCAAACTAAACTTATTTAACACTACAGGAGGTTTTAACAAATTTGTTAAATACCTCATGCAGATAATCAATAGAGGAGAAACAACTTGGCAGGACATGACGTACAATACGGTAAGCACCGTACAAGACGCAGTTTTTCACGCATCAAAGAAGTAATCGGATTGCCAAATCTGATTGAAGTTCAAACTTCAAGTTATCAAAACTTTCTCGACACTGGCCTCGCAGATGTATTCAAAGAGATGTTCCCAATCGACAACTTTGCTGGAACAATGGAACTTGAGTTCGTAGGCTACGAAATGAAGACACCAAAATACACTGTTGAAGAAGCTCGCGCACATGATGCCAACTATTCAGCACCTATTTATGTAACTTTCCGTCTCGTGAATAAAGAAACTGGCGAATTGAAAACTCAAGAAGTTTTCTTCGGAGATTTCCCACTAATGACTGAAATGGGTACATTTATCAATAATGGTTCTGAACGTTTAATCGTCAGCCAATTGGTCCGTAGCCCGGGTTCATATTTCCATCTTAAAACAGACAAAAACGGTCTTGAAAGCTATGGACATACAACCATCCCTAACCGTGGTGCTTGGTTTGAACTTGATACAGACGCTAAAGGCGTGGGTTACGTTCGTATTGACCGGACACGTAAATTAACATTCACAACAATGGTACGTGCGCTTGGTTTTGGTTCAGACGAAGAAATTCGTGAACTTTTTGGTGAGAGTGAATTACTCGAAACAACTTTGAGCAAGGATGTTCACAAAAACCCTTCGGACACACGTGTAGAAGAAGCCCTTAAAGATATTTATGACCGTTTGCGTCCAGGTGAACCAAAAACAGCTGATAGTTCACGTGGCCTTTTGATGGCACGTTTCTTCGATCCACGTCGCTATGACTTCGCACCTGTTGGACGTTATAAATTCAACAAAAAGTTGGCACTCAAAAATCGTTTGCTTAATTTGACACTTGCTGAACCAATTGTTGACCCAGAAACAGGAGAAATCCTTGTTGAATCTGATACAGTTGTGACACGTGATGTATTGAATATCATTGAACCATTGCTCGACAATGGTTACGGAATGACTGTCTTCCAACCTTCAGATGATGCTGTAATTCCAGAACCAATCGAAATTCAAACACTTAAAGTTTATTCTCCAAACAATCCAGAGCGTATCATTACTTTGATGTCGAATGGACAAATTGCACCAGAAGACCGTGTCTTGAAACCTGCTGATGTTATTGCAAACATCAATTACTGGCTTGGTCTTTTCGAAGGAATTGGGAAAGTTGATGATATCGACCACCTCGGAAACCGTCGTATTCGCTCAGTCGGCGAACTTTTGCAAAACCAAGTTCGTATCGGACTTTCTCGTATGGAACGTGTCATTCGTGAACGGATGTCATCAACTGAAAATGAAAACATCACACCTCAAGGGTTGATAAATATTCGTCCAGTGACAGCTTCAATCAAAGAATTCTTCGGTTCTTCTCAACTTTCACAGTTCATGGACCAACATAATCCTTTGTCTGAACTTTCACATAAACGTCGTTTCTCTGCCTTAGGCCCTGGTGGTATTTCACGTGACCGCGCGTCATATGAAGTTCGTGACGTTCACTACACTCACTATGGTCGGATGTGCCCAATTGAAACCCCTGAAGGTCCAAATATCGGGTTGATTAATAACTTGTCTACTTATGCCAAAATCAACGAATATGGATTCATCATGTCTCCTTTCCGTCGTGTTGACCGCGCAACAGGGCATGTTACCTCAGAAGTGGAATATTTGACTGCTGATGAAGAAGACAACTATACAGTTGCGCAAGCCAACTCTCGCTTAACTGACGATAATCGTTTTGAATCAGAAACAGTAATGGCCCGTCACCAAGGGAACAATATTGAAGTTGAATCTTCAAGTATTGATTATATGGATGTTTCACCTAAGCAGGTAGTTGCGACTGCTGCTGCTTGTATTCCATTCTTGGAAAATGATGACTCAAACCGTGCACTTATGGGTGCCAACATGCAACGTCAAGCTGTACCTTTAATTGATCCACACAGTCCTTGGGTCGGTACAGGTATGGAATATCAAATTGCCCATGACTCAGGTGCTGCAAGTATCGCTAAGCATGATGGAATCGTCGAATATGTTGACGGAAACGAAGTACGTATCCGTCGCACATCAGGCGAACTTGACATCTACAATGTTACTAAATATCAACGTTCTAACTCTGGTACATCGTACAATCAACGTCCACTCGTCAAATTGGGTGATAAAGTTGAAAAAGATGACGTCGTTATCAACGGTCCTTCGATGGAAAATGGCGAATTAGCATTGGGTAACAACCCACTTATCGCTTATATGACTTGGGAAGGTTATAACTTTGAAGATGCCGTCATCATGTCAGAACGGATGGTCAAAGATGACGTTTATACATCAGTTGCCATTGAAGAATACGAATCAGAAACACGTGATACAAAACTTGGCCCTGAAGAAATCACACGCGAAATTCCAAACGTCGGGGATGAAGCAATCAAAAACCTCGACGAAGACGGAATTATCCGCATTGGTGCTGAGGTTAAAGATGGCGACATTCTTGTTGGTAAAGTAACACCTAAAGGTGAGACTGACCCAACACCAGAAGAACGTTTGCTCCGTGCAATCTTTGGTGAAAAAGCACGTGAAGTTCGTGATACCTCACTTCGTGTTCCTCACGGCGGTGGCGGAATCGTTCACCAAGTTCACGTCTTTACTCGCGACAATGGTGACGAATTGCCTTCAGGTGTAAATACACTTGTCCGCGTCTTTATTGCTCAAAAACGTAAGATTCGTGTCGGTGATAAAATGTCTGGACGACATGGTAATAAAGGTGTCGTTTCAAACATCGTTCCTGTTGAAGATATGCCTTATTTACCAGATGGAACACCTATTGATATCATGCTGAATCCACTTGGTGTGCCTTCACGTATGAATATTGGACAAGTTAAAGAACTCCACTTAGGTATGGCTGCACGTCAACTTGGATTACATATTGCAACACCAGTCTTTGATGGTGCATCCGATGACGAAATTTGGGATACTGTTAAAGAAGCTGGACTAGCAACCGATGCAAAAACTGTCCTCTATGACGGTCGTACTGGTGAACCATTTGATAACCGTATTTCTGTCGGTGTCATGTATATGATTAAACTTCACCATATGGTTGATGATAAACTTCATGCTCGTTCAGTAGGTCCTTATTCACTTGTTACACAACAACCACTCGGTGGGAAAGCTCAGTTTGGTGGACAACGTTTCGGAGAAATGGAAGTATGGGCCCTTGAAGCTTATGGTGCATCCAACGTCCTTCAAGAAATTTTGACCTATAAATCAGATGACGTTATTGGACGTACACGTGCTTACGAAGCCATCGTTAAAGGCGAACGTATCCCTCGTCCAGGTCTTCCAGAATCATTCCGCGTATTGGTTAAAGAATTACAATCCCTCGGACTTGATATGATTGTCCTTGATGCGGATCACAATACCATTGACTTGCGTGAATTGGATGAAGATATGGATAATCGTCAAATTGAACCTGATGTAACCCCTGAAATGCTTGAAGAACAAGAAACAATTGTTGCTGAAGCTGAAGAAAAAGAACAAACTTTGATTGATACTGATAAAGCAAATTAATCTTGTTTTGAGAACATTTAATTTTAAGAAGTATCATATTTTATAAGAAGTGGAGAAAAAATTGGTCGATGTAAATAAATTTGAGAGTATGCGAATTGGTATCGCATCTCCCCAAAAAATTCGTTATTGGTCATTTGGTGAAGTAAAAAAACCAGAAACAATCAATTATCGAACACAAAAACCAGAACGTGAAGGACTTTTCGACGAAAGAATTTTCGGCCCACAAAAAGACTGGGAATGTGCTTGTGGAAAACTTAAAGGCGTCTTCTACAAAAATCAAGTTTGTGAACTTTGTGGCGTTCAAGTAACAACTGCCAAATCACGTCGTGAACGAATGGGTCACATTGAACTTGCTGCCCCAATTTCACACATTTGGTATTTTAAAGGTATTCCATCACGGATGGGCCTTGCTTTGGACATGAGCCCACGTGCACTTGAAGAAATTATTTATTTCGCAAGTTATGTGGTTATTGATCCTAAAGAAACAGATCTTGAAAAGAAACAACTCCTGACAGAACGCGAATATCGTGAACAACTCTTAAAGAATGGTTTTGGTTCATTCGTTGCTAAAATGGGTGCCGAAGCAATTCAAGACTTGTTGAATGATGTTGATTTGGACAAAGAAATTGCTGAACTTAAGGAAGAACTTAAGGCCATTTCAGGACAACGTCGTGTCAAAGTGATTCGTCGTTTGGATGTTTTATCAGCATTCCGTAAGTCTGGAAATCAACTTTCTTGGATGGTCCTTAATGTCCTTCCAGTAATTCCACCAGATTTACGTCCTATGGTTCAATTAGACGGTGGGCGTTTTGCAACATCTGACTTGAATGATTTGTATCGTCGTGTCATCAACCGTAATAATCGTTTGAAACGTTTGATGGAACTCAACGCGCCAAATATTATTGTCCAAAATGAAAAACGTATGCTTCAAGAAGCTGTTGATACATTGATTGACAATGGTCGTCGTGGTCGTCCTATTACTGGGGCATCCAACCGTCCGTTGAAATCATTGTCTCATATGCTTAAAGGGAAACAAGGGCGTTTTCGTCAAAACTTGCTTGGTAAACGTGTTGACTACTCAGGTCGTTCAGTTATTGCCGTAGGTCCTACCCTTAAGACTTATCAAATGGGACTTCCACGTGAAATGGCAATTGAATTGTTTAAACCTTTCGTTATGTCAGAACTTGTGAAACGTGAGTTGGCTGCAAACATTCGTGCGGCTAAACGTAAAGTTGAACGCCAAGACTTTGAAGTTTGGGATGTCCTTGAAGATATCGTTAAAGAACACCCTGTTCTTTTGAACCGGGCACCTACACTTCACCGTTTGGGTATCCAAGCCTATGAACCTGTGCTTATTGATGGTAAAGCAATGCGTCTTCACCCACTGGCCTGTGAAGCCTTCAACGCCGATTTCGATGGGGACCAAATGGCTATTCACTTGCCATTGTCTGAAGAAGCACAAGCTGAAGCTCGTTTGTTGATGCTTGGTGCAGAACACATTTTGAACCCTAAAGATGGTAAACCAGTTGTTACTCCTTCACAAGATATGGTTCTTGGTAATTATTACATTACTATGGAACAAAACGATCGTGAAGGCGAAGGAATGATCTTCTCTAACGCTGAGGAAGTGGAAATTGCACGTACCAATGGTATCGTTCATTTGCACACACGTATCGGTATTTTAGCTAGTGCTTTGGAACGTCCTTGGACTGAATTCCAAAAAGATAAAATCTTGGTTACTACCGTCGGAAAAGTATTGTTCAACAATATTATTCCTGTTGGTATGCCATACATTAATGAACCAACAGATGACAACTTGACTTCTCAAACAGATGACCGTTTCTTCATGGGCGCTGGTGAGGACATCTCTAAATTCCTTGAAAACTTGCCAACTGTCTTGCCATTCAAGAAAAAATATTTAGGTAAGATTATCGCGGAAGTATTTAAACGTTATGGAACAACTGCAACATCAATGTTCCTTGATGAATTGAAGAACCTTGGTTACCATCAATCAACGCTTGCTGGTTTGACTGTTGGTATCGCCGATATTCCTACGGTTGATAAGAAACCAGAAATCATCGAAGCAGCTCATGCCAAGGTAGCCCAAATCACTAAACAATTCCGTCGTGGTTTGATTACTGATGATGAGCGTTATACTCACGTCTGTGACGTTTGGCGTGATGCAAAAGAAGAACTTGAAAAAGAACTTATTGCTCACCAAGATATTTCTAACCCAATTGTCATGATGATGGACTCTGGTGCCCGTGGTAATATTTCAAACTTCTCTCAACTTTCAGGGATGCGTGGATTGATGGCAGCTCCTAATGGTAAAACAATGGAACTTCCCGTTATTTCAAACTTCCGTGAAGGTTTGACGGTACAAGAAATGTTCTTCTCAACCCATGGTGCCCGTAAAGGGATGACCGATACGGCCCTTAAGACAGCCGAATCTGGTTACTTAACTCGTCGTTTGGTTGACGTTGCACAAGATGTTATCATTCGTGAAGAAGATTGTGGAACAGACCGAGGACTTTTGGTTCGCGAAATCGCCAATGGTAAAGAAATGATCGAACCTTTGTTTGAACGTTTAGTTGGTCGTTACACGAAGAAAACAGTTTTCCATCCAGAAACTGGAGAAGTTATTTTAGCTGAAAATCAATTGATTTCAGAAGAATTAGCTAATACCATTGTTAATGCTGGCGTTAAAGAAGTGACAATTCGTTCAATCTTTACATGTAAAACACCACATGGTGTATGTAAACATTGTTACGGTATGGATATGGCGACTGGAGGAACCGTTGAGGTTGGTGAAGCAGTAGGTATTGTCGCTGCCCAAGCCATCGGTGAACCTGGTACCCAACTTACAATGCGTAACTTCCACTTTGGTGGTGTTGCTGGTAATGCGGATATCACTCAAGGGCTTCCACGTGTCCAAGAAATTTTTGAAGCACGTAACCCTAAAGGGGAAGCTACAATCACTGAAGTGACAGGTATTGTTCAAGCATTTGCTGATGATCCTGCTACACGTACACGTGAAATCACGATTAAGGGTGAAACAGATACACGTTCATATGTTGTCCCAATGTCTTCACCACTTAAAGTTGAAGAAGGTGAATTTATTCACCGTGGAGCACCACTTGTAGATGGTTCAATTGAGCCTAAACACTTGCTCCAAGTTCGTGATGTTTTATCTGTTGAAACTTATCTCCTTGCGGAAGTTCAAAAGACTTACCGTGGTCAAGGGGTTGAAATCGGCGATAAGCATATCGAAGTAATGGTTCGCCAAATGTTGCGTAAAGTTCGTGTCATGGATAATGGATCAACTGATGTACTTCCTGGAACATTGATGGATATTGATGACTTTGAAAAGAATAATGAGTCTGCATTGTTGAGTGGCGAAATGCCTGCAACTGCACGTCCTGTTTTGATGGGGATTACTAAAGCCTCACTTGAAACGAATTCATTCTTGTCAGCAGCATCCTTCCAAGAAACAACTCGTGTCCTTACTGACGCCGCTATTCGTGGTAAAGAAGACCACTTGCTCGGTTTGAAAGAAAATGTCATTATCGGTAAGATTATTCCTGCTGGTACTGGTATGGCCCGTTACCGAAACTTGGAACCTTTGTCAGACTTGACAAATGCACCAGAAGAAAAAAAAGAAGAAGCAGTTACACTTGCTGAAACTGTTGTTAAAAAATAAAAATATAAAAAACGAGTAGAAATACTCGTTTTTTTTCATGCCCAAAAGTGATAATAACGTATGTGATCAAAATGAGGGGAGCCTTTTTTGACAAGAAGTGAGCTGAAAGGACCACAAGAATGAGGCGAGCAATAAATCAGTTGAGGGTCAAATGAGCTGAGAGGCCACTAAATCTGTCTTGCCATCTGGATCAAATTTTATGATTTTTTTTCTAAAAATTCAATTTGGTTTGACCGCGTCTGATAAGATGGATATAACATTCGCCTTTATTAATTGTTTTTTCAAAGGCACTAAAATTTTACTTTAATTTTTCTTCAAAGTAAAAAAAAATGATTAGTAAATAATCGTTCTTTTTTCTGTACTTAATTTTAATGGTTCATTAGCATTGATTTCACTCGATTCACCATCAATTTGAACAGGCTGATTTTCTTCCGTTTTGACAATAAATTGTTTAGAAATAAGATGTGTAAAGCCTGGATGATTCAAATGAGTTCCCTTTAAAACTTTTGGAATGACAGGGAAGATTTTGCGCATCGGAAGGCGATTGAATTCGACCAGATGGATTTCATCATTAAGATTTGATGCCGTGGGGGAAATTTTGACACCTCCTCCAAAGAAGGAATGTTTTGTAAAAGTCATCAGAAATGCCCGTTGGAATTTAATTTTTTGAGACAGAATTTTATCAGATGTCAAATCTGATGCCATCGATTCAATCGTGACAGAGAAGGGCTTTTTAGTGAAAAGAACATGAAGTGCAGTCATTAGATAAGCTAATTGACCTAATTTTATTTTATTGAGCCAAATTTTTAACTTACCACGATTAGCAGATTTCACAATTTGAGCATCTAAGCCAATTCCAATGTTGTTTAGAGCAAAACCAGAAAGATTTTTCGATTCATATTTTAAAACATATATTTCATGAAGATGCCCATTTTCAATGGCTTTAAAGGCACATATAGGATCATGTTCAAGGGATAAAGAACGAGCAAAATCATTTCCAGAGCCAGCCGGAAGATAGGCAAAAGGAACATCCGCTGGCAAAGCAGACATGGCCAATGAAATTGTTCCATCTCCACCAATGATCAAGATAACGTCATCTGGACTTTTGAGGCTTAATATGTCATAAATCAACTCTGACTCTTGTCCACTTTTTGTCGTTGTAAAAAGTTGAAAATCAACTTGATTTTCTTTAAAATATGAGAGGAGTAGATCGAGACTGTGCGCGCCTTTTTTAGCGCCAGAATTTGGGTTGGCAAGGATGAAATAGGTCATGCTCCTATTCTATCAAAAAAAGGAGCCAGAGTTAAAAATAAAACACAATGAAAATCATTTTATAAAACCATAATTTGCATTTTTATGCAAAATAGATTATAATTATACTGATTAATTCTTATGAAATATTTTAATTGACTTAATAAAAGAAAAGAGAAAATTTATGAGCTGGAGTTTCCTTCCTGAATATTTACCATACTTTAACGATGGTATGGTCTTCACACTGATTATTTCATTATTTGTCGTCCTTTTTGGGACAATAATTGGGGTGCTCGTTGCCTTAGGGAAAATGTCAAAAATTGCGCCTTTACGTTGGATATTGAATGCCTATATTGAAATTTTTCGTGATACGCCAATGTTGGTGCAAATTATGGTCGGTTATGCGATCATGGGAGGGGCAAACTGGCCAACGGTTCATGTTGGAATTTTAGCTGAAGATTTGGGACGATTGATTCCAGGGATTATCATTATTTCACTTAATTCAGGTGCATACATGGCTGAGATTGTACGTGCTGGAATTGAAGCCGTTCCTGCTGGACAACGTGAGGCTGCTTATTCATTAGGGATTCGTCCATCACAAGCGATGTGGAACGTTATTTTACCTCAAGCCGTCCGCAATATTTTGCCCGCTGTTGGTAATGAATTTATTACGATCATTAAAGACTCATCATTGTTATATACCATTGGCGTTATGGAAGTCTTTAATGGCGCATTAACAGTCGGCACAATGACTTATCAAACTTTGTCACCAATGCTCTTTGCATCACTTTATTACTTCGTTGTATGTTTTGCACTCAGCCGCTTGTTGGCACGTTTTGAAAAGAAACTTGGAAGGGGCTATGCAAAATGAGCGAAAATTTAATTGAAATTAAAAATCTACACAAAAGTTTTGGAAAAAATGAAGTCTTAAAGGGTTTGGATATTCAAATCAAGCAAGGTGAAGTTGTGGTCATGATTGGGCCATCTGGATCTGGTAAATCAACATTTTTGCGAACCATGAATTTATTGGAAACACCAACAAAGGGTGAAGTCTATTTTGAAGGTGTCAATATTGCAGACAAATCCGTCGATGTCTTCAAGCATCGTGAAAAAATGGGCATGGTTTTCCAACAATTCAATCTTTTTCCCAATATGACTGTTTTGGAAAATCTTATTTTGGCACCCACTAAAACGGGTAAATTGAGCAAAGCCGCAGCAGAAGAAAAAGCGAACGAACTCTTAACGCGTGTTGGTTTGGAAGATAAAGCAGATGCTTATCCGCAAAGTCTTTCAGGTGGACAACAACAACGTGTTGCCATTGCACGCGCATTGACGATGACACCGGATGTCATGTTATTTGATGAGCCCACTTCCGCACTAGATCCTGAGATGGTTGGTGAAGTCTTAAATGTAATGCAAGAGTTAGCACATGAAGGAATGACCATGGTTGTAGTAACGCATGAAATGGGCTTCGCCAAAAATGTGGCCGACCGTGTTTTATTCATGGCTGACGGCGTTATTGTCGAAGAGGGTAAACCTGAGCAAGTTTTTGATCATCCAAAAGAAGCGAGAACGCAAGATTTCTTGGCTAAAGTACTATAAAATAAGAACCTGTCAGTGCTGACAGGCTTTTTTGTTGTATTAAAATCGAGTATCTGTCTAATTTTTTTCACTACTGTGGTATAATTGAGTTAAGAATCTAAAAGTAGAGCGTGATAGAAAAGAGTAGTTATGAAATTTGAAAATATAAATGAAAATACAATTAAGATAAGTTTGACTTTCGAAGACTTGTCTGATCACGATGTTAAACTTTCTGATTTTTTCCAAAATCAACAGGTTATTGAACAACTTTTTTATGAATTAGTTGAAGAATTGGGGCTTGAGAATCGTTTTAATCAAACTGGTTTACTCACTTTCCAAGTTCAACCTCATCCTAAAGGTGTTCATTTGATTGTCTCAGAAGAACTTTTGGGTGAAAATGGTGATGGAGAGATTCCAGACGATCCAGAAGAATTTGAAGAGATGATGAATGGCTTTTATAACAAATTAAATGAAATTGGCTCTAATATGGCCGCTGAACGTGGAATAAAAGACCACAATCCAGGTCTTGGTTCCAAAGAAACAAAAGAACCACAAAAAGAAGCCGATTATATTTTTTACACGATAAAATTCGATGGACCATTGAATTTGCTCAACGCTGTGAAAAATGTTGTTTTTACAGAAGAACTCTCGGAGTTGTTCCAATTGAACGGTGCATTTTACCTGGTCGTGTTAGATAGTGTCAGGGCACGAGGCAAAATGCAAGTTGAAAGTATGCGCGCTCGCTTAATGGAATTCGGGCAAAGTTCAGATTATAATCGAGAATATTTACAGGAGTATGGTGACTGTCTCATTGTCAATCATGCCATGGAAAAACTCAGAAAAATTTAAAGGTTTCGTATGTCAATTACACAAATTCCCTTTACGCTAAAGTTTCTGATTGTTATCATAATCACTTTTAGCATTTCACTTGTATTGACGCCTATCATGACATTCGTGTCAAAAGCAATCGGTGCTGTAGATAATCCGAATGCAAGGCGTGTTAATAAAAAACCCATGCCAACGGCTGGTGGGGTTCCCATTTTCATCGCTTTTGTCTTCACGACTTTGGTTCTTCTCCCCGTGATTGTTCATTCTCAGCCACTTGTCGGTTCAAGTGGTGGCAAAACAGGAGTCTTACACCTCCAATCCTATTTGAACTACATCTTACCCTTCGTTATTGGCGGTGCAATTATTGTTATTACAGGCTTAATTGATGACATTAAAGAATTATCACCCAAAATGAAACTTCTAGGTCAAATCATTGCGGCCAGTTTTGTTTGGTTCTTTACCCATGCCCGTTTTGATAACCTAAAAATTCCCTTTGGTGGGCCAATGCTCACTTTTCCTGCTTGGCTGTCCTTCATTTTCAGCGTTTTCTGGATTGTGGCAATAACAAATGCCATTAATTTAATAGATGGTCTTGACGGCTTATGTAGTGGCGTTTCAGTTATTTCTTTGTTAACAATGGGTTTGGTTTCTTATTTCTTTTTACCTAGTCCAAATATTTTCTTGCCCATCACTATTTTTACGCTTGTGGCAGCTATTTTGGGCTTCTTTCCATATAATTATCATCCAGCAATTATTTTCTTGGGTGATACGGGGGCACTGTTTTTGGGATTCATGATTTCGGTCATCTCCTTGCAAGGGCTTAAAAATGCAACAGCAGTTGCTGTTGTTACTCCCTTATTAATTTTAGGGGTTCCCCTGACAGATACAATCATGGCGATGATTCGTCGAAAACTAAATCGTCAAAAAATTACTTCCGCTGATAAACGACACTTGCATCATCGTTTGCTTGCTTTAGGGTTTACACACCGTGGTGCTGTCCTCGTAATTTATGGAATTGCTGGTATCTTCGCCTTTATTTCAATCATCCTCCAAGTTTCAAACCGCATTGGAGGGATACTGCTCCTTGTGGCCTGTCTCTTTGGCTTGGAAATATTTATTGAACTGGTCGGAATTCTTGGAGAAAATCGTCAACCAATGCTAAAGTTTTTACGTTTTATTGGTAATTCTGGTTATCGAGATGCTGTCATTCATCATGGAAATTATGATGAAAAAACGGATTCTGACAATGATGAAGAAGACACCATTGAAATTGAACGCCCCTTAATTACAAATGACAATTTAGACAATGTAGAGTCAAAACAACATTTAAGTAGAGTTGAAAAGGATAAAAAGTAATCTTATTGAAACAGTCTGAACCTACCAATTCAGCTGTTTTTTTGTTAGAATAGAACTGTTTAGGAAATGTCAAATAAGATTGACACTTTTATAAAAATCATTTACTTTATTAAAGAAATTCTTTCAATGAATAAAGCGAATGTTTCAGAAAAGGAGCAGTATGTCTACTTTAGAAATTAAAGATTTGCACGTTGGTGTTGATGAAAATGGAGTTCACACGGATATTCTTAAAGGTGTCAATTTAACGATTAACACCAATGAAATTCACGCCATTATGGGACCAAATGGAAATGGGAAATCTACCCTTTCAGCAGCAGTGATGGGAAATCCTCATTATGTTGTAACCCAGGGAGAGATTTTATTTGATGGTCAAAATATATTAGAGATGACAGTCGATGAGCGTGCTCGTTTGGGACTTTTCCTTGCAATGCAGTATCCGAGTGAAATTCCAGGGATTACCAATGCTGAGTTTTTACGTGCTGCTATTAATTCACGTCGTCCAGAAGATGATAAAATTTCAGTGATGCAATTCATAAAAAAATTGGATAAAAATATGGAATTGCTGAACATGAAAGAAGAAATGGCTGAACGTTATCTTAATGAAGGTTTTTCCGGTGGGGAAAAGAAACGAAACGAAATACTTCAATTATTGATGCTTGAGCCAACATTTGCAATCATGGATGAAATCGACTCGGGCCTTGATATTGATGCCCTTAAAGTTGTTGCAAAAGGTGTGAATTCGATGCGTGGTGAAAAATTTGGCGCAATGATTATCACTCACTACCAACGCTTGTTAGACTACATTACGCCTGATTATGTCCATGTCATGATGGACGGCCGAGTCGTAAAATCAGGTGGTGCTGATTTAGCTTTGCGTCTGGAACAAGAAGGTTATTCTGGAATTGCGAATGAACTTGGTTTGGACTACAAAGAAGAAGAATAGGGGGGAGAAGGAGAAGATTTTTAATGAAAAATTCTCTGAAAAATTATATGATAAACGAAGAAATTTCAAATTTTTCCCTTGCACACTCAGAGCCCGTTTGGTTGCAAGAGCTCCGTCAAAATTCAGTACACTACTATAACGAATTAAATATTCCATTTATCGAAAAAGTTCGACTTGACCGTTGGAAACTTGATGAATTGATTCTTAACGAGTCAGAAATTACTGGAAACGTACCAACTTTTACGGAATTAGCAAATCACCCAATGCTTGTTCAAGTGGGGAGTCAAAATATTTTGGAGCAGATGTCTCCTGAATTGGCTGAGCAGGGGGTGTTATTTACAGATTTATCGTCAGCACTGACAGAAATTCCTGATGTCCTTGAAAAATATTTTGCACAGTTGGTTAAACCAAATGAAAACAAATTGGCTGCCATGAATACAGCAGTATTTAATTCGGCAGCAGTGCTCTATGTTCCAGACCATGTTGAAGTCAAGGTGCCTTTTGAAGGGATTTACTGCCAGGATTCAGCTAGTGATGTCCCATTTTACAAACGTATTTTGATTATTGTTGGAAAAAACAGTAAGGTTGAATATCTTGAACGTTTGCAGACAATTGGCGATGGAAAAGTGAAAATCAAGGCAAATATTGTAGCTGAAGTGTTTGCCGCTCAAGGAGCTCAAGTGAAATTTTCTGCCATTGATGAATTAGGACAAAATGTCACAGGAATGGTGACACGCCGTGGTTTAATCGGTGACAATGCTTCGATTGATTGGTCAATTGGTGTCATGAATGACGGTGATATAGTAGCTGACTTTGATAGTGAATTACGCGGTCAAGGCAGTCATTCAAATATTAAAGCAGTCGGAATTTCGACTGGGAAACAAACACAAGTTGTTAATACACGTGTGACAAATTATGGTCGAAACTCAGTCGGACATATTTTACAAAATGGCGTTATTTTAGATCGTGGGACTTTAACTTTCAATGGTATTGGTCACATTATTCACGGTGCAGCTGGTGCAGATGCACAGCAAGAAAGTCGTGTTCTGATGCTTTCTGACAAAGGACGTGGTGATGCCAATCCTATTTTATTGATTGATGAAAATGATGTTACAGCAGGTCATGCAGCATCAGTTGGCCAAGTTGATGAAGAAGACCTATATTATATGCAATCTCGTGGACTTGATGAGGACACAGCAAGAAAACTAGTCATCCGTGGATTCCTTGGATCAGTCGTGACAGAAATCCCAATTAAAGCAGTTCGCGAAGAATTTATTACAACGATTGATAGAAAGCTGGGCATTTAATGTTCGATGCTGAATTGCTCAAAAAAGATTTCCCTGCATTGAATCAAATTGTAAATGACGAGCCTTTAGTCTACCTGGATAATGCAGCGACAACGCAAAAGCCCTTATCAGTACTGACAAGGATTAAAAATTATTATGAAAATGATAATGCTAACGTTCACCGAGGCGTTCACACGCTCGCGGAAAGAGCAACGGCAGACTATGAAGCAGCACGAGAGAAAGTTCGAGATTTCATCAATGCTAGAACAACGAAAGAAGTTCTATTTACAAGAGGGACAACGACATCATTAAACTGGGTGTCTAAGTTTGCAGAACAAATTTTAAAACCTGATGATGAAATATTAATCTCGATAATGGAGCATCATTCCAATTTTGTTCCATGGCAGCAGGTAGCTGCTAAGACAGGTGCAACTTTAAAAATTGTCGGCTTAAAAGAAGGACAATTAGATCTCCAAGACTTACAAGAAAAATTATCAGTAAAGACGAAAATTGTGGCTCTGACCCACGTTTCTAACGTTTTAGGTTGCATCAATCCGATTCGCGACATCGCCCAAATCGTTCACGAAATGGGAGCATATTTGGTTGTTGACGGTGCTCAATCAACACCACATATGAAAATTGATGTTCAAGAACTGGATGCTGACTTCTTTGCGTTCAGTGGGCATAAAATGATGGGACCAACTGGGATTGGCGTCTTATATGGCAAAGAAAAATTGCTAAATGAAATGAACCCAGTTGAATTCGGTGGTGAAATGATAGATTTCGTGTACGAAGATTATTCGACTTGGACTGAATTACCATGGAAATTTGAGGCTGGAACGCCAAATATCGCTGGTGCAATTGGTCTGGGGGAAGCCATTGACTATATAAATCGTTTAGGAATTGATGCTATTGAGCAGCATGAGCATGACCTGATGGCTTATTTGATGCCTCAGCTTAAGGCAATTGAAGGGCTGAAAATCTATGGGCCTGCAGATTTGCAGAATCGAGCAGGTGTTCTGTCCTTCAATCTTGCAGGGCTTCATCCACATGATGTGGCAACAGCGCTTGATATGGAGGGGGTTGCTGTTCGAGCCGGTCACCACTGTGCTCAACCGCTCATTAGACTTTTAGATACGTCAGCTGAAGCAACAGTACGAGCAAGTTTTTACGCCTATAGTACAATCGCAGACTGTGACAAACTCGTTGACGCGTTGAAAAAAACAAAAGAATTCTTCACCATTTAAGGTGTTTAATAGTTATTAAAAAAGAGGAAGAAAATTGGCACTTTCAAAATTAGATAATCTTTATCGTGCTGTCATACTTGACCACTCTGCTCATCCGCGTCATGCAGGAGAACTTCAGACAGGTTGCGTCATTAATTTAAATAATCCCACATGTGGAGATGTCATCCGATTAACAGTTGATTTGGTTGATGATGAAATCGTTGACCTAGCTTTTAGCGGTCATGGTTGCACGATTTCTACAGCATCAGCCTCAATGATGACCGAAATCGTGATTGGTAAAACAAAAACTGAAGCACTTGAATTAGCTCACCTGTTTTCAGAAATGGTTACAGGTGAAGAAGATGAACGGCAAGAAGAACTGGGAGATGCTCAATTTTTAGCTGGCGTTTCTAAATTTCCAGCTCGCGTGAAGTGTTCAACATTGGCCTGGAATGCCTTGAAAAAAGCATTAGAGCAAGGTGACGAAGGAAATTTCGAAGGAAAAGACCAGGCGTCACATTAAATTCTAGTCTGAATTCAAATTAATAAAAATTTAAATCGAAATAGTAAGTATAAATCAGAAAGGAAATAAGTTATGACTGAAGAAATCCCAGAATTGGGCGAGTATAAATTTGGTTTTCATGACAATGCTGAACTAGAATATACGACGGGGCTTGGTTTAACAGAAGAAGTTATTCGTGAAATTTCAGCAGCAAAGAATGAACCTGAATGGATGCTCGAGTTTCGTTTAAAGTCTTTCGAAGCATTTAAAAAAATCGACCTTCCAAAATGGGGGCCAGACCTGACCGATATTGATTTTAATGATATCGTCTATTACCAAAAACCTTCTGCCAAAGCAGCTCGTAATTGGGAAGATGTTCCTCAAGAAATAAAAAATACTTTTGAGCGGATTGGTATTCCTGAAGCAGAGCGTTCTTATTTGGCGGGTGCATCAGCTCAATACGAATCTGAAGTTGTTTACCACAACATGAAAGAAGAATTTGAAAAATTGGGCATTATCTTTACAGACACTGACTCAGGTCTTCGAGATTATCCCGAAATTTTCAAAAAATATTTTGCCAAATTAGTTCCACCTTCAGATAATAAATTGGCAGCTTTGAACTCGGCTGTTTGGTCGGGGGGCTCATTTGTTTATGTTCCTAAAGGTGTCAAATGCGAAATTCCAATTCAAGCATATTTCCGGATTAATAATGAAAAATCAGGGCAATTTGAACGGACATTGATTATTGTCGAAGAAGGCGGCTCCATTCAATATGTCGAAGGGTGTACAGCGCCTACTTATAGTGCAAGTTCACTTCATGCAGCCGTGGTTGAAATCTTTGTCGAAGAAGGCGGTTATATGCGCTATTCAACCATTCAAAACTGGTCAGATAACGTCTATAATTTGGTAACAAAACGTGCGAAAGCAGAAAAAAATGCGACGGTTGAATGGGTTGACGGTAATTTGGGCTCTCGTGTTTCAATGAAGTATCCTTCTGTATATTTGGATGGACCTGGTGCGCGTGGAACAATGCTTTCGATTGCTTTTGCAGGTGAGGGACAAAACCAAGACACGGGTGCCAAAATGATTCACAATGCACCAAATACGTCGAGTTCAATCATCTCAAAATCCATTTCCAAAGGTGGTGGAGCTGTGAACTATCGTGGACAAGTCAAATTTGGTCCAAAATCGAAGAAATCGGCCTCACATATAGAATGTGACACAATTATTATGGACAATCTTTCGCGTTCAGATACTGTTCCGTTCAATGAAATTCACAATTCACAAGTTGCATTGGAGCATGAGGCTAAAGTCTCAAAAATATCCGAGGAACAACTCTATTATTTGATGAGCCGTGGTCTCACTGAAAAAGAAGCAACAGATATGATTATCATGGGATTTATTGAACCATTTACAAAAGAATTACCAATGGAATACGCAGTCGAACTGAATCGTCTCATGTCTTATTCGATGGAAGGTTCTATCGGATAAGTTTTAGATATTGAGATATATCAAGGTTTCAAAGGTTATTTTTATAGCTTTATATTTTAAAGGGGCAAGAAAGGGGCAGATTTTAAAAATATTGAATAAGTGGTGTAACAATGGCTTGTACATTTAATTTGTAAATGCCCCTCATATTTTATTTTTGCCCCCTAAACAAAAATGCCCCGTAGGTTTGGGCATTTTTTTATTTAATCTCATTTAGTTTTTTAACAATATCAATCTTAACAGATTTTGTGACGTGTGAATAGATGTTAAGAGTTGTCTTATAGTCGGTGTGCCCCACTCGATCCATTGCAGCACTAAGAGGTATACCCAATTCAGCAAGTAAAGCAATATGAGAATGCCTAAATATGTGAGAGGTAAGATGTTTAGTGATTCCCACTTTTTCAGCCGCTCTACGAATAACAACATTTACGGTGTCTAAATCAACGGCTGCACCATTTACGGTAAAAAAGATATAATTATCTTTATTGAAATCATCGCCTTTGAGTGATCGATGAAGTTCCAGCAATTCCAATTGTTCCCTAATAATTGATTTAACATTATCGGGAATGGTTACTGTACGATAGGAAAAGTCAGTTTTTGGAGTGGTTTTTATTTTTAATGCACGATCATAAGTGCCATTTATTGTTATGATTCCTTTTTCTAAATCTACTTCATTTGCGGTTAATGCAGCGGCTTCTCCATAACGTGCTCCAGTGTATGCCATAAACTCAACAAAGTTTGCTATATGTTCTACCCGTGAAGTCAACCTCAAGGCAGAAATTATAAGTTTTATATCTGATATTTCAAGGTAACTTTCTCGCTTCTCTTGTACTTCCTCAAACGTCTTAACTTTTTTAGGAGCTTTGACAAAACTAGCCTCGTTTGTTTCAAGATATCCCATCCTAACACCAAATTCTAGTATAGAATGAAATCTTTTTTTAAAACCGTTATAGTAACTATAGGCGTATCCTTCATCCATCATCTCATTAACCAATTCTTGTATGACTCGACGGCTTACATTTTTAGCCTTAACCCCTTCCCCAATTTTTTCTAGAATACGTCTGTCCTGAGCTGTAGTACCACGTAGAGAAGAAGCCTTAACTGTAGGAGACCAATTCTTGTAATATTCTTTATATAATTCGCTGAAAGTGATATTATTACCTGTTTTTTGTGAAAGTATTTTGTTTATTTTGTTGGAGAGTTCCGCTTGTGCAGTTTTTTGTGCCCTCGGTGTTTTCTTATCAAGGGTTACTGAAACTTTTTTTAGCTTTTCCGTCAAAGGGTCGCGGTATCGCTCAAAATATTTAAACTTTCCATTGTTCAATGCTTCTATCCACATTTGCTTTTTACTCACTTTCTTGCTAAAATTGAGTACGAGAAAAGACATCTAATTGATGAATTTCTTACACTACATAGTTTAAATCCGCCCTAGCCGTCCAAAGTTTGGGCGGATTTTTTATTTTATTCTAATCCTGATTGAGATTTGTTCGAAAGCAACCAAGAGCCATCAGCTTGCTTTGTGAAAGCCAAAGAAACAGATTTGTAATTAGAAGAACCCATATTATCCCAAGAAACATTTTTAACTGTATAATTCCCTGCAGATGATTCAGATGAATTAGAAGGTTTACCGAATTTAGCTTCAAGTCCATCATATTTTGTTCCCCCGACACCAGATAGTGCATCACCAGCGACTAAAGCATCATAGTCGGCTTTTGTCCATTTAAAGCCTTCGTCAGCTTTCTTTTGTGAGCTTGAAATATCGCTGTTTACTTTTTTACCAACACTATCGATAGCGTTTGAGTACATAGATTGAGTAGCCATAACAATAATAAAAGCTAAGATTGATATAACAAAGGAAACAATACTCAATGTTTTCTTGTTTTTTCTATTTATTATAATTGCAATCAACCCAAGAATAGCTGAAAAAATTGCTAATATAGCTGCAAAATTATTGACAATCGGTACCCAAGATAAAACTAGCGCAAGTATCCCAATAATTAAAGCGATAATAGCTAATGCTTTTGATTCTTTTTTCTTTTCCATAATGTTTATGTTCCTAATCTAGCTTTTTATGAGAATCAAGACATTGCTCGTTTATTTAATTAAATTGCAGTATTATAATATTCGTCGTATTTTGATTTAACGACCATCCAGCTTTGCTCATAAGGACATCCTGTCACATCACAAAACAAATCAAAGTGTTCATAATCCCCATCATTATCTAGCCATAATTCCCAAAAAGTTAATATAGCTCCAATGTTAGCCCTAGATTCATGTTGGCTAACAGTATCGCATTGCCTAAGCCTACAATCGTCTTTATTCAATGCATGGTGAAGATCATGAGCTAAAGAAAAAGGAGTAACTAATGAAGGATTTATAGCGCATTGAAGAGTATGAGTATTTATTATAACTTTGTTTGACATAGGAATAAATTGAATATCATATCCAAGATTTTCTATTTCTTTGATAAAAAAGTTAATAAGTTCTTTTTGCTCCATGCTTTACCCTCATTTTTCATCACGATTATAAAAAGTTGCGAATAAAAGCATTTTATCTTTCTCTGTTAATGGTTTGCCACCAAATGACAACCATTCATCCCAGTTAACATCTTCAAAGTTAACGTGGTCACTGACAATATCTTTTAAATCAACTGGCTCTTTAATTTTTTCTATATCTTCTCTACCTAGCAAATAATCTACAGAAACATGGAAATAATCCGCTATTTTAGCTAAATCTTCCCCTTTAGGTTTAGATGTTTTCCAGCGGTAAATATTATTTTCGCTAAATCCAAGCTTTATTGCAAGCTCTTTTAAGCTTATTTTTTGTTTATCTGCTAAAGATTTTATTCTTTCAAATGTAGTCATATCAAGCCTTTCAAAATAAATGTTGAAATAAATTACCGAAAACGATACTTTATTATTGACAAAATTACCGAAAGTGCTATAATTGAATTTGTAAAGATTAGTTAGCCTTTCGGTTAGCGAATAGACCTATAAAAAGCACTTTAAACGCTCCGCCAAGAATGTTTTATAAAGCTTTTGTTAGGTGTTTTAACTATGCTTAAATAGTATCACTTTCGCTAAAATAAATCAAGGCTTAAATACAGAAATGCTAACTTTTTCTTACACAAAAATATATACGGAGGTTTAGAAATGCCAACAAGTGATAATGGGCTTAAACTTGTTAATTCATTCATTGAAGAAACAGGAATTGAAAAAATGAGTTTAGCAGCCAAGTATGGAGTAGCTAAAAACGTGATGAATGATATTCTTTCAGGTCATCTTCAATCACCTAAAGCACATCAAGTCATTCTTAAAATCATTGATGATTTCAAATTGCGTTAAGAAAGGAAGTAAAAATGCCATACGCAAAAATAACATATCTGCCTGTCGATAAGGATGAGAAAGCAGAATGGTGTGATAAAAAACATCTTATGCAAAAGTGGGAAGGACTGACAAAAGGTACATTAACAGCATGGCTCATAGAAATGAGAGACCATCCAGAATTTAAAAATGGTGTACTCAATCCTACTCATAGAATTGTCTTTATCAATAAAGAAGTTTTTAAAAAGTTCGTGGAGTGGAAAGAAGCAACACGTTATAAGAGCTATAAAAAATAGGAGAAAAAATAAAATGAACGAATTACAAAATTTTAATTTTAACAACTTACCAGTACGAACTGTACTTATTGAAAATGATCCATGGTTTGTTGCGAAGGATGTTGCTGATATTCTTGAATATTCCGAGACCGCCCAAATGACACGGAGGCTTGATAAAGAGGATTCCATGTCTGTCAAATTGACAGGTATGAATATGAAGTCAACAATCATCAACGAAAGCGGACTTTATGAAGCAATTATTGGAAGCAAGAAAAAAGATGCTCGACAGTTCAAGCGCTGGATTACTCATGACGTCTTACCAACAATCCGCAAGCATGGAGCATACATGACTGAAGAGAAAGCTAGAGATGTACTTTCTGGCAACGGTTTAGCTGACTTACTCCTGCAAGCTGGAAACCAAATTAAACAGCTAGAAGCAGAAAAAAGCAAGCTTAATCTTGAACTTGCAGAAGCTAATGAGCGCACACGCTATCTTGATTTGATTTTTGAAAGCACCGATGATGTGCTAGTTACTCAAATTGCACAAGATTATGGGATTGGCTCTCCAACTTTTAACAAGTTGCTCGCTAATTTACGAATTCAGCGAAAAGTTAATAATCAATGGATTCTATACAGCAAGTACCAAGCTAAAGGATATATCAAGAGCCGTACTCATTCATTTGTTGACAGTAAAGGGAATACTCGCACGAACATTACGACAACATGGACGCAGAGAGGCAGAGAGTTTTTATATCGTAAATTAAAAAAAGCTGGATACCTTCCAGAAATTGAAAAATTAAGCGTATTTTGAAAGCGCAAATCAAGCAACTAGATTTATTTTAAGGAGAAAAAATGCTACATCACTATATTACAAATTACGGATTAGAAAAATCCGACGGAACTATCGACAACATCGTTGAATCATGGATTAAAATAAATGTATTTAAATGGTGCTTTTGCTTTTCAAAAAAACGCATCAAATTAGATGCGCCGTGGAAAGACATAGATGAGCTAGGGGAAGAGATAGATTTTTCACAGTTTAAAGAAATGATCATTGAAACGGATGAAAAAAACCCTAAAACCATTGCGATAGTTACTGCGAGAACAGTAGAACTAGAAGAAGGTTATAGGGTCAAGGTTAAGCCTAAAAATAAAGATTAGCCTTTTGGTGGGAAAGGGTCATTACCATAAGTATTACGCTCACGGATTTGGCCGTTGCGTCCATGAATAAACATTTCAGACTGTTGATTTTTTGAGATTTGGACTGCTTTATTAATAGCATCAGCTTGGGTGTTGAAGTTTGCTGTAGCTTTGGAATTGCCCTCGCCTTTAACGTTCCAACCACCATTGCCGTCAGGGACAACATGTTGATTTTTACCAGCCATTTAATACCTCCTTTCTATAATTATTTGGAAAATGAATAAAAACAGCATGCCGCGGTCTTTCATTCACAAATATTATAGCAAAATAAAAAGGAAAATACAGTATATAGTTGTGGATAAAGTTATACACAACTACATGTTGTATATTGGTGAAAAATGAAAGAAATAATCATTCTTAAAATGCAACAAAAAAACATATCACAAAGTAAATTAGCCGAACTGGTTGGTGTCAAACAACAGTATATTTCAAAAATACTGCTTGGAAAAGTAGAAAGTCCTAGTTTTA
>NZ_JXJU01000039.1 GCF_002441655.1 Lactococcus fujiensis JCM 16395 | reverse complement strand
CCTCCTTTCTAAGGAATAAAACAAGCGAGGAATTTTACTTTATTCAGTTTTGAGTGGTCTAAGACCATTACCACGTAAGGGATAGGCCTTTGTGGGGAATTAGCTCAGCTGGGAGAGCGCCTGCTTTGCACGCAGGAGGTCAGCGGTTCGATCCCGCTATTCTCCATTGGACACATTGGTGTCCAATACTTGATCATTGAAAACTAAATAACAATATCTTATAACGATAAATAAACCGAAAAGCTGTGATTTTAAGAGGAAACTTTTAAGAGAACAAAAAAACTTATACTTGAAATAAACGAAGAAGATTCATACCTTTAGAGTTTTGGCAAAGTTAATAAGGGCGCACGGTGGATGCCTTGGCATTAAGAGCCGAAGAAGGACGTGACTAACGACGATATTCGAGGGGGAGCAGTAAGTTCGCATTGATCCCTCGGTCTCCGAATGGGGAAACCCACTAGCTAATGGCTAGTATCCACAACTGAATACATAGGTTGTGAGAAGGTAACGCAGAGAACTGAAACATCTAAGTACCTGCAGGAAAAGAAAATAAGAATGATTCCGTCAGTAGCGGCGAGCGAACGCGGAAGAGGCCAAACCAAAGAGCTTGCTCTTTGGGGTTGTAGGACTGCAATGTGGAATTTGATTGATTAGACGAATCATCTGGGAAGATGAACCAAAGAAAGTAATAGTCTTGTAGTTAAAAATCAATTAATACCTAGCAGGATCCTGAGTAGGGCTAGACACGCGAAATCTAGTTTGAATCCGGGAGGACCATCTCCCAAGCCTAAATACTCCTTAATGACCGATAGTGAACCAGTACCGTGAGGGAAAGGTGAAAAGAACCCCGGGAGGGGAGTGAAATAGCACCTGAAACCGTGTGCCTACAAGAAGTTCGAGCCCGTTAATGGGTGAGAGCGTGCCTTTTGTAGAATGAACCGGCGAGTTATGATATGTTGCGAGGTTAAGCTGAAGAGGCGGAGCCGTAGGGAAACCGAGTCTGAATAGGGCGCCATAGTAACATGTTGTAGACCCGAAACCTAGTGACCTATCCATGAGCAGGGTGAAGGTGTGGTAAAACGCACTGGAGGCCCGAACCAGGACACGTTGAAAAGTGTTTGGATGACTTGTGGATAGCGGAGAAATTCCAAACGAACTGGGAGATAGCTGGTTCTCTCCGAAATAGCTTTAGGGCTAGCGTCGAAATGTAAGTATACTGGAGGTAGAGCACTGTTTGGATGAGGGGTCCGTCTTGGATTACCAATTTCAGATAAACTCCGAATGCTAGTATACATGTTCGGCAGTCAGACTGCGAGTGCTAAGATCCGTAGTCGAAAGGGAAACAGCCCAGACCAACAGCTAAGGTCCCAAAATATATGTTAAGTGGAAAAGGATGTGGAGTTGCACAGACAACTAGGATGTTAGCTCAGAAGCAGCTATCATTCAAAGAGTGCGTAATAGCTCACTAGTCGAGTGACCCTGCGCCGAAAATGTACCGGGGCTAAACATATTACCGAAGCTTTGGATTGATTTAATCAATGGTAGGAGAGCGTTGTAATCAGCGATGAAGGTGTACCGTGAGGAGCGCTGGAGCGATTACAAGTGAGAATGCCGGTATGAGTAGCGAAAGACAAGTGAGAATCTTGTCCACCGTATGACTAAGGTTTCCAGGGGAAGGCTCGTCCACCCTGGGTTAGTCGGGACCTAAGGCGAGGCCGAAAGGCGTAGTCGATGGACAACAGGTTGATATTCCTGTACAAGTATTGTCGTGATGGAGTGACGCAGTAGGCTAAGGGATGCCAGTTAATGGATTCTGGTCTAAGCAGTGAGGCGTGGGTTGTGTAAAATGCATCTCCCTTTAACGTTGAGCTGTGATGGGGAAGATTCTTCGGAATCGAAGTCCCTGATGTCACACTGCCAAGAAAAGCTTCTAACTATACTCAATACTTCCCGTACCGCAAACCGACACAGGTAGTCGAGGCGAGTAGCCTCAGGTGATCGAGAGAACTCTCGTTAAGGAACTCGGCAAAATGACCCCGTAACTTCGGGAGAAGGGGTGCTCACGCAAGTGAGCCGCAGTTAAAAGGTCCAAGCAACTGTTTATCAAAAACACAGCTCTCTGCTAAACCGCAAGGTGATGTATAGGGGGTGACGCCTGCCCGGTGCTGGAAGGTTAAGAGGAGATGTCAGGAAACGAAGCATTGAATTGAAGCCCCAGTAAACGGCGGCCGTAACTATAACGGTCCTAAGGTAGCGAAATTCCTTGTCGGGTAAGTTCCGACCCGCACGAAAGGCGTAATGATTTGGATACTGTCTCAACGAGAGACTCGGTGAAATTTTAGTACCTGTGAAGATGCAGGTTACCCGCGACAGGACGGAAAGACCCCATGGAGCTTTACTGTAGCTTGATATTGAGTACCTGTAAGTCATGTACAGGATAGG
>NZ_JXJU01000038.1 GCF_002441655.1 Lactococcus fujiensis JCM 16395 | reverse complement strand
GGTCTACTTTGACCTGATAAGGGATTAAGTGCACTTGGATTAACTGCGCTGGCCATCTTTTGTTCGCCAAGACTAGGATCTACTTGTACTTCTTCTGTCGAAGTTGTCTTTCTCCAATTATACCACGTTCTTGACCATTCATAGTCCGTTCCACCTAAATTAATGGTTGGGGCATTAGAAGAAATATAAAATGTCTTTCCCCACCAAGGATTCCAAACTTCATAATAAGGTGCATGAGTACTAATATCGCCATCTTTTGGAACCACATAGCCAACAATTGTCACGGCATGGCCTAGATTATTTTCTGAGCCTTTTGGTGCATCATTTCCTTGTTCATATAGNAGATTATTTTCTGAGCCTTTTGGTGCCTCATTCCCTTGTTCATATAAGTCCATTTGAATCGGCTGACCATTATCTATTTGTTGCTTGACTTCTTCAAAAGAGAGCTTTCGGTCGAGCACATCAGCTGTAACTTGATACTTGTTTTTTAGTACCGCTAGACTATCCGCAATATTTCCACCACTCATCGCCTTTAATTCTTCTTCGGTTTTTCCTGGGAAGTAAGAAGACATGAGCTCTTTTGCGGTAATCGTCCCGTTTGTTGTCTCACTTGGAACTTTATTCAACGTATTAATGATTGATGCCGCGTCATATTCAGAACACCAGGGCTCTTGACCTTGAGTTTCCCTTACCGTAAAATTAGAGACTGTCTTAAAGTCCGCATTTGATTGAACAGACGTAACAGAAGGTGCTGTCTCTCCTCCCGTGCTAGGAAATACAACTTTGTCATTTATTTCTTTAGCTCTGATGTTATAAAGCGTTACTTCTTCCTGGAAATCATCAACCGGATTTCCATCAAGATCTATCGTTGAAAATTTATCATAATTATAATTCTTTATACGGTCAAAGAATGGTGTCATATCTACATTTTCTTTAGCTGTTGGAATATACCTGGCATAAGGGACCGTATCTTGGTTTGAAAAGGTATAGAGACTGGGAGAATAACCGGCTGAATTATTCATGTAGCCCACCCCAATTAGCCCATAATTCTTCAATGCAGTGGTTTCTTTACTTGCTTTTAGAAGTGTAAAATAGAGTCTACCTGTATCATTTATGGCCATGGCCTTATCTTTAGAGAACCGACCTTGATTCGTATCGAATTCAAAACCAAGGAAGTGATACCAGTCCATTATTTGTTGCGAACTAATCGCAGCGTTTGAACTAACTTTAGCGAACGTTTCCAAGTCAGAAACCGTCTTTTGGTGTTCCCCATCTTCATAAAGATTAATGAGTTTAACCGCAGAATCTTTTGTTTCTTGAGAAGGACTAGGCGCATTTTTTCTTAATTGAATTAAGATTCCCTTTAACATCTTTCCTGATGCCGCAGTCCCTAATGATTCCCCATCCTTAAACCACTTTGTATACCCCGTGCCTTCGACATAGCCTTGATAATAAACAGAATACTGCTGTGCAAGGGCACCTGTAAGGTTAATTTTAATAGCCTCTATTCGTAAACTTAACCCCGTTGTCCCTGATACTGCCCCATTGGAAACTACAGGTTGCCACCCCTTACTTTGAACGTACGTACTGTAACTTATCCCACCTGTAACTCCAACGGGGAGATGGGTGAGATTAGTCTTAAACGACTCCATCCGAAGTGTACCACCAGGAACACCTGCATAACCTGTTGTAACAGCAGGCATCCAGCCTTTATTTTGCATGTATGTACTATAAGATATTGTAGGAGCATCATAAGATTGTGTGGCCTTAATAACGGATGGTTCAGTAAATTCAACAGAGGAATATTGACCTGATGTTGTTTTCTTTGATTGAAAAATACCGCTCGTTCTATTACTATCAATTGTTTGAGCATTGGTCATAGAGGGGTCTTGCTTAATATCCGTAATGGTTTGCGTCCATTGATATTGCTCTGAGCTTTGTGCATTTTGTTCATCGCTCGTCGAGTTCCCAAAACTAAAGGGTTGATTTTCTTGTCCGTCTTGAATCATGGCATCCCCATGGCCAATAGCTTCAATGAAGGATTTATTCAGTTTTGTATCTCCAGCAACGGCAACATCATCATGTGCATAGAGAATCCCTGCATAATTCCCACCTAACCACTCATTCGCATTTGAGCTAGAAAAGATAGGAACAATCGGTGTAGAGGCGTCTAATCTTTCTTTAATTTCGCTTGTTGTAAGAGGACGGTTGATGAGTGTGGCAGTATACCCAACATGGTGTAGCCAAGCAACCGCTTGTTCAGGGGTTATTGTTGCTCCACGAAGTTGTGCATCTGTAGCTCCTGGATAGACATAGCGTTTAACATCCCTAGAACTTCCCATTACTGAAAAGTTCCCATAGTCCCCAACTGAATCTTTCAAAAGGAGCGTTGCGAGTGTTTGGGGGAAAACATCAGAAGGATCATCCACAAAAACATTTGAAAAAGCATTATTAAGCTCTTTGATTTGTTTAATTTCAACAGAGACATCATCATGCGTGACAATATCCTTAGTTACTGTATAAGCTTCTACACTCGGTGCAATCGCAGAGAATAATAGTAAAAACACACCTATGATCATGGCAACTTTGGCCATCAATTTTTTACGAATCATTTTTTCCTTATCCTTATCCTTATTCTTTAAATGTAATCAAATATTTCATTTTGCCATCAGAATTGTCACGAACTAGACTCACACCCTCTAATGCTTGTTTGGCTTCAATCGTTTCTAATTTCTCAATACTGACCTTTTCATACCCTTTACTTCCTTGGATATAATAATCATTTTTTAAGGCTTTCTCGTTAAATTGTTTTAACTGCTTGGAGACTTTAGAAGATGTCTTTTTCTGATTAGGATCTTTCACTTCTGTACTAGCTTTAGCTTTTTCAGTATTTGATCCTTGTTGACTCTCTTTAAGTTTCTTAGATTC
>NZ_JXJU01000037.1 GCF_002441655.1 Lactococcus fujiensis JCM 16395 | reverse complement strand
CATTTCATTTACAACGAATTTTAAAGTTAAGCACAGGGGGAAACAAAATGAAATTATTAGAGGTCATTTTAAAACAAGCAAAAAAAGAACCAGAGCGCATTGCACTATCTGAGCGAGGGAGGGCTTATACTTATCGTGACTTATTCGCCGCCATGGGACAAATTAAAAATCAAATTGACGCCGAAAAAAGTTCCGATCGTCCCATTCTCGTCTATGGGGAAAACGATTTTTTGACACTGGCTAGCATGCTCGCCGTTTCGGCAACGGGGCGAGCCTACATTCCAGTTGATGCGCACACGCCAAAAGAACGGACGGAGCTGATTTTACAAGCTTCAAAACCAAGCCTGGTCATTATATCCACTCGTGATCAAGAAATTAATAATGGCGAAGGAACCATTGAATTTGGCCCCCATTTCCAAGCCCATTTTGATGAGGCCCAACCTTTTGCATGGGAAAGTGTAGACCTTTCACAAGCCGTTACTGGTCAAGAGACCCATTACATCATTTATACTTCTGGAACAACAGGTGTCCCTAAAGGGGTCGCAGTATCGCACGACAATTTGCTCTCCTTTACCCAATGGATGAATCAAGATTTTGAACACATCGAGGCCAATCAGTTTCTTGAACAAGCCCTCTACAGTTTTGATTTATCAATTTTCTCCATTTACCCCTCATTAACCACAGGGGGGACACTTGTGACCCTTTCAAAAGATGAAACCAATAATTTCAAACATCTGTTTGAGCGGCTTAATTCAACGGAAATTAACACCTGGATTTCAACGCCTTCCTTTGTCGATATCTGCCTTTTGGATCCTTCCTTTACACAAGCCAAGCATCCAGCCTTAACACAATTTATCTTTTGTGGTGAAGAATTGACGGTAAAAACAGCACAGAAGTTACTGGCTCAGTTTCCAAACGCCGCGGTTTATAATACTTATGGGCCGACTGAGGCAACGGGTGCGGTGACTCAGATTAGGGTAACGTCAGAACTATTAGAAAAAGTCAGTCGCGTCCCCTTGGGCTACGCAAAACCTGGTGTTCATGTGGAAATCATTGACCAAGAACTCATTATTATCGGAGACTCTGTCGCTAAAGGCTATTTTGAAAACCCAGAGAAAACGCAAGCTGCTTTCTTTGAATATCATAATGAACCCGCCTATCATTCTGGGGATGCTGGTTCTGTTGATGAAGATGGGTTATTGCATTATCAAGGACGCTTAGACTTTCAAGTGAAATTTAATGGTTTTCGCATTGAATTACAAGACATTGAGGCCCATCTGTTGGGGATTGACACGGTCGAGAAGGCCATTGTCCTCCCTAAGCTCAATGAAAATCACAAAGTCACCGCACTGATTGCCGTCCTTCAATCCACAGAACGATTTCCAGACAAAAAAGCAGAACGGGCCTATACAAAAGGCCTGAAAAAGGAACTCTTAAAAACGGTCATGGATTATATGATTCCGACCCAGTTTGTTTATCAATCTGATTTTCCCCTGACGAATAACGGGAAAATTGACCGCAAACGCCTGACGACTGAAATTTTAGGAGGTTAAGATGCAACCCTATTCCACCCCTTTTTACTTTGTCTACCTGGGGCTTGCCTTGCTTCCGATTGTGATTGGTCACGCTTATGGAAAGAAGATGATGGGCTATCAAGTCCTCTTCAACCTTGTTTTTCTATGGCTCACCTTTGCAGGTTCTGTTAGTCTGTGGGCTTTGCTTGGTTTTGGTGCATTTGAAACCCTCTTAATCAAGGCTTACGAATACTACAAAATCAAACGAGAGAAAAATGCTTTCTCCGTCTTCGTCGTGACCTTGCTTTTGTCAATTTTGCCCCTCTTTCTGGTCAAATTGAACCCTCTGATTAATCCGGCACATCCGGAATCCATTTTTGGTTTTCTAGGAATCTCTTATGTGACCTTTAAAACGGTGAATATCATTTTAGAAATACGCGATGGGCTGATTAAGACAGTTCCTCTGAAAGAATATTTTTATTTTCTCTATTTCTTCCCCACCATCTCCTCAGGACCGATTGATCGCTTTAGACGGTTCAAAAAAGAACTGGAAGGGCCAGTCCCAAAAGATTACCCTGAATTAGTCGGAAAAGGCATCTTTTACATCTTTCAAGGCTTTCTTTATAAATACATCATCGGTTACCTGATTGATACCTATGTGTTACATAAAGTTGCCATTCTAGCCAGCTTACACCCCAGTTTTGGCAATATGACGGTGAGTATGTATGCTTATGGGCTCTATCTCTTCTTTGACTTTGCGGGCTATTCGCTCTTTGTCATTGGGATTTCAGCACTGATGGGATATCATATTCCGCCCAACTTTAATAAACCTTTCCTCGCCAAAAATATCAAAGATTTCTGGAATCGATGGCACATGACCTTGAGTTTTTGGTTCAGGGACTTTGTGGCCATGCGCTTAATGAAAACGATGATGGTCAAAAAATGGACCAAGAACATGGTCCTGATTGCCAATCTGGGCTACTTGGCTTCAATGGGATTAATGGGCTTTTGGCACGGCTTTACTTGGTATTACATCCTGTATGGTTTCTACCATGCCTTCCTTTTGATCGGCTATGATGCCTGGCTTCGATTCAAGAAAAAACGTAAAATTAAAATTCCTGACAACCGCTGGACGAGGGGCGTCAGTATCTTTATCACCTTTCAATTCGTCTTTATTGGATTCTTGATATTCTCAGGAATCCCCAATTACGCCATCATGCATGTCTTGCATGACCAGGCCCCACTCCCTAATTTTTAAGGGAAAGCATAGAAGGAGAACCACATGGAAAATGAAGTATTGGAAATTATCGAACGCGTCGCCGAAACGGATGAATTTCGTGAAGACTTAGACATGGATCTATTTGAAGAAGGGATTTTAGATTCGATGAAGGCAATCATGCTTATCGTTGAATTGGAAAATGCATTTGATGTGAGCTTGCCCCCAAGTGAAATGGATCGAGAAGATTGGAATACAGCCCACAAGATCGTACAAAGGATAAAGGAAAAACAAGATGAAGAGTAAACTTCTAAAGGAAGTAGCCCCCCTTCTGACCGCTCTTCTTTTGGTTCTCTTGCTTATCTTTCTGCCTTTTAA
>NZ_JXJU01000036.1 GCF_002441655.1 Lactococcus fujiensis JCM 16395 | reverse complement strand
ATCGCACCGACAGCCCTATTTAATTGAAAATATAATGGACCAGATTTGGTCTTTGAAATAAAAACCAACGAAAGGAGAAATTTTGGCGGAAATAAGTTGGATTAAGTTAAGTGTCAATATATTTGATGACGAAAAAATAAAATTAATTGATACGATGCCAGAAAATGATGCGATTTTCAGAATTTGGGTTTTCTTACTCAGTATGGCAGGCAAAACAAATGATTCAGGATTAATTTATTTAAGCGATGATATTCCATATACAGATGAGATGATAGCAACTTTATGTGATCGTCCGATTTCAATTGTAAGGCTTGCATTGAACACATTTAAGAAGTTTGGAATGATAGAAATATATCAAAATGGTATCTTGAATATTACGAATTGGGGTCAGCATCAAAATCTTGATGGAATGGACAAAATTCGTGAACAGGCAAGATTACGTAAACAGAGCCAACGAAAGCGAGAAAAAAGCAAAGAATTATTAGAAAGTCACGTGACGTCACGTGACAGTCACGCAACAGAAAGAGAGAGAGATAAAGAAAGAGAATTAGAAAAAGAAAAAGAAAAAGAAATAGAGAGAGAAGAAAACATAGATGAAAAATTCGCTCGCTATTTCCAAATCTTCATTAATTTCACTAAAAAGAATCTTAATAAAAGAGCAATGGCTTTGCAAGAATTTATCAAATTGCCACCATTTCAAAAAGATGAAGCAATTATTGGAGCTGAGAATTATACAACATGGTATGAGAAAGACAGCCCTGATGATGTGAGCCATCAATACAGTGTAAATGCCTATGAGTTCTTAAGAAATGCGATGTTCACAGAATATCAAGAAGTTCCGATTGTTTCCAAAACTAAGCCAAAACGGACAGGGGGAATGCGTTGATAGAAAAAGAACCTGATTACCTCTCTCTAAAGCGAATTACAACTGGACTAGGCACTTGTGAAATACACGGTTGTGAATATGGTGGCTTTGCTAATCCAGTTCCAGCAGTTGATCGTGATGAACATGGAAATATCGTTGGTCATCATATGTATACAGTGAGAGCTTGTCCCATGTGCGATATGGAACGCATCTCTAAAATCAATACAAATAAACACTTACTAGCAGATAACAATTCAGCACAAGCAACGCTGCAAACTGATCAAGAGGACTATGTTTCAAAATTTGAACGGAAAAAGAAAATCTCACTTCGGAGAGATACGATTGTTCAATATGATTACAGCGATAGCTTAAGTGTTCAAAATGTAGAGAATATGAAATCATGGCTTGTCGATTATGTTGGGAAACAAATCAAGGTAAAAGTAGTAGACACGAATAAGTATGTTCGACAAGCTAAAGACAAGTTCATGAGTGATGAAGAAAAGCAGAAGTTCTTAAGGCTTAAGCACGAAATTGAAGTAGCTGATCTGGTCGTAGTTGACTCACTAGCTGACTACGAGGACAGAGAAGAATCAGAAATCAATAAAATGATGAGCAGTATTAAAGAAAAAGCAAGATTGATGGTACTAACGATCCCTGAGAGTGATGACAGATTAGGAACGTTACCTTCCAAATTGAAATACCGAATGGCACAGGCTCAAATTTTAAGCTTATCAAGTACAGGAGGACAAAGATGAAGTTTGAAATATTTAATGATCACTTCCAAAACTATAAACGATATCAAATACCTAAAGCACAGCTTGTAATAGCTGACATTCCTTATAACTTAGGGAAAAACGCTTATGCAAGCTCTAACGCTTGGTATATTGACGGTGATAATAAAAATGGCGAAAGTGAAAAAGCAAATACAGAATTTTTTGATACTGATAAAGATTTTAGAATCGCAGAATTCATGCACTTTTGCTCGAAAATGTTAATAAAAGAGCCAAAAGAAAAGGGGAAAGCTCCAGCAATGATTGTTTTCTGTGCCTTTCAGCAAATGCAAATGGTAATGGATTACGGCAAAAAATATGGATTCAAGAACGCTTATCCGTTAGTTTTCGTCAAAGATTACAGCGGTCAAGTTCTAAAAGCGAATATGAAGATTGTAGGAGCTACTGAGTACGCTGTGGTTTTATATCGTGATAAATTACCAAAATTCAACAATAATGGCGAAATGATTTTCAACTGGATGCCTTGGGGCAGAGATAACAAGACAATCCCCAAAATTCACCCTACGCAAAAGCCACAGTCTGTTTTGAAAAGATTAATTGAAATCTTTACTGACAAGGGAGATACAATTATTGACCCTTGTATGGGAAGTGGTTCAACAATTAGAGCGGCCATAGAACTTGGAAGAAATGCTTATGGCTTTGAGATTAAGAAAGATTTTTATAATTTAGCAAAAGAAAAAATGCTCAAAGAATATGAGATGTCGCTCTTTGAAATTTGAATTTGAATTGGATAAAATGCCAACTACTCAGCAACAAAAAGGGATTAGCTGGCGGAATGGAAAGCCAATGTTTTACAACCGCAAGGGAACAGAGAACACAGAGCTACTTCAACAGTTGATCGATAACAAGCCTGGTACATCGTTTCTAAAACCAGTACCAATCAAGCTGTCTGTGACCTTTCACTTTGCCATTAAACAAAAGAAAAAGTGGTGGCAGTGGAAAACTACTCGTCCCGACTTAGACAATCTCATGAAGAATTTACAGGACTTCATGACAAAGCTAGGTTACTACGAAGACGACAGCCAAATTGCATGGCTCGAAGCGAAGAAGTACCACAGCGATAAAAATAAAATCATTATAGAAGTCGAGGAACTTAAATGACTGTCATTGATTTTTCAAAAAAGAAAATTGAGGAAAAAAGAAATGGGCGCTTCAAGGTAAAAATAAAAACCATTGAGGCTACAAATTCATTATTTGTTAGTTATGATATTGCAATCCGAGACTTCGAAGGAGATGACGAACTTGTCTGTGTTTATAGTGAGCATTATACAGGATCAGACCCAGTAAAAAGAGCAAAAGAAATGATTAATCAAATAAAAGATAAAAAAGTTACTAATGTTGAAGTCTATTACATGGACTAGATAGCCCTATTTCATGAAAATTACGCTTACATTGAGCGTTTAACATATCAGAGGTAAAGTTATACCTAAAATTATAAAAATGCCTTAGGAGGCAAAATAAGGGGCAAGTAAATGAGTAAATCTAAAAAAGAACAACGGATTATTTTTTATAAGGACAGAGATAAAGTTGAAGCAACTGTTTCAAAAGATGATAAATGGTTACAAAACTTACACAAGCAAGAACTTGAAGAACTACTTAAGAGGGCAAGCAATGAAACTTAAAAAAAATAAAGTGATTGGGAATTATTTTTATAAAGTAAGGAAAGAAAACAACTTGA
>NZ_JXJU01000035.1 GCF_002441655.1 Lactococcus fujiensis JCM 16395 | reverse complement strand
TTTTGGAAAACTTTGCAACAGAACCGCAAAATGGATTAAGCAGTACTCTCAAGTGCGTCTTGAAGATAATACGGTGTTGCTGCTAAACAGATTCAAGAATTACAAAAAAGGAATGCCCAACTAGAGGAAGAAAATCTGATCTTAAAAAAAGCGAGTGCCATATTCATGCAAAACTCCAAGTAAGATTGAAAGCCATCTACAGACTCCGATTTGAACACACGACAGTTATGCTCTGTCGTGTTTTACATGTCAATCGTTCCACCTACTATAACTTCATAAACAAGAGGCCTTCGAAGCGTGAAGTAGAAAATCAACGCTTGAGAAAATTACTCCTTGAGATTTATATGAAAGCCAAGAAAAGAATTGGAACGAGAGCTTTTAAAATCATTCTTCTGCGTGATTATGGCGTTAATATTTCTGAAGGCCCTATCTTAAGACTTCTCAAGTCTATGACACTCCCTAAAATGTCAACCATCAAACCTCGTTTTAAATCAAAGAAAGCTCCTGTATTTTCTTTTGATAATCTGCTTAAACAAGAATTTAACCCGAACTCCCCAAATCAAGTTTGGACAACAGATTTCACTTATATCTCTATAGGACCTAAACGACATGTTTATCTCTGTGCTATTCTTGACCTCTACTCAAGGAAATGTATTGCGTGGAAAGTAAGTGATAGGATTGATGCCAAACTCGCCTGTGACACCTTAGAAATAGCTATAAATAAGAGGAAGCCTAAGGAACCAATTATCTTTCATTCGGACCAAGGAAGCCAATTTAAATCAGCTTCCTTTAGAAAGTTATTAGATGAGCATCAATTGCTTGCTTCTTACTCCAAGGCTGGATATCCTTACGACAACGCAGTAACCGAGGTCTTTTTTAAGTACCTTAAACAACGGGAGATTAATCGAAGAACTTATCACTCACTCCATGAAGTACAACTCTCTTGCTTTGAATACATCGAACAATTTTATAACAATTATAATCCTCATTCCGCCAACAATGGTTTAACTCCAAATCAGAAAGAAGAAAATTATTTTAAGAAAATATAGCTCATTTTGTGTCTAAATATTTGACATTAGTCCATATGACAAGACTAGTTGCAAAATTGCTAGTCTTTTTTGTCTGTGTTTCATAGACCAGTATTACTTTATCAAGAGAAAAGTATTCGTAAAGTAATACCTTTTTCTTAACATTATCCTTGATTATAAATGCTATTACTCTTCGTTTACTACCTACTTAAATTAATAAACTATTCTTCTAACTCTTTTAAACTATCATCTATTTAAACCTCTTTCATAATTCAAAGAATAATCTATAAGGTACTATCATGTTCTTACCAATTAAATACCAAAGGAATACCTTAACAAGATAAAAGCATTACTTTGGTAATACTTTTTATAGTTCACTTTTTTCAATTAGCATATCAATAATTACTGACCTTGATTTAGCATTAAATTTTTTTACTAATTCATCTAGTTTTTCTGAATTACTTTTTTTTATTGAAAAACTAGTTTTGATTTTTTTCTCCCAACCCAAATTTGTGTTATTATCTTCCGAAATATTTTTTACTACTTGATAATCATTATTATCAAAGGTCATATCTTCAAACTTGTTTGCCATTTTACTCTATCCCCTTTGTTTCTATTTGGTTGAATACTTTTTTTAATGATGCAATGAATTTATTTTGTGTATGAGTTTGCCCTGTCTCTTCTAAATAATCAAATATTCCCTTTTTAAGAAGCATACTTGTATTAATAGCTTCTTTTTCAGGTACAATTCCAATTACATCATTTATATTTTTTAACGCTTCTAAAAATTCTTTAGATGAATTAGTATTGTGTTTAACTCTATTTCCTAAAAAATAAATTTTTGCGCTAACATATGACTTACCACTGACAGGATCAACAACTTCATTTTTTAAAGTTGAAACGCTTTGTAATACCTTGGTATGACTTTCGTATCCAAAACGGCTTGGTTCCATTGGTGATATTACTTTATCCGCAACTGCCACACCATTTTTGGTTAATAAATTCCATGCAGGCGGTAAGTCTAAAATAATATAATCATATTTTTGATTTAGTTCTTTTGAATTTTTTACAAACCACATAAATAACAATAACTCTTTATTAGGTTTAGTTGCCAAGTTATCTGCGATTTCTTCTAAATTACTAGTTGAAGGAATTACATCAATGTTTTTTTCAACTGTAGTAGCAATGATTCCGATTTGGGGATTGCTGAGAATTTCTGAAATATTGTGTTTATCTTTAAAATTAAAATCTTTTGTCTCAAATGTACCAGTTAAACTTTTTTGTGAATCCAAATCAATTAATAATGTACTTTTATTATTTTCTTGCAAATATTTTGCAAATTGGAAAGCCATTGTAGTCTTTCCTACACCACCTTTAATTGCCATAAAACTAATTACTTGCATACCTTATTCTCCTCTTTCGACTACTTTAGTATTCTATAGGTATTACTTAAGTCATACCTATATCTTAACACCTATATAAGATAAAGTCAAGAAAAAGGTCATACCTTTGCACGACCTTTTTCTTTCTTTTGTATTAACTTCTTCCTTACTCTTTCATTTGCTGTTTACTCAACCTTGAATTAAGATATTGTTTTGCTGCTATACTTAAATACTTGGCGATATTCTTTTTCTCATTTGAATAATCTACCATCTTTCTTCGTACATAGTCCATATGCGTTGCTAAAGCATCTTCTCCAAGTTCTTTTACAAGTTTATCATACACAGGATAAACACTCTCAGCAAGCTCTAAAATCGTGTCCTGGTTTGCTATATCGGTTGCATACAACAAAGAGGAATTTATAAGTTTCATGGTAAATGGATTTGCAACAGCCACTGCATAATTAACCTGATTTTGAGCTTGTTTTTGTTCTTCAGTTAATTGTGCTTGTACATCATTACGTTTATAGTTCTCATCTTTCCAATTTGCTTTCTTAACTATATGAAACTGTATTGAATCGATTGAACGCCCTTTTTTTATTTTTTCATACTCAACATTAAAATGAGTAAAAGAATTTATTTCTTTAATTGCATCTTTTATGACTCTTTTTTCAAAATTATCAAATCTACTATAGTCATCAACAGTATCTGTTAATTCTCTTAAGTCACTAATTATTATCCTAGGACTCTTGTAATCTTCTAATTGTTTCTTCGTTCTATTAGGTTTATATTGGTAATGCTCAAATTGATTATAAGACATAGAGAACCATTTATATAAAATAATACTGTACTTGCTATTCAGTTCCATAATATCTGATATGGCATATTGCGTAAAATTATTTTTTAAATCTATGAGATACGGCATAATAGCTTGATCAAAACGTATCAAAACTTTATCATTATAATCATTCCACTCAACATGGTTCTGTTGCAAAGTTTTCTGA
>NZ_JXJU01000034.1 GCF_002441655.1 Lactococcus fujiensis JCM 16395 | reverse complement strand
ACTCTAAGATTTAAGGATAACATCATTGATTGCCTTATAATAATAATAATAATTTCACACGTCACTTATAACAAATTCAGATGCTTCTTGTCTATTTTATTCTGAAAAGCAAATCTTAAAAAAAAAACAAATTATATTTTATCATCAAATTTTTGTTACTTTATCATTTTATTTAAGTTATGGCTTCTTTAATTTTGATAACATTAATCTGTTAATAAAATTTTTTATTAATTAAAAACATAAAAATATAAAAAATTAGAGAGAAATGATAAATATATGAAAAAATTAATAGCATTTTTCGTATCGGTACTAATAGGATTTTCAGCGTTGTTAGACTCATACTGGTTGTTTTTCGCAAACAAAATATCAACGCAAGTTTCACCTGACTTGAAGTCAACAGTACCTACAATATTTTCGAAAACGGTCAAAGTCCCGCCTGTTTCTAGTACAGGAAAACAATCGAATTCCACAACCACGAAAAGCAGTAGCACAGTAAGAAGCGTAGGGAAATATAAAGATGGAACATACACAGGAACAGTGATAAATACAAGTTGGGGAGCTGTACAAGTTCAGGTCACAATAAGTGGCTCACAAATAACAAATGTTACTATGATTCAAAGTACAAGTTCCGACGGGCAAACTCATAGTGAACTTGTAGATAGTCAAGCCGAACCAATCTATATTTCAGAGACAAAATCATCACAATCTTCTAAAATTCAGGCAGTTTCAGGTGCTACTGTAACTTATTATGGCTATACTAATTCCCTTCAGTCAGCTCTTGATCAGGCGGTGATTTAATGAATATCATACAAAAAAACTTAACTAAACATACGATGTACACTTTAGTCCATAAAACAATGGGAACAGTTTTTACTACACAAATTATAGCCAATGAGCGTCTATCTCAATGCGAAGAAAAAAAAGTCATCAAACATCAAAGACTGTTGGAAAATTATTTAGAGCAAGTAGATGCTAGATTTTCAACATATTTAAATGACTCGGAGGTAAGTCTATTTAACAGAGGAGAAATTAAGATAACAGAAGTATCAGACGTTTTTATTTTTGTATTCAGCTCCTGCTTCGCTGCTAAATTAGCAACAAATGAAGCTTTTGATGCAAATTACAATGATAAATTTGACCCCTCTGGGTTTGTAAAAGGCTGGTCCATTGAAACGGGACTAAATAATTTTTTAAAACCTCTTTTTAAAATTGAGCACATTCAAGCTATTAATTTAATCGGAGGTGGTGATATGCAATTTGAGACTAGGAATGGATCAAATTGGGTTTTTGATATTGGAATAGTTAACCCATATAGTAAAAAAGAGATTATTAAAACATTGGCATTGACCACAGGTGCCATAGCTACATCGGGTATCTCGGAAAGAGGAGAACATATTTATAGAAGAAACAAGAGTGTTCTACAAGCTACGGTAGTGGGTACTTCCCTTCAGGAAACGGATGTATGGGCAACAGCTCTGATGGTAAATCCAAAAGCTAGTTTACCTAAAAATATCACCGGTTTTGTATTTTATGCATTGGAAGGAGATGAAAATGTTAAAAACTCATAAGTATTGGTTAGGACTTTTTTGGCTTTTTGCTATATTTGTGTTACCAGTGCCCTTATTGACTACACTATCATATGGATTAAAAAATACTTTGTTTGAAAGCAATCTTTTTGCGTCACAAATCGGAATAATCGCATATGTTTGGATGCTCTTCGTCATAGCGATATCGACAAAACCTAAGTGGATAGATAAAATGATAGGACTTCCTGAAATGTATCTTGTTCATGGCCTAATTGGACTTGGAGGTGTTATTTTAGCATTAGTTCATAAAATGATGATTCAATCTTTTGGATTAATAAAATTGACAGGTACTGCATCTCTCATTCTGTTACTTACTGTCGCAGTATATTCTATCTTTTTTTTGTCGGGATGGTTAACATCAAGGATAAAAATACTTAATGTTTTAAAACAAGATTTGGAAAGGCTTCTCAGGTATGAAATATCTGTTTGGTTGCACCGACTTAATATTGTCGCGACTCTTCTTATTTTTGCCCATGTTATTTTGATACCATACATAGCGAATATAAAACCATTTATGATTTTGTTTTTTACCTATTCTGGTATAACGGCATTGATGTACCTCTATTACCACTTTATGAAACCTTTTACTTATAAAAAAGGGATACTTATTGAACATACACAAATAGCAAGTTCTGTAACAGAATTAGTCATCCAGACAAAACATCTTTGGAATTTCAACGCAGGCGATTTTGTTTATTTATCCTTCCCGGATGTCGATGGTATGAAAGAAATGCATCCCTTCTCAATTCTAAATTATGACAAAAAAAGTCACCAATTAATATTTGCAATTAGAAATTGGGGAGATTTTACAGCTCGTTTGAATAGTCTGCCTAAAGGAACAAAAGTAAAAATTGATGGTTCATATGGTAGATTACTACAGTCCATAAGGGAGAATAAAGGAAAAAAATTAGTATTTATCGGATCGGGTGTTGGATCTGTCCCACTCATTTCGCTTACTATTTCATTATTCGAAAAATATAAAATTTCATTTATTCGTGTTGCTTCAAAACAAGAGGACTTGATTTACGAAAGCTATTTAAGAAATCTTTCAAATAACAACACTAATTTTAATTATTTTTCTCAACTTGGTCGTCTTAAGAAAAATCAGATTAAAAATATTGTAAATGACAATAAAAATTCATATTTCATTGTTGGAGGATCAACACAGATGATGATGGGAACAATGAAATTATTAAAAAATGCAGGCGTGAAAAAATCGCAAATATATGGTGAAAAATTCAACTTTTAATATTTTATCTGGTCAAGGAAATAATAAAATCTGATGTTAACCTAGAAAAATGGACAGCAGCTTAGGTAATTTGGTACACTCAATTTATGGTTAAACGATATGATCAATGTTTCAAAGAAACTCTGGTAGAACTTTATTACTCAGGGCAAAGTGTTCCGAGTCTATCAAGCGAATATGATATTGCACAAACGACACTTTACAAATCGATTGATAAATACTCAAGGAAAGGCGGACAAGATTACTCTAAGGCAGATTTTATTGCCTTAAAAAAAGAATTAGCTCGTGTCCAAGAAGAACGTGACCTCTNTTGACCATATTCGCCGAGAAAAAGAAATGACCAATTCAGAAATGATTCAGATGATTAAAGAAGAACACTTAAATATTACCCACTCTTGCCTCCTATTTGGATTCAACCGCTCGAGTTTCTATAACCAAACACAACGAAAACTTTCTTCTTCAGAACAACGCAGAAGAATTTTATCACTTGAGATTAAATCAATCTATGAATCACACTAAAACAGTGACATATATAAGAAAAAATGAGACTTTAAAGCAGAAGTAACGTGCCGTACTCGATTAAATTCGATATCC
>NZ_JXJU01000033.1 GCF_002441655.1 Lactococcus fujiensis JCM 16395 | reverse complement strand
ATTTCAATATGCATCCAACAAAATTTATAGCTGACACCACTAAGCTCAGTTATAGAGAAGTATCGAAACGACTTCATCGTTACGATGATCTCGAGAGACAAAAAAATAAAGGAGCATAAATGAAATTTGAAATATTTAATGATCACTTCCAAAATTATAAACGATATCAAATACCAAAAGCACAGCTTGTCATTGCTGATATTCCTTATAACTTAGGAAAAAATGCATATGCAAGTTCTAATGCTTGGTATGTTGATGGAGACAATAAAAATGGTGAAAGCGAAAAAGCTAATACAGAATTCTTCGATACAGATAAAGATTTTAGAATTGCGGAATTTATGCATTTTTGCTCAAAAATGTTGATAAAAGAGCCTAAAGAAAAAGGAAAAGCTCCTGCAATGATCGTTTTTTGTGCCTTTCAACAAATACAAATGGTCATTGATTATGGAGAAAAATATGGATTTATGAATGCCTATCCATTGGTATTTATTAAAAATTATAGCGCTCAAGTTCTTAAAGCGAATATGAAAATTGTAGGTGCCACAGAATATGCAGTAGTTTTATATCGGGATAAACTGCCAAAATTTAACAATGATGGATCTATGATATTTAACTGGATGAATTGGTCAAAAGATGGCAAGTCGATACCTCAAATTCATCCAACCCAGAAACCGCAAGCTGTTCTAAAACGATTAATAGAAATCTTCACAGACAAGGGAGATACAATAATTGATCCATGCTGTGGAAGTGGTTCTACTATCAGAGCAGCAATTGAACTTAACAGAAACGCCTATGGCTTTGAAATAAAAAAAGATTTTTATAAATTGGCAACTGAACAAATGCTTAAAGAATATGAGGTGTCTTTATTTGAAATTTGAAATGGTAAATACAAATTCATTCTGTATGGTAAAAAATGCTCCTCAACTAAAAAAACGGCTGATCAGAGCATTTGAAAAGAGAACAAATGTAATTCTTTCAGAAACAATTAAACGGGCTCTAATGACCCAGAATTGGAAGGAGACATTTTATAGGTTATGCGAATTGGAGGCACAAATTGGGAAAAATAGATGATAAAATTTACGCTTTGTACAAAGGTGAAGATATTTTAATTACAGGAACAATCAAACAGATTGCTGAATACAGAAATATTAAAGAAAAGTCTGTCCGCTTTATGTTGTATCCGGCATATAAAAATAGTCAAGGAGATAGTAAGAAAGCTTTGGCTTTGGTTTTACTTGATGAAGAAATGGATCAACAAGCTGAATATTTTCCGAAACAAGTTGAAAAAGAGCCAGTTACAAAGAAAGACCTTCCTAAAGTATTTTTATCAAAAAATGATTTTACAATCTTAAAAACTGAAAATACCTACTCAAACATTCTAATCGTTGAATATCAAAGTGAAGTTCGTATGATTGACAAAATGACATTTGAATTGATGCCAAAAACAGGATTGAAAGTTAATCATCATACCTATTAATTGATGAAAAACTGATTAAAAAAATGCTGTTTTAATAAAAATAAAAAAAGTGCCGTAAAGTCAGTGAATATAAGGCACAACGGATAATAAAATAAATTCCGATTATAATATATATTTACTATTTAAAAACAGATGTAAAAAATGACATTTGAAGAAGAATTTGAAAAATTTAAATTAACTGCAGGAGCTAGTCCAAAGCATAAAAAAATCATCAATCATTTCAAAGATTGGCAACCACAGCAAGCCCTGCAAGAAGTACCGCAGTTCGTGGCGGATTGGTTTGATGAAAATAAAGGTGATTTGGAATTTGGAATTTATTGCGAAAACTTAAATATTAACAATAAACCTGAGCGAGAACTTAGTACTATTGAAAAATTTTTTAATAGTGAAACAGAAAATAAAAATCCAATTGAAACAGTTATCCGCATGAAAGACGGCTACACAGTCGAAAAACCGCAGCTGTTCTATTTGAAGAATAAGATTACTGGAAAATATCTACGTTCTTACACTGGGTTATCAATGGACGACACAACTTTTAGATACGAAGAAGTAAAGGATGAACGAGTTGGTGGTTTTGGAGGAGGGACAACCTTTACCCAGCAGGAAATCGACAGCTTGGAAACTGGGAGCTACGAGATTATCGAGGTGGAAGAATGAAACTAGAAACGAGAATCAAGAAAATAGAGGAATTTGCTAGCGAGGAAGGCATAGGCTCAGAATTCCATGATAAAATTCAAGCGATTGTGGACGATATGCGCAAGACTTGGGGGATATCAATGGAAAGAGTGGAAGAATGAAACTACTAATTAAAACTAGACATCAAGTATTTTGATGACGTAAAATCAGGCAAGAAAAACTTTGAAATTCATAAAAATGAAATAGTAGAAAGCGTGGAGAAATGAAATATCCGTTTATGTGCAGGCACTTTGGACATAAAATTCATAAATCGTATGGAAAATATGACATTTTTGAATTTTGCTTACGTCTTGAATGTCCTTACCAACGTAGCATTCCTTTGCAAGAAAAATACAGAGAGCTTACTGATGAGCTTAACGAGGCGTATGAGAAAGGGAATAAAAATGAAAACAGTTGAAAATTATAGCAACTTTGATATTAAGCAACTTAAAAATGGCGGTTTCAGAGTTTATGCTGACAGAGACTTAAAGGAATACACAGGAAATATCAGTTGGCGGAAAAGCCATGATAATGAATATCGGACTATTGATGAAGCAAAAGAATCCATTGATAGATACTGGGAGAGTAGAAAATGACTGAATTTGAAGATAAATTAAAAAAGCGAATAAAAGAACATGATGTAGCAATGACAGGTCTTCATAATCAAGGATTTGTAAACGGGTTAAAAGTAGCCCTTGATTTATTTGAAACTACTGACAAACTTGAGCTTGAAAAAGTCAAGAAAGAGCGGGATAGCTTGAAAGAAGCTATCGAACACGCCATCGCAACAATGGCACACGATGGACGTCATGACAATATTCCAATATCTTGGATTCTACCGAAACTAATTACATCACTCGCAACGGTTAGAAAAATTGAAGGGAGCGGCGATGAGTGAATTAACAATAAAAGATTTTAAATCAAAATATGAACCGATTGGGCTTTCTATGGAGCTGAAATCTCAAGGTCAAAGTGCCTATGAAACAGGAAAAATTGGCGGTCATACACCACTTTATACTGATGAACAAATTCAAGATTATCTAAGCAACCAACCCCAGCTCACGATTCCTCAAAGCATTGCGGATGAGTTGGACAAATATGATTTTGAACTTACTAGTAAGGGGCTTATGTACAGAAATATGGGTGGTACATTGGTAGAGTTTTCCAGAGTAACATATGATGAAATACCACAGTTAATTGTTCAAACTATTGCTGGTAATTATCGAATAGTATTCGCTTACCTCGCAGGCAAAGCTTTAGGAGTTGATTTAGTGAAAGTGGTGG
>NZ_JXJU01000032.1 GCF_002441655.1 Lactococcus fujiensis JCM 16395 | reverse complement strand
CTAAAAACTTGACTTAACGTCAATCTTTTAGGAATCAACTATCTAGGGACGCATACCATGCGTAAAACAGGCGCTTATCGTGTTTATACGCAGTCGAATTATAATATTGGTTTAGTCATGCATTTATTAAACCATTCAAGCGAAGCCATGACTTTAACATATCTTGGATTGGACCAAGCAAGTCGAGAGAACATATTAGACCAAATTGATTTTGGGTAATGAATGTTTAGAACTTAGTAGTCGTCCAAAAACGACTACTTTTTTTGTTGTTGCCAAATATAACTTCTGACATACAATTTTTAGCAATTACACGATCCATTTATCGAATCCTCCGGACTTCTTCAACCACACTGAAAGGGAGGGAACACTCTTCGGCTTCTCGGTATCTACAGAAATAAAGGTATGTTAGTGACTGCAATTTGTAGTTTCCTAATCAGCTTGCTTACGTTTGTCATCTTGTTGATTAAAAAATCACCAAAAATAAGAACCGTCTCAACTTTGTCTAGTTAACGGTTCTCGAACTAAATACGACCACCGACTTTTACTCGGCTATATTGGACTTGTTTGCAGCAAGTCATTTTCCCTTATTATATGACTTTTTTCAATCGTTTTATTTTCTTGATAGTTATCAATTTTTATCTGTAAGGGTAGCGCTATACTAGTATCATAAAGAAAATTAAAGGAAGTAGAAAATATGGCAAAAATAACACTGAACTTTCAAAAACGACTTCAACAACACAGTAATCACTTGGTTATCCTCTCAGCCATTCTCATTGTACTCGGATACCTTGGTAAATATGGTGTAAATCAAATATGGATTTGGAATTCGACAATGATTATTGCAAGTATTATCGGTTTTATACCTGTTGCAATTCATGCCTATCAAGCAATCAAAGTGAAACAAATTTCGATTGACCTGCTAGTTTCTATTGCAGTTATCGGTGCTTTGTTCATCGGTGAATATGAAGAATCAGCAATTGTCACTTTTCTCTTCGCTTTCGGTGGATTTTTGGAGAAAAAAACGCTTGAAAAAACGCGATCAAGTATCAAAGAACTCACGAATATGGCACCCAGCACAGCCCTATCTGCTGATGGCGAAGAAATAGATATTGATGAAGTTGAAATTGGTGATAAACTTTTAGTAAAAACAGGACGTCAAGTTCCTGTTGATGGTCATATTTACCAAGGGTCTGGCTATGTCAACGAAGCCAGCATCACAGGTGAATCACGTGAAATCAGAAAGGAAACTGGTGCTAAGGTTTTTGCAGGTTCTATCTTAGAAAATGGTACAATTTACGTAGAAGCAGAAAAAGTTGGTGAAGATACAACTTTTGGTAAAATCATTGAACTGGTTGAAGAAGCCCAAGATACCAAATCTCCTGCTGAGAAATTCATCGACCGCTTTGCTAAGTATTACACGCCAGCGGTACTTGTTATTGCAGCTATTGCTTGGGTTTTTAGTCATAATCTAGAGCTAGCCATCACGATTCTCGTACTCGGTTGTCCTGGTGCCCTCGTGATTGGTGCGCCTGTTTCAAATGTTGCAGGAATCGGTAATGGTGCAAAAAGAGGTGTCCTTATTAAGGGAGGTGATGTTATGAATACCTTCAGTCATATTGACACGCTTCTGTTTGATAAAACGGGTACTCTGACGAAAGGCAATACAGAAGTTGTTGTCGTCAAAAATTATGGTGCTTCAAAAGAATTGATTGATGCAGTTGCTTCAGCAGAAAATGAATCTGATCACCCATTAGCAACGGCAGTTGTACGCATGATCGGAAAATTCAATCCTATCAAATTTGAAAAAACGGACGTTGTTAAAGGACAGGGAATCATCGCAGATGACCTATTGATTGGTAATGAAAAAATGATGGTGGTTAATCATATTACGATTTCTCCCGAGCAGAAACAGGACATCACAGAAATCACTGATTCAGGTGCATCAGTTGTTTTGGTCGCAGCTGATAACAGATTGCAACTAATTTATGGTATTGCGGACGAAATACGTTCTGGTGTCAAAGAAGCCCTCGAAGAACTACGCCACGAAGGTATTTCTCGTATGATTATGCTGACTGGAGACAACGAGACAACAGCTAAAGCAGTCGCCGCCCAACTCGGCATCGATGAAGTACGTGCCAATCTCATGCCTGAAGAAAAAGCTGAAGTTGTCAAATCACTCAAAAACTCTGGTAAAAAAATTGCTTTTATCGGTGATGGTGTCAACGATTCTCCTAGTTTGGCACTTGCTAATATAGGTATTGCAATGGGTTCTGGTACTGATACTGCGATTGAAACATCCGATATCGTGCTAATGAAGTCTAGTTTTGACGAACTTGTCCATGCATATGGTTTGAGTAAACGCACGGTTGCCAACATGACACAAAATATTATGATTGCGATTGTAGTTGTGCTCTTTTTACTGGCTGGTCTAATTCTTGGAGGTACAGGATTAGTACCTAGTTTTGTCAACATGGGCACAGGTATGTTCGTCCACGAAGCCAGTATCCTTATCGTCATTGTCAATGGCATGCGACTGATTAGGTATCGAGAGAAATAGAAGAATGGAAACAAACCAAAATTTATGCGGTTTGTTTTCTTTTTTTGAAAGGAATCATTTTTTTGATATCAATAAAGTTTATAATGATTTTATCAAAAATGATTTGATAAAATCATCGAGACATTTTCGATGGCTTCTAGAATCTTTACAATTAAAGTTTTCCTTACTAATAGGGAGGTTCAATAAGACACTGAATTTGAGGCTATGAGAGAAACTATCGCAAGCAATGTAGCACGTTAGGGATTTGAACTTGTTTAAAAGCTTTGATACCTATCTCAATATAACTTTTTTATAAAAATAGATAGGAAGTTCCAATGACAATTATTTAAAAAGGAAACACACACATTTGCTAGACAGGAAGATTGTCAGGTAGGAGGGGACATAGCGTTTTCAGAACACTTCAAACATCTTATGTACGATGGATGTTTTAAAAAAATCACTAATGGTTTTGCTCTTTTAAATCTCATACAGGCAAAATTAGGGATTGATTTAAACACCGTTCCGCGGACCGTCTCGGTAGACTCTAACTGGTGCTGATTGCGCTCCTCATAGAAGGTTATTCAGCGTTAAAAAAGAGACTCGAGAAACTTTATTATTTTGTAGATAAAAAAATAAAATTGATATTCTTGATAGATATCAATTTTTTGCTAGTACTAACGAGTTATAATTAATTTATAAAGAAAGAGAAAGAGGTGAATCTTATGTCAAAAGTAATTATGAAACTCAATGAATTGAGCTGCCCATCTTGCATGGCAAAAATCGAAGGAGCAATGACTACAACTAAGGGTGTAGCAAATGCAAAAGTGCTTTTCAATGCATCAAAAGTTAAAGCAGAATTTGACGAAAATGTTGTCAGTGCTGATGAACTTATCAGCAAGGTTGAGAAACTTGGATATCCTGTTTTGAGTAGCAAAGTAACTGTTGTGTGATTTCTACCAGTAAAGACAGCACTATAAATTGAATAAAGGAAAAAATTGATGACTAAATTAACGATTGATGAAAAATATGCTAAAGAACTTGATAAAGCAGAGGTTGACCACCACAAGCCTACGGCTGGTGCGATGCTAGGACATGTCTTATCCAATTTGTTCATTGAAAATGTACGACTGACTCAAGCAGGAATATACGCGAAAAGCCCAGTTAAGTGTGAGTATTTACGTGAAATTGCAAAAAAAGAAGATGAATATTTCTTTAAAATTTCGGATTTACTTCTTGACGAAAATGAGATTGTACCAAGTACAACTGAAGAATTTTTAAAGTATCACAAGTTCATTACTGAGGATCCAAAAGCCAAATATTGGACTGATGAAGCTCTACTTGAAAGCTTCATTGCAGATTTTCAAGCACAAAATATGTTCATTACGCGAGCAATTAAGCTAGCAAATAAAGAAGAAAAATTTGCTTTGGCGGCTGTTGTAGTCGAACTTTACGGCTACAATCTTCAAGTTATTCGTCACTTGGCAGGTGATTTGGGTAAAAGAGTTGCTGATTTTCATGACGAAGATGAAGATAATGACAATTAATTTTTACGAAACTGTAGGTTTTAATTGAACAAAGCTTGCAGTTTTATAATTTTAGCGCGATAATAAGATAAGGAGAATTACCAAAATGAGCAAGTACGAACATCATTTTAGTCATGATGAACACCACTGTGTACAGCTTGTCCCACTATTTGCTTTACTTTCAGAAAGTGAACTGGCGCAAGTTGAGCAGGTTGTTCATCATAAGACTTTTGAAAAGGGCGAAGCGGTCATCAGCCCTTTTACGGTGCCTCAACTCGCAATTGTGGCGCACGGTACTTTGAAGATATATCAGCTTTCTAGCGCTGGTAAAGAGCAGTTACTACGTGTAATTGAACCTGGTGGATACGCAGGTGAAGACGCCTTGTTTGGAGTAATGAATGATAATCTCTATGGTGAAACATTGGAAGAAACGCAAATTTGCTTTTTGCGACAACAAGATTTCAAAAATTTGTTGTTAAAATATCCCGAGCTAAGTTTAAAATTGCTTGAAACAACCGTGAGAAGAGCTGCGGAAATGCAATATCAAGCACAATTTCTCATGATGGAAGATGTTGAAAGTCGAATCGCTAATTATCTTTTGCAACTCGTCAAAGTAGTAGATTCAAATTCTGTTATGATTCCAATGAAAATGAAAGATCTTGCAACGTTCATCGGAACAACTCCCGAAACTATTTCTCGTAAGTTCAAAATACTCGAAGAAAAAGGATTCATTGAGCGCCGAGGAAAGATAATCAAAATACTAGATATTGATAGCCTTGAAGATGATTACGCTTAAAATGGTCTGGTTCTGTTGCGAAGTTTGAAAATCAAACGCGCCCTCTCTGAACTCCAAATATCTTAGGCTGGTATTCCCATTAATACCTTGATTTCAGTAGACNCCCTTAATCGTGGAAGAGGCTGTACGGAGACTTTGATAAAATTTATTCCGTCGTTTAATAGGTCGATGGTCTTGTTCTATTAAATTGTTAAGATACTTCACAGTTCGGTGCTCTGTCTTAGTATATAAACCCACACTCTGTAACTTTCTAAAGGCGGAGCCAAGAGAAGGTGCTTTATCGGTCACAATTGCTTTCGGCTCACCAAACTGATTATGGAGTCGTTTTAAGAAAGCATAGGCTGCTTGCGTATCCC
>NZ_JXJU01000031.1 GCF_002441655.1 Lactococcus fujiensis JCM 16395 | reverse complement strand
CTAATATATTAGTACTTTTTTATTTAATACTCAATTTGAGGTAAATTTAACTTCTTTTGTTCCGAGATTAATCGGATGAGGACAATGCAAATAATCGCTAATAGCATATTTACTGAATGATTTAAATATGGAATGAGGCTCACGTAAATTGCGCCTCCAATTATGCAAGAGACGGCATAAATGTTTTCCCTAAATATCATTGGAACTTGATTGGCAATAATATCACGGAGCATTCCCCCGCCGACTCCTGTTACAACGCCTAAAAAAATGATTAAAAATGAATTTGTTTCGTAACCTTTTGCAATACCACTATCAATGCCAACAACAGTAAATATTCCCAAACCAATTGCATCTGAAAGGATTAGAATTACATCGTAGAATTGTCTAATTTTCAAAATACTCAATGAATTTCTTCTCTTTTTTGTTATTACGGCAACTAGCATTGTTATTATTGATGCGATTATTGAAATAATAATATAGAAAGGAGATTGTAAGGAGCTAGGGGGAATGACACCAATAAAAATATCCCTAATAATACCGCCTCCAACTGCTGTCACTGCTGACATTGTTAATATCCCGAATATATCAAGTTTATGATTAATTCCGACTACTGTTCCAGACACGGCAAATGCAACCGTTCCTAATATCTCCAAAAATTGATAAATTGTATTAATCACTGTTTATCTCCAAGTTTTTTCTCATATTATATTATAACGTATCTTTTATTGTTTTACCAAATGGATTATTTAGGATAATAAAAAAGAACTACGAGGGTAGTTCTTCACTTGTCATTATTTTGAACGACTCAGATTATTTACATCTTCGGTAATCAATCCAATAAATTCTTCAAGTGGGATAACGTTTGTTTCAGTTGACCCGTAACGACGGATATTCACTGTATGATCAGCCATTTCCTTATCACCAATGACGATTTGGTAAGGAATTTTTTTCGTTTGTGACTGACGAATTTTCCAACCCATTTTTTCATTTGCCTCATCAACAACAACGCGGAAGCCTTTATCAGCAAGTAGTTTTTGGATTTCCCATGCATAATCTGCATGGATTTCATTATTAACAGGAATAATTGTAGCTTGCGTTGGGGCAAGCCATGTAGGGAATGCACCTTTATAAACTTCAATTAGATAGGCAATAAAACGTTCCAGAGTAGAGATCACGCCGCGATGAATCATAACAGGGCGATGTTTTTCACCATCAGCACCTACATAAGTAATATCAAAGTTTTCTGGATTGAGGAAGTCCAATTGAATTGTAGAAAGCGTTTCTTCGTTTCCTAAAGCAGTCCGAACTTGAATATCAAGTTTTGGTCCATAAAAGGCTGCTTCCCCCTCAGCTTCAACATAAGCAAGTTCCATATCATCCATTGTCGCTTTAAGCATGGCTTGCGATTTTTCCCACATTTCATCATCAGGGAAGTATTTTACTGTATCTTTAGGATCACGGTAAGAAAGGCGGAAACTGTAGTCATCAATCCCGAAATCACGGTACATATCCATGATTAATTTCAAAATTTTACCAAATTCTTCTTGGACTTGTTCAAGCATAACAAACGTATGCCCATCATTTAACGTCATTTCACGAACACGTTGCAAACCTGACAAAGCACCTGATTTTTCATAACGGTGCATCATTCCAAATTCAGCGATACGAATTGGTAATTCACGATAAGAATGTACATCGTGTTGGTAAATTGCGATGTGGCTTGGGCAGTTCATTGGACGGAGTTCCATAGATTCATTGTCCCCCATATCCATTGGTGGGAACATATCTTCGTGGTAATGTTGCCAGTGGCCTGAACGCTTGTATGTATTCAAGTTCATCATCGTTGGTGTGATAACGTGCTGATAACCATTGGCTACTTCTTGATCTTCAACATAACGTTGGACGATGCGACGGATTGTTGCACCATCTGGAAGCCAATAAGCTGTCCCTGCACCAAGTTCTGCATCATTAAAGAAGAGATTGAGTTCTCGTCCGAGTTTACGATGGTCACGTTCTTTTGCTTCTTCTCGCATTTTTAAATTTTCTTCAAGGTCTTCTTTGGTAAACCAAGCTGTACCATAAACACGTTGCATCATAGCATTATCTGAATTTCCTCGCCAATATGCACCTGCGACATTGAGTAAATGGAAGAATTTAATAACACCTGTTGATGGGACATGAGGCCCACGGCATAGGTCAGTGTATTCGCCTTGAGTATATATTGTGAGTCCACCTTCATCTTCATTGTGTTCTTCAATAAGTTCAAGTTTGTATGGATCATTAGCAAAAATTTCTTTAGCTTCTGCTTTTGAAACTTCTTTACGCTCTGATTTGAAGTTTTCTTTGATGATTTTCTTCATTTCAGCTTCGATGACTGGCAAATCTTCATTTGTAATTTGTCCCTCCGCATTATCCGTATCATAGTAGAAACCATCACGAATCGCTGGTCCAACACCGAGGTGGATGTTGGGGAAGTGGCGACGTGCTGCTTGCGCAAATAAATGAGCCGCTGAATGGCGAAGAATTCCTAGCGCATCTTCGTGGTCAGGAGTGACAATTTCAAAAGCCGCATCTGCTGTAATTGCACGTGTTGCATCAATTAATTTGCCATTGATTTTTCCAGCAAGTGTTTTTTTTGCAAGACTTGGAGAAATTGATTTAGCAATTTCAAAAGTTGTTACACCTGACTCGAATTCTTTGATGTTCCCATCGGGGAAAGTGATTTTAATCATTTTTAAGCCTTTCTTTTACATATACTTTTAAATTCAACCGGTCTTGTCAGAAATGACAGACTTGTGATAGGGTGCGTTTTTTTATAACAAAAAAACGCAACCCCATCCTAAAAGGACGCAATTGCGTGTTACCACCTTCGTTCAATTTTGAAAACAGAAGCGTTTTTTCTTTCTGTACAAAATTTCTCATCTTTGACGTAACGTGTCAGGGACGCTTTCTGTTATTTCCAAAAAGATTAGCAAACCTAAAAAATAAATTTAATTAGGTTCTGAGTGGTATTTTTAATTTCTAAATTCAGATTTTCACCAACCATCTGATCTCTACAATTTATCTATTAAAAACTTGTCTCTGCTCTAATTGTAAGCTCTAAGTAAACATTTGTCAAGTCCAACGTTTAACTTTTTGTAATTATTTTCGTACGTGAGAAAATAATTAAAAAACGCTTATAAGCTTTTACATTCTTAATGGGTTTGATTAATGTTTTGTTTTGTTTTGTAAGCCAAAAAGTCTTTCGCAACATCCTTGTCAAAATCACTTAATTGTTTAATTACTTGATTCTGAATTGTTTCAATCTCAATTTTATCAAATGGTAATTCTGAAATCATTTTTTCAACAACTTTTGTTACATTATTGGCAATCATGTTAGCGTGAAGGGGTTTATCTGCATATTTTCCGTTAATTGCCGCCTTGAAAACAGCTGTTTGGATACGGAACGAATCCCAGTCAACGACGCGTCCATTACGTTTTATCACAACCTTGTTTAAAAGTTTTGCTTGCATAGAATCTCCTTTGATAGATTTAATGAAAAGACTTGAATAGTTCTATTAGAATTTCGTAATTTATCCATTTCGAATAAAGAATTTGAAAAAAGTATTTTTGCTTATATTCGGTGAATAAAATTATCAAATTATGAGAGTTCTTTTCTTAAATTCATTATATCAAAAAATACTAAAAAGCTGAATAGGGATCCATTATTATGTGAAAATTTTAAGAATAATAAAAAAAGTTTCTAATAAAAGAAACTTTTTTTATGATTATTATTTATACTTATTTTACAACGATGAAACGATCATCATCATCCATGAATTCCTTGTCGCCTGCAGGAGCTTCAATTGAACCAAATACAAGTTGTGCACGAAGTTTCCATGAAGTAGGAATGTTGAATTCTTTCGCAACAGCTTCGTCAATCAATGGATTGTAATGTTGAAGATTTCCACCAAGTCCAAGTTCAGCAAGGGCAGTCCATGCATTTACAGCAATAATACCTGAACCTTGTTCTGACCAAACTGGGAAGTTATCAGCATAAAGCGCGAATTGTTCTTGAAGTGATTTAACAACATCTTGATCTTCAAAGAAGAGGGCCGTACCAAAAGCGGCTTTGAAACCATCAAGTTTTGCTTTAGTTCCTTCAAATGCTGATTCAGGAGCACCTTGCTCAATCATTGCTGCATGAACAGCAGTTGGAATAATTTCTCCCCAAAGTTTTTCTTGTGCATCGCCTGTCAAAATAAGAACACGACCTGTTTGTGAGTTAAAAGCAGATGGTGAAAGACGAACAGCTTCCTTGATTGTTTCAATTGCTTGGTCTCCGTCAGCAACATTTTTACCAAGTGCGTAGATTGAACGACGGTTTTCAAGTGATTTTAAAAATGACATTATTTTTTCCTCATTGTTTTTTATTTTTATTGTTTACAAGTGTAATCTTAACATAAAAATTTACGTTTGTAAACAATTTAGCTTTTAAAATAAAAAAAAACTGCCGAGGCAGATTTTTTTATTATTTTGTACCAAATAAACGGTCTCCAGCATCACCAAGACCTGGAATAATATAACCCTGTTCATTCAAGTGATCATCAAGGGCAGCACAATACATGTCTACATCAGGATGAGCTTCTTGGAAAGCTTTAACCCCTTCTGGAGCAGCAACCAGACATACAAATTTGATATTTTTAACACCACGTTTCTTGAGGACATCTACACCAAGAATGGCCGATCCACCTGTCGCAAGCATTGGGTCCACTAAGAACACTTGACGTTCCGCAATGTCTGTAGGCATTTTAACTAAATACTCAACTGGTTTTAAAGTGACTTCATCACGATACATTCCAATATGTCCAACACGTGCAGCTGGAATCAATTTGTAAATTCCGTCAACCATACCGATTCCTGCACGAAGAATTGGAACGATTGCTAATTTTTTACCAGCTAAGCGTTTTGCCGTCATGTGGGCAACCGGTGTATCTATTTCAACATCTTCAAGCGGTAAATCACGAGATACCTCATAAGCCATCAACATACCGATTTCATCAACGAGTTCACGAAATTCTTTTGAAGAAGTTTCTTTACGACGCAAGATTGAGAGTTTGTGCTGAATAAGTGGATGTTCAACAACTTGAAATTTAGACATTTTTTTCCTCCGAGCATTTAACATTCTTAATTTGAAGTACTACAAGATGACTGACATACGAGTACCACATTAATTTACATCTAACTTATTTTACCATTTTTTGAGTGATTTATCATTTTTCATCAATAAAATTTTGAAAATGACAGAAAAAAGGCGCCAAGTTGGCACCTTTATAATTTTTCCAAAAAGTTTGTTGGAGACTTTTCTATCTTCATTTAATTAGCTTAATGCAAGACCAAATTACATCATGCCACCCATCAAAAAT
>NZ_JXJU01000030.1 GCF_002441655.1 Lactococcus fujiensis JCM 16395 | reverse complement strand
CAGGTTCGAATCCTGAGTTTCCCATTCACAAAACTTCGGGGAGTTACTCAAGTGGCTGAAGAGGACGGTTTGCTAAATCGTTAGGTCGGGAAACCGGCGCGAGAGTTCGAATCTCTTACTCCCCTTATGTTTAAATCATAGCCTTGTCACTAAGGCTTTTTTTATCTCTATTGGCGTGAATTTTAGAAATACAATGTTGACAAAATTTTCTTATTGTTGTAGACTAACAAAGATAAGTATTGTGCAGAAGTAATACGTTTATAATAGGGATTTACCCTGATATGACGTCTATTTTTCGTAGACGTTTTTATACTTTTAAATTGATATTGTGAGGAGGGAATATGGCACTAATTAATGTTGATGAACTTAATGATTTAAAAAGTAAAGTTAACATCGTTGATTTAATTTCGCAATATGTTGCCCTTTCAAAAAATGGAAAAAATTATTTAGGTTTGTGTCCTTTTCATGGCGAAAAAACTCCTTCTTTTAATGTAAATGCAGAAAAAGGATTTTATCATTGTTTCGGGTGTGGAAAGTCGGGGGACGCAATTGAATTTATTAAGGAGTATAAGCAAGTTGGTTTTAAAGACGCACTTCTTGAATTAGCTGAATTTGCGGGAATCCAATTAAACATTGAACAATCTAATACTCACCAAGATAATCCTAATCAGATTTTGTTTGACATTAACAATCAGGCGGCACGTTTATATCATATCATTTTGATGTCTACTGAACTAGGGACATCTGCTCGTCAGTATTTATTAGAACGTGGAATTGATGAAGAATTGATAAAACGCTTCAACATTGGCCTAGCACCTGATGAAACGGACTTTCTATATAGAAGTTTGTCACCGAAATTCGAAGAAAAAGTGATGGCCAATTCAGGACTTTTTCATTTTTCAAATCAGAAAACTTTTGACGCATTTTCTAATCGAATTATGTTTCCAATTACTAACGAATATGGACAAACGATTGGTTTTTCAGGTCGTAAATGGCAAGAAAATGATTTATCAAAAGCAAAGTATATTAATTCAACGCAAACACCAGTCTTCGATAAATCCTACGAATTATGGAATTTAGATAAGGCTAAGCCTACAATTTCTAAGAATCATGAAGTCTATCTGATGGAAGGCTTTATGGATGTTATCGCAGCATTCAAAGCTGGTGTTAATAATGTTGTTGCTTCAATGGGAACGGCTTTAACTGAAAAACATGTTAATCGATTGAGACAAAGTGTGAAGCATTTTGTTCTGGTTTATGATGGTGACTCGGCTGGTCAAAATGCGATTAATAAAGCCATAAAATTAATCGGTGAGGATTCGGTATCAATTGTTAAAATACCTGAAGGATTGGACCCGGACGAATATGAAAAACATTATGGTGCAGTAGAACTTGCTCGCTTATTGCAAGAGAATAGAATTCAACCCATTGAGTTCTTCATTGATTTTTTAAAGCCTTCAAACTTGTCTCATTTACAGGCACAAATAGATTTTATTGACCAAATTGCGCCAATGATTGCTAGTGTTCAATCGATTACGGCCCAAGATGCTTTTATAAGAAAATTAGTTGAGATTTTACCTGATTTCGAGTATAATCAAGTAGAGAATGCTGTAAATTTAAGACGTGAAAATGTTCGCGATAACAGTCAAAGCACGGTTCCATTTAACGAACCATATTATCCAGATGATTTTTCGGCCCCACCTGCTGTTGAGCCTAATGAGTTTAATCAAACTGGTATGGACTCTCCGCAGTTTTTGGAGAGAAAATTCAATCAGAAAGAGCCTTCTCTTCTTTTACCAAAACGTTCCAGTATTGAAATTGTTGAGGAGCAACTCATTCATCGGATGATTTACCATAATGCTGTCTTGAAGCGATTTGCAAATGACCAAGAATTTCATTTTGTACATCAAAATTATCAAGCACTTTTTGACAAGTTGATGATTGAGGCGATGAGTTTTGACGGGATTGATCCAAATCATTTTGCGAGTGAATTGGATTCAGAAATGAAGAGTCTGTTTTATGAGATTATTGATTTAGATTTGCCTGATGAGGTTTCCCCACGGGAAATAAATGATTTGGTCGCACAGTTGTCAAAAAATCAATTGAAAACTGAGCTGGGCGAATTGTTGAAGCAACTGGAGACGGCTCATAAATCGGGGAACGCAGAGCGAGAGCTAGAACTTACTGTTCAAATAATTAATCAGAAGAAAAAGATTTAATGTTATTAAAACACTCCATTTAATTGAGTGATGTGATAAGCGTAAACTTTACACCGTAGAGGAGGGGTAAATTGGCTGAAATTAAGAAAAGAATTAACCAAATTGCTAAAGAGACAGGCGTCAGTAGTAATGCACTTGTAGAGAAGGCAAAAGAACTGCAATTGACAGTCAAATCTCATTCAAGTTCGATCACTGAGAATGAAGAAAAACGCCTTCTTGAAGCGCTCAATATTAAGCCAGTTGTAGTCGAAAAAATTGCGCCAGTGGTAAATGCTAACAAAAAACAAAAAGAAAATAATGATTTTGACCTTAAAGCATTTGAAAAAGAAATTAAAGCCTACATTGCTAAGCGAAAACCTCTTGGGCAAGCATTAGACGATGAAATTACAGATGATTTAGTTGTCAAATTCGGCTTGGAAACAGATGCAATAGAAGTATTGTTGCAACAAATTCAAGACGCAGGGATTTCAATAGTAGATAAAGATGGAAATCCGAGTCCATTGGCTCTTAAATCGGATGAGGCTGAGCCAAAAGATGATGTTTCTGATAATGCAATGGACGAGATTGTTACAAACGTTCGTATTGATGACCCAGTTCGGATGTATTTGAAAGAAATTGGCCGTTATCCATTGATTTCTCTTGAAGAAGAAACAAAGTTAGCCGAAGCAATTATTGCTGGTGGTGAAGGTGCAGAAATGGCAAAACAAATGCTTGCTGAAGCAAACTTGCGTTTGGTTGTTTCAATTGCAAAGCGTTATTCTGGTCGCGGAATGCAATTTTTGGATTTAATTCAAGAGGGAAATATGGGCTTGATGAAAGCTGTTGATAAATTTGACCATACTAAGGGGTTCAAATTCTCAACTTATGCTACCTGGTGGATTCGTCAAGCAATTACACGTGCGATTGCTGACCAGGCACGGACCATTCGTATCCCGGTTCACATGGTTGAAACAATTAACAAATTAATTCGCGTTCAGCGTAATCTTTTGCAAGATTTGGGGCGTGATCCTTCTCCAGAAGAAATCGGTAAAGAACTTCATATGACACCAGATAAGGTTCGTGAAGTATTGAAAATTGCGCAAGAACCAGTTTCACTTGAAACTCCTATTGGTGAAGAAGATGATTCACATTTAGGTGATTTCATTGAAGATGATGTTATCGAATCGCCTGTTGATTATACAAATCGTGTGTTGTTACGTGAACAACTTGATGAAGTCATGGATACGTTGACTGATCGTGAGGAAAATGTTCTCCGGATGCGCTTTGGCCTAGATGATGGTCGTATGCATACTTTGGAAGATGTTGGGAAACAATTCAAGGTGACGCGCGAGCGGATTCGTCAAATTGAAGCGAAAGCAATCAAGAAGTTGCGCCATCCACGTCGCAGTAAACCATTGCGTGATTTTATGTAAATTTAATGTTCTTTGAAAACATGGCCCTTGTCAGTACTGACGGGGCTTTTTGTTCTTATTTGTGACTTCTTTTTACGCTTCAAATTAAATCAAATTATTTGCTAATTTATTTATAAAGAATTATAATTAATATATCAAAGGTCAAAGAAGGTCAAACTTTTAATTTATATTGCCTTTGATGTTCGAAGCTGATGTTATAAAGTAGCTCGCTGAGCTCATAATTTTGTCATTCTAATGAGAATGAACTTGAGATAAAGGAAATCGTTTATTTATCCTACTGCTTTTGAAAACATCGGAGTTGAATAAGACAAAACTTGTTTTGTCTTTACTTAATAGATGAATTAAAGGAGGACGCGTATGCTCTGTCAAAATTGTAAAATTAATGAGGCTACTATTCACCTCTATACGAACGTGAATGGACAAAAACGACAAACTGATTTATGTCAGAATTGTTATCAAATTATGAAATCTGGTGGACAGGAGGCTTTATTTGGTCCTGGAAATAACACACCAATGAATGGCTCTGAAGAACCTTTTAACCCATTTAATGATATTTTTAGTGCCCTTCAAGGGAACGAAATGTCAAGTCAACAAACGCCACCCACTCAAGCTGGAAATCGTTATCCAGGAGGTGGCCAGCCCCCACGCAATCCTAGAGGAAAACAACCTAAAGGAATGTTAGAAGAATTTGGCATTAATGTGACTGATTCAGCTCGCCGCGGTGAAATCGATCCTGTTATTGGTCGTGACGAAGAAATTAAGCGTGTGATTGAGATTCTTAACCGTCGGACGAAAAATAATCCTGTGTTAATTGGGGAACCAGGTGTAGGTAAAACAGCAGTTGTCGAAGGTTTGGCTCAAAAAATTGTAGATGGTGATGTGCCACAGAAATTGCAAAATAAAGAAGTGATTCGTCTTGATGTTGTTTCACTTGTTCAAGGAACTGGAATCCGGGGTCAATTTGAGGAACGGATGCAGAAATTGATGGAAGAAATCAGAAAACGCAACGATGTTATTCTGTTTATCGATGAAATTCACGAAATTGTAGGCGCTGGATCTGCTGGTGACGGTAATATGGATGCTGGTAATATTTTGAAACCAGCACTTGCTCGAGGTGAGCTGCAATTGGTTGGTGCAACAACGCTCAATGAATATCGAATCATTGAAAAAGATGCCGCTTTGGAACGCAGAATGCAACCTGTTAAAGTTGATGAACCTTCCGTTGAAGAAACGATTACGATTTTAAAAGGCATTCAAAAACGTTATGAAGATTATCATCATGTGAAATATACTGATGCTGCAATTGATGCCGCTGCCCACTTGTCAAATCGTTATATTCAAGATCGATTTATGCCAGATAAAGCCATTGATTTGCTCGATGAATCAGGTTCAAAGAAAAATTTGACACTCAAATTTGTTGATCCTGAAGACATCGAACGTCGAATTGCCGAATCAGAGGCACAAAAAAATGAGGCCATGCGGACAGAGGACTTTGAAAAAGCTGCTCATTTCCGTGACCAAATTACAAAACTTAAAGAATTACAAAACCACCAGGTTTCTGATGAAGAAACGCCTGTCATTACTGACAAAGATATCGAAGCCATTGTGGAACAAAAAACAAATATTCCTGTTGGAGATTTGAAGGACAAGGAACAAACTCAATTAATCAATTTGGCAAGTGATTTGAAAGCTCATGTGATTGGTCAAGACGAAGCTATTGACAAAGTTTCGAAAGCCGTTCGCCGTTCACGTGTTGGTCTTGGTAAACCAAACCGTCCAATTGGCTCATTCCTCTTTGTTGGCCCAACTGGGGTAGGTAAAACTGAATTGGCTAAACAACTCGCGGTCGAACTTTTTGGCTCCGCTGATAGTATGATTCGTTTTGATATGTCTGAATATATGGAAAA
>NZ_JXJU01000003.1 GCF_002441655.1 Lactococcus fujiensis JCM 16395 | reverse complement strand
CCTCTTCACCCCTTTGATTACTGCGTTTTTAAGCAATTCAGAAAAATTAAAAAGAATAGCAAAAGCTATTCTTTTTAATTAGCATTGATTTCGGGTAGGGGATCTAACTCTACACGAAGTTTTACAATACGTTTCCCATCATTTTCAAGACTCACTAATGTGAAATGATCATCTGCATTATCTATTCGAAGGCTGACTTGCTCACCTCGATCAGGAATTTGACCTGTGGTTGATATGAAATAGCCAGCAATTGTATCCACATTTTGACTTTCTAAATGTGTTTCAAATTCTTCGTTGAAGTCATTGATGGTCATTTTACCTTGAACAATGTACATTAAGTCACTTAGTTTATATACTTCTTTTTCTGCTACGTCTGATTCGTCTTCAATTTCTCCGACAATTTCTTCGAGCATGTCTTCAAGGGTTACAATCCCAACAACTCCACCATATTCATCAAGGAGGAGAGCCATTTGGTTATGGGTACGCCTTAGTTCGAGAATTAAATCATCAACATTAATTGTTTCTGGAACAAATAATGCTTCTTGAAGCATAACACGGATATCGACGTTTTCAAATCCGTTTTTAAAACCATATTTTAACAACTTCTTCGTGTGAAGCACACCCAGGATGTGATCTTTATCATCATCGTAGACAGGAACACGAGAATAGGCCTCGTTCAATATTTTTTCAATATTTTCTTGAGTGTCATCATTGATGTCAATCATAAATGCATCTGTTCGGGGAACCATGATTTCTCGAGCTAAAAGTTCGTCAAGACTAAAAATACCTGCTAACATTCCACGTTCATCTTCATCTAGCGCTGTTTCGTCATTGCTGACCAAATATTCAAAGTCATCGCGGGTCATGTTTTCTTCGCCTTCATTAAACTTAATAGGCAATATTTTAACAATTCCGTTAATTGATACCGTGAGTAACCAGATGAATGGACGTAAGACAATACCAACCATCTGTAATGGACGAACAAATTTTAGTGCCACCTGTTCTTTCAGTGCCTGCGCAATCCGTTTTGGTAAAAGTTCACCGAATACAATTGTGAAAAAAGTCAATAAAAGAAGAATAACAAAATTGGTTATCGTTTGAGCAGTTTGAGAATTTCCAAATAATGGTGCAATGGCACTTGTCAAACTTCCTGATAAACTGGCCCCAGCAAAGATGTTCAAGAATGTAATTCCGACCTGAATGGTAGAAAGAAAACGTGTGGGATCATCAATGACCTTAAGTAAATTTAAATATTGTTTGTCGCCTTCACTCGCTCTTTGTTCGATGCGAGAATGATTTAGTGACACTAAAGCCATTTCACTTGCAGAGAAAAAGGCATTTAATGCTGTTAGAAAGATAAGTAATAAAATCTGCGAGATTATACTATATATCTCGGGATCCGGGTTTGGCATTTTTGCTCCTATGGTTTAAATTTTTGATAAAATTCTGTTTTGTAACATTTTATTTATCAATGATGACTATTATAACACATTTCTATCTATAATTTGAATCTTTTTCTGCTTTTGATGATTTCGATAAAGGCTATTCACAAATTTGACGATTTCTTTTACAAGCGAATAAGTTGGCACAGCGATAATCATTCCGACTATCCCGTAGAGACTCCCCGAAATTAACATCAATACCATGACAGTCACGGGGTGAATTTTAATTGCATTACCAATAATTTTTGGATAAACGACATTTCCATCAATTTGTTGAAGAATTAAAACATACGCTGTTGCGAACACTGCAGTCCATGGCCGATCAATAACGACCGTGAAAATCATTGGAAGGACGCCGATATACGGGCCTGCATAGGGAATGATGTTAGTAATTCCAGCGAAGATTGCGAATAAGAAAGCATAAGGAATCCCCAGAATTGAATAACCAATGAAAACAACTACAAAAACTAATAGCGCATCAAGCGCAACGCCACTAATGTACCGAGAAATGGTATGATTCATATTTTCAAGAAGCTCAAAAATATTTAATTTATCTTCTATTAGAACATGTTCTCGTAAGAATGGAATTACCTTTTCTCCATCTTTTATCATGTAAAAGAGTAAAATAGGGACTAAAATCAATACCATGACGATACTTGAAACAACACCAACAACACTCCCAATACTAATGGTAATATTATTCAGTAAATTATGTAATATATCGACATAAGAAATGTTGACTTTATCAAGCAAACTATTGGCATCAACTTGTTTATAAAGGTCACTGAAACGTGGGTTTGTAGCGAGTGATTCAACCCAATCTTTAATTTGTGGGAAAAGTTTTCCTGTTGCAGTAATTAAACTGGTTAATTGATTGATGATGTTTGGAATAATTGATGCAATAACGAAAAATAATACAGCAAAGATTATTACAATCACCAGCAGAGCGCTCAATGAGCGATTCACTTTAAACTTTCGTTCCAATAATTGAACAAGTGGATTGAAAATATAATAAAGAAATCCCGCAATAATGAATGGAATAAATAACAAGGCTAAGAGCGTTCTAACTGGTTGGAAAATAAAACCGATTTTGGTCAAGAGAAAAATCAATAAGGCAACAGCCAAGATTTCTATTGTCCAAAAAAATAATTTACTTTGTTTAAACATAATCCCCTTTTCTTCTTGTCAGCAATAAAAAGATGCTGTCAGCACTGACAAAATTTTCTTTTTGATATAATTTTTATTATAATAAATAAAAGTCTATTTCGCAAACTGACCGATTGTCCAGTAGACTTCATATTAATGATATAGAAAGTCTATTTGTCATATGGAAATTAAAATTACACGCGACACCATGTCAGATATTTATTTTGATGCCCTCCGCATCAGAAACGAAGTCTTCGTTAAGGAGCAAGGCGTGCCTTACGAACTAGAGGTTGGAAATGCTCTTGAAGAGGCTACATCAGTACATTTTGTCAGTTATGATGAAAAAAAAGCTACTGGAACCGTACGTTTATTGCTTTATGAAGATAAAAAATCAGGACTTGTTCAACGAATGGCTGTTCTAAAGGAAGAACGGGAGAAACATTTGGCCAGTCAGCTTTTAAAAGAGTTGATTTGCTTTGCACAAAAAAATCAAGTGGAAACTCTAATTTTGCATGCCCAGTTGACGGCACGTGGTTTTTATCCCCGATTTGGTTTTGTGGAAGAGGGAGAGATATTTGAAGAGGCTGGCATCAAACATATAACGATGAAAAAAACACTGTAATAGTGTTTTTTTATCTTCTCAAATTAATCTTTAACTATTTCTGACACTCTTTTTTTTAAAGCTGGTAAAACATCAGTTTCAAACCATTTATTTTTGGCAATCCAAATATTATTTCGAGGAGATGGATGAACGAGAGGAAAATATTTGGGCTGGTAACTTTCAAATTGACGAACTACCGTTGTAATCTTCTCAGTAGATTTAAGGTGAAGATAATATTTCTGAGCATACTGACCAATTAAAATTATGAGCTCCAATTGAGGCATTTCGTCCAATAAAAGTGGGTGCCATTTTGCTGCAAAACCTTTTCGTGGCGGCAAGTCTCCCGACTTGCCTTTCCCCGGGAAGTAAAAATCCATTGGCATGATAGATAATTTGTTTGAGGTGTAAAATGTTTGTCGATCCATCCCCAACCAATCACGTAGTCGATCCCCTGATGGGTCATCCCAATATTCTTTTTTATCTTGTGCGATTCGTCCAGGAGCTTGCCCTATGAGACAAATTCTGGCATTTTCATTAGCCGAATAGAGCGGTTCAATTCCCTCTTTTGTAAATCCTTGATTTTCTTTATCGGCTTTAATTGCATCAAAAATTTCTTCGAATTTAGTCATTTAATTTCGCCTTCAAGTATTGCCCTGTATAGCTTTCTTTGACTTTTGCTACTTCTTCTGGTGTTCCTTGAGCAAGGATTGTCCCACCGCCGACTCCACCTTCTGGACCAAGGTCAATAATATAGTCAGCCGATTTAATGACGTCAAGATTATGTTCGATAACAACGATAGTATTTCCTTGTTCGACTAGGCGATCCAAAACTCTCAATAATGTGGCAATGTCTTCTGAATGTAATCCTGTCGTTGGTTCATCAAGAATATATAGTGATTTTCCTGTTGAACGTTTTTGTAATTCTGATGCTAATTTCATTCGTTGTGCTTCGCCACCAGAAAGTGTCGTGGCTGGCTGTCCTAAAGTAACGTAACCCAGACCAACATCAACAATGGTTTGCAATTTCCGTTCAATTTTAGGAATATGACGGAAAAATTCAAGGGCGTCAGACACGCGCATATCCAAAATTTCTGATATTGATTTTCCTTTATAATGTACTTCTAGCGTTTCTGAATTATAGCGTCTGCCATGGCAAACTTCGCAAGGTACGTAAACATCAGGCAGAAAATGCATTTCAATTTTGATTATTCCGTCACCAGAACAGGCTTCGCATCGACCACCTTTAACATTAAAGCTGAATCGACCTTTTTTGTAACCACGAATTTTCGCTTCATTGGTTTCGGCAAAAAGGCCTCTGATATCATCAAAAACCGAGGTGTAGGTAGCCGGATTAGAACGCGGTGTCCTCCCAATTGGACTTTGATCAATATCAATTAATCGTTCAATTTCTTTGAAACCACTGATTGATTTGTGTTTTCCTGGTTTTTCTGAATTATGGTTCAATTTCTGAGCCAAAGATTTTTTCAATATTGAGTTTACCAGTGTTGATTTTCCAGAACCAGAAACACCAGTTACTGCTGTCATGATTCCAAGTGGAAATGCAACATCCAAATTTTTCAGATTATTCTCACTCGCACCAGTAATTTTGACCATTCGCTTGGTGTCAATCGGACGTCGTTTTGTAGGAATAGGAATTTTTCTTGTGCCAGCCAAATATTGTCCGGTTAAAGATTTTTTATTTTTCATAACCTGAGCAGGTGTCCCAGATGCAATTATTTCGCCTCCGAGATCCCCTGCTCCTGGACCAACGTCGATCAACCAGTCTGCTGCTTTCATTGTGTCTTCGTCATGTTCAACGACAATAAGCGTATTTCCCAAGTCACGCATTTTTTGAAGAGATTCAATCAATCGATCATTGTCTCTCTGATGAAGCCCAATTGAAGGCTCGTCAAGAATATACAAGACACCTGACAGATTAGAACCAATTTGTGTAGCTAAACGAATTCGTTGTGATTCTCCACCAGACAGTGTCCCCGAAGAACGAGACAGTGTCAGATAATCTAAACCGACGTTTTTTAAAAATGTTAAACGATCGATAATTTCTTTAACAATAGGATGTGCAATCATTTCTGACTGTTTTGATAAAGTCAATGCAGACAAAAATTCTAAGCCATCCCCTATGGCAAAATTGGAGATCTCGCCGATGTGCTTGCCATTCACTTTGACCGAAAGTGCTTGATCATTCAAGCGGAAGCCATGGCAAGTGGTACATGGTAACTCTGTCATATAGGCACGTAGGGTTTCACGAGTATAGTCTGAACTTGTTTCGCGAAAGCGACGTTCAATATTGTTTACCACGCCTTGAAAGACCATGTTTTTGTCGGAAACATTGCCAAAATCGCCCACATAGTAAAAATGGAATTCACGTTCACCGGAACCAAATAGTACAATTTGTTTTTCTTCGTCCGACATTTTCTCCCAAGGGGTATTCATATCAATCCCAAAGCTGTCACACATACATTTAAGCATCGTGGGATAATAGTTACTTGAAATTGGATTCCAGGCTGAAATAGCCCCCTCAGCTAACGTTTTTGTTTCATCAGGAATGACTAAATCAACATCGACTTCTTGTTTAACACCTAAACCGTCACAATCGGGACATGAACCAAATGGAGCATTAAAAGAGAAAAGCCGTGGTTCGAGTTCAGGAACTGTAAAACCACAAACGGGGCAGGCATAGAACTCACTGAATAAAAGTTCCTCTCCATCCATCTTGTCAATAATGACATAGCCTTCTGATTGATGCAAAGCAGCCTCAACTGAATCAAATAACCGAGAACGGATGCCTTCTTTGACGACGATACGGTCAATTACGATTTCTATGTTGTGCTTTTTATTTTTATCGAGTTCCGGAACTTCTGTCACATCAACTACTTCTCCATCAACACGAACTCGGACATAACCTTCTTTTTGAACTCGTTCAAAAATTTTCTGATGCTGGCCTTTTTTTCCGCGGATAATCGGTGCCAAAATTTGTAATTTTGACCGTTCTGGCAACTCTAAAACTTGGTTTACAATTTCCTCAGGAGATTGTGCCGAAATCTTACCATGCCCATTAACACAAAATGGTTCCCCCACCCTTGCAAAAAGAAGACGGAGGTAGTCATTAATTTCAGTCACCGTCCCAACAGTCGAACGTGGATTTTTACTGGTTGTTTTTTGGTCAATGGAAATAGCGGGAGATAGGCCGTCAATACTATCTACATCTGGTTTATCCATATTTCCTAAAAATTGGCGAGCGTACGCAGACAAAGATTCTACGTATCTTCGTTGTCCTTCTGCATATAATGTTTCAAAGGCAAGTGATGATTTTCCAGAGCCTGAGACTCCAGTCACAACGACTAATTTGTCACGTGGAATTGTCACATCAATGTTTTTTAAATTGTGTTCACGAGCACCGTGAATAACGATTTTATCTTGAGGCATTCTTAATCCTTTATATTGTTTTTTTCTTTAATTTTCTACACTTTAATTTAAATTATTACATTAAGAAATAATTTGTTAATTGCTTTTTTACAATAAGCTAAAGAAAAGTAACACTTTCACCAACTACTTTGCCAAATAAATTTATATTCGAAATATAGCTTTTTTCAATTTTTTAGCCTTATTTTAGCTTTATTATACCACGAATAGGTCAACAAAACATCATAAAAAACTATAAACCTTTATTATCACTTTTTTGATATAATTTCATTGACCCGTTTTTATTGTCTCGCGATCGGAAGAGTAATTAAATGAAGAAAAAATCTTATTATACCTATGTTGTCCGCTGTTCTGACAATACCTTATATTGTGGTTACACAGACAACGTCGAAAAAAGAGTTGCAAAACATAACTCAGGCAATGGTGCGAAATATACGAAAACAAGGCGCCCTGTACAACTAGTGGCACAAGTTCAATTCGCTGATAAATCAAATGCAACCAAATGTGAATGGTGGTTTAAGCATAAACTCATTCGAAAAGAAAAACTCCAACTCATCGAGAGCAACGGGATAAAGTCAGCATACGAAGCGTATCAAATGGCTCGTCAAAAGTCCTAATATATCCATACTAAGCTCCCTCTTGATTTTCAAGATGATTTCCGATATAATAGTAAAGGTTGTGGCGGCGTAGTGAAGTGGTAACACATGGCTCTGCAAAAGCTTAATCGTCGGTTCAAATCCGACCGTCGCCTTTTATATCCATTTAAAATCGTATTTAAACGATTTTTTTTTCGATTTTTAAAGTAATTTATTACTTTTTGACTTTTTTTATATGATATAATCATGTTATTAAAAGACTATTTCTTATTTGTTTATATTATTTATTTTTCAATAATATTAATGCTATCTTATGACCGAGGAGAAATATTATGAAAAAATGGAGTCTAATTATATCGATCTCTTGTTGCCTTATTTTATCCGCTTGTTCATCTCCGAGTAGCAACCAAACAAGGCAAAGTTCCATCGAGTCAAGTTCTTCTACTCAAGTCCAAAAATCTTCATCCCAAGCGTCCAAACCTTCATCAAAAAGCAGCAGTTCCTCAACTAAAACGGAGACCCGTTCAAGTTCTTCTTCGAGCGAATATTATCCTGAGGGATTGTACGTATTTACCTCTGGTGAATTAAAAGCTTTTGCTGGAACTTATGTCAGCCCAGTCGGCACTTACATTGTCATCTCGGACAAAATATATTATTATAACGCTCAACAAAAATTAGTTGGTCAGGTTATTACAAACCATGAAACCTATCTCACTGAAACTTTAAGTCCAACCATTAGCCAAACCTACACTTTTAATAAAGGTCAAATCAAATTCCTCTTCGGTGACCATGCTTATTCAATGAGCAGTATTCAAATCATGAATGACCCAGATAATCAGGGGAAAACAACCGATTTTAAGCCAGGAAAAATTCCAGTGAAGCCCGTTTTCTCCTCAGATAACGCAATTGCGATTTTGAAGAAAGTCTCTAAAATAAGTGGAAATGATTATGCCTATGTTCCTACGAAATACGGTGAAGGTTATATCATTAAAGTTGTTTCCAAGTCTATTGCTGCAGGCGGAGGTACAGGGACTGTTGGACTCTATGAAGTGTTACCGGACGGATCTGCTTTTTTGGTAACCTACAATCCCGATAATGGAAAATATATCCGTGAAAAATAAAAAAACGTCCACTATTGGACGTTTTTCTTTTATAAGTTTTCACCATTAGACTTGATCACATCATGGTACCATGCAAAGGAGTCTTTTTCGCTCCGGTCAAGTGTTCCGTTGCCTTCATTGTCTTTATCGACATAAATCATGCCGTAGCGTTTCTTCATTTCTCCTGTCCCTGCTGAAACAAGGTCAATAAAGCCCCAAGGAGTATATCCCATTAAATCAACACCTTCGAATTCAACCGCATCTTTCATAGCTTTAATATGAGCTTCGAGATAATCTATGCGATATTGATCATGAATTGAACCATCAGGTTCCACTTCGTCGACAGCCCCAAACCCATTCTCTACGATGAATAATGGTTTTTCGTACCGTTCATAAAACCAAGACATTGACCAACGTAAGCCCATTGGGTCAATTTGCCAGCCCCATTCACTAGCTTTAACATAATCATTTTTAACAAGGTCACTATCTTCAAGGTAGTCAAACGCAGGCGCACCTAATTCTCTTTGATAGCCATGTTCGTCAATATCACCATGTAAATGTACTCGGTCGGTTTGGTCAGCTTGATCCTTAATTGCAAAGCTCATGTAGTATGAGAATCCAATGTAGTCAACACAACCTTTTTCCAGAGCTGACAGATCTTCATCAGTTATGTCAAGATTGAACTTTTTACGGTTAAAATATGCTTTCAAATAAGCTGGATAATGCCCACGCACATGAACGTCAGCAAACCAATATCGACGTTGCATTGCAACAGTAGCTGCCATCATATCTTCAGGCTTACAAGTGGCTGGATAAATTGGACACATCGCAATCATGCAACCAATCTCAAAATCAGGATTAATTTGATGCCCCAGTTCAACTACTTTTGCTGAAGCAACTAATTCATAGTGTGCTGCTTGATACATCACTTGCTCACGATTGTCTGAATCAGTAAATTTCAATCCAGAATTTGTGAATGGAGCAAAATCACGATTGAAATTGGCTTGATTGTTAATTTCGTTAAATGTCATCCAGTATTTAACTTTATTTTTGTATCGCTTCATAACTACTTCAGCAAAACGAACAAAGAAGTCAATCAATTTGCGGTTTCTGAAACCACCATATTCAGTAACTAAGTGGTAGGGCATTTCAAAATGGGACAATGTAATGACCGGCTCAATTCCATTCGCAAGACACTCGTCAAATAAATCGTCGTAGAATTGGAGTCCTTCTTCATTAGGTTCAAGTTCATCTCCCTTTGGAAAAATCCTTGTCCACGCTATTGATGTTCTGAAACAGTTAAGACCCAAATCAGCAAATAATTTCAAATCCTCTTTATAACGGTGATAAAAATCAATTGCCTCATGATTCGGATAATTTAAACCATCAATCACGCCGTCAGTAATTTGACGTTCGACGCCATTTGCTCCTGCGGTCATTACATCAGCTACAGAAGGACCTTTCCCTCCCGCATTCCAACCACCTTCTAGTTGGTGTGCTGCAACTGCTCCACCCCATAAGAAATCTTTTCTTAATGTCATTTTTTTCCTTCTTTCACATCTAATATCTTAAAAATTAATATTATTCCAACAAAACAAACCGTAACGGCATTCGCTAACGTCACAGGTATACTTTTCGAGAGCAAGCCATAAAATAGCCAAAGCAAATTACCGCACGCCATGATGACATACATCGGAAGAGAGAGTCCCTCAGTATCTCTTGTTTTAATTGTCATGATGGCCTGTGGCAAAAAAGCACTCGTTGTTAGAATAGCTGCTATTATACCGATAAAGTTTATCATATCAATCTCATTTTTCCCTTAAATAATTTATCTATTACACAAAACAAGCTCAAGAATTGTCTTGAGCTTGGGGGGTACAATTCAATTAAACTTCTGTTCCTTCTTCTTCAGCAAGTAGGATATTGTCATATTTCTTAGCAAATGGCCAGTAGATAACAACTGTAAGGACGAGCATTAATGCTTGCCACAACATTGCTTGCCAGCCACCAACAAGGAAACCAGAAATCAAAGCTGGGGTCGTCCATGGAATAACTGCACCATTAAATGGAGGAATGATTCCAAAATAAATTGCGTAGTATGTTGCAAAACCTGAAACAAGTGGTGCAAGGAAGAATGGAATACCCAAAATTGGGTTCAATACGATTGGCAATCCGAATAAGACAGGTTCATTGATATTGAAGATCGCGGGACCGATTTCCATACGTCCGATGGTTTTCATTTGGACAGATTTGGCACCGAAAAGCAAGAAGATAACTAAACCAATTGTCAATCCTGAACCTGTTACTGTAATGAATTGGTCCATGAATGATTGTGTAACAATGTGAGCGCCGTGTGACAAAGTCAATTCATGTGCTTTATTCAATGCTGCATTATCAGCGGCATTGGCTTGAAGCAATGGGCCCATGATCCCCCCAATAATTGTTGCACCGTGAGCACCAAAGAACCAGATAAATACTGGCAAGAAGGCGATTAAGAAAACTCCCCCAGGGCCATCAACCGCATGTTGTAATGGAGCTTGAATCACCTTATACACCCATTCGATGAATGTTTCGTGCAGTCCAATTGTGAAGAATCCGTGAACCACACCAGCAAGAGAGATGATTGCTGCCGCGGGAACAAGTGCTGTAAATGAAGCAGCTACGTTAGCTGGAACTTGTTCAGGCATTTTAATGGTGATGTTTTTACGCATGAATGCTGAATAAATCCATCCTACCAATAAACCTACGATGATAGAAAGGACCATTCCTTTACCACCGAGCCAAGTCCGATCAATAACACCAGAAACTTGATATGCTGTTGAAATTTTAGTTGGATCAGCAATAGAAGTAACTGTTTTAATGGTGTCGGGTTGAAGAAGGATGTGCACAATAATTGCTGTCAAACCAGCAGGTGCGCCTTCGAATCCAGCGTCAGAAACCCAAGAATAAGCAATCCCAAAAACAGCTAGTAAAGCCATAATGCCGAATGAGGCGTTGTTAATTTGCAAGAAAAGGGGGCCAAGGTGAATCTTGTTCATAAAATCTTGACCAGCTTGCCAAGGCAATTGTCCTAAAATAAGGAAGACAGAACCAATGATAATGAATGGAATTGGATAAAGCATTCCGTTCTTGATTGCAGACATTGCGCGTGTATTCAAGAATTTCATCATTGGAGGCATAATTTTATTTTGAATAAAATCGTTCATTTTAACTAATGCTCCTTTAATAATAAATAAATTTAAAAATGTCACTCAGATTTCACATTTCAAATGTTAACCAAATACATTTGGGTGCACCACTTGAGTTCTCTATTGATCAGATACAGAACATGAGCATCTTCGTGTAAGCTTTTACATTTTCATTTTATATCATTTGAAACCGAAATACAAGGTCGTTCATCTATTTTGAATGCGTTTTCTCAATTTTGGCACCGTTCCACAATTGGCACGAATTGTGCCAAGACACTCTTTTCCTTTTCTTGAACAAAATAAAAGAGACCGTCCTAATAGTCTATCTCTTTTGTCATTTGAAAGACCTTTTCTGTTAGACTTTCAATTAAAAATACTGCTGGAAGCTGACTCGATAGATCAAAATGCAAGCCCACCCTGCGTTCCTCAACGTTATATGGGAGGACAATATCGCTCAATTCAGCAATTGTCGAACTTGGGTTCGGTGTAATTGTTGCAATTGTAATATCCTTGTTGGCACGAAGACTATTCAGAACTTCAATAATTTCACCCGTTTCACCTGATATAGAAAGCGAAATCATAAAGGTATATGCCGTATTTCTCAATTTTGAAGCAATCGGATAGGTAACATCCGAAAAAGAAAAGCTATTAATCCCAATTCCTGCAAAACGACGTGATGCATAGTCACAGATAAGACCACTTGCACCAACACCAGTGAAGATTAAATTATCAGAAGCCACGATTTGAGAAGCCATTTCATCTAATATTTCATCTAAATTATCAGGAAAATCATGCTCTGAAAAGGATTTAAAGAGTGAATCTTGCTCATTTTTAACGGTTTGTTGCTTTTTTATGTATCCTTTAAAGTCAATATATGAATCAAATCCCATTTTATGAATGAGCCGCATGACACTTGAGGAACCTGCATGGGCCTCTGTTGCAATGTCACGGACATGCATGTAAGGAATTTTATCAAGATTATTCTTTAAATAGTTGTAAATTACTTTTTCAGTATAGGTGAGATTTTGAAAATCAATATTACCAAAAAAACTCATGAGTTCTCCTTAATTGTTTTGTTAATATTATCTTACCAAATTTTAATTTAAAAGAAAATAAGAATCACGTGAAGTAACTCTTATTGTTTTGTTAATTATTATTTATTTTCTAATGCTTGAATTCGTTTTTCTTGACCTACAAGTTCAACGGCCAAATCTTTGAATGTAATTGCATTCATCAAGTGATCTTGCGCATGAACCATGTAAAGGTTCCAGCCAATTTTTTCACCTTGAGCCAGACGAGTCAAGAGATCAGTTTGAACATCATGAGCATTGCGAAGTTCATTGCTAGCGTCAGTCAGTGATTGTTCTGCTTCTGCAAAATTCCCTTCTTTCGCTTGTTGAATTGCTTGGAAGGCCAATCCTTTTGCATTCCCACCACTCATAATGATTCCCATAACAACTTCCATATATTCATCGCTAGTTGGATTTTCGTATTTATCGCTCATTTTTTCCTCCTTGTATTTGTTACAAAAGTTGAAACAAATTTTTTATTTTTTTGCATAACAAAGGAGCTCTTACGCTCCTTTATCATTATTATCAATTTAATTATTCACCCATTAAAGCTTCAGCTGTAACAAGAACTTTATCTCCGCGCATCATACCATAATCTTGCATTTTGATAACGTCCATAGGCACTCCAGCTGCAGCAGCTTTTTTAGCTACTTCACCTTTCATGAATGCCACTTGTGGGCCTAAAAGCAATACATCTGGTTTAGCAGAGCCAACGCCAGCAAGCATATTATCGATGTCTGCAGTAGATTTAGCAAAGATTTCATAATCTTTTCCTTTTTCTGCAGCAGCTTTCTGCATTTTTGAAACTAACAATGATGTTGACATACCAGCAGCACAGGCAAGTGCAATTACTTTTTCAGCCATATAATAATTCCTCTTTCGTTTTTTTAGGAAACAAAACTGTTACCTTTTCTTCATGGTTCTATTATATCGCTTTCATTTTTTAAATGCAAGCGTAAACATAACTCGTTTGTTACAGATTTTGAAACATAATTCAAAAAGACGTACGATTGTAGAGAATATCTCTCCTTTATCAATCCTATAATTGATAAACTTGCCTTTGACTAATTCACTTTTTATCAAAATAATTATTACAAATCGTACTGTATAATATTATTTTATTTATTAAAATAAAAAAAGCCCTATGAATAAGGCCTTTAATATTTACAATTTCTTTTCTTGTGCTTGTTCTTGTTTTACATTTAATTCAATCGCTTTGTGGGACAAAATTTCTAAAATTGCCAGCACGGGCAATTGTGTTGTTAAATTTCCAAGTGGGTACATTTTAGACCATTCGTTTACTAAATTATATGAAAGTTGTAAATCAGCTAATTTTGCGACTGTACAGTCCTCATTATTTGTAATCGAAATTATTTTTGCACCATCCGATTTAAACTCAAGTTCTTTATTAACTACTTGTGTCGTTTCCCCCGAAACAGATAAAATAATTGCAACAATATTTCCCATTCCTTTCACTTGAACGGCTTGAAAAGGGTCAGAGATGACAAAGCTCCGTAGCCCTGTGTTAACAAAATATTTTGTAGCATAATCACTCAGAGAGCCTGATGTGCCGATGCCGAGAAATATAGTATAATCCGCATCCGCAATCAATTGTGCGGCCGCATTCAATCTTTTCTGGTAAGTGTCGGCATTCATTCGTCGCAAGAATAAATCAAATTCAAGCATATTGTCATAATGCTGCTCTTCTGGGGTTTTCTCACGGAATTGACTCTTCAGGTAATACTTGAGATCAGCCCACCCTTCAAAACCAAGTTTGGTTGATAGCCGAACAATCGTAGATGTCGAAACATGAACCCGACTGGCTAAATCTCGAATTGTCATCTGCTGAACCTTTTCAGGAGATTTGATAATAAAATCAAAAACAAGTGATTCTAAATCATTAAGTTTACTTAATTGCTCAGGTTGAAACATCGATTTCCTTTCAAAAAATAATTGGTATATATCAATTATAGCAAGTCATTTGCCCAAAATCAAGGCACGAGCAAGCCCCAAGACTTCATGTCCATAGTAGCCTGTATATAAGAAGGGCTGTTTGATAGTCGTTGGAGCGGCATAACCCGTCAATCCTCTCAAATGTTGCTTCTTTGCCAAAATCAAACTCCGTTCCAAATGAAAATCACTTGTCACGACGATGACTTTCCCGCGAAAATAGTGCTTTGAATTGGCCAGATTTTCATATGTGTTTCGTGCTTTTTCTTCTTTAATAATTCGTGTGGCTGAAATGCCATTATTTTCTAGATAACGGGCCATCCCATCGGCCTCACGAACAAATTCATTTGAACCTTGATAACCAGAGACGATAAGTTTCGATGAAGGATTTTTGTGCGCAATTTTAATTGCTGCATCCAGACGATTCTGTGTCACAGTCGCCGGATAAGATGTAGCCAACGTTTTTCCATTAATTTGACTTCTCAAGACTAAAATCGTGTCATAACCTACCAAATTTTGTGGTCGGTCGTTGATTTTGGTCAGCACCAACCCGAAACATATGCCTAGGTAAAAGAAGACAATCAGAAGGCAGGCGACTAAAAACTTGAAAAATAATTTTCCCCGTAAATTCTTAAACATTTAAGTCTCTTTTTGAATCAATTAAAAGGTTTGTTTGCGACTATCGCGTTTCTTGCGGTTGTCTTTATTACGCGCAGCGCGGCGTTTTTTCTTGTTTTCTTCTTCGACAGCCCACTTAATCGCGCGTTTATAGTTTGGTTTAACGTGTTTACGTTTCTTAGCTTTTGCAAGTGCTCCAAGAGTTGTCGTTGATAAGGTGTCTTGTTTTTTTGTCCGATTTTCACGGCGATCACGGTCATAAGAGTCAACGATTTCACCATTTTTAATTGCTTTTGGAATGAATTTAACGTTCATCTTTTCAATTTCACGAATTGCCGCATCATCTGATGGAGCATAAAGTGTAATCGCTGTACCAGTCAAGCCGTTTCGGCCAGAGCGTCCGACACGGTGAACAAAGAAAGTTAAATCCTGAGGAATTTCATCATTAATGATGTGACTTACGCCTTCAATATCAATTCCACGAGCAGCAATATCAGTCGCTACAACATATTGATAATCAAGGTTACGGATACTATTCATAATACGCTTACGTTCACGAGGCGGAACATCCCCATGAATTTTGGCAACTTTGAGACCATTGCTGACCAAGAAATGATGGATTTCATCGACGCGACCCTTGGTGTTTGCAAAAATCATACACATGTATGGATTAATAATCTTAGTGATTCTCAAAATAAGATCGTTGCGGCTAACCCCTTTAGTTGAAATTAACCAGTTTTCGATGGTGTCAGCAATGACAGCATGGTTAGCGATTTTTTCCATCATTGGATTGTGCAAATACTTTTTCAAGAAGGGTTGCAATTTTTGTGGAATCGTTGCAGAAAACACAAGCATTTGAACCTGTTTCCCAAAACTTGAGGCAATCCGGTCTACGTCGGTCAAAAAGCCCATATCTAGTGTCATGTCTGCTTCATCAACAACAAATGTTTTAGCGGTATAAACTAAAAGGGAATTTGAACCAATCAAGTCGTGAATACGACCAGGTGTTCCTATAACAATATGAGGTTGATTTTGTTCAAGTTTTTTGATTTGGCGTGCTTTGTCTGTACCACCAACAAAATTAGAAATGCGAATCTCGTCGTTGAATTTTGTAAATTCCTGAGCTGCATGGTAGATCTGAGTAGCGAGTTCTCTTGACGGCGCAGTAATAACTGCCTGAACTTCATTTTTACTCAAGTCAAGATTTTGAAAAATAGGTAAAAGAAAAGTATGTGTCTTACCAGACCCTGTTTTTGATTCACCGACTAAGTCGCGTCCCGAAAGCACAATTGGAATCAATTTTTCTTGGACTTCTGTTGGTTCAGTAAAACCAATCGCGTCCAATGTTTCGTTAATATAAGATTTAAAGTTGAATGCTGTAAATTTCATGTTGTTCTTTCTGATTTGATAACTTTACTGTTGAAATTTCGTAGTCGTTTTTCCCATGGAAGGGACTTCTCTTTATTATACCAAAAAAAGACCATTTAGGTTACTTGCTTTTTTTTTGCTAAAATGAATTCACCTATTGCAAAGATTAAAATTCCAGCACAAATAAATATCAGACTTTTCGCGTCAGCTTTAGACAAGCTTTCGCCTAAAACTGTAACCGAAAGGACAAGCGAAACAATTGGATTTAAATATTGAATAAAACCGATCAAACTTAAAGGAGCTCGTTTAATGCTTTCTGCGAATAATAAGAGTGGGACAGCCGTAACTGGGCCAGATAGTACTAGATAAAAAATGGTCAAAGGAGAATAATTCCATAAGGCATGCTTTGCGAAGAAAATTAAATAAATCAAAATAAACGGCATTAAAATAGAAGATTCAAAAACCATCGCAACATCACTTGATAAGCGATAAAATTTTTTTAATAATCCGTAAATTGGAAAACAAACCGACATTATAATGGTCAACAAAGGGAATTGTCCCGAGCTGCTAATCATTAAAATGACACCTGTTGCGGCAAGCAATAATGAAATTACCATAAATCTGTCAAATTGTTCATGCAAAAAAATAAGAGCCAGCACAACGGAGACCAAAGGCATTATAAAACCGGCGATACTGGCCTGCGTTGCTTCATTTATCGTCACGGCATAAATAAAAACTAGCCAATTGATTCCTAAAAAAAGACTCGCCAAGGCTGCTAAACTCAACGACCTTTTATTATTAATTAGTGCTTTCATTTCTGAATTCAATTTTTTTGTCTTCTTACTAACGATAAAATAAAGAAACATACTGACGATTGTAAATAATATCCGATAGGAAAATACTTCAATCGAATTGATTTTTGACAAAAGATGCCAATAATAAACTAAAGCTCCCCACATGAGATAACATCCGATGCCCAAAATAATTCCAATTTGCTTTTGATTTTTCATAAAATCCCTAATTCATAAAATTTTTCCTTGACCATTATAACGCAAATCAATAAACCTGGCGCCAGTAAAAAATAAAAAAATTCTGTCATAACTGACAGAATTTCTTACCTATATAAAATGTGTAAAATATTATTTAGTAGCGGCAGCGTAAAGTTCATTGACTTTATCCCAGTTAACGAGATTGAAGAATGCTTCAATGTAGTCAGGACGAACGTTACGATACTTGAGGTAGTAAGCATGTTCCCAAACATCAAGTCCAAGAACTGGTGTCAAACCATCAGTAATTGGGTTATCTTGATTTGCTGTAGAAACAACTTTCAATTTTCCTTCTTTGTCGACGACAAGCCACGCCCAACCAGATCCAAAACGACCTGTTGCAGCTGCTTTGAACTGGGCTTTAAATGATTCAAAATCACCAAATTCTTTAGCAATTGCATCACCAATTTCGGCATCAGCATGGTTAGCTGAACCATCTGTATTTGGACGGAGCCAATTCCAAAATTGACCGTGATTCAAATGTCCACCACCATTGTTACGAACAGCACCGCGAATGTCTTCTGGTAACTCATTTAGTCCAGCAACCAATTCTTCAACTGATTTTTCGAACAATTCTGGGTGTTTTTCAACAGCAGCGTTGAGATTGTTTACATAAGTAGCATGGTGTTTGTCATGGTGCAAACGCATTGTTTCTTCATCAAAGAAAGGTTCCAAAGCGTTATAAGCGTAAGGCAATTCTGGTAATGTGTAAGTCATAAGAAATCTCCTCCATTTTAATTAAATGTGAACATTAGCTTTTATTCACATATTTTTAATTATATTCTAATTATATAATTTTATTTAGATTTCACCAAGTAATCAATTTGTGATTTTTTTCTCACATCTGAAAAAAGCTGAGCATTTGGACTCATGAGCAATTCACGTGTTTGAAGTTGCGATAAATCGCGTGCCCCCTGTAATAAATAAAACCGTCTCAATTCTTCTTTCCACTGCTCAATATTCCGATTCAAGGCCTGTACCCCATCAGTTTCACTTCTCAATGTATGGAGCATGAAGCCAGCCGAACTAACTAATTTGGCCCCCAACATCTGTGACTTAATTATTTCTTGCGCGTCTTGAATTCCACCTGTGGCAATAAGGTCTTTTCTGTTTCCTGAAATTTCAGCCTCAAGTAGACTTTCCACGGTTGTTAGCCCATAATCATCAAGTTTGAATTCTCCCCCACGTTCGTGTTCAATCCAGGCAAAATTTGTTCCTCCCTTACCACCAATATTGATGGCTGCAATCTCAGTTTGAGCGAGCTGTCTGTACATCTCTTGTGAAAAACCGAAGCCTACTTCTTTCACAATTACGGGGACGTCGAGTTTATTTGCAATTTCATTAATATTTTCCAACCAATAAAATGAGCGATCACCTTCTGAATTCTTCATGGTTAGTTCTTGTGCCACATTAATATGCAATTCAAGTGCATTTGCCTCTAACATATCAACAGCTTTTTTTGCTGATTCCAAATTATGATGTGCACCTAAATTAGCAAACATGAAGCCATTGGGATTGATACGACGCAATTTACGATAATCAGCGGCCAGTTCTGGGAATTTAATCGCCACAGATTGTGACCCCACCGCTAGAGCAAGACTTTGTTGAGCAGCAACTTCTGCTAATTGTTCATTAATCGATGTCCCTAATGTGGATCCTCCAGTCATCGCCTCAATGTAGAAGGGAAATGCAAATTGATATCCAAAAAGCTGCACCGATAAATCAATTTCAGACAGCGCCAATTCAGGTAAACCTTGTGGAATCAAGCGAACATCTGAAAATTTTAAACCAGAAAATTCTGGCCATTGCTCCTTGAACCTCCAATTTTTTAGTCCCAAGGAAATATGTTCATCTTTTCGATGTTGATGAATTTCTTTTTCTCTTACCATTGTTCATCCGCAATTCTAATTTTTTCGATACTAATGCCTTTTCTAGCTAATTGACCAGTCACTTTCTTGATTCCTTTTTCATTTTTAGCGAAAACAATGATATTTTCACCAAAACCTGAACCAGAAATTTTACCGACAAGATTTTCTTGACGATTAATAATATTTAATGCAAAAGCTAATTTTTCGGTCACATAACCTTCGGGCAAGGTATCTGCCAATAAACTTTGATTGGCTAAAATCAATTTCTTGAACAATTGAAATTTTTTTTGTTCAAAATATTTTTTTTGATTCAAAGCCTTGATTTTATTTACAATTTCATCTGAAGTCTCATAAAATTTTTCGGTTAAGTTAATTTTGAGTTTGTCCCCAGTTTTCACACTCTTACCTGTCATAACGATATAAGCTTGCCATTGTGGATGATACAGTTCTGAATTTTCGATTTTCCAATTCTGCCAATTCACATCTGGAGACTGGTAATAAATGATGCCCCCCGATAAAATAGATGCAACGTCTCCCATTGATCCAGAGCCTTGAATTTCAAAGTGTGCTTTGGCAGCATACTCGAAGGCTTTACTTTTGTCAATCTTTAATTTCATGAACTGATTGACTGCCTTCACAATACCAACTACTACTGATGCTGAAGAGCCATAACCTTTTTTGTTTTCACCATAACCTAGCTCACTATTAATTTTGATGGTGAGTTGTGGATATTTTTTTAGTGTCAAGCCCGCTCTATTTTGACCTTGTAAAAGGTTTCGCAAAGCACACAAAGCAAAATTCCAACCATTATCTGGAATCTCAAAATTATTTATGTCAAAATCCAGAGTTGGTAGATTTACATTGGTCTCAAGTCGAGAATTCCCACTACTTTCACTCACGCTAATAACAAAATCAGTTTCAACTGCTGCGATGAGTGCCTCCCCTTGTGGGCGAGCCACGGCATATTCACCAGCAATGAATAGTTTCCCAGGTATTTTAATTGTAACCGACTCAGACATAACGTAATCCTTCTCCCGCATGTGCTACTTCAAAAGGAATCTCCGGAAAATTTACTTTGAATTTATTTAGCAATTCAGTTTCACTCGCTCGGTCAGTAATAATTTTGACATTTGGCCCCGCATCAATCGTTACAAATGCAAGCAGCCCTGATTCATAACACTGTTTTGCAAAGTCAATCACTCGACGGGTCTGCACTGTAAAATAATCAAAGGGTTCAATTGAGTTACGATTTTGTTCATGCATCCCCAAAGCATTATCTTGTGCAATCAAGCCGATTTTTTCAATATCTTTTGCACGAATTGCCGCTTTCATTTCTTCAAGTTGATGTGCCGCCTTTTCAACCCAAGCCCCATAGGTTGGTGCTGTCTGAGCGAGTTGCATTCCTTTTGTCGACGACATTTTTTTCATCGATGATGAAATTTCAGCCACAATCATAGTCAAATTAATGTCTTCATCGTAAAAACTTTCAGCATACGAAGATTGATCGTCCTCCCCTTTGTTCCAGACTGCAAAATTTCCAAAAATTGAACGAGATGCTGAGCCAGAACCTTTACGAGCCATCCTTGACATTTCTTGTACATCGTTTGGCAGTTCAAGTAGGTTAAACATCGCTCCTGTCAAGGCTGAAAAACTGGAAGCACTTGAGGCCAAGCCGGCCGCCGTGGGAACATGATTTTCAGATCTGACCAAAATCTTAGAAAAATTTCCTTCTTGTTGACGGAAGAGGTCTAAGAATTTACTAACCCTTGTGCTGTCAGTACTGATACCATTCAATATCAATTCATCTTTTGAACTGTCAGTAAATTCAACTGACGTTGTCGTATAAAATTGGTCAAGCGTCAGAGAAAGACTACTTGTTGTTGGAATATTGAGTGCAACATTTTCTTTCCCCCAATATTTAATCAAGGCAATATTTGTATGCGCCCTTGCAGTTGCTAGTTTTGTCATATTCTTATTATATCAAATTTTTCTTACAAACGAAAAACGTACCTTTGATTTGGTACGCCTTATTTTTATTTTATATTTCTATTTTAAAAAGAGTAAATCCATGTGTTTTTGGCACCATTTTTTAATAATTTTTGACTGATTCTGATGGCATCTTTTTCATTTGAAGCCAGAGCAACCATTACTCCACCGAGTCCAGAACCGGTCAATTTAGCACCTAAAGCGCCATTACTTTTGGCTGTTTTTACCATTGCATCCAATCGAGGGTGTGAAACTCCCAGTTCAGATAGAATGTGATGCGCATTATTCATCACTTTCCCCAAATCAGCAAGTCTGTTGGTTTTAAGATAATCTCTTGATTCAGCAGCTAATTCACCCAATTTGGCGATTTCATCCAACGTTTTTTCTTTTTCTTCGTTTAGTCTCTCACGTACAATACTGATTGCTTGACTGGTTAAACCATGAATACCTGTGTCACCAATGACAAGATAACCGGCCAGATTTAACTCAATTTGTTCCATCGGCTGATTTTTGATGAACCAGAGGGGTAATTCAGAGTTTACAGTAGCAACGTCAATCCCTGATGCGCGACCATGAGTAATATTTTCGGAAAAATTGGCAAAATAAAGGAGTTCTTGATTTGTCAATTCACTTTCAAAGAAATCAAAGAAAGCACGCGTTGTTGCTGTAGCTAAAGCCGCTGATGCACCAAGACCACGTCCTTGTGGAATATTTGAGTCAATTTCAAGTGAGAAGGTCAACCGTGGACTTTCAAATTTTTGCAATAATTTCAATATTAACTGACGAATTCCTTCGAACTCATCGTCCATTAAATCAAGTCGTCGACGGGATTCAGAATTCTCAATATACTGACCAGCACGAGTTGCTGAAATGGTAACAGTTGTTTTTAAAATATTAACAGGGAGCGCTATGGCTGGCTGTCCGTAAACGACTGAGTGTTCACCAATTAAGATTAATTTGGAATGAGCCATACCTATGCCCATTTTATTTATAGTCATTCAGAAAAATCTCCTGTAAAGTACGAAACGTACTGGAATATTTTATAAAATTTATGCCTTAAAATCAAGTAAAAGTTTCTAAAAGGCAAATTTTATAGTCCTCAGAAAAAAACTTCCCCTAAAATAGGCAAGTTGAAGTCTTACAATTCGTGATATTGAGCGTAGAGTTCTTGACGATTTAAGCCCCGTTCTTTTGCCACCTGTTTTATAGCTGCATTTGTTTTTACACCGGCTTCAATCAGTATTTTTACTGCCTCAAGTGGTGGAACCGTACTGTCCACCTGCTCAAGTTCTTCTTTATCTGCTCCTGAAACGATGATTAAACATTCGCCTTTGATTGGCTGCTCGGTCAATGAATCGAGCACCTCTGAAATTTTCCCACGACGATATTCTTCATAGATTTTAGTCAATTCTCTAACTAAAACGACATGCCGGTCGCCATATACATCAACCATATTTTTTAAAGTATCTGCTACACGAAATGGACTTTCATAAAAAATTTGCGTTTCTGGATATTGTCTTTTAGTTTCCAAAAACTTTTTCTGTTCGTTTGCTTTACGGGGCAAAAAGCCATAAAAGATATGTGGTTGTGGAGCAAGGCCTGAAGCAATGAGGGCTGTAATCCCTGCAGAACTACCTGGTAGTGCTACAACATCGATACCACGTTTAATCGCTTCGACAACTAAATCATGTCCAGGATCCGAAATTGAAGGCATTCCTGCATCTGAAACTTGTGCAATGGACTGGCCAGATTCCAAAATGGTAAGCAATTTCGGAATTTTTTCAAAAGAATTATATTCGTGAAATGATTCTTGAGGCACTTTAATTTCAAAATGATTCAACAATTTTTGAGTATTTCTTGTGTCTTCTGCTGCAATCAAATCAACTGTTTTAAGCGTTTCTAATGAACGCAATGTCATATCTTGCATATTACCAATGGGCGTTGGCACAAGATAAAGTTTTCCAGCCGTTTTTTCGCCCTTAAATGAACGTTGTATTGGGATCATCGATAGAGTAACTCCAAGCAATCTAAGCAAGATTCGCCTTCATCTAGACGTTCTGCGTAATGTAAATGGCAAACATGAAAGCCTTCATTGAAAATGTTAATTAATGTCGGATTTGGTTCGTCACTTGTTGAGGTCGTTTCCTGAACCTCATGTTTTTCTAATTCCGCTAAATGTTCGCGGACTTTTTCTAATTCCATTCTTAAAGTTGCATTTTCACGCTGAGAATCTTCCAATTTTTGACGTATTGAAGAAACCTGAGCTAAAGTTTGATTGAGTGCATCTTCGAGTATATTTAATTGTTCCAAAATTTCTTTTTTGTCAGCCATGAACACCTTCCAACTCTGTAACATCAAAATCTTTGATGCCATTTTCCAATTTTACTTTTACTTGATGCTTAAGAATATTTAACCCAATCACGCGCCCTTTTCCATCATGCGTCTTTACATCCTGACCAAAATCAGGAAATTGTTCTTGTGCTTCTTTATAAAAATCATTTTCATAAGTCAGACAGCACATTAAGCGACCACACAAACCATTCAATTTATTTTGTTTCAAAGACAACGCTTGATTTTTTGCCATTTTGATTGAAACATTGGGAAATTCATAGATAAATTCAGAGCAACAAAGTGGGCGGCCACAAGGACCAATTCCACCGTAAATCCTTGCCGCATCTCTTGGTCCAATCTGTCTCAGCTCAATTCGAGCATGGAAAGACGCCGCCAAAGCTTTGAGCAATTCACGGAAATCAACTCTTTTGTCTGCTGTAAATGAGATGAAAAGTTGATTTTTTTCGAGATTATAAGCGACATCAACGACTTTCATGTCTAAACCAATCATTATTACAGATTCTCGTACCTGTTTTTTAGCTTCCTGGGATTCTGCTTCAACAAGTTCAATTTTTGCGAGATCCTCTTCAGTTGCATGCCGTAATATTTGAACTTCGGGATTAAATTCAAATGCTCGGTTGGAATCAAAAATTCTGAGAACGCGGCCGTAATTTTCACCTTTCTCGGTATCAAAAATCACTATGTTTTTAGGTGCCACTTCAAATTCACATTCTCCAAATACATTGGGTTCACCATGTGAAAATTTAATTTCCGCAATCATTCACAGTCACTCACTTTCCATAACAATATAGTTCAAGCAGGATTCCAACCTTACATTTGCCTGCCACATTTTTACAGCTTTAAACGTTTTTTGTATTTTGTCAATCCATTTTTCTTGATAAAAAAGATGAATTAACAAATCAAAGAGAATTTTTTGGCGTTCTTTATCATCAAAAGTATCTGTCAGTGCTGACAAGTACAAAAATGCGTCAGCTGGAGATGATTTTAATAGTTTTATTTCCTGCAAACACTTATTATAGCCCTCATTAAACCAGCTCGATTGCCCTATTTTTAATGCTGCTTCAATTGAATCAGTCACTTGAGCAAGTAATTCTGCCTGTGTCCTCAGAATTCCATTTTTTTCCAAAGTGTTTCTAAAGTACTCTATATTTTTTGGAAATTTTATCACTTGCGTACGTGATAGAATGGTTGGTAGAACAAGGTTTTCATTCTGACTAATTAAGAAAATGTATGTGTCATTTTCTGGTTCTTCAATTGATTTAAGTAAAGCATTTGCGGCATTTTGATGCATCTTGTCTGCTTCTCGAATGATGATTACTTTGCTCTTTCCTTCAAAACCAGATTCGGAAAAAACTTCGCTTAGCGCTCTGACTTGGCCAGTTTTAATCATTTGACCATCTGGTTCAACAAGATGCAAATCTGCAAATTCTTCTTGTTCAATAAGACGACAGGTGCGACAATGGCCACAAGGGAGCGCATCCATTGGTTGCTCACAAAAAATGGCTTGGCTCAGCCAAAGTGCCATTTCGTAAGAGCCAAATCCGCCTGAGAAAAGATACGCATGACTTAAGTGATGATGGGCAAGGACCATCTTAAATTCATTCAACAATTGAGGTTGTATCTCATCAATTTTCATATTTTCCCTTTCTAAGCGGTGTGTGGGCTATAAGATCTTATTCAGAAGCGCTCAATTATTACTTTTAAACTGTCAGCAATAACTTTTTCTAAAGGTTGACTGGCATCAATTGTAACAAAGCGCTCTGGTTCTGATTTGACAATTTCTAAATAACCTGCACGTACTTTGCGGTGCATTTCTGCCCGTTCCATATCCAATCGATCAATATCTTCTGAACGATTTTTCTTAATCCGTTCTAAGGCAACTTCCGTATCTATGTCAAAGTACAAGGTTAAATCAGGTTTCAAACCGTCCGTCGCAAAATCATTCAACCACTCCACAACCTCTAGGCCTAAACCTCGTCCAAATCCTTGATAGGCAACCGATGAATCAATATATCGGTCAGCAATGACCATTTTTCCTTCTGCTAATGCAGGTTCTACTTTCGACTGTAAGTGTACCCGACGAGCAGCGGCAAATAAGAGCAGCTCTGATTTTGCGTCGATTTCCGTATTCTTTGGATTAAGAATTACGTGCCGGATTTCTTCTGCCACTCGAACCCCACCAGGTTCTCGTGTTGCGACAATTTCGCCGTACTTATTTTGTAGGTCTGGTAAAATAGCTTGCAAAACAGTTGATTTGCCCGCTCCATCTGGTCCCTCTAGGGAAATAAAAATTCCGTTCATGTCTACTATTATACCAAAAAAGCTGTTAATTAGCACATTCATACAAAGCATTTCTTGAGTTGCATTTTACCTACGATTTTTACCTAATTAACATAATTTATTGATTAATTCTGGCTTTGTTTCGAATGTATCGTAAATATTCTAAAATATTACAGTATGAATTGATAATTGCTGAACAAAAGAGTATAATTAATGATAATTCAAATTATACATTGAAAGGAATCAAAATGAAAAAGATTCTTGTTGTTGACGATGAAAAACCCATCTCAGATATTGTAAAATTCAACCTCACTAAAGAGGGATTCGAAGTAGTTACTGCCTTTGACGGAGAAGCTGCACTTGAGGCCTTTAAAGATGAAACACCAGACCTTATTTTACTTGATTTAATGTTGCCTAAAATTGACGGCCTTGATGTTGCGCGCGAAATCAGAAAAACATCTGATGTACCAATTATTATGGTTTCTGCAAAAGATAGCGAATTTGATAAAGTCATCGGTCTCGAACTTGGTGCTGACGATTATGTCACAAAGCCATTCTCAAATCGCGAACTCTTAGCTCGAATTAAAGCAAATCTTCGTCGCGTCAACACTTCATCAGTGGAATCAAACGATTCTGGCAAAAAAGAATTGACTATTGGAAATTTACGAATTAATCCAACGCATTATGCTGCCTACAAATATGATAAACAACTGGATTTGACACACCGTGAATTTGAACTCTTGTATTATCTTGCGCAACACATTGGTGAAGTAATTACACGTGAAAATCTCCTTGAAACAGTTTGGGGATATGATTATTTTGGTGATGTCCGCACTGTTGACGTTACTGTTCGCCGTTTACGCGAAAAAGTTGAAGACACTCCTAGTCGTCCACAATACGTTTCAACTCGACGCGGTGTTGGTTACTACATGAGTAGTCCTCATGAATAAGGTCGTTCATTCATTACTTTTCAAGGGAGTAGTTGCACATCTACTTCTTTTTGTCGCTTTATTTATAAAAGATTGGGATTTCTATACGGCCAATTTCTGGAACTTCTTCAGTTATTATGTGACAACGTTAATCGTTGTATTTATCGTCCTTCTGCGCCCTTCACAGATGATTGACAAGGTATCTGGTCAATTGGATTCTTTAATTGAAGGTGACTTCTCGAAGACGGAGCGTCCAAAGGGAAATAGTGAACTCATTAATCTCTATGACAAAGTTCAAATATTAGGCGATAATTTTTTCCATTCACAAAGTAATTTGGAAAATCAAAGAAATCAGCTTGATTCCGTTTTGACTTATATGGTTGACGGAATTATTGCGACTGACCGGCAAGGAAATATTATTTTAGCGAATCATGCAGCCCAGAATCAGCTTAATATGACTGCTGAAGAACTCCTCGGAAAAAGCTTAACAGATTCGCTCAATATCAAAGATAAATTCACTTTTTATGATTTGCTTGAAAAAGAACCCGAACTTGTGATAGACTCGGTCAACAGTATTGGAGAGGCTATTTCGTTACGAACTAAATTTGTCCTCTTTCGACGTGAATCTGGCTTTATTTCAGGTATAATCGCTGTTTTACATGATACTACCGCTCAAGAGAAAAATGAACGTGAACAAAAACAATTTGTATCCAATGTCTCACATGAATTACGAACACCTCTTACATCTGTGAAAGCATATTTAGAGGCTCTTGAAGATGGAGCGCTCGAAGATCCAGAAGTGGCAAGATCATTTATCGGGGTCAGTCTCAATGAAACAAATCGGATGATTAGAATGATTTCGGATTTATTAACCCTTTCACGCATTGATCAAGAACGTCTTGTTCTCAATAAAGAATTGATTAATTTTGTTGATTTTTTAACTTTCCAAACAAATCGTTTGGCTCGACTTGCAAAATCAAATCCCCTCAACTCGTTTTCTGGCAACTTTCAAATTACAACAGATTTTCCTGAAAAACCCATTTGGATAGAGATTGATACGGACAAAATTACTCAAGTTATTGATAATATTGTCGGTAATGCATTGAAATATTCACCTCAAGGTGGTGAAATTCATTTGACACTGAGCACGCAAAATCGTAAACTAATAGTAGAGATTTCTGACCAAGGTATTGGAATTCCAAAAAGTGACTTACCAAAAATTTTCAGTCGATTTTATCGAGTTGATCAGGCCAGAAATAGTCAAACAGGGGGGACTGGTTTAGGTCTCTCCATTGTAAAAAACATCATCGAGCTTCACGGTGGGACAATCGTTGCCGCTTCTGAAGGTATCGGTAAAGGGACAACATTCACACTCACATTGCCTTATTCAGAAGATTTATTGGATAGCAATCAAGACTGGGATGACACTGCAGAAATTGAATTTGAGTAAATAATTAATGAATGAAAATAGTGGTTTTAAGTATTCTATCTTAGCATCGGGCTCAACAGGTAATTCTTTTTATTTAGAAACGCCAAAGAAAAAGATTATCGTTGATGCTGGCTTATCAGGAAAAAAAATTGAAGGCTTGATGAGTGAAATTGGGCGTGACATCAATGATGTTGATGCCCTTTTGATTACGCACGAACATAGCGATCACATCAAAGGGATGGGGGTTTTAGCTCGGAAGTATGGTCTGGATGTCTATGCAAACGAGCAGACTTGGCAAGAAATTGACAGTAAAAATATGGTTGGAAAAATTTCTGAAGATCAGAAGCATATTTTTGAGATGGGGAAAACGATAACTTTCGGAGATATTGATATAGAAAGCTTTGGTGTCAGCCATGATGCGGTTGCCCCACAATTTTATCGTTTCATGAAGGACAATAAATCTTTTGTTTTGTTGACTGACACTGGTTATGTCAGTGACCGTATGCAAGGAATTATCGAAAACGCCGATGGATATTTAATGGAAAGTAATCATGAAGTTGAAATGCTTCGAAATGGCCCCTATCCTTGGGTTACAAAACAGCGTATTTTGAGTGACCGAGGGCATTTATCAAATGAGGATGGTGCTAAGGCCGCTTTCCACGTCTTAGGAAATAAAACGAAACGTATTTTCTTAGGACACTTGAGCCTCCACAATAATATCAAAGAATTAGCTCATATGACAATGGATGGCTATTTACAACAACATGATGTTGATACACACCGTGAAGTAAAGATTATGGATACTAGCCACGAACATGCGAGCAAACTATTCGACATATAAAAAACCTTATCAGCGGATAAGGTTTTTTGGTTTTTTGGTTTATTGACTTAATTACTTCTTCGAATTGCCCATTTAATTAAGAAGGGAGCAATTACCGTAGCCAGTATAATGACAATAACGAGTTCAGAATACACTTCATCAGAAATAACCGCACTTGCCAACCCAATTTGAGCCACAATCAAAGCCATTTCGCCTCGAGAAATCATCCCTGTACCAATTAATAGGCTTTCGTCTGTTGAAAGATTCGACATTTTGCCTGCAAAGTAGGCTGGAATAAGTTTTGTCAAAATCGCTAAAACAGTGAAGAATAACACAAGCCATGGGTGATGAATTAAACTATCAAAATTTACTTCAATCGCAATAGAAACGAAGAAAATTGGGATAAAGAACACATAACCAATCGCAGAGGTATACTCTTCAATTTTTTCTGAAACTTCTGTTTGGCTAATTGCAATCCCAGCAAAGAAGCTTCCGATTACAGCAGACATTCCAACAAAATCAGCTAGTAGACTCAGACCCAAGCAAATAATCAACGCAACCGTTGTATTCTTTGCATAAATGGGGAATTTTTCCACAATTTTCCATATCTTGGGAATCATTTTGTGAACCAACACCAAGAAGGCGAAGAAAATAATTTGTAAGCCAATTTGGAGGGGAAGGTTTGAAGAGCTATTTTTAAAGCTTGTGAAAACAGAGAGAATGAGGACAGCAAGTATATCATCAACAACAGCCGCACCAAGAATAATATTTCCAGCACGTGTCGATAATTTGCCATATTCTTGTAATACTTCAACAGTTATTGACACTGATGTCGCCGCAAAAACAGTGCCATAAAAGAATGACGTACTTAAATCTTTACCAAGCCAGAAGGCCGCTACACCAAAGCATATTAAAGGGACGATGACGCCAAGAATTGCGACGAGCATTGAGGGTTTAAAGTTTTTCTTTAATACGCTTAAATCACTTTCCAACCCTGCAAGGAACATAAGCAGAATAACCCCTATCTCAGACATTACTTCAATCGTATGTCCTCCTTGGACCCAACCCAACAGTGAAGGCGCAAGTAAGATTCCAACGAGCATTTGCCCAATTACAGCAGGGATTTTTAACCGGCGTGAGAGAAGCGTTGCAATTAAAGATGCTACCAATATTATTGTTATTTGAAAAATATCTATCATTCCTTTATTATATCAAATTTGACATTAAAGGTTAAGAGACTTTTAAATATTTCAAACGCTTTCACTTTTTTTATAACAAAATAACGATTAAACTCATTAGGATCAGTGAAATAATCATTGAAAGGCTTGAGACAAAGCCAGCTTGCCCTTCATCAACACCAAATTGTGTCGCTTGAATCGTGGTAAGGAAAGAGATTGGCGTGAATAGGATGAGGATGAGGACCATTTTCACGAGATGTGAAAACGGAAAGAGAAAATAGACGGTCAGTGCAAGTAAAAATGCAAATGTGTATCGGAAGAAAAGGACACGGCCAATCGTGGCAAGACCGCTTTTTTTGAACGACACTTGCATGAATAGACCAATCATGAAAAGAGATAGAAATGAATTTCCTTTAGCAATGAACGACAATGGTTCAATAATAAAGTCAGGAACTTTCACATGAATCAAAGCCAATATAACCATGCAAACATATACAACAAAAGGAGGGCTTTTAAGTAAAATCCGCAGAGGATCACGTAAATCAAAGCCATTTTTTTGCTGCTTTGAACTCGTTTCAACGATTGCTTGGGTTGTGCCAGCAACCATAAACGAATTTCCCATGTCAAACATAGCAATAAATGGAATGGCCTGTGCAAAAAAACTCGCTACAAATGGAATGGCAAAGTTTCCTAAGTTATATCCTCCGATATTAAACATATACAAGCCTCGTTCAATTGCATTTCTTTTTCTTCCTAGCAAGTACCCCATAAAAATTAGAAATACATTAAATAATAATCCCAAGGACATGAGAATCCAGACCATCGATGTTATTTTGAAGCCATTTAAAGCAATAATTATTGTTGCGGGGAGAGTTGAGAAAATCACAATTTTGGAAACGCGTTCTCCATCCGTTTGCTTTAAAACTCCGACCTTTTTAAGAAAGAAAGCAAGAAGAATAGTGAGTAGAAAACTGACAGCATTTACGATAATTTTAGTCATTTATTACCAATTTCTAAGAGTTGGGAGGATTGCTAATAAAAACCTGTCAATTCTGACAGATTTTTATTAGATATTTTTATTAATAAAATTAATTTATTTCAATTTCATATTCACAAGAAAATTCACCTTCAGGTGCAAGCTCATTAATTCCAAATTTTGTTGTAATATCTCCGTCAGTATTGACATCGTCTGCAATACCACACCAAGGTTCAATACAAACAAAAGGAGCATCTGCTGGATATGGACTCCACAGACCAAAATAAGGCATATTTTTCCAAGAAACTGACACTGAATGTGAATCCAATTGATTTGTCAAACTTACTTTCGTTTCTTTTGATGAAGTAAAGACAAGTGCGTCTTGGTCAAATAATTCACGTGTTAGTGGCAACTCATCAACGACTTTGTCCATTTTTTTGTCAATTTTTATCGTTCCTGATGGTGGATCAAGTGGGATGAAGGTTCGTTTTTCAGCAGGTGAAATTGTTAGCTTGTAGTCTTCAAATGAACCATTATGAATTGGAACATTAAAAGCGGGGTGCGCACCTACACCAAAACTCATAAATTTTTCATCCTCATTTTTGACCTCATAACGAACTTTAATCTTATTATCATTTAGTTGGTAAATTACTCGGAATTCAAAATGAAATGGATATTGTGAAAGGGTGTCCTCATTTTCACGCAATTCAAATACTAATTTTTTATTATCAGCGCTGATAAGTTTAAACTCATTGTCTCGTGCAAAACCATGCCCCCCCATTTTATAAGTCGTGTCATTGTAATGATACTCCCCATTTTTCAGTTTTCCAACAATAGGAAACAGAACGGGCGCATGGCGGCCCCAATATTTCTTGTCGGCTTGCCATAAATATTCCGCCCCATCCTTCAAAATTGAATGCATTTCTGCACCAAAGCTGTCAACTGTAACTGATAATTCTGAATTCTCCAATATAGCTTTCACGTGCTTCTCCTTTGTTACTTTATTCACTCATATTATAACATTTTTCAAGAGATATTCCTCTGAGCTAAATTAAAAAACTTATCCAATGTCGAATAAGTTTTTTAATATTAAAGCCGTGGTTTATAAAAATTACGATTACCAAGTGGCCAGATGCGAGGACTGAATTCTCCTGGTTCAAGCGTGGCTATCGCAGAGGACATCATCATCATTGTTGCATCCATCATGTCTATCTGATGAATCATTTCTGCTTCCATAATTTGTGGACGGACCGGACTGCCATATTCGAGTTCCCCATGATGGCTGAGGAGGCAATGACGTAGTAGCAATAGGTCTTCATTATCATCATCAAATCCAAGCTCAGTGGAAACTTTAACAACTTCTTCATCAATTAAAACAATATGGCCCACGAGATTACCACGCAAGGTATAATTTGTATTTTCATAGCCCGTGAATTCCAAACATTTCGCCATATCATGGAGTAAACATCCTGCAAACATTAAACTTGGATTAAGTTGAGGGTAAACCTCACAAATTTGTTCAGCAAGTTTGAGCATGGTCGTAGTGTGGTAAGCTAATCCACCTTCAAAAGCGTGATGATTTGTTTTAGCAGCTGGAAAGACATAAAATTCTTGGTCAAATTTTTTCAATATTGCTCGAACCACACGATTCCATGTCGGATTTTCGATACGAAAGACGATAGACTGAACGTATTCACGCAATTCTTTTTCCTCAACAGGTGCCTTTTCCTTAAAATCTTTTGGATTATGAGGCTCGTTGTCGTTGGCAATCCGCATTTGAATTTTATTGACCTGAGGCATCCCATTGTAGAGCTCCTTGAGTGCCTTCATATAAACCACACGTCCAGCACGAAATTGTTCGACTGCTTTTGGATTGGCGTCCCAAACATTTCCATTGATTGTTCCTGAACGATCTTGAAAACTTAAAGCTAAATATTCTTTACCTGCACGAGTCTGTCGAAGTTCAACGGACTTAATCAGATAATACCCCTCAAAAGTTTGATTGAGTTGTAGATTTTGAATCAGCGTCATTCTATACCTCCAGGGCATTTTGCCCGATTAATCATTCTCGTCTTCTTCACTAAACCCCAGAAGGCTCTTGCTTGCTTGTTCATCAATTGAGTCAATTGTTCTTAATTGGCGACTCATCACACTTGTTCGTGTAGTAATCAACGTATTAATTTCTTTTTCAGATTGTTGCAGTCGTTCATGAACTTTTTTAAGTGATTTTTCAAATTTACCAAACTCAGTTTTAACAGCTCCGAGTAATTCATAAACTTCTGAAGATTTCTGTTCAATTTGCAATGTCTTGAAGCCCATTTGCAAGCTATTAAGAACAGCTGTCATGGTTGTTGGCCCTGTAACATTGACTTTGTATTCACGAGAAATTTGTTCATAAAGCTCAGGATTGTTGACAACTTCCATGAAAAGTCCTTCCGTTGGTAAAAACATTACAGCAAAATCGGTTGTTTTTGGCGGAAGAATATATTTCTCAGAAATAGATTTAGCTTGTGCTTTGATGGCACTAAACAAGGCTTTTCTCCGCACTTCAATTTCTTTAATGTCAGTTCCTTCGAGGGCAGTTTGTAAGCGTTGGTAATCCTCCATTGGAAACTTGGAGTCAATGGGGAGTAAGACCTCTCCATCGCTTGTCTTGCCAGGCATAACAACGGCATAATCAACAGCGTTATTGCCTTGAATGTTCACCTGTTCCCGATATTGACTTGAAGTGAAGATTTGATCTAAAATTCGTCCTAATTGAATTTCGCCCACAATCCCCCGTGTTTTAACCCCCGTCATGACTTTTTGAAGGCTGTCAACATCAGATGCCAAGTTCCGCATTTCGCCAAGTCCTTCTTCGACATTTTTAAGATGCAAAGTCACTTGTTCAAAGCTTTGTGAAATTCGTCGATTTAGTGTTTCTTGGAGTTTTTCATCAACCGTTTCTTGGATTTGCGTGAGCTTTTTATCATTTGATTCTTGTAAATCTTTAAATTTATTATCGAATTTTAATGTAATTGACTCAGTCAGGGCTGACAAATTATCTGTTAAATGCCTTGTTGTCTCTGTCAGACCAGTTGAAATTTGTGCCAATTTTTTCTCATTTGACTCTTGTAAATCTTTGAATTGATGATCAAATTTCTCATTAATATTTTCAGTCAGAAAAGATAGATTTTGATTGACATCATTACTGACAGAACGTAAATTATCAGACATCTCTTGGCGATTTAACCCGAGTTGCTGATTCATATCTTGCCTGAGCTCGGACAAATTTTGTTGTAAATGATTAATTTGATTTGCTGTCCCCTGAGCCCCAGTTTTTTTGAAAAAATTTGCTAATCCTAATAAAAGAATTAAAATTAGCAACACAATAATTATTATTTCCACATTTTACCTCTAAATGAAAACTGAAAAATTGAGGCTTATTTCAGTTTTTCTTTTAATTTATAGATATTTTCTGTAACATCACCATTAAAGACAAAACTACCAGCTACAAACACATTTGCACCCGCTTTTTTAGCAGTTTCAATTGTAAGATCTGAAATGCCACCATCTACTTCGATATCAAAATTTAATTGTCGTTCTGAACGGATTTCACTTAATTCAGCAACTTTTTCCATTGTTTCTGGAATAAATTTTTGTCCCCCAAAGCCAGGGTTTACACTCATTACAAGAACCATATCAACCATTGATAATACCGGTTTAATAAATTCGACGGGTGTTCCTGGATTGATAACAACACTGGCTTTCATCCCAGCATTTTTAATTTGTTGCAAAGTCCCGTGTAAATGTGGGGTTGCTTCCGCGTGAATAGACATGCTGTCAGCACCAGCCTTTGCTAAGGGCTCGATATACTTTTCAGGATGCTCCACCATCAAATGGCAATCAAAAAATAAATTTGAATGAGGACGCAAGGCCGCAACAACTCCAGCGCCAAAAGTCAAATTATCAACAAAATGACCATCCATAATATCAATGTGTGCCCATTCTGCTCCAGCCGCTTCTAAAGTTTGAATATCACGCGCAAAGTGACCAAAATCGGCGGACAAGATTGAGGGTGCAATTTTATATTCCATTTTTTCTCCATACTAATTTAATACATTTTAAGAATTCAGAATTCCTTTAGAATTCATGTCAATTATTTCTTTTTTTCAACACCAAAAAAAGCTCGGTTAGCTATGATAATGCCATAAATTGTAAAAACAACTAGAACAATAAAACAGATGACCTGCCAGGTGAAGGACAATTGTTCTTTGAAGAAAATGAGTAATCCCCAAAGTGCAACCAGTCCAACTAAACTCAATTCCTTTAGAACCAAATTGTCCTTAAACTTGCTTTTTTCTTCTTTTTGCATAAGTTTCCCTCGTATTATTTATTTCAGATAAAAGCTGCAAATAGTTGTCATAACGACTTTGCAAAATTTCTTTTTTTTCTAATGCTCGTTTTACTGCACACTCTGGCTCATGCGTATGAGTACACTCTCTAAATTTGCAATCATGACTAATCAGCGCAATTTCTGGAAAAGCATTATTTAAATCAGGTGCATTATCAACTTCATAATCGAGACTTGAAAATCCTGGCGTATCAGCAATCAAGCCTTGAGCAACATTAAAAAATTCAACATGACGAGTGGTATGACGCCCGCGTCCTAGTTTTTCCGACGTTTCACCAGTTTCCAAATTCATTTCTGGGGCAATTTTATTAAGCAGAGTCGTTTTTCCTACACCCGTTTGTCCCATAAAAACAGTCACTTTATGGTTCAGTGCATTTAATAATTCGTCACTATTAAAATAAATTGAATAACCTATTTTTTCATAATTTAGCTTAAATTGATTCATTTCATCTAAATTATCAATAAGGTCAAGTTTCGAGATGTAAATCAGTGGTGTCATTTTTTTATTTTCTAAAAAGACTAAGAATCGATCTAGTAAATTTAAACTAAAATTTGGGCTTACCGTACTCATCACAATAACTGCTTGGTCAATATTAGCAATGGCAGGTCGAACCAGTTGATTTTTTCGCTCCTTGATGTCAAGCACATAGCCCTCAGAATTTTCTTCAGTCGAAAATTGTACGAAATCTCCAACAAGAGGTTTCATCCCTTTTTTTCTAAAGTTGCCTCGTGCACGCGTCTGATAGACTGTTCCTTCTGATTCCACATCGTAAAAACCAGCCAGTGATTTTACTATACGTCCATTTTTTATCATGTCTCAATTATATCAAAAAAAGGCTTAACTGTAAGCCTTAATCTCATTTTTATTAGATTTTCTATTATTTCAAAATTGTGATTTGCACTGTTTTTGCTCCCCAAGCCACCGCTTGAGCTACTGTTGGAAAATGAACATCGATATGATTTCCTTTGATTGCACCACCTGTATCCCCAGCTATTGCAATCCCGTAGCCTGGAACTTCAATCAATGAACCCAGTGGAATAACACTTGGATCGACCGCAATACACATCGGATTAGTTCTTAAATCTATTCCCATTGCAGTAATGTAACCAACATTTTGCCATGAATATGCGGTAGCTAAGGCTGTCATCGTTTTGCCCCCATTATTATGACCATTGTTGTTATTTGAACTTCCTGAATTCCCACTATTTCCTGTGCTGTTCGACTGGTTCGAATTTGACGACTGGTTTGACGAACTTGAGCTACTTGAGCTACTTGAACTCTGGGCTGCCTTTTCCTTTGCTGCTTTTGCGGATGCGGCTGCATCCGCAGCGATTTTAGCATCACGTGCTTTTTGTTCTGCAGCAGCTTGAGCTTTCATATCCGATAATAGTTTCTGATTTGAACTGATTTTAGATTGCAAATTAGAAATATTTCCTTGAAGATTACTCACCTCGGACTTGTAAGATTGTTCATTTTGAACTAATTTTTTCTTTGTTTCTTCTAATTGAATCTTCATTTTTTTCAAAGAATTTTGAGTATTTTTCAAATCTTGAACTTGGGCTGATTCTGCTGACATAACAATGTTAAGATTCGCCAATCGTTGAATCATTGCAGTCAAATTATTCGATGACGTTATAATGTCAATTACAGAAATCATCACACCACCATTCGATTGGAGCGAGCGCATTTGATTGGCAATTGAGTTTGTAAGGTTTATTTCGTCTTTTTCTGCTTGTGCAATTTGTGATTCTAAAGTATCAATTTTAGACTGCGCCTCTTGAACTTGAGTCTGAGAATCATTGACCTTTTGGTATAGTTTATTCACCTGGGTCAGTTCTGAATTCAATTGAGATTGGAAGGTGTTTATCTGTTCATTGACGTTACTTTGTGTTGTTGTGTCGGCACTCACAAGTCTTGACGAAACAACAAAAACAGCTAGAAACATACTGAATAAAAGAACCATTTTCCTAATTTTTTTTGAATGTATAATCTTCATATTACACTATTCTATCACAGAACTTTTCCCATGAAGTTTCATTAATGTTAATATTATATCAAAAATATTTATTTTGTGACTTTTTGTGATAATTGTTCATATGTATGTAATATTATTGCAATTTTTTGCTGTAAAAAAAACTACATTTTGAGTAGTCTTTTTTATTTTTATTACGATTAACGGATTTCTGCATTAAGTTTTTCAACTAAATTCTTCGTTACTTTGTTCATTGCTGTATTTATTTCATCATCGGTCATCGTATTTTCAAGGGTTTGGAATGTCAATGTGTACGCCATAGACTTTTTACCAAATGGAAGATTTACCCCTTGATAGATGTCAAAAAGTTCTACCTTGCTTAGGGTCTTGACTCTGCTCTGTTCAATTACTTCAACAATTTCAGCATTTGTAACATTTGAGTCGAGTAACATCGCAACGTCACGAGTCACAGCTTGAACCTTCGGAATGTCAGTGAATATGGTTTGTTCTGGTTGCAATTCAAGAAGGGCTTGTAAATCAATTCCTGCAGCATAAGTTTCAGAAATATCATATTTCTTAGCTGTGGCTGGATGAATTTGACCAACAAAGCCAATGTGGCGTTCTCCCGCTTGAATGACCGCTGTCCGACCTGGATGCATGGCTGGAATCTGATCAGTCGCAACAAAGGTAACATTTTTGATTCCAGCGAGTAATTGCTCCACAATTCCTTTAGCATGGAAGAAATCAACTGGAACAGCATTCCCTTGATATGATTTGTCAACAACATTTCCTGATATGGCAAATGCTAAATTTGGAACCTCTGTTGGACGACCATCCTCCGTATTACTTGGTAAGAAAACATTTCCGACTTCATAAATGGCAACATCTGCATTTTTACGATTTTGATTGTAATTAATGATGTCAAGCAATCCTGGAATCATATTTACACGAAGCGTTGATCGATCCTCTGTCATTGGCATCATTAATGAAGTGGTTGGAAAGTTTTTATCTGCGATAAATTCAAGTGCTTTTTCGGGTGTTACAAGCGAATATCCGATGACTTCTGAAAGCCCACTTGCTTCAACATTTGTCCGAACTTGGCGACGTAATTTTTGCATCGCTGTTAGTTCGCCAGCTTCATTTCCTGCAGGAAGTGTAGTTGGCAAATTGTCATAACCATAAATACGAGCGACCTCTTCGACAAGATCAGCCTCGATTGAAATGTCCCAACGTCGAGATGGGATTTCACAAATAAAGTTTTCCCCATCGATTTTGACACCAAAACCAAGCTGTTTAAAGATTTTTTCAACTGTATTCAGAGATAAATCCGTACCCAAAGCGGCATTAATTCGAGATAGGGTAATGCTTACTACAACTTGTTGAGGTTGGTAATCATTTGATTCGACTACTCCTTTAAGCACGCTACCACCAGCAAGTTCAGCAATCATAGCCGCAGCAAAATCGAGTGCCTCTGTGACTGTCCCCTCGTTAATGCCTTTTTCGAATCGTGCCGATGCCTCAGAACGTAAAGCGAATTTTTGTGACGTTTTACGAATTAATGTTCCGTTGAAAAGTGCTGATTCTAAAGCAACAGTTGTTGTTCCGTCCGTTATTTCGGAATCAAGTCCTCCCATTACACCAGCAAGAGCAACCGGTTTACCGTTTGACGTGATTGCAATATCTTCTTTTGAAAGTTCACGTTCAACACCATCTAGAGTTGTTAATTTTTCACCATCTTCTGCTTGTCGAACAAGAATTTCATTTGAACCAAATTTATCAAAATCAAAGCTGTGCAAAGGTTGACCATAATACATCAAGATATAATTAGTGACGTCAACGACATTGTTAATTGGCCGAACTCCAGCATTCATTAAACGGGTTTGTAACCAAAGTGGACTTGGTGCAATTTTAACCCCTTCAATCACACGAATTTTATAAGTTGGTACCTTGTCAGTACTCACAACAACTTTAATTTTGTCAGCCGTCGCTTTGTCGCTTTCAATCAAATCTTTAGTTGGAAATTGTACAGGCAGACCATAGATACTTCCTACTTCATAAGCAGTACCACGCATAGACAGTGCATCTGCACGATTTGGCGTAATCGACAACTCAATAATTTCATCATCTAAATCAAGATAAGGGAAAATTGAAGTTCCAACCTCAGCATCTGATGGCATTTCGAAAATACCATCTTCATGTTTCATTGGATTAATTTTTTCGTCTATACCAATTTCATCAAGGGCACAAAGCATCCCCATTGATTCAACACCGCGGATTTTTCCTTTTTTAATTTTAATATTATCTACAATGCGTGCCCCAACAAGAGCCGTTATTGTTTTCATCCCCACACGTACGTTATTTGCACCACAGACGATTTGAATTGGTTCTTCTTCACCGATATTAACTTTAGTAATATGGAGGTGTGTTTCTGGGATGTCTTCAGATGATAAAACTTCTCCAACTACCAATTTTGACAAGCCCTCTGCAGGTGACGTAACACCTTCCACTTCAATACCTGTTGTTGACATTTTATATTCCAAGTCACTCGCTGTAGCAGTGAGATCTGGAACAAGTTCTTTTAACCATTTATAACTTACTAACATTTTTTATTTTCCTTTAATTTCTTTCGCGAGCCAGTATTAATCAGCAAATTGTTCCAAAAAACGTACATCGCCTTGATAGAATCCGCGAATGTCATTGATGCCATAACGAAGCATTGCAATACGTTCTTGTCCTAAACCAAAGGCAAATCCGCTATAAATAGTTGAGTCAAGTCCTGACATTTCAAGAACGTTAGGATGTACCATTCCAGCACCTAGAATTTCAATCCACCCTGTGTGTTTGCATACATTACAGCCTTTTCCCCCACATTTAAAGCATGAAATATCAACTTCGACAGAAGGTTCTGTGAATGGGAAATAGCTGGGACGCCAACGCAATTCACGGTCTTGTCCAAACATTTTTTTCATTACAAGGTCAAGCGTACCTTTGAGGTCAGCCATTGTAATATTTTTATCGACAACTAAACCTTCGATTTGGTGGAACTGATGACTGTGCGTGGCATCATCAGTGTCACGACGATAAACACGCCCTGGTGCGATCATACGTAGTCCGCCTTTGCTGAAGTCATGCGCATCCATTGTCCGAGCTTGCATTGGGCTTGTGTGTGTGCGAAGTAATGTTTCATTGTTAATGTAAAAAGTATCTTGCATATCACGTGCAGGATGATCTTTTGGCAAGTTCATCCTTTCAAAATTATAGTGGTCTGTTTCAACTTCGTAGCCATCAACAACTTCATAACCCATCCCTAGAAAAATTTCTTCAATCTCTTCTTCCGTTTGAGTCAAAATATGACGGGTTCCTTTTTTAATTTCAGTGCCAGGCAAAGTCACGTCAATTGTTTCGGCAGCGAGTGCAGCACGCATTGCAAATTCTTCAAGCTCTGCACGTTTTTCTTCGAAGGCGTGACCAAAAACATCACGAAAACTGTTGGCAAGTCCACCAATAGCGGGACGCTCTTCATTTGATAAATCCTTCATTCCTTTGAGGATTTCCGTGAGTTCCCCTTTTTTCCCAAGCATCGTAGTCCGTAATTCGTTCAGTGCTTTTTCATCACTGGCTTCCTTCAAAGCACTGATTGCACGCTCGCGTAATTCTTCAATTCTTTCTTGTAAAGACATCTTTTCTCCAATCTGAATTTCTTAATAGGGTCTGTTTGAATCTGTGAAATTTCTATTTTAACAGCTTGCTATTTTAAAAAATTCAATCTACCGCTCTTGGCGATAGTCCTTTCTTCATTTAATAAGATGGTCATTTTGTTCATTTTATTTTTGTTATGAAAATAAAAAAACGCGATTTTCCACTCCCAAAAGGAGCGAATAACCGCGGTACCATCCTATTTTATTACTTAATTAAGTCGATTATTAAATTTTACATAAGGTGAACTTCAGTGATTTTACATCTTTGCAACTCTCAGTCGGTGATTGCAATTCCCTTTTGATGCTTCAAAACTTACTCTTCTTATGTCTTACTCTCAATTTTATCACTTTTTTAGGCTTTGTCAACGATAATCATTTCAGAGCCTGGTTCCTTGAAATGTTTCCCAAAATAAAAAAGGCTTTGAAACCTTTTTTGGTGATTACAATTATAAAAAGTCTTCTAATACTACTTCCTCTTTGCAGGAAAGATAGCATTCTTAACCCCAGACGCTGTCCAAAACGTTAGTTTGGTCGCGGTCAGGACCAACGGAGAAGGTTGAAATGCGGACTCCAACGAGTTCACTAACTCGTCTCACGTAATTACGTGCTGCTTCCGGAAGTTCCTCGAGCGTACGCATTCCTGTAATATCCTCTGACCAACCTGGCATTTCTTCATACACTGGTTTGCAATCTGCTAATTCTTTAAGACTAGCTGGGTAATGTGAAATTTGTTCACCATTAGATTTTTCATAAGCAACGCAAATTTTAACCGTATCAAGGCCTGTCAGCACATCGATTGAGTTAAGGCTGAGGTTTGTCAGTCCTGACACACGTTTAGAGTGACGCATAACAACAGAGTCAAACCATCCGACACGGCGAGGACGGCCAGTTGTCGTCCCATATTCATGACCGACTTCGCGGATTTGTTGACCTGTTTCATCAAAGAGTTCTGTTGGGAATGGACCATCACCGACACGTGAAGTATATGCTTTACATACCCCAACAACCGTGTTAATTTTTGATGGGCCAACGCCTGAACCGATGGTCACACCACCAGCAACAGGGTTAGAACTTGTTACAAATGGATAAGTTCCTTGATCTATATCGAGCATGACACCTTGAGCGCCCTCGAATAATACCCGTTTTCCATTGTCAAGTGCATCATTTAGAATGACCGATGTATCGCAAACAAATTTTTTAATTTGTTGACCGTATTCATAGTATTCTTCAAAAATATCGTCAAATTCAATTGGTTCGGAATCATACATTTTAATAAATTCACGATTTTTAACTTCAAGATTTGTTCGCAATCGTTCTTCAAAGATTTCTTTGTCAAGCAAGTCAGCGATACGAATTCCAACACGCGCTGCTTTGTCCATATAAGCTGGGCCAATTCCTTTTATTGTTGTCCCAATTTTTTTGTCGCCTTTTGCTTCTTCTTGAAGAAAATCGAGTTTCTTGTGGTAAGGCAAAATTACGTGAGCTCGGTCGGAAATACGTAAACCGCTCGTATCAACTCCATTTTCCGCAAGGTAAGCCAATTCTTCAATTAATGATTTTGGATTGACAACCACGCCATTTCCAATGACAGAAATCTTAGAGGCATCAAAGATTCCAGATGGAATAAGATGCAATTTATATTTTTTCCCTTCGATTACGATGGTGTGACCTGCATTATCACCGCCCTGGTATCGAGCGATAACTTCCGCATTTGAGCTGAGGAAATCTGTAATTTTACCTTTTCCTTCATCTCCCCATTGGGTTCCGACAACGACTACTGATGGCATAATATTCTCCTTTTGAAATTAGAATTCAACATTGAGTGAAATTCCAATCTAACGCATTATTTATTGAAAAATGTTCAGGCCCAAAATATTGAGTAGGCACACAGTTGAGTGAACTGTATCATTTTTCTAGATTAATGCGTTCCTTTCTTAAAATATTTTGCACACTCTGCCCAACATAAATTGAGTAACAATTTATTTATTCAAACAGCTGGCATTCCCGATTAAAATGTATAAATTAGCCGAGAGCTCCTCTTGCACGTTACTTCTATTTTAGCAAAGTTATTCTGACATGATAAGCATATTTCCGATGTTTTTCATAATTTTCCTTTAATTGTTCGGATTTTACTCTTATAATTATTAGATTTAATAAAAAAGCCATGAATTTAGCAACAATTGATGGGTATTCAACTAATGAAGGCTTCTGCATCGATAAGTGTAAACTTTGCAAGCTTTTGTGTTAAAATAGAGCCATGGATAAAATCATTAAATCAATTTCAAAAAACGGTCATTTTCGTGCTTTTGTTTTGGACTCAACAGAAACCGTGCGTGAGGCACAAAAACGCCATCAAACATGGCCAACATCAACTGTCGCCTTGGGTCGAACTTTGATTGCTGCTCAAATTTTGGGGGCAAATGAAAAAGGAGAGGAAAAAATCACTGTAAAAGTCCTAGGTGATGGTGCTCTAGGACCTATCGTTGCCGTGGCTGATAGCAAAGGAAATGTTAAAGGTTATGTGACGCATAAAGAACTTGATTACAAAAAAGGATCAACAGGTGAAGTAATTGTGGCTCCTTTTGTGGGCAATGGTTTTTTTGTTGTCATTAAAGATCTCGGCTTAAAACAACCCTATACAGGAAAAGTCGACTTGATCACAGGTGAAATAGGAGAGGATTTAGCTTGGTATTTTCTTGAAAGTGAGCAAACTCCGGCCTCAGTGGGCTTAAATGTGTTGCTAGACCAAGATGCCGATACTGTAAAAATTGCTGGTGGTTTCATGCTGCAGGCCATGCCCGATGCCACCGAAGAAGAAATTTCGGAAATCGAAAACAACATAAAATCCATGCCATCAATTGCTACAATGCTCGAAGAAACGAATGCGCTTGAAGCGATGTTAAAGGCAATATACGGTCAAATGGAATTCACAAAATTATCTGACACCCCACTTGCTTTTGAGTGTGACTGTTCCAAAGGACGGTTCAGAGATGGAATTAAATCCCTCGGGAATCAAACAATCAATGAAATTATTGAGGAAGATCACGGTGCTGAAATTATTTGCCAATTCTGTGAACGTAAATATGAATTTTCTGAAGAAGAACTCAACGATTTGATTTTGAACAACTAAAATATTTGTTAATAATTACATACAAAAAAATTCTGTCAGTAATGACAGAATTTTTTAAACAGACTTGATTAAATAAAGTCAGAAAAGGAGAAAAATGACTGTAAAACTTTATATCGCCACAACATTAGATGGTTATATTGCAACAGAAGATGACAAGTTAGACTGGCTATTTGAGGTTTCTGGTGATGGTGATAATGGCTATGGAAATTTCATGCACACAATCAGAACTGTCATCATGGGCATGAAAACTTATGACTGGTTAATGAACGATGAGTCGGTCATTAAGAATGGTTGGCCATACTCCGAGCAGGATTCTTACGTATTCACGCGCCAAAATCAAAGTGCCAATACAGCCGTAACATTTGTTAACCCAGATAATATTAGAGAATTTATTTCTACTTTAGCTGGAGATATTTGGGTCGTCGGTGGTGGCGAAATTATTCAGCTCTTTTTGGAGAATGGTTGTGTTGATGAAATGCAAATCACAATTGCTCCAGTACTATTAGGAAATGGACGTCGCCTTTTTCCGAGTGGAAATTACGCGGAAAAATTAAAACTCATTGAAACCAAAACTTATGGTCAATTTGTCGAATTACATTATTTAGTCACGAAATAAAAAAACTGCTGGTATTTTATAAACCAACAAGAACTAAAAATGACAGCACAAAAATAAGACCGAGCAACATTATAAAAGGTACAATAAAGAAATTTTTTGAAGTCAACTGATGATTTGACCAATGATTTATGATTAAGAGAATTGAAATGATGGATTGAACGAGGCACATCAAAGTCATGAGCCCCGATTTGGTCCAAATTCCGTAAATTAAGCTTGTCAGAACAGAATACCATGCAAAACACAGTATCCACATAACTCGTCGTTTTTTATTCATGTTAAAAAAGAGAAATTTATTAAAGTTCACTGCGCTTTTTGTCAATCCTTTGTCGCCTGGAATTTCAGATTGGTTGTTGCCATTAATTTTACTGACTCTGCCAGCTAGGCTCATTCCTTTTTATCGCAATCTCTATTTCGTTCCTAAACGCTAACTTGTCCACCATCTGCTTATTCAAAAGCCTTTTCCGTATTGTATTCTTTTGAATTCGTTTTGTCAAGTTATTTATAAAACTCTAAGCGTTCATTTTAAACCAAAAAATGATAAAATGTAGCTTATGACTATGGATAAAAAATTCAGCACGCCTTGGAAAATTGGCGATATCGATATACAAAATAAAATTGTGCTCGCTCCAATGGCTGGTATTAATAACAAAGCTTTCTTGAAAACAGCAAAAGAGTTTGGTGCAGGACTTGTGGTTACAGAAATGATTTCTGACAAAGGGATTGAACATCGCAATGAAAAAACATTGGGGATGATGGATTTTGAAGGTGTACCGCACCCTCTTTCCATGCAAATTTTTGGTGGTGAAGTTGATACATTGGTTGAAGCTGCAAAATTTGTTGAAGCCAACACTGTGGCAGATATCATTGATATTAACATGGGTTGCCCTGTTCCAAAGGTAACGAAGAATGATGCAGGCTCACGCCTTTTGCTTGATCCTGATAAAGTTTATGATGTTGTTTCGAACGTCAGTAAAGCAATTTCTAAGCCTTTGACTGTGAAAATTCGTTTAGGATGGGATGACGATCATCTCTTCTGTGTCGAAAATGCAAAAGCGATTGAAGCAGCGGGTGGAGCGGCTGTTGCCATGCATTGCCGTACAAAAGCCCAACAATACACAGGTAATGCACAAGATAACTGGCACTGGCTCTCAAAATTAACTGAGGCAGTTAATATTCCTGTTATCGGAAATGGCGATGTAAAGACACCCGAAGATGCAATGAAAATGATTGATCAAACAGGAGTTACAGCAGTCATGATGGGACGTGCTGCCCTTGGTAATCCTTGGATTTTGCACCGCACAGAACATTATTTACGAACTGGAATTTTACTTCCAGAACCTCCTGTTCCTGAAAAAATGGAAATCGCAAAATTACATTTAGCTCGTCTTGTTGACCTCAAAGGGGACAACATTGCATCACGTGAATTCCGCCAACACGCAGCCTACTACCTCAAAGGAGCGAAACGTGCGAGCAAAGTTAAGTTAGCAATTAACGAAGCTGAATCTCAAGCACAAATAGTGAATATCATTGACGAATTTGTAGCCAACTATCAATATTAATCAATGAATAAAAATGGACCCTGAGGGTCCATTTTTATCTTGTCAGAGATGACACATCTTGTCTTGCTCTTGACAGGCGCTCACTTTCAAGCTGTCCGATTGATTTGACACCTTCAACTTGATTTCCGTCAGCGTTAACTGCTGTACGAATTGCTTCAAGCTGTTTAATCGTGCGATCAAGTTGAATCAAATTTTGCATATCATAATCAAAAGTATAATTACTGATTTCACGTTTTGCTTTTTTCAAGTGAATAATCGCTTTTTCGATTTCTTCTGTTGCTCTTGTTGTACGCATGATCTCTCCTTGTGCTAAATCGCATTTGTCTACGCTTTCATTATAACGCAAAGTATCACTTTTTGCACGCCAATTAGGTCATTTTACGAAAAAAAAACCGAGACAAGGTCTCGGTTTTTTTATTTTTTGAGTTCTCTAAAGCGACTTCTTGGGTAAGCAAAATCACCAATCACTTCATGGACATTTATGATGGATGCAAAAGCCATCGGGTCAATGTCATTCAGAGTTTGTCGCAATTCTTGAATTTCACTAGGGTTCAAAACTACATAAAGTACTTCTTTTTGGTGTCCAGAGTAGGCTCCCTCACCATGTAAATAAGTAGCACTACGGCCAAATTCTTGAATAATCAAATCAGCAACTTCACGATGTTTTTCTGTAATAATGAGCATCCCTTTGACCGAGTAACCACCTGACTGAACAATTCCAACAACTTGTGCAGAAACAAAACTTGCAATCAATGTATACATCATTTGTTCAAGATTGATATAAGTCAAAGACAAGGTTAAAACAACTGTATCAAACATAAAGAACGTTTTACCAACTTGGATTCCCTTTTTGGCCTGCACTAATTTGGCAATTATATCTGCACCGCCAGTAGTTCCGCCAAAACGGAAAACCAAACCGATTCCGGCTCCACCAAACACACCTGCTAGCAAGGCAGCAACCAATAAATCATGATGGATATTCAGTGTAAAAGGGATGCGTTGGAATAGAAACATCCAAACCGAGAGCGACGTGATTCCCCAAATGGTATAAAAGAAAGTTCGGCGTCCTAAGAAGCGGTAACCAATAAAGAGCAGAGGAATATTTAATATAATGTTTGTGTAAGACGGGTCAATATGTACTAAAAAGTGGAGAATCAATGAAATACCAGCCACACCACCTTCAGCAAGATGATTGGCCATATTAAACTGAACAAAACCAAAACCGTAAAGTGCAGTACCAAGTGCAATAGCGACAAAGTTTCTAAAATGGAGACTAATTCTTTTCATGAAACTCCTTTTCCTAAAAATATTTATTAATAATCTTGAGCAACGCAACAGTTGCATTATCTAAAAGATATCCCTCAGCTAAACATGAGGGATAAAAAATCAATCATCTACTTCTTCAAATTTTCCAAGAACACGAACATTTTCTGATATTGAGACGAATGCGTGAGGGTCATATTTAGCAATGACGTGTTTAAAATCTTGATATTCATACATGGTGATTACAGAGAATAAAACGGTTCTCTTTTGATGCGTGTAGCCCCCTTCTGAATTATTCAGAATGGTTACACCGTGATTAAATTTATCGAATAATTTTTGAATAAGCAAATCAGGATTTTCTGTTACAATCATAACTTGTAATCGTTTTTGACGCGTAAAAACAGCATCCTGAACACGTGAGTTTACAAAAATGGCAATGAAACTATAAAACATATATTCCCAGCCGAACAAAACGCCAGCCGTGAAAATGATTAATCCATTCACAACAAAACTCAAAGTTCCAACATTACGCCCCGTCTTCTTTCGCATATAAAGACTGACAATATCAGTTCCGCCCGATGAAATGCCCGATTTCATCGCATTTCCAACACCGAATCCCATTATGGCACCGCCAAAAACTGCGTTGATCAATGGATCGGTCGTCAAGGGAGTAACTGGGATAAAATGAATGAAAACCGAACTCATAACAACAGTAATCAAAGTGTAAATAGTGAACTGTTTACCAATTCCACGCCAAGCTAAGACGAACAAAGGCAAATTGATTAAAACAAGCGTCACCGAAATAGGTAAGAAATCATGTCCTGTAATTCGGATAATCAATTCTGAGATAACCTGAGCAAGACCCGTTGCGCCTGATGCATAGACATGTCCAGGTTGATAGAAGAAGTTCAACGCAAAACTTGAGAATACCGCGTAGACAATTGCAGCTGAAAATTTGTTAGCTAATTTTTCTGCACCGATTGATTTTAAAACTTGATAGAGTCCAAACCGATCGAGAATTTTTCCTAAAAATTTATTTATCTTTGTTTGCAAGTTTAATACTCAATTCTTCTAGCTGTTTTTCAGCAACGCTAGATGGTGCTTGTGTCATTGGATCTGTCGCTTTGTTGTTCTTAGGGAAGGCAATCACTTCACGAATATTGTCTTTACCGGCTAATAGCATGACAAAACGGTCAAGGCCAAGTGCAAGGCCACCATGTGGTGGGAAACCATAATCAAGTGCTTCAAGTAGAAAGCCAAATTGTTCTGTTGCGTCTTCAATCGAGAACCCAAGTGCTTCAAGCATCGTTTCTTGAAGTTCACGCGTGTTGATACGAAGTGAGCCACCACCTAATTCATAACCATTCAAAACTATGTCATATGCATGAGCTCTTACATTTTGGAGATCAGATTCTTCAAATGAACCATCAGCACTCAAAAATTCGCGCGTTTCAGAGGTTGGCAATGTGAATGGATGATGAGCGGACATATATCGCCCTTCTTCCTCTGACCATTCAAATAGAGGCCAATCAATCACCCAAAGGAAATTGAATTTACGATAATCAATCAGTCCTAATTCACGCGCTAAAGTTTGACGCAGAGCACCCAAGGCAGTGTTGGCGACTTTCAATTTGTCAGCAACAAAGAGAACCAAGTCATTATTTTCAAGTTTCAATTTTTCTATCAGTGCTGATGAAATTTCCGTTAAGAATTTCGAAACACCACCCGTCAATTCTCCGTTTTCAAATTTCATCCAAGCAAGCCCTTTTGCCCCATTTTGTTTCGCTTGTTCAGTCAATTTATCAATGGCCTTACGTGAATATTTTGTAGCTGCATTTTTGACAACGAGTGCTTTAACAACTGGTGCATCTTCAAAAACTTTAAATCCTGATTGTTTTGTCAGTTCTGACAAATCTTGCAACAACATTTCATAACGAGTATCTGGTTTATCAGAACCATAGAAATTCATTGCATCATCATATTTCATACGTGTGAAAGGTAAGGTAACATCAATTCCCTTTACATCTTTCATGACTTTCGCAATTAATCCTTCAGTGAGCGTTTGAATTTCTTCTTCTCCAAGGAAAGTCGTTTCCAAGTCAACTTGTGTAAATTCTGGCTGACGGTCCCCTCGTAAGTCTTCATCACGGAAACATTTTACGATTTGATAATAACGGTCGAGGCCAGCAGTCATCAACAATTGTTTCATCAATTGAGGAGATTGTGGAAGAGCATAGAATTCGCCTTTATTCACCCGAGAAGGGACAAGGTAATCACGTGCACCTTCGGGTGTTGATTTTGTCAAAAATGGTGTTTCCACATCAATAAAGCCGGTGCCATCCAAATATTCGCGAATTGCATGAGTCGTTGCATGACGCATCCGGATATTTTTTAGCATTTCTGGACGACGAAGATCGAGATAGCGGTATTTCATACGTGTGTCGTCTGAAACTTCAACCCCATCTTTTATTTCAAATGGCGTAGTTTTTGATGTTGACAAAATTTCGATTTCTGTCGCTTCAATTTCAATTGCTCCAGTTTTCATTTTATCATTTTTACTTGCTCGTTCAACAACATGACCTGTCACTTCAAGGACAAATTCATTACGAACATAATCTGCGGCCTCAGCAACTTCTTTACTCGCTGTTTCTGGATTGACAACAATTTGAACCAAGCCTTCGCGGTCACGTAAATCGATGAAAACCAAGCCACCTAAATTTCGACGTTTTGCTACCCAACCTTTAACAGTGACGCTTTGCCCCAAATATTCTTCAGTTATATTTCCTGCGTAATTTGTTCTTTTCATACTAAATTTCTCTTTTTCTTATCCTTCAAAGCAATTTTCTACCGCTTTGAGTCAACGATTTAAACTTTCGCTTAAAATTCTTCTTCAACGTATAATTCTTCAAATATAGGACTGAATGAATCATAAATTTCATCCAAAGTCGCTTTCACTTCTTTACGTGTTTTGTTATTCTTAACTGTCACATTCCCCGTTTGAACTTCGTTGTCACCTAAAGTGATAATCAACTCAGCATTTAATTTATCTGCTGTTTTGAATTGAGCGGGTAGCTTACGGTTAGAAAAATCGCGTTCGACTTGGAAAGCTTGTGCTCGTAGACTTTCAACCACTTTAGTTGCTTCTACATTAGCATGATTTCCCATTACCGCAACATATACATCCAGTGTTTCATCTTCCATGAAGTTAATTTCTTGAGCTTCGGCTACAAGGAGCAAGCGTTCAATACCAAGTCCAAAGCCAAAAGCTGGAGTAGCTGGACCATCAAAGTATTCGACGAGTCCATCATAACGTCCCCCTCCACAGACAGTCAATTCTTTTCCGTCAAGTTTAACAACAAATTCAAAAATTGTATCATTATAATAATCCAATCCACGAACCATGTTTGAATCCACGGTATATTCAACACCAAGCGCTTCAAGCAATGTTTTTACTTCTTCGAAATAAGCTTGAGATGCTTCATTCAAGTAGTCCAAAATAGATGGTGCATTTTCCACAACTTTAATATCTTCTGGTTCTTTTGAATCCAAAACACGTAAAGGATTTTCATGAAGACGACGACGGCTGTCCTCTGAAAGTTCTGATTCGAATGGTGTTAAATAAGCAATTAAGGCTTCGCGGTATGCCTTCCGACTCGACATATCTCCTAAAGTATTCAAATGAAGTGAAATGCCAGAAATACCAAGTTGACGGAAATAGTTGTCAGCCATCGCGATGATTTCGACATCAATCGCTGCATTTTTTACTCCTAAACACTCAACACCAAATTGATGAAATTCACGCAGACGTCCAGATTGAGGACGTTCATAACGAAACATCGACTCATTGTACCAAAGTTTTACAGGTTTCAATACTTCTGGGGCATACAATTTATTTTCAACATAAGCACGTACAGCTGAAGCAGTACCTTCAGGACGTAAGGCAATGTGGCGGCCTCCTTTATCCTCGAAATCATACATTTCTTTCGTTACAATATCACTTGTTTCACCTGTTGCACGACTAAAAAGTTCGTAGCTTTCGAACATTGGGGTACGAATTTCTTTATAATTATAATCTTTGAAGACAGCACGGGCAATTTCTTCAAGGTATTGCCATTTTGCAGATTCAACTGGTAAAATATCTGCTGTTCCTTTAGGTTTCTGTAATTTCATAGAATTTCCTTTCTGTTTGTTGCAAACAAGTAACGTTAAGCTCTTAAGTTCAATTTTCCGAACAATTATCCAAAAAAAAGCACCCCAAAGCCGAAGCCTTAGGGCGCAAAATTACGCTGTACCACCTAATTTCACTCTGTTTTCAGAGCCTCGAGCTAGCTATAACGGAGCTACCGATTAATGTCACGTCACTTTTGCGAATTTGCACCAAAACTTCGCTCTCTATGTTACTATTCTAACGTAATTCCATTATTAAATCAAGAAAGAGTTTCAAGAATTATGATTAAAAATAAATTAGAAAAAACAAAAAAGCTTAGCAATAACAGAGATAAAATAGTAAAAATTACATTGATTACTAGAGGACCTTTTTGGATATTTTACACGAGTACACTCTTTCAATTTCCTGGATTACTTCAAAAAATTCCAATATCTTAAAATATTTTAGCTGAGGCAACATGAATGTAATTAAAAAAGCCACTTTTTGTGGCTTTTATTTATTTAAAATTCCCATTTAACATTAGCATTTTTGAAATAATCATAGCCTGAATAAATGGTAAAGACAAGACAGATATAAAGTAAAATTGTACCAATATAAAGTGGGTTCCCTATCAAGAGAAAGATAATAGAAAGCATTTGAGTAAAAGTTTTGATTTTACCTGGCATTGCAGCTGCAAGAACCGTTCCACCTTGTTCGACTAAAAGCAGACGTAGTCCAGTAACAGCTAATTCACGGCATACAATGATTGCAACAACCCACGCCGGCGCTAAATTCAAAGTCACCAGCATGACAAATGCCACCATGGTCAACATTTTGTCTGCCAAAGGATCTGCAAATTTACCAAAATTACTTACCACATGCCATTTACGAGCGAGGTGTCCATCTAACCAGTCTGTGAATGACGCAACCGCAAAAATTACTGCCGCAATAATCCATGAGACCGATGTTGAACCAAACTTTTCGCCTTGAGGTAAGTAGAGGATAATCAAGAAAATCGGAATCATAAAAATTCGGAGCATTGTTAATTGATTGGGGAGTTTCTGTTTCATGGTATTTTCCTTTTCTAAATTTTTAAAGATTTTATTGAGCGGAAGAATTTGTTGTCGTTGCTGTGCTAGTAGCTGTTGTAGCATTTGATGTCGTGCCTGTTGCAGGAGTAACTGTCAAGTAGATATTATACGGACCGATGGTTGTTGTATATTTTGATAAATCGACTGCTTGTCCATTTATTGTTATCGCCAAATTTGTTCTTTTCCCCAGTGTAATCGTAGATTGCGTTGCCCCGCTTGTTAAGGAGGCAGTTGCACTAGGGTTTTGATTACTAATGGTAACACCTGCTGTACTCATATCTGTGTTTCTTGCGAGTACCCATACATTCGAATTTGCATCACCTGTAAATACGATTTTGATTGGATCTACTGCATTGGACAAAGTAATGTTCATGGTACTTCCCGAAATAGAAGTAACTTCTAATTTTTCAGCTGGGGCAACACTGCTGCTGCTGCTAGATGTTGAACTTTCACTTGTACTTTTAGAAGAAGAAACACTTGGCTTCAAAATTGAGGACTTCGAATCACTATAATCGGAACTCATTAAATTAGGGGAACTTGGATTATTAAGAATTACCGCAATAAATACGGCTGCAACAATAGTAATCGCAACTCCTGATAAAGCAATAATTGGGAAATAATAATGCCAATCCTTTGGTCCTAATTCTTCTTCGGGTTCAACGCGTTCACTAGGTTTAACAAAACGATAAGTTTCTTGAATATCGTCCTTGTCCTCAACTGCAATCCCTTTTCCGTTCTCGTAGGCTTCAATAATTTTATCTGCATTCAGGCCAAGTTTTTCCGCATATTGCTTCAAGTAGGCTTTAACATAAAATTCACCGGGAAGTGCTTTATAGTCGTCCGTTTCTAGTGCGACAATGTATAGTTTTTGTATTTTTGTAAATGATTCTGCTTCTGAAAGTCCAAGGCCAAGTTCTGTACGTCTTTCCTTCAAGACTCGACCGATTGTTTTTATTGACACCATGTCCCCCTCTCGTTATTGTGCTGCGCATGGATTTTTTATTATCACTGTTCGAATTTTTTTAATTTTTGGGTAACACTGTAAATTCAACAATTTTCATTTGTTGAATAAATTTTTCTGCATTTTTAGCGATGTCTTCAAGTGTCAAACTTGAAACAATTTCTGGGAGGTCAAAGAAATTAATTTGATCAAATAATTCTGATGAAAATTGATTGGCAATATATTCTAATGAATTTAGAGATGAGAAATATTCACCTAACATCTCCTTTTTAATCAATTTGAGATGTTCCTCGTTGAAATCATTATCTATTTTATAACTTTTTAATGTATCTTGCAAAACTTGGCTCAATTTTTCAGGGTTTTTTGTATCTCCTGTCAAAGTAATAAAGTGAAAACGCTTATCCAAATCAAAACTAAAGCCAAATGAATCGTCAATTAAATTTTCATTATATAAGTCTTCATAAAGTTGACTCGTTCGACCGAAAATTAAATCTAATAAAAATTGAATGGCAGCTTTATATGACATTAAGGCTTGCGAATTCTCTGGCAAATCGTCATCACCACGAAAACCTAATGCAAGTTTGGGCATGGCAACTTCGAGTTCGATTTTTTGTCCTGTTACCGGCTCTGTTGGCTTCACATCAATTCGCTTAATGGGTACATGTGACTCAAATTCTTTTCCTGATTGATTATCTAAAACAAATTGATTCATTTTTTCAACATCAAATGGGCCAGTCAAAAATAAATTCATATTAGAAGGATGATAAAATGTTTCGTAATTGAGGTACAAATCATCAGCCGTGATGGCATTGATTGTGCTTGGCGTCCCCGCGATGTCCTCAGCTAGTGGCGTTTGTGGATACATTCGCTCAAGTAGCCCTGCAAACAAACGCCAGTCACTGTCATCTTGGTACATTTGGATTTCTTGTTGAATAATCCCTTGTTCTTTTTCAACATTTTCGTCAGTGAAATAGGGAACTTGAACAAAATCAAGTAGGAGCTCAACGCATTCGTAAATATTTTCTCTTGTTGAAAATAAGTAGGAAGTCCTTGTAAAACTTGTAAATGCGTTGGTTTGTGCACCCAAGGCTCCAAATTTATACATGACATCGCCATCTTCTTTTTCAAAAAGTTTATGTTCTAAGAAGTGCGCAATTCCCTCAGGAAAAATAGATTCTTTCTCTTTTCCTGGAGCAATGAAATGGGTGTCTAATGAACCAAAATTCGTTGTAAAAAGGCCATATGTCCGATTATAATCGGCTTTTGGGAGATAGTAAACCGTTAAACCATTCTCTAAAATAGAATGATAAAGGGTGTCTCCCGTTTTCTCATAGAAGTGTTTTTTCATGTCTTATTATTCTTCTTCAAACTGAAGGCTACTGCCTTCCATAAAATATTGTGCCTGATAGGTCAATCCTTGAGCAACTTTCATAATCGACTCCTTGTTCACCTTGTCAAGTTCATTTAAAAAAGTTTCAGTATCCATGAAACGTTCTGGAAGCAAGGCCTTTACAAATTCTAATTCAATATTATTTGCAATTGAATCCTGTCCAATAAAGTACGTGTTCCGCAACATCGTTTTCGTTTGTTCAATATCTTGAACACTGAATTGCCCTTTTTTAATTGATTCCAACTGCTCAAATATTAATTTTTTTGCTTCTGGGAAGTGTTTCGCATCAATTCCAGCTGCAATTTTTAGAAAACCTGTAAAGGAATCAAAAGTTGACGAAATTGAATAAGCTAAACTTTCTTTTTCTCGGACATTGGCAAATAATTTGGAATGTGAAAAGCCGCCTAAAATACCATTCATGACTTGAAGGCTTAGGTAGTTCTGGTCACCATAAATTACTGGAAGATGAAAACCAAGTTGCAACAAGGATTGAGCAACATCTTTATGTTCGATCACTTCAACGGGTCGTGTTGAGATGGGTTGATGATAAATCACATCAGCATTATCCGTGCGACGCTCAAACGGAAAAGCTTCAAATGCCTTTACTACTTTCTCTTCATCGACATCACCCATAACAAAAATATCAATAATATTTGTTGCAAGCATTTCTTTGTAATAAGCATAAACAGAGGTCGCAGTTTCTTCCTTTAATAAATCCAATGTTGCAATACTGGGAAGTGCTTGCTCAGAATTTGTAAAAAAGAGATCAGCTAATTTGCGACTCGCAAAATAAGAGCGATCATCATTCATTGCTTCTAGATAATGGACCAGATTGGTCTGTTCTCGCTTGAATATTTCTGGATTAAATTGAGTTCCATCAGCGTCTGGTAAAAAAAGAGCATTTTTTATCATCTCAATGGCACTTCCTACGGTATCAAAATTGACATAGTTAGGATTAACGACACTCATGTTGATGGAAAGAAGATGGAGCTTTCCCTTTTTTGCCACACCTGTCGTAAATGATGCACCATACATTTCAGAAAGTGCACGAGAAAAATCACGATCGGTTTGATAGATTTGATTTGTTGTTTCCAACATATTAGAAATAAGAACTCTTTTTCCAAGGTGTGCCTGATTAAGCTCTTCTCGGAAACGAAGCATTATTTTTACAGTTTTAAATTTTGAGGCTTGGATGACATGAAGATTCACACCTTCAGTACATTTATAATTGGTCAAATTTTCAATTCACTTTCATGCAGGAACAATATTTTGTTCGAGCGAGTTGTCTTAATAGTAGAGAATTCCCCTAATCAATTTCTTACTTTTAAATTCCAATTTCTCTACATCTTTTTGGCAACTTTTCTAGTAAATTCTATTATACCAAAATCTCAAAAAAATACACGTACGATTCTTTAAAATTTGTGTTAAAATTGGGTTATGCAAAATTTTATATTATTTGAAGAATACATTACACTAGGTCAAGCGTTGAAAGAATTAGGCTTGATTGCTACAGGTGGTCAAGCGAAGATGTTTTTGGCATCTAACGACGGAGAAATTTTCCATAATCACGAACCTGAAAATAGACGTGGTAAAAAAATGCACGATGGAGACTTACTTGAGCTTCCAACTTATGATTTATCAGTCCGTTTCGTTGCCGCAACAGCACAACAACTTGCGGATCGTAATGAGGAAAAAGCTGAAGAGGATCGAGTAAAAGCAATCGTCAAGAAAATGAATGCAGAAAATAAGCCTAAAAAAGCACCTAAGAAAGCTGCACCACGTTTTCCAGGTCGTTCTTGATCTCAGTTTGGTAAAATGAATGAAACTAAATTCTCTTCAGTTAACCAATTTTAGAAATTATGAGCACCTTGAGTTAGATTTTCATCCGCAGCTCAATATTTTTTTAGGACAGAATGCTCAGGGAAAAACGAATATCCTTGAAGCCATTTATTTTCTAGCTTTGACTCGTTCTCACCGGACGAGCCACGATAAAGAACTGATTCGTTGGACAGCTAAAGAAATGAAGGTGGCCGGCCTAGTTGAAAAGAATGGCGGACGTGTTCCGCTTGAAGTTATTTTGAATCACAAAGGCCGAATCGCAAAAGCGAATCATTTGAAAGAAAATCGACTTGCAGATTACATTGGGCAGCTCAATTTAATAATGTTTGCACCTGAGAATTTGGAATTAGTCAAAGGTGCGCCAGCTGGTCGTCGACGTTTCATGGATATGGAGCTTGGGCAAATTCGTCCTGTTTATCTCTATGATAGCGTTCGTTATAATCGCGCTTTAAAAGAGCGGAATGCATATTTAAAATTTGATTCTGATAAAATCGATGCTCATTTTTTGGCTGTATTAGATGAACAACTCGTTTTACATGGAAACAAACTTATTGAACAACGTGCTAAATTCATCGAAAAATTAAATCATTATGCCCAAAAAGTTCATGCGCAATTGACCCATGATAAAGAAAAACTTCAGATCATTTATCAAAAACACGTGAAAGATGATTTTCTGTCAGAACTGACTGAGCGCCACTCGCTCGACACTTATCGTCATTTAACCAGTGTGGGACCGCACCGTGATGATTTGCAATTTATCATTAACGATATGAATGTTGCTGACTTCGGAAGTCAGGGTCAACAAAGGACAGTGGCTTTATCTGTCAAATTAGCTGAAATTGATTTGATTTATGAAGAAACTGGTGAATACCCTATTTTACTTTTAGACGATGTCATGAGTGAATTAGATAATACGCGACAACTCGATTTGATAAAAACCAGTTTGGGGAAAACACAAACTTTTATGACGACAACAACACTTGACCATTTGAAAAATATGCCAGAAAACTTATCTGTATTTACTGTCAATCAGGGAACAATTGAAGAAAAAGAGAACTAGAGGTTCTCTTTTTCTTTTTCAACCAAGGCTTTTACAATATCAATCGCATTTAACATGTTAGAAAATTCGACCTGTGGAATGCATCGAATAAACAGAGCACTGTCACTTTATTCATCGTTTCTCCCTTTTTTGTTATAATTAGTACAAACTATAAAGTTCACTTGAGGGCAATGATTTTGTGAGGAAATAATGTATAAAATATCAGAAATATCCCAATTGACAGGATTACCCATTTCAACGCTTCGTTATTATGAAACAATTAGGATTTTGGAGCCAAAAAGATTAGAAAATGGCTATCGTACATTTTCTGAAGATGACTTGGAATGGATTCGTTTCATAAAACAGGCAAAACAAATCGGAATGAATCTGGAAACGATGTTAAACTATGCTGAGCTTCGTAAGAAAGGCGACCAAACAATCATCCAACGCATCAGTATCTTAGTTGATCAAGAACGCATTTTACGCCATCAAATTAGCGAACTTGAAAATCATTTGGATTTCATTTTGTTAAAGAAACACCATTTTTATGAAAAACTACAAAATAAATCAGAGCATTAAGCTCTGATTTATTATTTTAGTCTCAAGACTTCTAAATCGTAGATTTTGTTAACTTGGTCAATGATCGTATAAAAATCTTGCAGGAGCTGTCTTTGATGACACTCAAGTTCTAAATCATAAATGGGGGTTGCTGTTGAAACAAATTGAACTCCAGAATTCGCAAAAAGTTTATTTAATCGTAATATAAGAAGGTCGGCATTGACGGTTTTTATTTTCACCCTTTTGACAAAATAAGGTTGAAAAGTCGGGATAATTTTTTCCCAATTTTTTTGTGGCTGACTTCTGATTTGAGTCGCCGAAATTGGAATATTTGACCGATCAGCAATTTTGGCAAGGTAAGTATTCTCATTCAGTGGAAAGCGTTTTCTCAATTCTGTGACGTACTCTTCTTCCCCTACATAAAATGTTGCTTTGAAAATTTCACCTTCAGCAATCGAATGGACAAACTCAAGCAATCGACTAGTCCACTCGTCCCAACCATCAGGCATCGGTGGTAAGTCATTTTCGTCTAATTTTACAACATGAATATGAGATTCATCTGAAAAAAATTCTGTCAGTGCTGAAACGCGCCGATTCAAATCGAGTCCTATTTTCGCACCACGATCGTCATCAAAACCTGATGCAACAAGCAGAACTTCATCATTTTCAAATGCTGCTTTATAAACCTGATGCAAATGTCCTATGTGCATTGGTGCAAATGTACCAAAATAAACGCCAATTTTTTTCATCTTCTACTCATCTTTCTATTTTCTAGTTTTCTTCATCTCCTATTTAAGCATAAATATGAAAAAAAATCTGTCTAAAAGACAGATTTCAATCTATACTATGCTTGGGCACGAACTGTTTTTCTTACTCCTGTAGACTTGTCATATAAGTTAATTAGCCCTGACCCTGACTTACGAATCATGTCTCCTGGGACAACAGCAAATGGAACATCAATATGGAGCAAGGTCATTGGATTTGGGGCCCTGTCAATGATTTCATCGTTTTCTGCTAAACGCAGATTTTGGACGATGGTTTCCACATGACGGAAACCGGGGCCATAAAATTCAATAGCATCCCCCTCTTGGATAACATTTCGCTGACGGATTGTAGCTACCATTGCCTCTGCATCATAATCAACAACCTCTCCGACAAATTTGTATTCAGGAATTTTTCGACGGGCACCAAACAGCTGTTTATTTTCGTCAGGAGTACTATAATAGAAGCCCGTATCTAATTCCCTTTGGGCAACTTTCCATAATTCATCCACCAAGCTTTGCTTCACCTTTTCATATACATCCGCTCCTTCAAGATATGCATCAATTGCTTTTTTGTATACCATTGCTACCGTTGATACATAATGAATTGATTTCATGCGTCCCTCAATTTTCAAGGAATTGACTCCATTTTCAATCATATCAGGAATATGGTCAATCATACTCATATCCACAGCAGACATTGAAAATGCTTCAGGGATTTCGCCATGAATGGATTTTCGCTCTTGACCAAAAGGAAGATCATATAAATCATATTTCCAGCGACATGACTGAGAACAGCCCCCCCGATTGGCATCACGCAAACTCATATAATTTGATAAAACACATCGACCAGAATAGGAAATACACATTGCTCCATGTACAAATGCTTCAATTTCTATATCTGTATGTTTGCGAATCTCAGAAAGTTCGTTCATTGAGACTTCCCGTGCCAATACTACGCGTTCCAATCCTAATTTTTGCCAAAATTGTAAGGTTTCATAATTTGTGGCCGACGCCTGTGTTGACAAATGAATGGCTAAACCCGGGGCCTCACTGGCACAAATTGAAATTAATGCTGGATCAGAAACGATAACGGCAGAAATTCCGATGTCTCGCAAGGTTCTAAACCATTCTCCTGCACCTTTTTCATTTCCTTCATGGGTAACCATGTTTGCAGCTACGTAAACCTTGGCATGGTGTGCTTTCGCGAAAGCAACGCCTTCAGCCATTTCTTCAAACGAAAAGTTTCCAGCACGAGAGCGCAACCCATAAGCCTGTCCACCAATATAAACGGCGTCAGCACCATATTTAATCGCTACTTTGAGCTTTTCCAAAGTTCCTGCTGGAGCCAAAACTTCAGGACGATTTAATTTTTTTTGCATTTTAGATTCCTTCTATTTTCAAGATAGTAAGTATTTTGAAAAGGTCGAATGAAAACTCACTCTCCTTTTAAGCCTCATGCAAATCAGACTTAATGACCAAAACTTTTTATACTCCTATTTTACAAGAATCTTTCAACCATTCCCAACAGAACCTGTGACAAATCTATTTGACATTGTGAACTTTTTCTTAATTTCTCAACTTTGAAATAATTAAAAGACTATTACAAAATAGCCTTCTATTAATATTTTTCTAAATATCTTTCAATTTTTTGAACATTAAGAAGTCCCAGATTTCCAAGTCTTCATTCCAAATTGGTCCGTCACTTACTTCAAAACCCATTTTTTGATAAAATCCTAATGCTGTCTGACGAGCACTAACCTCAATTTCTTTGAATCCCATTTTGACTAAGTCATTTTCGACGAAATTTAATAGTGCACTGCCAACGCCCATTTGTTGTACCTTTTCTTCGACCGCAAATGAGGTTAAATGTGCAATTATAGGACTTTCTTCAAAAATTCCAAGCGTCGCAGACAATACATTTTCTAGAAATAAACCATAAAAATCATTTTCTTTTTCAATAGATAAATTTTCATCGTATAGACTTTTTCCTAATGGAATTCTCAGAATTTTATTTCGTAATTCTAATCCTGCCTCATAAATATCGAGGTCAATGGCATGATATTTTTTAATCTGCATTCTTTTACTCACCAGATTGGCCATTCACTTAATTTTTGCAGGATTTATGTCATAAAAACCATGTGAAACAGTGCGTTCTGCTGGGTGTAATCGACGAACGGCTTCATCCAAACGTGTTGCTTCTGCTAAAGTAAATTGGTTTGATTCCACTAATATTTTCGCTTCAACAAATAATTGAGCAATCTCAACAAACCCATCTCCAGGTGTGAAGATACCATCGAGCTTCCAATTTTGATACCCCATTTGAGACAAGTCTGCAAGTTCAGTCATCATATTAATATCATCATTTGCAAAGATATGCGTCCCCTGCTGATCTTCAAAAATACTATAGTGAGTATCTTCTTTTTTAGGTTCTGAAATAAAATGATTTGCCTGGCGACCTTTACCTACATTTTCACTGTCCACTTTGATAAAATTGAAATAGTTTTGCAACAAGGGACGTTTGCTCTGATGAATGACAGTAGCACCATAGACCAAAATCTCGGTAGGTATATCAAGGTGAGTTGACATTATTTCAAGTTCTTCTTTGGGTAATTCCCTCGCTAAAACAGCCCCGATGGCTCCTTGCGCAGCCCAGAAATTTACTTGTCGCGCTGAGGTAACGAGCGTTGAGGCATCGTAAACAAATGGAAGTGTATAACCATCACGCTGAAGCACAAAAACAACACCTGCATCGCCAACTGTAATCCTATCGACCTTAATTTCTTGTAAAAAATCAAGAAATGGTTTAATTTTTTCCATTTTCTCGACGTGCATCAAAGCATTCACTGCAACAGTTACTGTCTTTCCTGCTTCATGGGCCATCCTTGTTATTTCACGAATTTCGTCCAAAGTCAAAGCGGTGGGAACTCGCAGTCCAAATTCACCTTCTCCGATATTAAGATTATCAACACCTATTTCTAACAATTTACGAGCTTGTTCAATACTTTCTGCTGTTGCTGTAATTTTTATCATTTTCTTCAATCTTCTCTTTCATTCATGGATTAAATGAGTTCCCAATTCTGATTTCTATTATATCATGTTTATTTGTCCTTTTCAGACTTCAACTTAAAGTTATTTTTACACAACAGTAATATTATTGTAACCAACGATATCTATTTGACTTGTAATCGTCTATCATTTGTACTATAATGAAAAGTACATAAATTCAGGAAAGTTAAGTAAAACATTATGGAATTAAGAAACTTTAAAGACTTCTACGAAAAACAGACTTACTATGATTACGCCGAAACACAAAACAAAACTTCATCGAACCTTGATAAACGTGTTTCTGAATTGACATTTTTTGTTAATATTGCTCTTTTTTCAGTTTTGTTAGCAATTTTAACATACTGGCTTGTGTCAGTAATGACTGCGATCATTGCCGTACCTATTGCTTTTGTCCTTTCCCTAATCATTTTTCTCGCTTGCAAAAAAGGATTAAGCGAGGGCTTTAAAATGCTGATGAAATAAATATTAAAAAGTCTGTCACAAGTGACAGACTTTTTTGTTTCAAATGATTTATTTTCTGCCAATTAATAATTGAACATGAACCGTTGCCGTTTTTGGTGGATTTTGGTGAGCTAATGCTTTTACTTCAGATGAGACAGCCCACTCAAGTGGACTCATTTCTAAAAAGTCTTGGCGAAGTGCTTCTGGTATTTCAAAAACAGAACGAATCTCTTTTTGAATACGCTTTGGGAACTCTTCCTTGAAGCGTTCAACGACAGCATGGTTGTCATAGTCGAGAGGAATTCCATAGCTTTCACGAAGTTCTCTCAAATAAAATTGATCAGGGACAATTTTTAAGACGACACCATCGTCAGTCATGACACGTTTGAATTCATGATAATTTGACGGCGTAAAAATGTTCAATATTGTGGAAAATGTTTGATCTGCAAAAGGCAAATTGGTCAGATCTGACAAACTCAAAAATCCCTGAATTTCAAGTTCAGTCGCCATTTCGATTCCATCTTTTGCAATATCGAAGCCAAATTTATTTCCAGAAAATGGGATTAAATCTAAAAAAGTCCCCTCACCTGTTCCGACGTCAAGAAGGTTTCCTTTGACTATTTCTTTTTCAATTTCGCTCAAGACCGACGCATACATTCCCGATGAAATTAATCGACGTCTGGGTTCAAACATTTTTCTCGTATAGTGTTCTATATCAGGCTTTTGCTGTAAAAAATTAACATAACCTTTTTTATTGAGATTGAAAGTATGGTTGTTGGTACATACAAGTGCATAGCCTTCGACTCGTATTGTTTCATGACAAAGTGGACAACGAAGTATACTTTGATTTTTTTGTAAAAACTGTGCAGATTTCTCGATTTTCTTTAGCATATACCTCTATGGTATAATAAAATGAGCAAAAAGAAAAGAAGGAAGTAAAACATGATTATCCGAGAACTTTGCGTCGAAAACTTCACAGAAATTCCTACAGCAATAAAAAGCCAAGTCGAACGAATTGAACTCTGTGACAATCTGGCAGTCGGTGGTACGACTCCCTCTTATGGTGTGATTCAACAAGCCAGTGAATTTTTAACCGATTCAAAAACAATTTTAGCAGTCATGATTCGTCCTCGTGGTGGTGACTTTATCTATAATTCGTATGAATTAAAGATAATGGAAAATGATATTCTAAAAGCAATTGAGGCTGGCGCGCAAAATCTCGTTTTTGGAGCATTGACTAGTGACAACAAGATTGACTTAGAAGCAATGGAGATACTCATGGTAGCCTCCCAAGGCCTGCCTGTCACTTTCCACATGGCTTTTGATGAAATTGCCGAAGAAGATCAAAAAGAAGCTCTCAATCAACTTATTGAGCTAGGTGTGGATAAGATTTTATTGCATGGTGGTCCATTAAAAGAGCCTTTAAAAGTTGAAAAAATCAAACGTTCTGTCGAATATGCTGCTGGAAAAATTAATTTCCTGATCGGTGGCGGAGTAACTTTCGAGAACTATGAAAAATTCTCAGAACTGACAGGAACAAATTTTGTACACGGGACAAAAATAATAAAAAAATAAGCGTTAATCGCTTATTTTTTTAATCTGTTTTTTATATAAAACTTAGCTAATAAGAAATTGATTCCGACTATGGCAAGTAACCACAGACGGTCATGGATAAAAATTAAACCTAGGATTATTTCAATGAGGGTCAAAAAGCCAATGACACGAATTAAGATTCGTTGGACGGCTCCTGATTTTGATGCATTTCTTAAGGGATAGATGCGTGTGAAAAGTTGATAATCCACCGCTTCACGTAAGGCAATCAATTGGTATACGAGCAACGCATTTAAAACACAGACCAAAACGACAGCCAAAATAGAGTTTTTGATAAAAATGAGCGCCAGAACAGATAAAAGCAACAATCGTAAAGTTAAGCCCAAATATTCACCGCTTCTTAAAAAGCTCCGTGACAAAATATATTCGTAAGTCCGTCGCGTTTTTGGCAATAGGAAGTCAAGATATTTTCTTCGATGACTATGCGATTTTAAGCCTTTCACATTTGTAAAAAGGGCAAAGAATCGCAAAATAGAAACTTTTCGATTTTCTTCAGCATTAATCATCATTGTCCAATTTAATATCCCATTTTTCTGCCAACTTTGGAATAGATAAAAGAACAATCCAGCTTTTATTAATAAAAGTAAAATAGGCCACAAAATCAGCAAGCCAAGGGGCAAGCCAAGTAGGGGACTCGAAATAAAGACCAGAAGCACGACAACAAAGGATGGTAAAATGAGAGACCTGACCATGGCTTGAATCAAATATTTTTTAAATTCAATTTCTTTAACAAGCAGAAATACTTTATCTGCTGGCTCAACAAAAGTAGCAAACCGGCCAGGTACAAGAGCCAAGGCACTGAGCAATATAACCACTCCGATTTTTTCCCCAGAAGTCAGCGTATGATTTTGCAAAAATTGAGCATACTGAACGGCCAAAGCCCCGAGTAAAATTAGCAAAAAGAGGGTGAAATGATCATTAAAAACATATCGTAAATACTTCAAATTCTGGGAATAAAATCTTTCCCGTCTTTTCTTAAACACTTCATTCATAAACCACACCTGCTTTTGCAACTGAATTTTTCGTCAGGCCAAGATATATTTCATCGAGGGAAGCACCGGGTTGACCGAATTTTTGCCGCAAATCATCAATTGTACCTGCAGCAATAACTTGACCTTCATTTAATACTACAAATTTGTCACAGAATTTTTCAGCTGTTGACAAAATATGCGTACTCATTAATATCGAAGAACCATTTTTCTTCATTTCGAGCATTAATTCAATTAAATCTTGAATGGCCAAAGGATCAAGGCCCATAAATGGCTCATCAATAATATATAATGAAGGTTCAATCAAGAAAGCACAGATAATCATTACTTTTTGCTTCATCCCTTTTGAAAAATTAACTGGAAACCAGTCCAATTTATCACTCAATCGAAAAGTCTCAAGTAATTTGTTGGCACGCTCCATGGCGACATCATTCGGAATACCGTAGGCCAATGCGGTTACTTCGATGTGCTCACGCAAAGTTAATTCTTCATATAAGCTTGGTGTTTCTGGAATAAAGCCAATTTTCTTACGGTAACTTTCCAAATCTTGTTGCAAAGTCATCCCATCTAATTCAATCATACCGGAATAAGGAGTCAAAAGGCCAATGATTTCTTGAATTGTTGTTGATTTCCCTGCGCCATTAAGACCGATTAAGCCGACGAGCTCGCCATCTGAAATTTCAAAATTTACATCTTTTAAAACCGGGTTACCGAAATATCCTCCTGTTAAGTTTGTTATTTTTAAAGTCATGCTTATTCTCCAATTCTCTTCAAATTTGATATAATTATTATATCAAAAAAAGAGAACGCTTAAAAACTTTCTTCATAATCATTTCTTATTTGAAAAATTTAGGAATTAATTTAGGTCTCTTTTAACCTTAATTTTTTGATTAAGGAATGAAAAAACGATGAGGTAATTGAAATGGACAATTGTATTTTTTGCAAAATTATTGCAGGTGAAATTCCGAGCACAAAAATTTACGAAGACGATGACCTACTTGCCTTCCTTGATATAACACAAACTACCAAGGGACACACGCTTGTTGTACCTAAAAGACACACTCGTAATTTATTAGCAATGACGCCAGATGATGCCGCTTTACTTTTTTCAAAAATTCCAATGATTGCTAATAAAATCGTTAAAAACTTGGATGCAAAAGGTATGAATATTTTACAAAATAATGAAGAAATTGCAGGGCAGTCTGTTTTTCACACTCACGTCCACTTGATTCCACGTTATGCAGAAGATGATGGATTTGTCGGAAAATTTACAGAACATGACTTCGATTTAGCAGCAATTGCCTCTGAGATTAATCGTGACTCATCTAATTAATTACAAAAGGAGCATCCCATGGCCAATTTTATTACAGATATGAAGGCACTCATTAGCGAACTTGCCGAAAATGTTGAGGCTGTTAAGACCAATGTTGAACGTGTCAAAATTGAAATGGTGAGCGCAGAAAAAACAGCTCAGTCAATACAAAGAAAAGTAACTGAGTTTCAAACCTCGGCTCAACCACGGATTGATAAAATCAATAAACTCATTGAAAACATTAAAGAAAAGACTTCAAGCACAGAAAAAACAGATTGAACCAACCTGTTTTTTTTTATTTTTTTTGTTGTTGTTTATAAAATCGATACCCCCAGAAAATCCCGATAAGTTCGGCAAGAATGAAACTTGTTCCAATCAATATGATTTTCTCGATGTCTCCTGAATTGACATAAGTAAAAGTATGATGGGACAAATATAGAACTGTCAGAACAAAGATTATTTCAAGATTCATTCCTCCAATTTTCACATAATTATTACGTTTGCTTTCTCTAAAAGATAAATATAGGACTAACAGCGCAACGAGTTGTAAACCAATCAAATTCATATGAATCAACTGAAAAATATAAATGATAGCAAAAACAACGGTGACAAAGGACCATAGAAAGATTATCATTTACACATTTTAGCATTTGTTTTCTAAGTAATCAATAGATTTATTATGATAAAAAATCATCTACTAAGGGTTTCGACATTTGCATCCGATGAAGCAACCGTAGCCACGCTTTGCGCTTTTTCAGCTGTTTTAATTTCAGCCGCTTGAATTCTCTTACTATGCTTACTTCCATATATTGCATAAATGATAATTCCCAAAATAAACCAAAGGGATGCATAAAGTTTGGCTAAGCTGTCAAGGTTTTCAAAGACAAAAGCAGAACCAATTGCACCTAAAGCTGGCATAACAGGGTAAAATGGCATCTTATAGCTTGCCTCTGGTAGGTCCTTACCCTCACGAGGACGAAGAGCAAACATTCCAAGTGACACGAAAATGAAAGCAATTAATGTTCCAGCTGAGATTAATTGTGCAAGGAAAGCAAATGGGAAGAAAGCTCCCACGATTACGGCAACAACGGTTACAGTAATAAGTCCGTTAGTTGGTAATCCACGCTTGTCAAGTTTTCCAAGGGCTGGTGGCAACATCCCATCACGTCCAAATGCATAAAGAAGACGAGATCCTGCCAGAATCATGCCGAGGAGTGCAACAAACATTCCTGCATCAGCAACGACTGAAACTACAACTGAAAGCTTGCTGAACCCCGCTTCCGCTAGTGCCCATGAAACTGGTGCTGCGTTTCCAGCATAAGCTGAATAAGGATGCATGCCAACCAAGACCAAGGTTACAGCAGAGAATAAGACAACAGCAATAACAAGTGATCCAAGAATTCCAATTGGCATTGTACGTTTGGGATTTTTTGCCTCAGCTGCATTGGCAGCAATTGAATCAAAACCGATATAAGCAAGAAAAATCATTGAGACTCCAGAAATAATTCCAGAAAAGCCACCAAATCCTGTTTTTGGATTATGTGCAGGTACAAATGGGACATAGTTTTGTGGTTTAATAACGGTTATTCCGACAACGACAAATGTAACAATGGCAAGAACTTTCAGAACAACCAAGACCTGTCCAACAAGACCTGCATCATTTGCACCACGCCAAACAACCAAGGCAGAAACGACAATAATAACTAATGAAATAAGATCAACAATTCCGCCGTTCGTACCAAAGGGATTCGCCAGAGCAGTGGGTAATGTAATATTCAATTGTGCAAGTAATGATTTGAACGTTGCTGAAAATCCCGATCCAACAAAGGCGACAGCAATAAAATATTCCGCCAATAATGCCCAGCCAGCAACCCAACCAAAGCCTTCCCCAAATAAGACGGATATCCAAGAGTAGGCCGATCCGGCAAAAGGCATGACCGTCGACATTTCAGCATAGGCAAAAGCAACCAAGCCTGCAACTATTGCAGCAATCAAAAAAGAAAAGACAACGGCTGGGCCAGCATATTCAGCTGCAACTACCCCAGGTAGGGTAAATATTGATGTTGAAATAATAGTTCCGACTCCGAGTGCCAAAAAATCACGTACACCAAGTGTTTGTCCTAATTTTTTATCTTTTTTACTGTATGTTTCAAATTCAGCTCTTTTTGTAAAGCTCATATTTTTCCTCCAATTCATTATTATTTATCACCAGCCAATCGATTGGGCTTTTTCGGGTGACTCTATTTCATTATTATTCAAAGCTTCAAATGCTTTTTCTATTTTTGCTAAACCTTGACTCAATTGTTCGTCAGTAATGACAAGTGGTGGCTGAAAACGTAAGATGTTTCCCCTTAAGCTAATCATAATCACTCCTAATTGAAAGAGTTTATAAATAATTTTGGTCGTGGCATCAGGATCAGGACGACCATCTTCATCGACAATGTCAATCCCTCCATCTAATCCATACATACGGACATCTCCAATAAAATTATATTTGGTTTGCATTTTTTGGAAAAAGGCCTTAGCAATTTCGCCAAGTCGCGCTGAACGCTCCACAAGTTTTTCATCATTAATGACATCTAGAGTAGCGTGTGCAGCAGCAGCACAGACAGGATTCCCAGAAGTTGTAAAGACATGGGCTGGGGTATCTAGACTATCCAAAATTTCCGTTCGACCAATTAAAGCTGAGAAAGGCATCCCTGATGCTACTGATTTTCCTATGCTCATTAAATCTGGAGCGATATTAAAATGGTCTATCGACCACATTTTTCCAGACCGTCCAAATCCTTGATTAATTTCATCAACTGCAAAAACAATTCCGTGTTCTCTGGTAAAAGCGTACAGTTTTTCCATGTAAGCTTTCGGCGCAGCGATGATGCCGCCATCCCCCTGAATTCCCTCAATAATTACTCCAGCAACTTCTTCAACTGGTAACCAATTTTCAAATGGTTCCAGAAATGCTTCCCACATCCGATCTACAAATTCAGCTTCTGTTTCATTGGGTCGCATTTTATGTGTATCGGGAAATGGCATTTTAACAATATCCGGTAAAAGGGGCCCAATTTTACGTGACATATTCAGACTGACTCCGGATAAGGTGATTGAGCCATAAGTTGAGCCATGGTAAGCACCCGAAAAGCATATGATGTAAGGTCTACCTGTGTAACCGCGAGAAAATTTAATCATGGAGTCATTAGCATCAGATCCAGAAGTCCCCACCGCCACTTTTTTTGGAAAATCGCCTGGTGCTACATTTGCCAAACGTGTTAGCAATGACGATGTCACTTCATTCGCGTAATAAGCTGGAGTAAAATGAATCAATTTTGTAGCCTGCTCCTGTATGGCCTGAACGATTCTGGGGTGACAATGACCTGTATTTGCGGAAGATGCACTTGCTAAAAAATCTATGTACTCATTTCCTTCAACGTCATAAATAAGTGCTCCTTCACCATGGTCAATAACCATATCAAAATATTTGATGCGTGAACTTTTAGGTATATTTTCAGATTCACGTTCCAATATTTCCTGACTATTTTTCATAAAAACTCCTTTCTTCAATAATTGTTTCTCTAGTGTATTCTTTTTTTTCTAAATTGTCAAAATATTACCGTGTTTTCTATATAAATTAACTGAATTAAAATTTGAAAGCGGAAAATAAAAAAAAATGAAAATAAAAAAAAGAGCCTAAGCTCTTTTTCTATTTCGATTTAATTAAAATGATGCTGAATCAACTTTTACACCAGGACCCATTGTTGTTGTAACTGAGAGGTTAGTGATGTATGCACCTTTTGTAGCAGATGGTTTAGCAGCAACGATAACACTGTTCAAAGCTTTGAAGTTTTCAACAAGTTTTTCTGTTTCGAATGATACTTTACCGATTGGAACAAGTACGTTACCAGCTTTGTCAGCACGGTAGTTTACTTTACCAGCTTTTGATTCTGAAACTGCTTTAGTAACATCCATTGTTACTGTACCAGTTTTAGGATTTGGCATCAAGTTACGTGGTCCGAGGACACGTCCAAGACGTCCAACGATTGCCATCATGTCTGGAGTTGCGATTACAACATCGAAGTCCAACCAACCACCGTTGATTTTAGCGACGAATTCATCTGCACCAACGAAGTCTGCACCAGCTGCTTTAGCTTCTTCAGCTTTAGCACCACGAGCGAAAACGAGAACGCGAGCAGTTTTACCAGTTCCGTTAGGCAATACCATTGCTCCACGAATTTGTTGGTCAGATTTTTTAACGTCAATGTTAAGGTTGTAAGCAACTTCAACAGTTGCATCGAATTTAGCGAATGAAGTTTCTTTAGCAAGTGCTACTGCTTCTTCTACGCTGTAAAGTTTAGTTGCGTCAACTTTTTCGTAAGCTGCGCGCAAGTTTTTGCTTTTTTTAGCCATTTTTAATTTCTCCTTGTGGTAATATCGGTTTTTTCAGCACGAATGTGCTTTAAGCCTTCCACGATACGTGGATTGCATGTGTGACTTTTTCTGAACTTGTTCTTTTGCTCAATGGCTTCAATGTATCAAGGAAAGGATTCCTCAAAATACGATAACGGCAGTGAAAAAATGAAAATATTTTCCAAGTTTTAAGTGCTTGACAAGCGATTAAACAGTTTACAAATCTCGAAATTTTTTGTTATAGACAAATTTGAATTTACACCTCATCCTTTAGTAGAAAAATGTGTTCTTTCAATGTGCATCGCAAAAAATTTTAGTCAGTAACAGTGAATCCCATAGATTTAGCAGTACCTTCAATCATAGCCATCGCAGTTTCAACTGAAGATGCATTAAGGTCAGGCATCTTAAGTTCAGCAATTTCTTTGACTTGAGCTTTAGTTACAGATGCAACTTTTACAGTATTTGGAGTTCCTGAACCTTTTTGAACGCCTGCTGCTTTTTTCAAAAGAACTGCTGCTGGAGGAGTTTTTGTGATGAATGTGAATGATTTGTCTTCATATACTGAGATAACAACTGGAATGATCATACCAGCTTGATCAGCTGTACGAGCGTTGAATTCCTTTGTGAATCCCATGATGTTGACACCTGCTTGACCCAAAGCTGGACCAACTGGAGGAGCTGGTGTAGCTTTCCCTGCAGGAATTTGCAATTTAACGAGTTTTTCTACTTTTTTAGCCACGATAAATTTTCTCCTTATTAGTTTTCGTGATGTGGTATTTTGACTTCATTGAAGTCTCCCACGCCCAATACGCCATTAAAACGTACTTATCTATTTTACAGTAATAAGAGGCTTTTGTCAAAGACTTTATTTTATATGATAAAGACTGTCAGTGATGACAGTCTTTTAGGGAATAAGTTTGTATTCTGAATCAGTGATGTGAACATTCTTTTCATCTAGATTGACCAATTTTACTGTGCGATCTTTAAAAATAATAATTGCTGGATACTGATAATTTTGTGGCGCCTCATCTGCAAAAAATAAGCGTGTCGATTCTATTTCACCAACAATGGACTTGTCCGTAATGACCGTCACACTCGCAATATCATTGTCATGCGGGTAGCCTGTTTTAGAATCAATAATGTGATGATAAGACCGGTCGCCAACATCAAGATGTCTTTCTGAAATCCCAGACGTCACAAATGATTTTGCCCCTGTCAAAACTTGTAAAACATTCTTTTTATTCTTTTCAAGCGGATTTCGCACGCCAATACGCCATTTTTTATCATTATGATGGGGGGCATCTCCCATCAATAAAAGATTACCTCCCAGATTGATAATCCCTGATTCAACTCCATAAGCCTGCCACAAATTTTTGATACGATCGGCAATATATCCTTTCGCAATGCCGCCAAGATCCAGAGACATCCCTTCCTTTGTAAGAAAAATGGTTTGATTTTGGTCATCAAATTGTACAAATTCTGGATCAATCACTTCCATTTTTTCAGCAATTTCATCAGGATGTGGTAGTCTTGCATCGGAAAATCCGATGCGCCATAAATTTACTAATGGACCAAGGGTTACGTTAAATCCAAATTTTTCCAAACTTTCTTTAATTGCGATTTTAGACAAATGATAAACGGGTTCTGAAACTTGAATTGGCATACGACCTGCAGCCTTATTTACATCTATTATTTCTGAATCTGCTCGATTTACAGTGAAAATGTCTTCATAATATTGAATCAGTTTGAAAGCTTCGTCTAAAATTTTTTCATCCGACCAACCAAAAACAGCCAATTTTATTGATGTTCCCATTGCTTCATAGGTCTTTGCAACCTGATGACGAGCTAAGTCTTTAATTTCTACCATCTTATTCTTTAATTCCTCTCCAACTTAGGCAAATAAACTTGTCCCGTCGTCCAAATCCTCAGTTGAACCAGTATCTGCGTCATCTTCAAAAGGAAGACCGAGACTTGCATCTTCAATCCACCACTGTTCTGAAACATCATCAATGAATTGTGGTTGTTTTTCTTTAGCAGGATTTATGACTTTTACGAAGCCAACAAAATTATTGAAACAATGTTCCAACCAATGAATCGTCTTTTCCTCTGTCAGATCACCTCTTTCTGAAAAACTTTGACTTGCACGACCTAATAAAAACTGATTACCTGGTAAAACAAAAGCATCAATCCCAGGAGAATTCAAAATTTGTCGTAGGTTTTCTTGGGCAAATACGGTCCCCATATTACCTAGAGATGCCCCAACAATCATGATTGGTTTCTTAGTCAGTGGATGCTCATCCCCCCATGAAAGCCACTCTAAAACTGATTTCAAGGCGGCAGTAATTGAATGGTCATATTCCGGTGTACTAATAATTAAGCCATCTGCTTCCGCAATTTTATTAGACAAGAACAAGACGCTGTCCGGTCTGTCAAGAGTGTCTTCTGAAAAAAGAGGAAGGTCACTAATTTCAAGTACATCAATTTGTGCCAATTGACCAAATCTTTTCTTCATGTACCACAACAATTTACGATTGTATGAATAACTTGCATTGGTCCCAACGAGTGCCACTAATTTCATGATATACCTCCACCTTATTTTTCATTTTAAATGATTGATACATTTATGTCAATTATATTTTTTATTATTCGATTTACTCTATAAAAAAAGAGCTACTGCTCTTTTAAACTTATTTTTCACGACTCAAATCAACTTCAGTAAGTGGAATAATTTTTGTATTGTATTTCCATTTGTATCCAAAATAAAGCAAAATAAACATTGGCAAAGCTGCATAAGTTGCTAAAGCTTGTCCCCATTGTGGGCTAAATAATTGTGCAGGGTCTAAATTTATCATAATCGCTGCCGTCATTAGCAGAGCAAGTAAAGGACCGATTGGGAATAATTTCGCTTGATAAGGCAAGTCGTTTAAGTCCTTTCCTTGAGTCAAGTAAGCCCTCCGGAAACGAATATGACTGACAGAAATACCAAACCATGCAAGAAAACCGGTCAGTGATGACAAATCAACCAAAAACAGATAAATTTGTGTTCCAAAAATCCCTGTCAAGAAGGTAATAAAACAAATGATTGATGTCGCCAACAATGCAATCACCGGAATTCCATTTTTCGCCGTTCGTCCAAAAATTTTCGGTGCCCCATGCTCTTGTCCCAAGGAATACAAGATTCGAGTTGACGCGTACATAACAGAATTTGCTGAGGACACAACTGATGTCAAAATCACCGCATTCATAACTGAAGCTGCAAGAGCAAAGCCTATATTCTTAAAGACAATGGTGAAGGGACTCATTACAGCGGTTGAATTGGGATTCAACAACCGAGGGTCCTTGTAATTAATAATCGCTGCAATTACAATAATCGTAAAAATATAAAAAAGTAAAATACGCCAGAAAATTGAATTCATCGCTTTGGGAATTGATTTTTCAGGATTCTCAGTTTCGCCAGCCGTTACTCCTAAAAGCTCCGTTCCTTGGAAAGAGAATCCTGCAATAAGGAGAACGCCCACAAAGCCAGAAATGCCTCCAACAAAGCCGTGATTCCCTGCTGTTAAATTCTTTGCTACATCAACTGACCCTTGTCCCAGGATTCCAAAAATAGTCAAGACACCAACGATTAAGAAAATAACTATAGTAATCACTTTAATTGTAGACAACCAATATTCTGTTTCTCCGAAGGCCCTAACAGCCAAAACATTGATGATAAAAATTAGAATGGTCGCAATTCCAGAAAAAACCCAAGCGTGCACGTGAGGAAACCAGAATTGAGTAATCAAACCTGCTGTCGTCAAATCAACAGCAATTGTAATTGCCCCATTAAGCCAATAATTCCATCCCAAGGCAAAACCAAATGCTGGATCAACATAACGGCTACCATAATCCGAAAATGAACCGGAGGTCGGAAAATAAGTTGCCATTTCCCCCAACGATGTCATGACAAAATAAACCATCACACCAATGAAAATATAGGCCAAAACCGATCCAATTGGTCCTGCTTGACTAATTGTTGCCCCAGAAGTCAAAAATAAACCAGTACCAATCGTACCTCCCAGAGCGATCATCGTAATGTGACGCTGCTTTAAATTTCTTTTCACTTGATTTTTTTCTTCCAAAATAGTTCCTCGATTGATTCAGTGTTCAAATAAATTGTATTTTATTACATTCTATTCGTTCTATATTTTATCACAAAACATTCAATAAACCACGTATAACTTGCCCAAAATTACATTTTTATACACTATACCAATTTATTTCAATATCTTGAACAAATTCTTCAATAGTACTCAGTCAGCGCCCATCGTGAGCCATTATTTCGTCACTGGATAGACATCTTTTCCGAACCATCTTTCAGAAATTGTTTTGAATTCACCATTCGCAACAAGCTTGTTGATTCCTGCATTAATCTTTTCAATCAAGACAGAATCTGCCTTCCGTGCACCAACAGCCATCGGTGAGCTCTCAAAGTCCACCGGAATCGAATTAAACAAGTTAGTTTCATTTGATTGCTTCAGATAATAATTGGCATAAACTTGGTCAACGAGAAGGGCATCAATCCGCCCATTCTTGACGTCTAGCAAACCTTGTTCAAAAGTTGAATATTGAACGATTGTTTTACCAGCAACTAAATCCTTCAATTTAGTTGGTTGATCATTAAAGACTTGATATTGAGAAGAACCTGATTGCGCCCCAATAGTTTTCCCTTTCATTTCAGAAATTTTAGTGATGTCCGATGATTTTTTCGTTAAAAGGATATCCCCTCCTTCCATGTATGGCTCTGAAAATTTGACCAATTTTTCACGTTCTGGAGTGACCGAATAACCATTCCAGATTAAATCAATGTTCCCATTTTTTAATTCTTGTTCTTTTAGTGACCAAGTGATCGGCTGCCATTTTACTTTAATTCCATATGTTTTAAAAACAGCATTTGCTAAATCAATATCGAAGCCCTTATTTGTGCCATCTTTATCCTTAAAGCCCATTGGCACAAAGGTATTATCAAAGCCAATCGTAATTGTTTTCGATTTCTCTACCTTTTGCCATGTATTCTCATTTGTCGTACTCGCTTTCCCGCAAGCACTGAGTGTAATAAGACAGATTGTTACAATGACTGCGACCATCATTTTAGTTAAATTTTTCATCGTTTTTCTTCTTTCTATTGTATGAATGTAAATCAATCACGCGGGTTGACTTTTAATATCTGATCAGCAATTTTTTCAGCAAAAATGGGATCATGTGTAACAACAATTTGTGTCATTCCCAACATTTTATTTTCGATAATCATGTCAGCGACTTGGTCACGTAATTCAGTATCCAATGCTGACGTTGGCTCATCGTAACCAATAATTTCAGGGTCAATCATCATCGCTCGCGCCAATGCAACACGTTGTTTTTGTCCACCCGACAATGAATAGGGATATGCATTTTCAAAATCAGATAAATCTAGTCTTTCAAGAGCCTCCCTTGCCTTATCAATCGCTTTTATCTTGTTCATTTTTTGAGTATAGATTGGACTCAATGTTAAATTTTCAAGAACAGTTTTATGTGGAAATAGTTGGAAATCTTGGAAAACAAAGCCTAAAATATTTTTATCGAAGGATTCATTTTTCAAATCATAGCTTTCATTATTGAAAATAATTGTCGCCTCATCAATTTTTTCCAGACCTGCCAACATCCTAAGTAATGTCGTTTTTCCTCCACCTGAAGGCCCTAAAATGACTAACACTTCATTGTCATTGAATGTAAAATTGAATTGATCAAAAATAATTTTATCTCCAAATTTTTTGGTTAAATTTTTAATTTCGAGCATTTTATCTCCTTATTTATAAATATTGAATCGTTTTTCAGCCAGCCTTGAAATGATGGTTAGAATGCCATTAAATAATAAATAGAATAACCCTGCAATATAAATTGGAACAAGTGTAATATCTCTATTCATTGCCGTTTGAGCAGCTAAAGTAACATCCATAATTCCTACTACATAAACCAATGATGAATCTTTAACAAGATTAATCACTTCGTTCATCACAGATGGGAGAACAATTTTGACAACTTGAGGCAATACAATTAGGCGTGTGGTTTGCCATTTGCTTAATTTTAAAACCTGCGCGGCCTCATATTGTCCTTTGGGAATTGCAGCAAGCCCCCCACGAAAAATTTCTGCAAAATAGGCTGCATAATTCAGTACAAAGGCAATTAATACAGATGTCAAACGGTCTGAAATGGTAATTCCAATGAGCGGAAGACCAAAGTAAACCGTAATGATTTGTAGCAGTAAAGGTGTACCACGCATCACCCAAATATACAAATTGAAAATCCATTTTAAAAACGGGAGACGGAGTAAATAGGCGATAATAACTCCTAGTGGAATTGAAATGAGAAGTGTAATAGCAAAGACTTGTAAGGTGACAATAAATCCTTGGGCTAACTGTGGCAGAATACTAATGGTGTAGGACATGATTTCCCTTTCTTATTTATTAAATATCCGAAATATTCAGACGATTATTTTTATATAAAAAACCTTTGCATAAATTCTCTTTTTTAGAGCAAAGGCGAGTACAAGTAACAAAAAAAGACCAGTTGTCTTTACAACCGGTCTTTTATCAGAATCACCGGCATAGATACTTGAGCGTACTCTAAAGCTGTATCTATACCAAACGTACGACACAACTTTTATCTATGCACATGATGATGGACAGTAGTTAAATTTGCATTATACATTTTGTGATCCCCTTTCTTAATTTTTATTCATTATAAACTATTCTAAAAAAAATTGCAAGTAAAAGTTTGAATATTAATTCATAAAACATATATTTTGTGTTAAAATAGCACTATGGAAACGAAAACAAATAAAAATATCATCCTCACAATTGGTGGGGTAATTCTTGTTGTCGTCATTGGACTACTTATCTACTTCGCTAACCAACCTGCGAAAAATGATACAAGTACAAAGACATCAACTACAGAATCTTCTAAAACATCTTCTTCAAGCGTTGCTGGTCAAGGCACGGGGATTGATGGCTCACAAACAACTCAAGAAAAACTTGATAAGTCAAATTTGCCACAATTGACATCAACAGTCAGCACTGACGAAGCAGAAGTTCAACTTCAGACGAGCCTAGGTAACATTGACATCAAACTTTTCCCTAAACTGGCACCTCATGCCGTTCAAAATTTCCTAGCTTTGGCTAAAGAAGGCTACTACAAAAATAATGAATTTTTCCGTGTCATCAATGATTTCATGATTCAAACAGGAGATCCATCAAACAAAGGAACAGGGAGTAAAGTCGTTTCTGCTGTGAATGGCGGCAAATCATTTGACACTGAAATTTCAAATGAACTTTACAATATTCGTGGCGCTGTTGCATTAGCTAACACTGGTGCAGCAAGCTCAAGTAGCTCACAATTTTTCATTGTTCAAAACAGTCAAGATATGACGAGCCAACTCAACAATTACCTTCGTCCAACAAAAATTGCTGATGCATACAAAAAAGGAGGATACCCAAGTCTTGACGGCTCATATACTGTTTTTGGTCAAGTTGTTTCTGGCATGGATATCGTCGATAAAATAGCATCAGCTAAAGTGACAACAAATTCTTCAGGAGAAGCATCTTCCCCAGTAGATCCAGTCAAAATTATAGCAGTCAAAATTGTTAAAGATTGGAAGTTCTAAAAAAATAAAAAACCTTGTCATTAATGACAAGGTTTTTATTTACGCTAAATTGAAAAATTATAAAATATCTCCATTACTTTCAATCACTTTTTTGTACCAATAAAATGATTTTTTAGGAGTGCGATCAAGTGTTCCATTGCCATCATCGTCTAAATCCACATAAATAAAGCCGTAACGTTTACTCATTTCACCAGTTGAAGCACTGACCAAATCAATACACCCCCAAGGCGTGTAACCCATTAGATCCACTCCATCTTGAATCGCTTCAGCCATTGCTTCAATGTGCTCACGAAGATAATTAATCCGATAATCATCTTGAATCATACTTCCAACCACTTCGTCTTTTGCTCCGAGTCCATTTTCCACAACAAAGACAGGTTTTTGATAACGATTATAAAGTTCGTTCAAAGCAATTCGTAGGCCTTCCGGATCAATTTGCCAGCCCCATTCGCTGGCCTTTAAAAATGGGTTCCGCACGCCTCCCAATAAATTTCCAGCAATTTCATCTGGTTGTTCTGTTGTCACATTAACAGCTGAAGACATATAATAGCTAAAACCAACATAATCAACAGGATAAGTATTTAATAGGTCGAGATCATTAGGAGTAATATCAAGTTCATCAAAAGAAGTTCCATGATTTCTTAACATTCGCTCCGTGTAGGCAGGGTATTGGCCTCGAACTTGCACATCCGCGCAGTAATAATTAAATTCTTGATTTTGAACCATCGTTGCCGCTTGATTGACTGGGTCAGAATCTATACTGTAGGTGGTAGCATATATAATCATACAACCAATTTTCAATTCAGGGTTTAATTCATGACCAATTTTAACGGCTTTTGCACTTGCCACAAATTGATTGTGCCATGCTTGTGCAATATTCTTGAAGTCGCCAGCACCACTCGATTTGACCATTCCCTGGCTTAAAGCAGGGAAATGGAAAGCCGAATTAATTTCATTAAAAGTCATACAGTATTTGACTTTCTTATAAAAACGATTCAAAACAACTGAGGCATAATTTTCATAAAAAGCAATGAGTTGGCGATTCTTCCATCCCCCATATTCTTTAGCCAAAACCAGTGGCATTTCATAATGTGAAATAGTAATAACTGGTTCAATTCCATATTCTAGGCAAGTATCAATGATTTTTTCATAGAAAGCAAGTCCTGCTTCATTTGGTGTTTTTTCATCCCCCCGTGGGAAAATTCTTGTCCAGGCAATCGAAAATCGGTAGCATTTAAACCCCATTTCAGCGAACAATTTAATATCTTCCTCGAAACGTTCGTAATGCTCAATCCCACGATGGTTAGGGTAAATGAATTTTTTATCGTCAATTTCCCAATTGAAATCATTACTGGCTAAAACACTCATCCTTTGCTTCCCACCAGGCATTGCATCGGCGACAGATAGACCTTTTCCAGCTTGATCAAACCCTCCCTCAAGTTGATTCGCCGCCGTCGCGCCACCCCATAAAAATCCTTTTGGAAATGTTGTCATTGTATTCTCCTTTTTCAATTTAATGAATAAATATTATTTGAATTATCTTAAAATAGTCATAAGATAGTCACCAGCTTGAAGTTCATGCTCCTCTGTTGGCAAAGTATCTTGGGCTTCACTCGTTACAACAATGGGTGTAATTGTAGAATACCCTTTTTGTTTAATTAAATCAAGGTCAACATCCATTAATTTTTGTCCTGCTAGAACTTTATCTCCTTCTTTCACAAAAGCGGTGAAACCTTCTCCTTCTAACTGAACAGTATCCATACCGATGTGAATAAGAATCTCCGTTCCATTTTCAGTGACTAGGCCAATCGCGTGTTTCGTAGGAAATACGAATTGAATGGTTCCATTCGTGGGAGCGACTAATTCTCCTATACGAGGTTCGATTGCAACCCCCATACCAAATGTCCCTGATGCAAAAACAGGGTCCGGTGTATCACGAAGTGGGATAAGACGGCCTGAAAAAGGAGAGGCAATGATTTCTTTAATGTTCAGTTTTTCAGAAGGTGTGACTACACTTTCGTGTACATCATTTGTTTGACTTTCATCACTTATCTCTGCTTTCTCATAAAGTTTTGGTATTTTGACAAACATAGTAAGAATGAAGGCTAAAACAAAGGCTAAGACAGTTGTCATGATATAAACGTAAAGGTTTCCCAATCCAGATTTGGCAGTAAAATAACTTAGATAACTAAATACACCTAAGCCTCCAACCATATACATGCGAAGGTTGAAGAACCCACCAATTCCACATGCGATCGCGGCTGAAATACAACTCATAATGAATGGGGTTTTCATTGGTAATGTGATCCCATATATACTGGGTTCCGTGACTCCGAAAAGGCCCGAGATAAAGGCAGGAACTGAGAGTTGTTTTACTTTCTTCTCTTTTGTTCGAATCATAACTGCCAACAAAGCGCCAATTTGCGCAAAACTAACGGCCATCGCTGGCCCAACAATGGGATCATAGCCCAGTGTAGCTAAATTATTCATTGCAATAGGAATTAACCCCCAATGCAATCCAAACATAACAAGAACCTGCCAAAAGCCTCCAATTAGTGCTCCAGAAAGCCATGGAGCAAATGAATTGACTAAGGCAATTCCATTCCCAACCGCAGCCGATGCCCATGTTAATATTGGACCAATGATTAAAATAGATACTGGGACAGTAATTAATAAAGTCATGAAGGGAACAATAAATAATTTAACAACTTCTGGGACTACTTTTTTTAACCACTTCTCTATTTTTGATGCAAAGAAGATGGCAAAAATGATAGGAACGACGGTTGAATAATAGGATTGGATGATAACTGGTAGTCCAAAAAAGGTGTAGTGTATTGGACTTTCAAACATTGTCCCCTTAAAAAGCGTATATAAAGGGTGTCCGGTTGTTGGATTAACTAATGAAGGATAAAGCATCGCTCCTGCAATGGCCATTGCTGTGAATTTATTAATTTTGAACTTCTTAGATGCAGTATAGGCTAGGAAAAATGGAAGAAATTGGAAGAATCCGTCACCAGCCGCTTGGATTAGAAGATAAGTACCAGAAGTCGTAGAGAAACCAAAAGCCGCAAGTAAAGCAGCAAGACCTTTCAACATTCCCGCTGCTGCTAGTGGGCCAAGAATGGGTTGGAAAAGGCCTGACATCAATTGAATAAAACGATTGAACAAACTTCCTTTTGGTGCATCAACTACATCCTCTGACTTATTAGCTCCGGATAAATTACCAACTCGATTGACTGCATCAAAAACATCGGGTACTTCATTTCCTATAACAACTTGATATTGTCCTCCAGATTTAACAACGGTTACCACACCCTCACGCTGTTTAAGATAATCATCATCAGCCAAGCCCTCATCTTTCAAACGAAAACGTAACCGCGTAATACAATGAACGAGGTCAATCACGTTATCTCGTCCTCCAACATGGTCAAGGATGTCCTTAGCCAATTCATCATAATTCTTCGTCATTTTTTCTCCTTCTGGCTTAATTTTCAATTTCGGTAACCAAACGCTGAATATGTAAGGTTAGGTATGCAATTTCATCGGTATCCAACTTGTATCCTCTTTGTTCAAGAAGGTAGGTTACTATTTTGTCAACACACTGAGATGCTTCTGGATACTTATTTTTTACTTGTTCATAAAGAAAAGGATCCATCATTTTTGTTGTACCATCTCCAGAAATGAGACGTTGCCCCAAATAATGAAGATGCGTAATCACACGTTGAAAACTCAACGAATTTTCATCAAAACTGATGTGGTAATGAACACGAACAATTTTTAAAATATCATCAATAATATGAGTAATTTCATAAGTGTTCCGAAATATCCCATTCTCTTGTCTGGCATTAACAAAATGTAAGGCTAGTGCCGCGGCTTCATCTTCATCCAAATCAAGTTCAAGACTTCTATTCATTCGTTGAATGTACTTTTTACTTAAATTAAACTCATCTGGATAAAACTTTCGAACTTCCCAAACAAGAGGATTTTTAATTTTCAATCCTTCACGGGCACGCTCTACTGCGAAATGAATATGGTCGGCAAGTGAGACATATAAACTTAGAAAATAGTTCTGATGTAAGGTTTGTTCAGCCTCTTTTATAAGCCCAACAACAAGATCAATTTCTTCTGGCGGAAGTTGCTCATAAAGATCAAGAAGCGAATCTCGCATGCTTTTTCTTAGAAAAGTGAATTCTTTTTCAACTGCACTTTCTTCAACATTATCGCCCGCTTTTTTCTTAAACCCAATCCCCTTCCCCATAACGAACTTTTCTTCATGATTCGAGTTGACTAACAAGGCATTATTATTAAATACCTTTACGATCTGCATTTTAACTCCTCTCTCGGACAAAACAAAAGACCGAAACAAAACTATACTTGACCATTCTGGCCAAAGCACGTGTTCATTTCGGTCTCGCCGGCATTACCCGTCACAATCCTTAATTATTTGATTCCATTATATCATCATTTCAATTTTTTGCAAGCGTAAACATATCATTATTTTAATAAATTTTTCATATCATCCGGCATATCTAATTCAATCTCGATTAATTCTTCTGTGAATGGATGAACGAATTGTAAGTGGTGACAATGAAGTGCTTGTCGTGGCAAGTGTTCATGGTTTCCACCATAAAGATCATCTCCGATGAGAGACAAACCAAGATGTGAAAAATGAACTCTTATTTGATGTGTTCGTCCAGTATGCAATATAATATCTAAAAGATCAAAGCCATTTCTTTTTTGAACAATTTTAAAGGAGGTACTTGCCGATTTGCTCCCTTCGTCAAAGCGAACTTGCCGCTGAATAATTGAACCATCCAGTCGACCAATAGGCAAATTTATTTCTCCTTCATCAGGTAATACTTGACCTGATTGGCGCAAGTTCTCGCTGACCATCGCTTGTTCTTCTTCTGTCAACACAGACAACGGGGTAACTGCATTAACGATGGCAAAATAGTGTTTCTGTAAAGTTGAACGGTACTTAGAGCCCATATTCATCAATGCGTGTGCATACCGATGCTTTGAAAAAAACATTATACCACTCGTATCACGGTCAAGCCGTGTAATAATATGCACCGCTTGATTGGCATAACCTTGTCGACTAATATAACCTTTCACAGCGTTCGACATGGCCCCGTTTGGATGGACAGCACCCGTTATTGAAGGAACTCCTGCAGGCTTATTCACGACTAAATAATGCTCATCTTCAAACAAAATATCCAAAGGAGTATCCTCTGGAGTCAAGAACTCATTATCTGGCTCATCGGGTACAATAATTGTAACAATATCACCAATTTTGAGTCGATAAATTGCATTTTGCTCTACTTGATTAACTAAAATTTTCCCGCCATCGAATTTAATATTAGATAAGAGTCTTTTAGAAACACCATGTCGCCTAAGTAGTCCCTTGACCATTGAATGATCAATTTCATTTGTAAAGGAAAATTGCACGTCTTACTCCACTTCTCCGATGAAGGAAGTCCGAACACGTTCCCAAAATGGGGTGTGGGCACAATTGGCAAAAGCAATAGTAGCGCCATCAAGGCTATATTCAATTGATTTAATATTTTGATATTCAAAAGTAAGTTGATCAAAAGTCAAGCTATAGTCATCTTCGCGTGCTGGTATTACCGTTATAAGATCTTTTTTTGCAACAATCATTGGTGAACCCAATGTTCGATAAACGCGATTATTCAAACTGGCTATTTCCGCAATCTGCATGGCCTCAACGCGAGGATGCATGACCGCTCCCCCAATTGATTTATTATAAGCCGTTGAACCCGTTGGCGTAGAAATGGACAAACCATCACCACGAAAACGTTCGAAAAGATAATCTGAGATTTTCACATCGCCAAGCATCGTTTTGCTCGCGCGACGAATCGTTGACTCATTTAAAACGTGCCGAACAATTTGATAGCCGTCATCAAAATTGACCTGTACTTTCACTAATGGGTATCGAACAGCTTCTTTAGAATTTTCTTTTTGTAGCGCGTCAACCACATCAAACAAGTCATCGTCTGTGAAATCCGTATAAAACCCCAAGTGTCCAGTATGAACGCCTAAAAATCGAACGTTGTCTAATTGATACTCATACATATGCATGGCACGCAAAAGAGTTCCGTCTCCACCAACAGATACAACAATTTCAGGATTAATATCATCAAAAATAAAATGTTCTGCACGTAGAAGTTTTCTCAATGCACTTACGGTTTTTTTCGATTTTTCACTCGAATTGCCAATCAGCCAAATTTTTTTACCAAAATTCATCTTCTTCTCCGTGTTCCTTTTTATAATCTGCAAGTGCTTGTGGGCTATCAAATAGTAATTGAGCTTCTTGAATTTCTTCACGAATGATTGACATTTCGAGGTCCATAGACGCGGCCTCACGCGCTGCATTTGTCAATCGAACTTTGACATCTTCAGGAATCATCCCACCGTATTTATAATTCAAGCTATGTTCAATTGTTGCCCAGAAATTCATAGCCAATGTGCGAATTTGAATTTCAGCGTTAATAATTCTAAAACCATCAATTGTATCAATGGGATATTGAATGATCACATGATAAGACCGATAACCTGAAACTTTCTGATTATTAATATAATCGCGTTCTTCAATAATCTTGAAGTCATTGCGTTTCTTCAACAAATCCAAAACTTCCCAAATATCCTCAACAAATTGGACCATGATCCGAATGCCAGCAATATCTTCCATTTCGGATAAATTATCACGCGTATAACTTCTTTTGCGGGCTTTTTTTAAAATTGAATCACGACGCTTAACACGCCCAGTAACAAATTCAATGGGCGAATAGATTCCTTTTTTCAAATATTGTTTACGAACACCACGCAGTTTAATTTTTAGTTCCCCGACGGTCTGCACGTAAGGGTCAAGAAAATCTTCCCAATCAAAGCTCATATTCACGCCTAATAATGGCAACTTGCCAATTCTTCCTTTTTTTTGATACAATAGATTTAATTTATATTAATAATTTTACCATATCTGAAAGGAAAGATGTTTTCTTTTTTATAAATTTATTATAAAACCAAAATTCATCAATCAAATAAATGAGTACCAATCTGGAGATTGAGTATAAATCGCTACTCAGTTTGGCCGAATATGACCAATTAAAGCTGCTTTTTACTCACATTACCCCCGTCAGGCAAACCAATCACTATCTCGACACGCCTGATTACAAATTAAGAAGAAAGAAATTAGCGCTTCGTATTCGAACTTTTGACCGAGATGCTGAGATGACTTTGAAAGTGCCTCAAGAAATTGGCAACATCGAATATAACATTTCACTCTCCCTTGATGAAGCACAGTTTCTGCTTGGTGAAAAAGATTTAACTTGTGGGAAAACCGATTTAAGTGAAATCTTTGATTTGCTTATTGAACGAGACATTGACGTGTCGGAAATCACCGTAATAGGTAGTTTAACAACAATTCGCTACGAACAAAAACTACCAATTGGACTTTGTGCTTTAGACAAAAATGACTACTTAGGTCACACTGACTTTGAGCTTGAGCTTGAAGTTGAAGAAAACACGCAAGGAAAGAGAGATTTCTTTGATTTCCTTGAAAAAAATCAAGTTGAGTATCGCTTTTCAAAATCCAAAGTCGTACGTTTCTTAGATTGTTTACGACATTTGAAAAAATAAAAGCGAGGTCTCCTTCGCTTTTTTTGTATATGATTAGAGTTCCATTTTAAATTTTGTTATTATTTTCTTTGTGATTATGATTAGAAAGTTGAGCGATTTATGCTTGAAATTCATCTCTATTTTACTCCAATGCTAGATAACCTTGACGAATTTGACCGAAATGATTGGTATCTATATCCTGTAGTTAATCTCAGTGCTGCAAAGGCTTGTCGTGACCAAGCTCAATATCCCAAAACGGTCGAGTATTTAAACGCGTGTTCGGATCGCCTTGAAAAAATCGCTTTAGATTTTTTTACCGTCAATTTATATGGACGGAAATTTGGTCGGAAATTTATTTTGCAACTCCAAAATAACCTTACTGTTTCGCGCCTTTTAGACTATAACAACAGCGAAAGAAAAAAAATACTAACCGAAATTGGGCTATCAACAAGTGAATTCAAAGTATTTCGTGATTACAGCAAACACGTGTTAAAAGATTCATTACACCAATTTTATGAAAATAATTTTACTCAAACGCCTTCAGGGATTGTCCTTACCGAAAGTGAAGAACTGCATTTAGCTCACATTGAAGCTGAAAATTTAAAAACCTTTATAGAAAAACTAGAAAAAACTGCCTAAGGCAGTTTTTTTATTAAGATAATCCCATTTCATTCTTAATTTCAAGGTTCGTTTCCGCAAATGTTTCTTGAAAGTTTGTACTTAATTCTTTCATATGCCCTGGCATAACTTTGCGAACAAATTTGAGTTGATTAAGTTGTTCAATTTTATCTTCGAGTTCTTTTTCATCCACATAAACAAGAGTAAAGTGGCCTTTTTGACTCACATAACCAACATCGCCATAGCGGCTTAATTGTCGTGTCCCCTTGAAGGATGTGCAATAGACATAGATTGGAACCCGACCAGGTACTTCCAAAGGACGAATATCTGTCGTTTTTAAAGGACTATTATTTTCGATGATGTCTGTCATGACGACTTCCTCCTTTCAATGGTAAGTTTTCATCAATATAAATATGATCAGAAATTGATCGTGCAATACGTTCAGTCAGTTCTGACAAAACTACTTGAACATCATTTTCAGCTAATTTCAAAGCATAAACTTTATCATTAGTGATAATTTCTTTTTGCAATTGCTTGAGCTCGGGACGATAAAGAATGTAATCCGCTTGTGCATTCAAAAGTCGAAGCTTGTCTTGTAATTCATGGTCCTTATTAAATTCAATTTTAGCAAGACGATAAGTTGTAACTTCAGGCAAATTAATGAATTCGGCAACAATTTGGTCTATCTGCTCATCAAGCGCAAGTAATTTTTCATCGATGATTAACATATCATTAATTATATCAAAAACTAAAAAGTTTAACAATCGAGCTTATTCTTGCAAGCTCACCAAAATTAGTCTAAAATAGAATACATATTTTTTAAATTATATATAATATTACATTATTGACCACGTAATTATTCAAAGGAGAAAAATCATGAAAAATGAAGATTTGGCCGAACAGCCTAAATTGGGACTAAAAAACCGGCACATTCAATTAATCGCTATCGCTGGTACGATTGGGACGGGACTCTTTCTAGGTGCAGGCAAAACAATAGAAATGATAGGGCCATCTATTATTTTCTCTTACATCATCGTCGGAATTGCCATGTTCATATTCCTGCGTACCATCGGTGAATTACTATATCAAGATCCAACGCAACACTCTTTCCTCAACTTTACAACAAAATATGTTGGATCACGTGCAGGTTATTTTGTGCAATGGACTTACTGGCTTGTCTTAGTTTTTGTTTGTGTTTCTGAGCTCACTGCAATTGGAACCTATATTCAGTTCTGGTTGCCTAGTGTCCCTCTATGGCTCATTGAAATTGTAGCACTAGCCCTCCTCTTTGGTCTCAACACCCTGAATGCTCGATTTTTTGGTGAAACAGAATTTTGGTTTGCTATCATAAAAGTTGCAGCCATTTTGGGAATGATTGGAACAGCTGTTTTTTTGCTTTTTGGTCACTTCTCTTATTCTTCGCTTATTCAAGGTCAAACTTATCAAGGTTCGGTTTCAATTTCAAATATTACCAACGGTTTTTCTTTATTTCCTAAAGGAATCATGAATTGGGTCAGTGCCCTCCAAATGGTTATGTTTGCATTTACCTCAATGGAATTTATTGGCATGACCGCAGCTGAGACTGAAAATCCACAAAAAACGATTCCCAAAGCAATCAATCAAATCCCAATTCGGATACTCATTTTTTACGTGGGTGCTTTATTGTCCATCATGACTATTTTTGACTGGCAACATATTCCTGCTGATAAATCCCCATTTGTGATGGTATTTCAATTAATTGGCATTAAATGGGCAGCAGCATTAATTAATTTTGTGGTCCTCACTTCTGCAGGATCAGCCTTGAATAGTTCACTCTTTTCTGCCACTCGAAATATGTATGCCCTGTCCAAACAACATGACCGTGGCAAGTTAACTGCATTTACAAAATTATCAACGCATGGAATTCCGCTAAATGCACTCTTTTTGGTTGGAGGACTTTCCTTATTTGCCCCCGTATTAACGCTAATTCCTCAAATTCAGAATGCCTTTGATTTTGCTGCTTCTTGTACCACTAATCTCTTTTTGATTGTCTATTTTATCCATTTATATACTTTTTTTAACTATCGAAAATCTGAGGACTTTATTCCTGATGGGTTTATTACACCACAAGCAAAAATCACGGTTCCCTTCGTTCTGCTGATTTTTACCGTCGTTTTTATTTCTCTTTTCTTACATACAGACACCCTATTTCCTGCTCTTGGTGCTATAATCTGGACCATTTGTTTTGGAAGTTATTCTAAGTTCAGACACAATGCATAAGATAATTATTATTTTATTATTAGAATATTTTTATTTATTTGAAAAATTATAGAGAGAGTATACATTTTATATTGAAAAGTTGTATAATAGGTCTTATTATGAAAAACACTGAAACACCCTCACAACGCGGTTTAAAAAATAGACATGTTCAACTGATTGCCATAGCAGGAACAATTGGAACTGGCTTATTCCTTGGCGCTGGTAAATCAATAAGTTTAACTGGGCCCTCGATTCTTCTGGTTTATCTCATCATTGGCGCTTTAATGTTTATCCTTTTACGAACGATTGGAGAGATGCTCTACATAGACCCTGAGCAACATTCGTTCTTGAATTTTGTTTCTCGTTACCTTGGCGATAAGACGGGGTATTTTATTTCGTGGACCTACTGGCTTGTCGTTATCTTTACAGCGATGGCCGAATTAACGGCGATTGGTTCTTATATTCACTTTTGGCTACCACAATTTCCAATCTGGCTCAGTGAAATATTCGTCTTAGCTTTATTGACCGCACTCAACACTCTTAATGCCAAGTTTTTCGGAGAAACTGAGTTTTGGTTTGGCATGATAAAAATTGTTGCCATCGTCGGGATGATTTTAACAGCTTTAATTTTGATGTTAACAAATTTCCAATCAGGCGGTGTATCGGTTGGTTTCCAAAATATAACCGACGGTTTTAAATTCTTTCCCAATGGAGTATCCAAGTTCTTTGAAAGCTTCCAAATGGTAATGTTTGCTTTCGTAGCGATGGAATTTATTGGGATGACTGCCGCTGAAACGGAAGAACCTCGAAAAACACTTAAGTTAGCAATTAATCAGATTCCTCTTCGAATTATTTTGTTCTATATTGGTGCATTGGTAGCAATCATGTGCATTTATCGTTGGCAAGACATTCCAGCTGATCAATCTCCTTTTGTTATGATTTTTCAATTGATTGGAATTAAATGGGCAGCAACGTTGGTTAATTTTGTGGTTTTGACCTCAGCTGCATCCGCATTAAATTCTGCCTTATTTTCAACGACTCGTAATCTCTATGCCCTGTCAAAAATTAACGGCGATAAAATTTTGATTCCTTTTACAAAAATGTCCCGTTCTGGTATCCCAATTAAAGCCTTGCTATTTACGTCAGGATTAATCTTTTTTACACCATTTATTTCAATGATTCCGGGTATATCAAACGGTTTTGTTTTCATTACTAGTGTCGCAACTAACCTATTCCTTGTCGTCTACATTATCTCTTTGATCACTTATTTAAAATTCCGTAAATCGAGTGATTTTGATCCTCATGGTTTTGTAACACCGTGGGCAAAAGTACTAGTTCCCATAACGATTCTAGCATTCGCGCTAATCTTTGTCTCCCTCTTTTTCTTCAGCGATACGATTATCCCAGCAATTGGTTCGCTCATTTGGATTTTTGCATTTGGCATTATCGCCAAATTTAGACCATCAAAAAACACCTGACCAAGTCGAGTGTTTTTTTTACTAATAAAGGCTTTTTAATGAAGCAGACGTCAAAAAACTGGATAAAAAAATCAAAAGATAAGCCAGAATGAACGTCATCAAAAGATTCGTCCCTAAATTTGTGACCAATGGAATTAAATAGGCAACGCATGTCACTAATGGCAGAAAGGTTCGTGCATAAAAAGTGGTGTAAGTAATGACAAATATTACGATACTTAACAAAATTCCTAGAATCAAAAGACTGATTAGAAAAGGGGATTGAACAGTATTTTGGTTGCCGCTGAGTCTCAATAATCCTCCTTGCATTATTTTTTGAACTTTGATGTAGTAATTTCCATCACTCGCATACTTATTCCAATTAATTTGGTAAAAAATTGTGTGAAATGATATATAGATCACTAGAGAGAGAAGTGATAAAAGGGCATAAAGTGGTAGTCCCCACCGGATAATTTTTTTGACATTTTTGGACATCTACACCTCCTGATATTGAGACTTGAGAAAATTATAGACCAATCATACCAAACTGTCAATAACTAAAAATAGAGATTTTAAAAAATCTCTATTTTCTATTATTAATTATTCTAAGTCCAATTCAATTTCTTGAGAATCGGAATTTTCGATATTTTTTTCCTTTACAACAGCAGCTTTGGCCGATTTTTTTGCTTTCTCAGGTTCAACTACTGTTTCATCCTCAGATTTAATTAGGCCATGCGCCAAACGAATTTTCTTGTCCAATTCATCAAATACGTCTGGATGTTCAGCAAGATAGGCTTTTGCTTTTTCCGCCCCTTGCCCAATTTTTTCATCATTATATGCAAACCAAGCTCCTGATTTTTTTATGTAGCCTTCGTCAACAGCAATTTTAAGCAGTTCTCCTGTTTTGGAAATTCCCTCACCAAACATAATATCGACAAAAGCTGTTTTGAAAGGTGGAGCAACCTTGTTTTTAACGACTTTAATTTTTGTTTCCTTACCGATTGAAACTTTATTATCACCTGTTCCTTCATCAATTTTAGTAGAACCACGGACATCAAGACGAACAGAAGCATAAAACTTAAGCGCACGTCCACCAGGTGTTGTTTCAGGCGAACCAAACATGACCCCAACTTTTTCACGTAACTGATTGATAAAAATTGCTGTTGTTTTTGTTTTATTAATGTGACCAGCCAATTTACGCATGGCTTGTGACATCATACGGGCCTGCAAACCAACTGAACTATCACCAATTTCACCGTCAATTTCAGCTTTTGGTACCAATGCAGCAACAGAGTCAATAACAACGAGGTCAACAGCACCTGATTGAATCAAGCGTTCTGCAATTTGTAACCCTTGTTCACCATAATCTGGTTGGCTGAGTAGAAGCTCATCAATATTAACGCCAAGTGCTTTGGCATATTCTGGATCAAGTGCATTTTCAGCGTCAATATAGGCAGCAATCCCACCATCTTTTTGAACCGAGGCTACTGCATGAAGGGCCACAGTGGTTTTACCAGATGATTCTGGACCATAGATCTCAACAATACGACCTTTAGGATATCCACCCGCACCAAGTGCGATATCAAGGGCAAGAGAGCCCGAACTCATAACCTGCACCTTTTGATTTGCCGCTTCACCAAGACGCATAAGCGAACCTTTACCAAAATCCTTTTCAATTAAAGCTAGTGCATCGTTCAATGCTTTATCTCTTGCTTCACCATATTTTTTGGTAATATCGTCAAAATTAGTTTTTTTCTTTGTTGCCAAATTTGTTCTCCGTTATTTTTATTTATAATTAATTATAGCATTTTTCTATAATTTTGATAAGTCTTTTTACTTTTTTTCCTCCTATTTTTTTATACGAAAATAAATTCGAATTGTAACAGGAAGTTTTATTTTTTTTGACTATATTTTTTGACAGTTTGGGCAATAGTGTGTACCACGACCAGCTACCTTTATTTTCTCAATGAGATGATTACAGTTTGGACATTTTTCCCCTTTTTTGCCATAAACTTTCAATTCTTTTTGCATTTCCCCTTGTTTACCAAAAGAATTTTTGTAGGTTCGAATACTGGATCCTCCCAAATTAGTCGCTTTTTGCAAGATTTCAATGATCGTATCATGCAATAGATGAATTTGTTTTGTCGTCAGTTCTGACGAAATTGTTTCGGGATGAATTTTTGCCTGAAATAAAACTTCATCGACATAGATATTTCCCAATCCTGCAACAAGTGTTTGTTCAAGTAAATAAGGTTTTATTTTTTTTGCCGAATGATTTAATTTTTCTGCAAAAAGCGATTCATCAAAATCCATCGGGGTAGGTTCGGGGCCAATCTTTTTTTGTTTAAAATAAGTTGAAAGGGCATCTGCACCAATCAGTTCCCAAGTCCCAAATTTTCGTACGTCTGCATAGACTAGTATTTGATCCGGATGTTCACCGCTTCCTTGATTTGAAGCCAGCGATACGAAAATATGGTCATGTTTAAGCGGTTGAGTACCCCCTTTTTCTAAGCGGTACTTCCCCTCCATACGGAGATGTGAAATTAAACGATATGGTGCATCGAATTCAAAAATGAGATATTTCCCACGTCTTGAGATACCAGTAATGACCTTATTTGTCAATTGCTCTTGTAATTCAGTCAATCCCGTCAAAATCATTCTAGGATAACTCGACTCAATTTTAACAATTTTTTGTCCAATGATTTGTTGTGAAAGTCCTCTCCTGACAGTTTCGACTTCTGGTAATTCTGGCATCTTCCCTCCATTTTTTCTATTTTTCAATAAATAAAATCCATCACTACTGACTCCAAAATTTTTGAGATGATCAGCACTGACAGATTAATTTTAACATATTTTAGAAAAGAATGAGCTGAGTAATCGTGAAATTTACTATTCCAATTCAATACATCGAACAAAAACACCTGTTATTTTCCCGATTCGCCATAATTTGAAAGGACTCGCGCTGATGGATCATTGACTTCTTCGCCCACCCAAGCTTTATTCGGCATCCAGAAATCCTTGATCCATCCATCATAACCAGGATAAAATTCTTCAAATATATCTCGGTACATGAGAGATTCCTTGGTAAATGGTGTATGTGTAGGGTATTTAATAGGAGCTTGAGCTAAATCTTCATCTGAATATTTTTCTTCAGCATATGCTTTCAAATAATCAACCATAGAATGTCCTACAGCATCAGAGAAGGCAGCTTTTTCACGGAATAGGATTTCATCTGGTAAAAGTTCCGTTCCTTCAAAAGCATGACGGAGTAGGTATTTTCCTTTGTTATAGGTGTTGAGCTTACGTTCAGGATTGATTGACATGACATATTTGGCAAAGTCTAAGTCAGCAAATGGCACACGTGCCTCAAGTGAGTTAGCAGCGAGGCACCGGTCGGCTCGTAAAACGTCATACATGTAGAGCTCACGAACCCGCTTTGCAGCTTCCATTTGAAATTCCGATGCTGATGGGGCGAAATCAGTATATTTGTACCCGAACATTTCGTCAGAAACTTCACCAGTCATTAACACTTTCAATTCAGTGTTTTCATGAATGTACTTACAAATCATATACATGCCAATTGATGCACGGATGGTGGTAATATCCCAAGTCTCGAGGTGGTAAATCACTTCACGCAAATTTTCCAAGACGTCCTCTTTTGTCATAATAACTTCAGTGTGTTCAGATTTTAGGAAATCAGCAACTTCTTTAGCATATTTTAAATCAATTGGATCAGTCTCCATTCCTATTGCGAAGGTTTTAATGGGCTGTTCCAATTCACGGGCAGCAATTGCACAAACAAGTGAACTATCAAGTCCTCCGGATAATAAATACCCCATTGGAGCATCAGCATGGAGGCGTTTTTTTACCGCACGTTCCAATTTGCGACGAATATGCCCTGAAATTTCAGCCAAAGGCTCTTCGACGATAACATCAACTTTTGAGATATCGTGGTACAGATGAAATTCACCTGCAGCGTAATAATAGCCTGGTGGAAATGGGGCAACATCGTGACAATTTTTAATCAGGGCCTTAGCTTCCGATGCAAAACAAATCTTACCAGTTTTCTTGGCATATCCATAAAAAAGTGGGCGAATTCCAAAAGGGTCACGCGCAGCAAAAACTTCGTTGGTATTTTCATCAACCAAAATCAATGCAAATTCGGCATCTAACATTTTAACCATATTTTCGATGCCTTGTGTTTCAAATAAAGGAATAAGAACCTCGCAGTCAGAATTTCCGGTGAAATGGTAACCTTTAGTTTCAAGAAATTTGCGCAATTGAGTAAAGTTATAGACCTCGCCATTACACATCAGTCGTTTGCCGTTTAACTCAAAGGGCTGGCGCCCTAAAACAGAAAGATCCATAATTGATAAGCGTTGAAAACAAAAGTCATTTCCTAGCGCGTCACGAACGAATTGAGCATCATCGGGTCCCCGGTGTTGAATCAATTCCAAACTTTCAATGACCTCCTCGTCAGCAAGATCTGCTACTCCCATAAATAAAAAACCACACATTTATTATAAGCTCCTCAAATAAGATTTAATTCTCCTATTATATCACAAAAGATTACAGAAAACATATATTTGTGTGGAAAGTTCAGTAAATTTGCAAAAAACAATTTTTTCATAAAAATTAAAAAATGACGATTTCTCGCCATTCATTATTACATATAATCGTCTTTTTTATAACCGAAATCGGCTAAATCCATTTTCCGATCACGCCAATCATTCTTGACTTTGACCCAAGTTTCAAGGTAGACTTTATCTCCCAGCATTACTTCAATATCACGTCGAGCCATTTTTCCAATTTTACGAATCATGTCTCCACCTTTACCCAAAACAATTCCTTTTTGAGACTTCCGTTCAACAATAATGGTTGCCATGATGTGAATTTTTCCAGTTTCTTCATCGCGAGACATCTTGTCAGTAATGACAGCAATGCTATGTGGAACTTCTTCTCTCGTTAAGAGCAAGATTTTTTCACGGATCATTTCTGAAACCAAAAAACGTTCTGGGTGATCAGTGATTTGGTCTTCTGGGAAGTATTGTGGTCCTACCGACAACTTATCAGATAGAGTTTGAAGTAATGTTTCCGTATTATTTCCAGCTAAAGCTGAAATTGGTACAACTTCTGCAAAATCCATTTGTGAAGTATAATCAGTGATGATTTCAAACAATCGGTCTGGATGTATTTTATCAATTTTATTGACCACCAGAATAACTGGAACTTCTGCTGTTTTCAAGCGTTCAATAATCATATTTTCACCGGTTGACCGAGGCTCATCTGCGGCAACCATGAACAGAACGACATCACATTCACGAAGTGTCGAATATGCTGATTGAACCATAAAGTCACCTAATGCATTGTGCGGCTTGTGAATTCCCGGAGTGTCAATGAACACAATTTGTTCATTTTCAGTTGTATAGATTCCTTGAATTTTATTTCTCGTAGTTTGAGGCTTATCCGACATGATGGCAATTTTTTGCCCCATGACATGATTCATAAAGGTTGATTTGCCAACATTTGGACGACCTAAAATAGCCACAAAGCCGGATTTAAAATTTTTATTTGTCATATATAAATTCTCTTTTTCTAATTGTCCCTATTCAAGTAGAATAAGGTATTCTGGCATTTCTATTAAAACTATTATAACATGTTTTTATCAAAAAAATCTGTCATCACTGACAGATTTTAATAAAAATGAATTCATCTTCACCAATACAAATGATTCCCATTCGCCTTACACCTTTGGGCGCTTAGCGAGAATGGAAATGGAGACTTGTGAATTATTTATCTCCACGGTTGCGCATCACAAAACCAGCACTCTTTTCAGTTCCTGTTGATTTACGTGGTTTTTTATTTGAGTTTTTGTTGTCAAATTTACGGTCTTCACGTTTTCCTTTGTATCCGCCACGATCTTTATCACGGTCACGATTCCAAGGTTTACGATCACCTTTACCATCTTTATCACGATTGCCACGATATCCACCACGGTTATCGTCATCGCGATCACGCCATTTGCGATCTTTCTTATCGCGATTACGATGTCCTGCACGTGGTTTTTTACCTCGGCCATCTTCACCGTTAAATGGCAATGGACGTTCAGCAGAAATTTTAACTTCTTCTTGATTATCAGGATCTTTTACACGACTTTGTAAGAGTAGATCAACCAATTCCATGGCATCAAATTGTTCAAGTAATTTTTCAGCTTGTTTATCAAATTTGTGCAACTTAGTTTGTGCATCTGCATTTGAAGCTATGTCTAGATCACGCATGACTTCATCCATAGCAACACCAAGAGAGGCTTTGTAGGCTTCATCTTTAGTTGGTGGTTTAATGCCTTTCATAGGCTTTTTAGTCATGTTCTCGATGGCACGGAGGTAACCCATTTCATTATAAGAAACAAAGGTTGTTGAACGACCTTTGTTACCAGCACGACCTGTACGTCCAATACGGTGAACGTAGCTTTCTTGATCTTGAGTAATGTCGTAATTGTAAACGTGCGTCACACCAGATACATCAAGTCCACGCGCTGCAACGTCTGTTGCGACTAAGACATCAATATGCCCTGCTTTGAAATCACGCAAAACGGCCAAACGTTTGTTTTGATCCAAGTCACCATGCATTCCTTCAGCGCGGTAACCCCGAAGTTTAAGTCCACGAATCAATTCGTCAACACGACGTTTTGTACGTCCAAAAACAATTGCAAGTTCGGGACGTTCTACATCAAGTAAACGAGTCAAAATATCAAATTTTTCAAATTCTTTCGCTTTGATATAATATTGATCAATGTTATCAGCGGTCATTTCTTTCGCTGCTACTTTGATTTGTTGTGGATCATGCATGAATTTAACACCAATTTTTTTGATGTCATTTGGCATGGTTGCTGAGAAAAGTAATGTTTGACGTGTACTTGGTGTACTTCCGATAATGAATTCAATATCTTCAAGGAATCCCATATTAAGCATTTCATCAGCTTCATCAAGAATCAATGTTTCAATGGTATCCAATTTCAATGCTTTACGTTTAATCAAGTCCACCAAACGACCTGGTGTACCAACAACAATATGGACACCTGATTTGAGTGCTTTAATTTGTTTTTCAATGCTTGAACCACCATATACTGTGCGGACTTTCAAGCCTTTATATTTACCAAAACGGAATAATTCCTCTTGGTTTTGAACAGCAAGTTCACGAGTTGGTGCAATGACAAGAGCTTGTAAGCCACCATTATTATCGATTTTTTCAATTGTTGGCAAACCAAACGCGGCTGTTTTACCAGTCCCTGTTTGTGCTTGTCCGAGTACATCTTTACCATCAAGGGCAAGTTTAATTGTTTGCTCTTGAATTGGAGTTGGTTTTTCGTAGCCAATTGCTGTTAATTCTGCAAGAAGGCCTTCTGAGAGACCAAGTTCGTTGAATTTCAAATATTCACCTATAGTTTTCTAAATTTTGTCTTCCGACAATCATATTATTACAGAGTACGAAGCTCTATTACAGGCGACAACTTTTTTATGAATCAACTCGCCTGATGTAACTTATCTATTATACCACATAATGATTACTTACACCATTTATTTTCTTGAAAATTTTTCAAAGGGCTTTCTTGACAAAAAAATCTGTCCAAAATGACAGATTTTATAATTTTTATACCGAAAATTCTTCTTTTAATTCAACATCAGGATATTTATCTTTAAACCAGCGCAAAGCAAAGTCGTTTTCAAATAAGAAGAGCGGGTGATCAAATCGATCTCGTGCCAAAATATTACGTGATGAAGACATTTTTTCATCTAATTGCTCTGGGTTAATCCAACGAACCGTCTTTTTGCCCATTGGTGTCATAATAATATCTGCATTATATTCCCGTTCCATCCGGTCTTTGAATACTTCAAATTGCAATTGACCAACGGCACCAAGCATAATATCCCCCGTTGTAAAATTTGTATATAGCTGAATGGCACCTTCTTGTACCAATTGTTCGATACCTTTATGGAATGATTTTTGCTTCATAACATTTTTGGCTTGAACTCGCATAAATAATTCAGGTGTAAATGTTGGCAAAGGTTCAAATGCTTTTTTGAGTTTACCAGTCGTCATTGTATCTCCAACTTGATAAGTTCCTGTATCATACACCCCAATAATATCTCCAGCTACTGCATTTTGGACATTTTCCCGACTATCCGCCATAAACTGAGTAACATTAGCAAGCTTTGCCTGTTTGCCCGTTCGAACAAGGTTTACACTCATTCCGCGTTCAAATTCACCAGAAACAATCCGGACAAAAGCAATTCGGTCACGGTGACGAGGATCCATATTGGCTTGAATTTTAAAGACAAAGCCTGAAAAATCTGGGTTAAGTGGCTCAATTTCTTCATCATCAACCGTTTTATGTGAATGTGGTTCTGGGGCATATTCAAGAAATGATTCCAAGAAAGTTTGAACCCCAAAACTTGTCAGTGCTGACCCAAAGTAAACAGGTGTTAACTGACCAGAAATAACTTTTTCTTCATCAAATTGATTCCCCGCATCTGCTAACAATTCAGCATCTTCAACCGCTTGTGTGTAGAATGGATTATTCGCAAGTGTGTGATTCCCCGCTGTCACTTCTGACAAGCCAACAAAGCGTTCCCCATCTGTAGGTTGATAGACTTCCACACGGTCATTTGTAAAATCATACAACCCTTGGAAATTTTTCCCCATCCCGATTGGCCAATTCATTGGGACAGAATCAATTCCTAGAACTTCTTCCAATTCACTTAGTAAATCAAGAGGTTCGCGTCCATCACGGTCAAGTTTATTTATGAAAGTAAAAACAGGTATATTACGGTGCTTTACAACTTGGAACAATTTTTTCGTTTGTGCTTCAATACCTTTTGCTGAGTCAATAACCATTACAGCAGCATCAACAGCCATCAGTGTTCGATAGGTATCCTCTGAGAAATCCTCATGCCCTGGTGTGTCCAAAATATTGACCCTTTTACCTGCATAGTCAAATTGCATGACTGACGATGTAACAGAAATTCCACGTTCTTTTTCAATATCCATCCAGTCAGATTTAGCAAAGTTCCCAGTTTTACGAGCTTTAACCGTACCTGCCTCACGAATGGCACCACCAAATTTTAGTAACTGCTCTGTAATCGTTGTTTTACCAGCATCCGGGTGACTTATAATCGCAAACGTACGACGTTTTTTTATTTCTTCTTCTCTACTCATTTAATTATTATCTCTCTTAAATTTTATTCATTTTAACTACATCAAATTAAGTATTACATTGGTTTCCTCTGAAAAGTAAGTTCTTTTAATTATAGCAAATTCTGTGATAATAATACAGTAGGGATATCTGTCAACACTGATAAGACCAGAGAAAATAAAAAAATCCCTGCAGTGTGCAGAAATTTTTGACCAGTCTAAATTACATTCCTGGTGGCGTAACAATTTCATAGAGATCGAGGTTCCCGCCCATTTGTTTATGTGGGTGAGCTTCAACAAGTTCAGCCAAGTCTTCAACTTTTTCGGCTTGCAAAATTGAATAACCACCCACGCCTGGAGCAGTGCCAGCCACAGCAACTGTTGGATTTCCAAAATCAACCAAATGGTCACCCGCTTTTTCAGCCCAATCCATCCAAGCTTTGTTCATTTTTTCGATATCTTCTGGTGAAAGTTCACCAAACTGAGGTTCAGCAGAGAGATCTGCAGTATAAAGAACTAAGAATTTTTTCATTTAATTCTCGCTTTCAGTAATTTTTTTAATTATTGGATCCGATTTCATTATAACAAAAAATAAGTTCTTTAAAATGAAAAAGAACTTAGCATTTGATGATAAGTTCTCATAATTCATGTGCCATTTTTAGCACGATTGATTCAATTATAAAGTTGCTGTTTTCTTATATTCTTCAGCTTCTGCTTCTGTTGCAAAAACAAAATGTCCTGGTGTAATTTCATGCATTTCACGATCTTGCCCATCAGTTTCAGCCGTTGGATCATATACGATTGGCGTACGTTGACGTTCTGAAATAGGATCAGGTGAAGGAATAGAACTCAACAATGATTTAGTGTAAGGATGGATTGGATGATTGTAAACTTGTTCAGAAGTTCCAATTTCCAAAATTTTACCCCAGTGCATGACACCAATACGATCCGAAATGTATTTTACCATTGATAAATCATGGGCGATGAACAAATAAGTTAAGCCATTGTTAGATTGAATATCTTTCAACAAATTAACAACTTGGGCTTGAATCGAAACGTCAAGGGCAGAAATTGGTTCATCGGCAACAATAAATTTAGGTTTAACCGCAAGGGCACGAGCAATACCGATACGTTGACGTTGACCACCAGAAAATTCGTGTGGGTAACGTGTCAAATGGTCATGATTCAAACCTACGAGTTTCAAAAGACGTTCAACTTGTTTCGTCCGGTCATCCTCATCTTTTGCTAAATGATTAACATCAATCCCTTCCGCGACAACATCTTTGACACGCATCCGGCCATTTAACGAAGCTTGTGGATCTTGGAAAATCATTTGGGCTTGAGAACGGAATTTTTTCAATTCCTCGCCTTTAAGATTACGAACATCAACTCCGTTAAACAATATCTCACCAGATTCAATATCTTTATCATACAATTTCAAAATCGCACGACCAATAGTTGTTTTACCTGAGCCAGATTCACCAACAAGACCAAAAGTTTCACCTTCATAAATATCAAATGAGACGTTATTAATAGCCTTGTTTGCATTCCGTTTTCCTTTATTGAAAACAAGATTTAAATTCTTCAACTCAACGAGTTTTTTCTTTTCTTCAGTCATTATTCGACGTCTCCCTTCGCAGACATTTTGGCCCAGCGTGCCCAACGTGCCTTAATATTATCAGATGGTTCAACTTTAGGTGCACGAGGATCGAGCAACCATGTTTTCGCAAAGTGAGTAGGAGAGACTTCAAAGAATGGTGGTTCTTCTTCAAAATCTATATCGAGAGCAAATTTGTTACGAGCTGCAAAGGCATCGCCTTTTGGAGGATTCAACAAATCTGGAGGTGTACCTGGAATCGATACCAAACGATCAACACTAGTATCAACCGTAGGCATGGAATCCAAAAGTCCCCAAGTGTAGGGATGTTGTGGGTTGTAGAAGATCTCTTCAACAGTACCATACTCAACAATTTCGCCAGCATACATAACAGCAACTTTATGAGCAAAACCTGCAACGACTCCCAGGTCATGTGTAATAAAGATAATTGATGATGAAATACGTTCTTGCAATTCTGCCATCATGTGCATGATTTGCGCTTGAATTGTAACGTCAAGGGCAGTAGTTGGTTCATCAGCAATTAGAATTTCAGGGTCTGCAGCAAGTGCAATCGCAATAACAGCACGTTGGCGCATTCCGCCTGACCATTGATGTGGATAGTCATTGATGTGTTGTTCGGCAGCTGGAATTCCAACTTGTTTCATCAAATCTAAAGCACGTGCAAGCGCTTCTTTCTTCTTCATGCCTCTGTGTTTCATTAATGGTTCAGCAATTTGCTTCCCAATTTTCATCGTTGGGTCAAGAGAAGTCATTGGATCTTGGAAGATCATTGAGATTTCATTCCCACGTAATTTTTGCCATTCATTTTCAGAAAGTTTCAATAAGTCATTACCTTTATAAAGTAATTCACCTTCTGGAATTTCAGCATTGCTTGCATTCAAGCCCATCAATGTTTTTGTTGTTACTGACTTACCTGAGCCAGATTCACCTACGATAGCAAGCGTTTGACCTTTTTCAAGGTCAAAATTGACATTACGGATTGCCTTTACTTTTCCAGCGTAAGTTTTAAAGTTAACGTGTAAATTTTTTACTTCTAATATTTTTTCAGACATTTTTAATCCTCGCTAGATTTAGGGTCAAATGCATCACGCAAGCCATAACCAAACAAGAAGAATGAAAGTGACAAGAGACACAAGACAACAGCTGGTACCGCAAGTTGATATGGATAGAATTGCAAACTGCTGATACCGTCAGAAATCAATGAACCAAGTGAAGATGTTGGTGGTTTAACACCAAGGTTAATCGCTGATAAGGTTGCTTCAGCGAAAATTACTGAAGGAATATCGAACATGATTTGTACGATAATAACACCTAACATATTTGGAAGCAAGTGACGAATCATAATACGGAAAGTTGATTCACCAAGTGTCCGTGAGGCTAAAATAAATTCACGTTCTTTCCAACTCAATGTCAAATTACGAACTTGCCGTGCAATCCCTGTCCAAATGAACATTCCGATTGCTAAAATAATTGAAGTAACCCCTTGACCAAATAGCATACCAAGCATTGTTACAATGACAAGATAAGGAATTGATGAAATGATTTCGATAATACGTTGCATGACATTATCGACGCGACCGCCGACCCAGCCTGAAATCAACCCATAAGTAATCCCAATGAAAATATCAAACAAAATGGCAGCGAAAGCAATTAATAGCGAGATACGGAGACCAACAATCGTACGTTTTGCTAACGAGCGTCCCAAATTATCAGTACCAAGAATGTACGAAGTTCCTTCAGGAACTTTTTGATCTTGATAGACATTTGAAGAAAGTGTATTCCCAGGAGTTGTGAAATCGCCATTCCAACCAGGAATATTTAAGTTGCCTAATTTAGGAGGTAAGTTTTTATAAACTTGGACCTGATCAGGATTAAAGTTGTTTGCAGCACTTTGTGGCACAAAAATTGTTGAAAGAACTGCGAAAATTAATGTTGCAAAAACCACAACCATTGCTACGACCGCAATTTTATTCTTTTTGAAACGACGCCAAGCATCTTGCCAGAAAGTAAGTGCAGGTTTTGAAATCAATTCCATGTCATGAGAATCTGTCGTTCCCACGAGAGTGAACTTTTTATTTACATTTTCCATTATTTTACTCTCCTTCCTAGTCTAAACGAACACGTGGGTCAACAAATGCCGTGATAATATCGGTAATCAAAATCATGACCATCAACATTAACGCATATACAATTGTTGTCCCCATAATAACAGGGAAGTCTTTAGATGGAATTGAATTAACAAACTGTTGTCCAATACCTGGGATACTGAAGATTGTTTCGATAAGTACTGAACCAGTCAACAAACCAGCAGTCATTGGTCCAATCAAGGTCAACATAGGAATCAATGAGTTACGAAGCGCATGTTTCCAAAGGACTTCTTTATCTGACAAACCTTTAGCGCGAGCCAAAAGAATGTAATCTGAACTTAATGATTCAATCATTTCCGACCTGACAAATGCTGTAACTTGTGCCATTGATGATAACGACAGGGCTATGGATGGCATTATTGATGTGCCCGTTGCAAAGCCATCCCAACCAGTTACTGGCAATACTTGCATTACGTAACCAAAGACAAGCAAAAGCAGAGTCCCTACAACGAATGAAGGTACAGAGAAGGCAAATGTCGAAATAACACTCAAGAGGCCATCAATCCAAGTATTTCTGTAACGTGCTGAAAGTACGCCGAAGATTGTACCAAAAATAAGGGCAATGATCATCGCTTGGAGACCAAGTTCTGCAGAAACAGGTAAACGTTGAGCAATCATCATACTAACAGGTTGGTTAGTATAAGTAAATGATGTCCCAAAATTACCAGTGAATGCATGTCCTAAATAGATAAGGTATTGATACCAGAGTGGTTTATCGAGCCCATAAGCTACCATTAATGATTGAAGCTGTTGAGGAGATAACTTTGGATTGTGGAATGGTGTTCCGGGCATTATTTGCATTAAGAAAAATGTTGCAGTAATGACAAGGAACAATGTAAGCAGCATCAGACCGATACGCTTTAAAATGTATTTAGCTAACATATGTTATTCTTTCCTATTATAAAACACGAAAAAGTAGGTGCCAAGGGGGCCCTTACTTTTTCATTTACTCTAATTTCAACTTATTACTTAATATAAACGCTCTTGAGATCGTATGAAAGTCCAGTTCCGTGGAAGGCTAAGCCAACCATGTTAGGATTACGAAGTGCAGGTGTTGTACGGAAGTAAATTGGATTGATGCTAGCTTCATCATAAAGGGCTTGTTCAGCATCTTTATAATCTGCGTTACGTGCATCATCGTTTGTTACATTAGGAAGTGTTGAAGCTTTAGTCATTGCTGCTTGGTAGGCTTTGTTGACAAATCCACCATCGTTGTAACCAGAGCCTTCAGTGAAGAGAGCAAGGAATGTTGATGGTTCAGCGTAGTCGCCACCCCAAAGTGTATTGACCATATCAAATTGATGATTTTGAGAGTCTTTCAAACGTTGTTGGAATGGAACAATCTTTTCATTGATTGTCAAGCCTGGAAGAGCTTTAGAAAGTGATGTTTGAAGGAAGTCAGCCATTTGCTTAGCAGTAACTGAGTCAGCGTCTGTTTCGTAAGTCAAGGTAACTTTAGTTTCCCCAATTTCTTTCAGACCTTTTTCCCAATATTCTTTTGCTTTAGTTGCATCGTATGTATAAGGTTGTTTTGCATATTCTGCAAAGTCAGTACCGTCAGACGTACGAGCCATACCAGCAGGCGTCAAACCTGTTGCTACTTTAGAACCTGCAGTGGTTTGAGCAACAATTGTTGCCCGGTCTGTTGCAAGATTTAAAGCAGTACGAATGTTTTTGTTTTGTAAAGCCTTAGCTGCTACTGCGCTTGAAGTTCCTTTACCTGTCTGGTTGTATTGAATATAGTCAGTTGTTGCTTCTTTAAGATCTACAAGTTTTGCATTTTTCGTGTAACCTTTGTTAGCATTGTAGAGGTCTGGCGTACCAAGTGAAGCTTGGTCAAGTTTTCCTTGTTTAAAGAGTTGAACAGCTGTTTCAGGTTTCTTAACTACTTGGTAACTGATTTCATCAGATTTTACATTCTTCTTGTCATAGTAGTTATCATTTTTTACGAGTTCGAATGATTCGTTAGTCCCTGTCCAACCTTTACCTTTAAATACGAATGGGCCAGAATAAAGCGTTTTTTCTGAAGAAGTTCCGTATGATTTACCGTATTTTTCAACGAATGTTTGATTCAATGGGTAATAAACTGATTCAGCAAGGAGATATTCGAAGTAAGGTGTCGGTTGAGTCAACGTTACTTTTAATTCTGTATCTGAAACTTTTTCGACACCCAAAGTGCTTGGTGCTGCTTTACCAGCCATAATTTCGTTAGCACCTTTGATGTTTGCAAGAAGGTATGCATATTGTGATCCAGTTGCAGGATTAACTGCACGTTGCCATGCATAGACAAAATCTTTTGCTGTCAATGCATCACCGTTTGACCATTTAAGACCAGAACGAAGTTTAATTGTATATGTAAGGCCATCAGAAGATGATTCAACGCTTTCAGCAAGCGCTGGTTCCGCTTTTCCATTAGCCGCAACACGAGTAGCTCCTTCTTCAGTGTTACCGATAAATATATTTGAATAGGTATCAGTTGCCATTGTAGAATCGAGCGTTGAGATGTCAGTTGGGATTGCTAATTGAGGTGCACGACCTTTTTCAGAGCTAGATGATGATGAACTACCACAAGCGGCGAGCAAAGCAACAGACGCGATCGTTACAGTTCCTAAACCTACTTTTTTCCAAGTTTTCATGAAATTTCCCTCTTTCATATTTTTTTCTGTGAATTATGTAATGTAATTGTCAGAAAATTTGATATATTGGTATTATACTTAAAATTAACTAAAATGTAAAGTGAAATATTACGTTTGTTCTTTTCTTTTTGAGTGAACTATACTTTATTTCAATCAAGTAAGTATTTTTAACAATTTTCATATCTTTTTTTATTTTCTGAAAATTTACTATGTTTGCAATTTTATCAGATTCATTTAAGTTTGTCAAGAAAAATGATATTTTTATATATATTTATTTTTTTATTATTTTTACATTAAAAAAAGCAATTTTATATTATATTAAAATTGCTTTTTTCCTCTTTTTATTTAATGTATGCTTCTTTTAGATCATATGTTAAACCTGTTGAATGGAACTGGAATCCCTTCAAATTAGGATTAACTAGTGCAGGACTTGCTTGGAAGTCAATTGGATTGATGTACGATCCTTCAAAAAGGGCTTCTTCAATCTTCTTATAGTCAGCATCTGTTTTCGATTGATCGAGAACATCTGGCGCAGTAGAGGCTGCTTTGAAAGCCGCATCGTATTTTGCACTAGAGAATTTACCATCATTATAAGATTGACCTGTCACAAAAAGTTGAAGGAACGTTGAAGGTTCTGCATAATCGCCTCCCCAACCTGAAAGCACCATATCAAACGTTCCATTTTGAGCATCTTTCAATCGCTGTTGGAATGGAACCAATTTGAGATTGATAGTCAAGCCCGGTAAAGTTTTTTCATAAGATGTTTGCAAATAATTAGCTGTTGTTTTAGCCGGTGCCAAATCTGCTGCTGCCTCAAGACTTAGTGTCAAGTTAGTCAATCCAACTTCTTTAAGTCCCTCTTCCCAAAGTGATTTTGCTTTTTCTGCATCATATCTATAATCTTGTTTTGCAAATTTAGCAAAATCTTGACCATCTGCTGTTTTACTCATTCCGGCAGGAACAAAACTCGTAGCCGCTGTCGAATAAGGGAGGGCATTTTCTACCACTGCTTCTCTATTCGTTGCCAGATTAAGTGCTTCTCTAATTTTTTGATTTGCCAATGCTTTTTGAGCTTCTGAGCTTGATGCTCCCTTACCTGATTGATTATATTCGATATAGTCTGTTCTGGCTTGTTTAAAGACAGTGAATCCTTTTTGGCCTTTATTGGCAGTGATCAAATCAGTGGTTGGAAGGAGCGAAAAGTCCAATTGATTTTGTTTATACAATTGAGCTCCTGTATTCGCATTTGTGATGACTTGGAAATCAATCTGTTTTGACTTGACTTGCGACTTATCCCAGTAGTTGGGATTTTTGTAAATCGAAAAGCTCTTATTGGAGCCTGTCCAGCCACTTGTTGATTTAAACATATATGGGCCTGAATAAACCATCTTATCAGAAGACGTTCCGTATTCCTTGCCATATTTATCCACTGCTTTTTGATTTACAGGATAATAAACGGGTTCAGAAAGCAAAAACTTGAAGTAAGGTGTTGGTTGTTCCAGACTTACAGTCAATTTAGTGTCACTATCTGCTTTTATTCCAAGCGTAGCCTTATTAGCTTTTCCTTCAGAAATAGAATTTGCATTCTTAACAGCTCCCATCAAATATGCATACTGTGAGGCCGTTGCTGGGTCAACTGCTCGTTGCCATGCGTATACAAAATCTTTTGCTGTCAATGCCTCCCCATTTGACCACTTCAATCCTGGTTTCAAATTAATGGTGTAAGTCTTTCCATCACTTGAAACATCTATAGATTTGGCCAAAGCCATTGAAGCATCTCCATTCTTGTCAACACGAGTTGCACCTTCTTCAACGTTCCCGATTACATCATAGGAATATTGGTCCGTTACAATCGTAGAATCTAAGGTAGAGACATCTGTCGGAATTGAAAACTTGATATTTTTCTGTGTCGTACTTTCTTTTCCACAGCCAGCGAGAACGGCGATGGAAAGGAGTGATAGCACTGAAATTCCAATAATTTTTTTATTTTTCATGCGGTTCTCCTCTTTATTTGAAATGTATATAATTTACTGAATATTTTATATATTATTGAATTATATATTTATTTATTTTATATGTCAAGCATTAAATCAAAAAAAAATACCTCAAGAGATATTTTTTTCAAGATCTTCAATGACATTAAATAACTTCATTCCGTTTGAACCTTTGAATAGTATTTGGTCATTTGGTTGCAAATCTTTTTTGATTGTTGCAGATAAATTTTCCAAATCGGTAAAATAACTTACGTTCGGGTTACCATTGGCAACCTGATAGAGTGATTTCATCATTGGTCCATAAAGATATACTTTATCAAGGATTTCAAAATTAAGGCTTTCAATCATTTTGGCATGGAGTTCTGCTGATTGATTGCCCAATTCAAGCATGTCTGCAAGGACAACTAATTTACGTCCCCCTTCATTTTTTTCGATGGCTTGGAAAGTTTCAAGAATAAGTCGCATCGCAGTTGGATTAGCGTTATAAACATCGGCTAAAATATCAGCTCCATTTGCCGCTTTTTTCCATTCTGTCCGATTTCTGGTTAACTCAACATGTTCAAGTCCTTGTTTAATTTCTTTCTCTGACAAACCCATTTTGAATCCTACATAAGCAGCAAGCATCGCATTTGTTGCATTGTATTTACCTGGAACGGGAATGGTGATTGTAACATTAAGGAAATTTGTATTAAACGAAAGATAATTGCGATGTTCAACAAGGTTTGTCACAAAAATATCTTCATCTGCTCCAAATCGAGTTATTTTTTGTTGATTATAGATGAACTCATTAATGATTGGATCTGCAGGTGCAATTAATTCATTTTCAACTCCCAAGCCTGCTTGAATCCCCATCTTTCCTTTGGCAATATTGCGACGGTTGCCCATGAATTCAAGATGAGCTTCACCAATTAAGGTAATAATAGCCAAATCAGGTTGTGCTAAATTTGAAAGAAAATCAATATCTCCAGGATGATCCATTCCCATTTCTAACACAAGCTTTTGTGTGTTGTCCGGCATATGCAACACGGTATAAGGCAATCCAATTTCATTGTTATGATTTCCTTGTGTTTTATATGTAGAATATTTTTCAGATAAGACCGCTGCAATCATGTCTTTTGTTGTCGTTTTACCGTTCGATCCAGTCACGGCAATCACTTCGACATTAGTTTTTTCAAGGTAGTATTTAGCCAGCTCTTGAAATGCTTTAAGACAGTCATCAACTAGGAGGTGTGTTTGTTCAACCTTTTTTTCCGAAAAAGTAGCAAAGGCACCATTTTCAAAGGCTGTTGGGATAAAATCATGACCATCACGCACGCCTTTTAAGGGCAAGAAAAGATCCCCTGGCTCGATGAGTCGGCTATCAAATTCTATTTTAGGGATTTCTCGATCTGTCAGGACTGACCAATCATTTTTCGCATGGACAACTTTAGCAATTTCTTTTAATGTGAGTTTCATAATGCATTAATTATAGCATTTTTTATGCCAAATTAAGGAAGCAGTTGTTCAATTTAATAGAAAAGGAGTTGCTAAATGTCAACTCCTTTTACTCTTGCCAGTGATGACGATTACTTTCTAATTTGACCATTCCCGTAAACGATGTACTTGGTCGTAGTAAGAGCCTCTATGCCCATCGGCCCACGTGCGTGCAATTTTTGTGTGCTGATTCCAATTTCAGCACCAAAGCCAAATTCATAACCGTCTGTAAATCTTGTGGATGCATTGATGTAAACTACAGCTGAATTAATGCGTTGGAGAAATTTTTGACTATTTTTATAATCCTTCGTCACAATGCTTTCAGAGTGTTTGGTGCTATGTTCATTGATGTGGTCAATGGCTTCGTCAAGGCCATCAACGATCTTTATTGATAAAATCAAATCATTATATTCTTCATAAAAATCTTCATCAGTAGCTGGTGTGCAAGGAATAATTGCTTGTGTACGTTCATCTCCACGTAATTCAATTCCTGTATTTTGCTCAGCCAATTGAGTTAAAAATTCATTTGCAACTTTCGAATGAACGACAAGGCTTTCACATGCATTACAAACCGAAGGCCGTTGAGTTTTCGCATTGAATAAAATATCTAATCCCATTTCTAAATCGGCATATTCATCAATATATATATGGCAATTTCCAGAACCCGTTTCAATTACAGGAACCGTTGCGTTTTGCACGACTGATTTAATCAACCCTGCGCCACCTCTGGGAATAAGGACGTCGAGATATTGATTCAATTTCATCATTTGAGTTGCTGATTCACGTGATGGATCTGATATAATTTCAATGGCTTCTGCAGGCAACCCAACACTTTTTAGTGCCAGTCGCATTAATCGTACCAATTCGAGGTTCGAATAAATAGCATCAGAACCTCCTCTTAAAAGGCATGCATTTCCTGATTTTATGCAGAGTACTGCCGCATCAACCGTTACATTTGGTCGGGCTTCATAAATAATTCCAACTAATCCAAGCGGGACACGTTGTTGTCCGATTTTCAGGCCATTTGGGCGTTGCCACATTTTATCTATATTACCAAGAATGTCCGGCAAATCAATGATCTTACGTGTCGCATCTGCAATGGCGATGATTCTCTCTTCATTCAAGATTAAACGGTCAAGCATTGGGTTATTGGCGGCCTTAGCAAGATCCTTAGCATTTGCCGACACTATCGAATCAATATTTTTTTCGAGCACTTCAGCAATAGCAAACAGAGCAGCATTGCGCTGTTCAATCCCTGCATTTGCTAATTGGTCACTTGCCTTTTTTGCAGCTTTTGCTTGTTCAACAATCAAAGTATGTTCCAATTTTTTCTCCTTCCAACAAATCATATATTTTTGTCGGGTTATTTCCATTCATGATTACCGTTTTCGTAGATGACCCTTGAGCAATTTCAGCAGCAATTAACTTAGTCTGCATCCCGCCTGTTCCACGATTCGACCCAGCTCCACCTGCCATTTGTTTTATTTTATCTGTAATGACATTAACTTCGGATATTAATTTCGCATCTAAATTTTCATTAGGATCTTCATCATAAAGTCCGTCAATATCTGTCAACATAATCAACAAGTCGGCATCAACCATTCTTGCAATATGTGCTGATAATGTATCGTTGTCACCAAAGACAATTTCATCTGTAACGACTGTATCATTTTCATTAACAATTGGTATCGCATTATACTCTAATAATGTTTGAAATGTATTAATGGCATTTTGATGCATTTTGTCATCCGTCAGCACCATGTGGGTTAATAAAACTTGTCCAATCAATTGGTTGTACTGACGGAAAAATTCATCGTAAATTTCCATCAGTTGGGCTTGACCAATTGCAGCAGCTGCCTGTTTTCCCTTGACTGTTGTCGGCCGATGATCCAAGCCCATTTTTTGCGCCCCAACACCAATTGCACCTGAACTAACGAGGACAATGTGTTTTCCTGAATTCTGTAAATCAGAAATAACACGAGCCAGTTGTTCAATGCGGCGTAAATTTAAACTTCCATTTTCATAAGTTAAAGTACTTGTTCCAACTTTTATGACAATCCGATTGATATTTTCAAAGTTCCTCATGATTTTCACATCCCGGTTTTCTGTCAGCTCTGACAGGAATATAATTAACTTCCATTATAACAAAAAAAGCCTTGTCCTGTTCGACAAAACTTCTTCTGTCATCAAGCCTTAAGGCTTAGTTCGATTATTTTTTCACACAATTGAGTGTAGCTCATTCCAACAACTGCTGCTTCTTGTGGTAAAAGACTCATTGGCGTCATCCCAGGAATTGAATTCGACTCGATAAACCAAATTTTTTCATTGTCATCCACAATAAATTCGGCACGAGAATAGACTTCAAATCCGATTTGCTTATGGCAATATTCAGCCGCTGCACGCAATTTTTGATCAACCGTTTCAGTAATATCTGCTGGGCAAATTTCTTGAACAAACCCAGGGTTATATTTCGCTTGATAATCGTAAAATCCTTCAGTAGTGACAATTTCAATTGGTGGCAAAGCAATGCCGTCAACAACTCCTACTGAAAATTCGCGACCGAAAAGTTGTTGTTCTATGAGAACATCATCTAAATCAAGTGCTTCAAATTCTTCCATATCTTTAGGAAAATGAACGCCAATACTTGAACCCGAAGCATTAGGTTTAACAACAATTGGGAAAACAGTGGCATTGACTTCTGCTGGAAGATATTCTTTAGCAACTCCAACTTTATCTTGCGCCATCAATTTTTTAGATAAGGCTTTATCCATTGCAACACCAGTACTCAGGAAACGATTGCCCGTAAATTTAATCTTATTAAGTTCGAGTAAAGCCTGGAGCTGACCATTTTCACCAATACCACCATGCGTTGCTAAAAAGCAAATCTCAGCTAATTTTGCTAAATTCAAAGTCTGATCAGTGATTTCAACCGTTTTGTCAGTGTGAACAGAAGTTAATTCGTCCTTTGCTTTATATAATGCTGCAAAATCAGGATAATCAGGGTACTCCCCAATCAAGTTAAGTGAAACCACTTTATTTCCTGCAGCTTCGAGATGTTCACTGATTTGTTTTGCAGATGATGCAGAAACTTCTGCCTCTGGACTTAAACCACCGAATAGTACGATAATATTCATTTTTTCTCCATTTTTTCTGTCAGTACTGACCGTCGATGCTTTCAGTAGATTTAGCTGACAAAATTATTCTTTTTCCATTTTAGCACTGACCGTCGATTTTGTCATTTAATCATCTTGAAAAATAAAAACCTTTTTCGTTTTATAATTTAATTTTATTAAATTTCGAGACGATTTTCAACTGCTTTTGATAAGGTTACCTCATCAGCGTATTCAATATCTGAACCAACGGCAAGGCCACGCGCTAAACGAGTGACTTTGATTCCTGCCGGCTTAATCATTCGAGCCAAATACATGGCCGTGGCTTCGCCATCGGAGGTGGCATTAGTCGCAATAATCACCTCCGCCACTTCATCACCCATCAATCGTTTGATCAAACTTTTAACGTTAATTTCATCTGGTGAAATTCCGTTCATTGGGCTAATGGTGCCATGTAAGACGTGATAAAGACCACGGTATTCTCGAATTTTCTCCATGGCTAAAACATCCTTGGGTTCTTCAACCACCAAAATGATTGACTTGTCTCGCGTTGGATCAGTGCAAATCCCGCAAGGATCTGTCTCAGTCAGATTTCCGCAAATTGAACAAAAGTGTAAATCACGCTTTGCAGAAAGTAAATTTTTAGCAAATTCATTCACCGCCTGATCTTCCATACCAATCGTGTAGAAGGCCAACCGAGTTGCCGTTTTTTGACCAATTCCTGGGAGTTTGGAAAAAGATTCAATTAATTTTGCGATAGGTTCTGGATAATACATCTATTTTGCTTCCCTTTTCTATTTAGGCAACGATAATCTTATTTTAATACTGCTGAAAAAAACTTTTTTAATCATCAAATTAAACTTTCAGTATAGACTAATATTCGACCAATAACTTGGTCGAATATTTTTAGTTGGTTGCATTGTTTTCATTTTGATAAGTTTGATTACCAAAATAAAGTTTATAGATTTCATTGGCAATCAATTGTCCAACCCCTGCAGTCGCTCCGTTAACAGTTGAAGTATGTGGAACCATCACGGCAACAGCAATCTCTGGATTTTCAGATGGTGCAAATGAAATAGTATTTGATACAGTTGTTTTAATGGTTGTTTTTCCATCGGCAGCATAAAGCGTGTACCCTTTGGCATCAACCGCAACCGTTTCCGCCGTCCCTGTTTTACCAGAAATACTTTGTGTCACACCGTCTTGAATACGACGTCCCGTTGTCAATGAATCTGTTCCGTGCGTTACAGCGTACATTCCTTGATGAATGATATCCATATCCGACGCTGAAATATCCACTTTGTCCATTGTCTTAGTTTCAACTTTTTTTACTAAATTGCCCATTGACCCATTCGAATTACTCTCATATATTCCTTGAACAATGTGAGGAGTGATACGCGTTCCGCCATTCGCGATGGTTGAAGCATAAACAGCGAGTTGCAATGGAGAAAATTGGTCATATTGACCAAATGCTTCGAATAATGCATTGGTCGCTGTTGTATTAGAACCCAAGAAACCAGTTGTTGCATTTGGAATATCAAAACCTACATCTGTTCCCAAGCCATATTGGCCATAAATTTTACGGTAGGCATCCCAAGCTGTTGTCGCCTTACTTGAAGAAAGAGACATCCCATTAGAATAACTTTGACCAAGCATAGCTAAAGCGACTTGTGTCATATACGTATTTGATGAATATTGAAGAGCCTGTACCGCTGTCAATGCAAATGGATTTGTATCCCCCCAAACGTCTTTAATTGGATTTGAGCCTTTAATGTTAATTGCTTGTGCAGTGAAAGTTTGATTGCCTGTTATCGCACCTAAACTCCATCCTGTTGTCAAGGTCGCTGGTTTTACAACTGACCCTGGTAAGAATGTTTGAGTGAAGGTATTAATTGTTGCAGCAGTCATTGTCCCTGTCTGCGGGTCACGCTGGAATCCTGACATGGCTAAAATTGCCCCTGTTTTAGGATTCATCACGACTGCGTAGGCCCCATTTGAATAAGTCGCGAAACCTTGTGCGACAGCAGAATCCATTTGTGTTTTGACAATATTATCAACACCTTGTTGGAAACTTAGGTCAACGGTTAATTTGATGTCATCTCCTTTTTTACCCTCTTGAACAACTTTTGTTCCAGACACATCGCCGCTCTTATTAATTACAACTTTACTAATTTGATGGGTGCCTTGAAGATATTCTTCGTAGGCTTTTTCTAAATAAGATGTCCCAACACGGTCATTACGTTGATAGCCTTTTTTCAAGTAAGCTGCTTCATCTTCAGCAGGAAGCCCTGCTTGTTGACTGCTGACTGTTCCAACCAATGTTGACAATGAATTATTAGCATAAGAACGATCCCAACTTGTGCTTACTGATATACCTTGCAGATCCCCCTCACGTTCAGCTATTGCTGCTTGTTGTTCAGCTGTAATATCTCCAATCGCAATAATTGTAGTATGGAAAGTTGCTGTTCCATTCATTTTCTTGAACAATTGCGCTGCAAAAGTCTGCTGGGCATTGAAGTTCAAATCTGTGTCTTTAACTTTTGAAAGTTGAACCTGGTAAATTTCGGAACCGGAAAGGTTGTTCCCTGAACTATCCTGTTTTTCTTTGGTTGCTAAGCTACTATTGATTTTGGCAAGGTTTGTACTGTCGGCTAAATAATAGTCTTTCTTATCCCGAGTTGTTAATGTCGTCGTGCTTGAACTTGACGAAATCATGGTTGACAACTGATCTGCTACGTTACGCATTTCAGAAGCTGTTGCGTTTTGCCCACGTGTAAACTCGACTGCTTCAACGGGGACAGTTGATGCCAATGCCTTACCAGTCGCATCATAGATATTCCCACGAGGTGCCCCCGTAGTGATCGTCACATTAGACCCTACACCACTCAGTTTGTCTGCATAAAAACTTTGATTTAATACTTGCATATTATAAAGTTTAACAATCAAAATCATAAACAAAACAAAAATTACAAAGAAAAGAATGTTTACACGCTTGGGTATTGACCCAATATGATCTCTCTTTCTTGATAAAGTTTTTTTATTTTCACTTACTTCAACTTCATTTTCAGTTGCTTTATTTTTTTTACTTCTTGTCGTACTTGGCATTTTATCTCCAATTGAATTTTACTATCACTAGAATTTTTTATACTTTAACATTCTACCACAAATGAAGGAATTTTTCTTGCCCAGTTTTCTTTAATAGGATGAAAATTCCTACCTTGATTTTAGCAAATTTCTCTCTTATTTTTCAAGAAAAACGCAAACAAAAAACGATATCACTATCGTTTTTATAAGACTAATTATTTACCAAGGTAGTATTCGTTAGTCACTTGCAAATTATCATCGAATTCGAAAACAAGTGGTGGGAAGTTAGGGATTTCAACATCCATAATTTCGTCATCTGACAAGTGTTTAATTTGTTTAACAAGGGCGCGGATTGAATTACCATGAGCACCAACGAAAACATTTTTTCCGTCTTTCAAAGCTGGAGCGATTTGATCTTCCCAGAATGGAAGGGCGCGTTCTAAAGTCACTTTGAGGTTTTCTGCATCTGGAATGAGGCTGTCTTCAAGGTGAGCGTAACGACGGTCTCCGTGAGCTGAATATTGGTCATCATGTGGCATAGCTGGTGGCAATACATCATAGCTACGACGCCAAATGTGAACTTGTTCATCACCATGTTTAGCAGCAGCATCAGCTTTATTCAAGCCTGTCAAACCACCGTAGTGACGTTCATTCAAACGCCAAGACTTAACAACGGGTACCCAAAGTTGATCTGAATATTCAAGTGCAAGGTTTGTTGTTTTGATGGCACGTTTTAATACTGAAGTGTAGGCAATATCAAATTCAATTCCTGCTTCTTTGATTAATTTACCTGCATCGATGGCTTGTTGTGTTCCTTCTTCAGAAAGGTCAACGTCTGCCCAACCAGTGAAAAGGTTAGCAAGATTCCATTCAGATTGTCCGTGACGGGCGAATACTAATTTTGGCATGTGTATTTTTCTCCAAATTGTTATATTTTTTACAATTTCTATTTTACACTAATTTTTAGATATTTTCTAGTTATGAAAGTTTTTGAAAACGCGTTAAATTAAGATTCATTGTGAAAAAACGATAATAACGTTTTATGTTGTTGATTAATGGGCTTTATTTAGCTATATTCTAGTTTTTATACCTTGAGCTCTTACTTATTATTTAAAATGGCGTTAGTGTATAGCGAAAGTTCTTTTTGAGTCGCTGTTGGTCCTCCAAAGAAATAAACTTGATTGTAATCCATGACAATAACATGCCCTGCTTTGACAGCTTTTAGATTTTGCCAAACAGGATTCTTTTGAAGTGCCTCATATTGAGCTTTATCAGCACTGGCAAAGTCAATGAAAATATAATCCGCATCAAAATTATTTAAGCTCTCTGCATTGACTTCTGCATAGCCTGTCCCCTTGGACAATTCAGCCATTTTTGTTGATTGTTTAAACCCTAGACCTGTTGTCAGTGCTTGCCCACCACGGGCAAAATTATCACCAAAAGCATAAATTTTACTTCCTTGTAATTCAAGAATTGAAACAGTCTTATCAGATGGCGTAATTCCGGATTCTTCCAGCTTAGTCATTTGTTTTTTTGCGACTTTCTTAAAATTTGCTAAAAATTCTTTTTTCTCATTTTCACGATTCAATAATTTAGCAAAGTAATCCAGCGAGGTCGTAATCCCTGATAAATCTTGATAATTAACTAAAACTGTTGGAGCAATTTTTTGATAATCAGCAACTTGATCTTTGTCCACAGTAATAATCAAATCTGGTTTTTGAGCAATTAATTTTTCAAGATTGAAACTTGGCGCACCTAAATCGACCATATTTTCTTTTTGACTTTTACTCAAAAATGGATTTGGATATGCCCAAGAATCGGTTCCAACGACATTAACTCCAAGCGATGACACTTCATCTGGATAATTTTGTACCACAACGCGTTTAGGATCTTTAGGTACTTTAACATCGCCATTTAACGCATGGAAAGTCGTCATGGTATTTTTTGATGTTTTGGTGGTTTCACTTTTATTTATTGAACCGCAAGCGACAAGCGTAAATAATGCACAGATTGCAATTAGTGATGACAGTATTTTTTTCATTAGTACTCCAGTACTCCTTTATAAATTAAATATTTAAATTTTTTGAATGAGATAAATGTAATAAGGTGCGCCAATAAAAGCAACTACGAATCCAAGTGGAAGGCTAGACGGCGCAATAATAGTTTGTGAAATGATATCGGCAAAAACCAGAATAATCATACTCGTCAAAAGGGTCATCGCCACTCGATTTTTTAGCTTAAATCCTGCTAATTCCCTTGCAATATGAGGAGCAATGAGTCCTATAAACGAGAGTCCACCGACCAATAGAACACCAATCGCGGCAAAAACAAGAGCTAGAATATAGAGTCCAATTTTTGTTTTCCTAACATGAAGTCCTAAATTAGTTGCTAAATTTTCACCAAGTGACAACACTTCCATTGGTTTTATAAATAAAGGAAGCATGATCAAGGTGATCAATAATAATGACAGCACCGAAATTAAGTAGCTCGAGTCCGTTTGCCAAACTTCACCAGTCAGCCAAACAGCCACTTGTTGAAAATCGAATTGATTAATGGAAAGCTGTGCAATCGTAATGATTGACTGAAAAAGAGCTGTTATTGCAATTCCAGTCAGTAATATTCGGATATTACTTGCATTCTTTCTTAATGCAAGTAAATAAATCAGTATAAAACTCAAAATTGCACCGGCGAAGGCAAAAAATGGATATGCAAAATTCCAATTACCTGATAAATGAAGATGATTTGACAATAACAAAAATATTACGGCGCCTGCACTTGCTCCTGACGTGATTCCAATCGTTGATGAATCCGCCAAAGGATTCTCTGTCACAGTTTGGATAATTAACCCTGAAATTGATAACGAAACTCCAGCAGCAAGGAGAAATATTAGACGTGGTAGGCGAAAATTGGGAACAAGAATTGATAACATCTCCCAATTTGTTGAAAATTGAGTTAGATTAAGAATGATTAAGCCAATCAGTAAGCTTCCAAGTAATAGAAATTTCTTCTTCATTTTACTTCGCCTCCTGACTCATCACCCAAATAAAGAACGGTGCACCCATTAGCATGGTCAGACTGCCCGCTGGGAATTCATAAGGTTTCATCATATTTCTCGCTACAAAATCAGCGCAAATTAGTAAGATGATTGCCGTCAGTGCTGACAAAACAATTCCTTGCCAAAAATTTGAACGAACGACTTTTTTAGCTAAATGTGGCGCAATCAACCCTACAAAGCTAATAACACCAACTGACGAAACAGTTGCCCCTGCTACCATAGCGACCATTATCATCATCACAGTACGCACCTGATTAACAGACAAACCCAAACTTCTTGCCATCTCATCACCCAAATTTAGAATCCGAAATGAGTTAGCAAATAAAATCAAGAGAATAATAAAAATCAGCGTGGTAAATCCAAGCAAAATCACTTTCGTCTGGGTCATTCCTGAAAATGAGCCCACAATCCACAAAAAATAAGACTGGGAATCATGTTTTGCAAAAGTAACGGCAGACGCCAAACTCGTTGCAAAAAGTCCGACAGAGGTTCCAACCAGTATAACTTTCAAGGGTTGAAAATGTGTTCGAGCGGTCAAAGATATGACCAAAAATAGAGCGACAAATGCACCAATTGACGCAACAAGTGCTGAAAAGCCTGCATTCGTTGATAAGCCAAATGCCAATAATATCGACATTCCAAGACTTGCTCCGCCCGAAATTCCCAAAGTCGACAATTCTGCGATTGGATTTTTCGTCATCAATTGCACAAGAAAACCACTAATTGAGAGGAGGATTCCTACTAAAATCACCCCAAAAAGACGTGGTAATCGGAGTTGCAAGATAATCGGCTGACTCGTCAGTGCTGACAGAGGATAATTTTGATCTCCGACCAATAAATAAATAACCGATAGACCTATAATTAAAAACAACAGCGATGAAATCAGAAGATAATAACGTGATTTAGTCATTTTTTACCCCAGTTATCATCAGGCTCTTCGTATAGGTATCACAACCCAAAGTTACCTCCAAACCGAAACACTCTCTTAGTTGATCAGTCGTAAAAAGGTTTTCTACAGCGCCTTGAGCTACAACCCTTCCTGCTTTGACCAATATTAAGTCATCTGCAAAACGAGCTGCGTGGTTCAGATCATGAATAACATAAACCACCGTTTTATTCATTTCCTCAACAAATTTTTTGAGTAGATTAAGAATTTCGAGTTGGTGAACTAAATCAAGATATGTCGTGGGTTCATCTAATAGGATAATTTCAGAGTCTTGCGCCAAAATCATTGTGATAAAGACACGCTGACGTTGCCCACCAGAAAGATTAGCTACAGGTATATCCCGCCACTTCCACACGTCTGTATCATGCATCACACGGACAACAACTTCTTTATCTTCTTTTGACAAGTTTTGTTGAAATCGCTTTTGATGAGGAAATCGTCCTAAACTAACCAATTCAAAGACAGAAATATCACTCGGTGCTGTTGCTGATTGAGGCAGAAGGGCTATCTTTTGGGCAATTTCCAAGTTTGACAGCTTTGACATCAATTGGTCTTCAAAGATGATCTGGCCCTCACTTTTCACCAAACGGCCAAGTGCGCGTAAAATAGTTGACTTTCCTGAACCATTGACACCGATAATTGCCGTCGTTTTACCTTTGGCAATTGAAAAGGAAGCGTGTTCTAGGGCTAGCCTTTTATTATAATGGACACTTAAATCCTTTGCACCGAAATACATTGCACTCCTCCTTTCCAAAAATGTCAAATACTTTTTACATTTTTAATTATGCCATAATTTTATTTCATTGACAAGAATCAAAAAAAAATCTCGCATTTGAGAATTTTTTTTAATAATTATTATTTTCAAAATAAACTTCCAGACTTCGTTTATAAGATGAAGCAGCATTACTCAATAAATGTCCTCTGTGCTTAACTAGAATGAGACTATTTCCATTGTCGCCAGCCATTGGAACAACCGTTATATGATTAACACTCTCTTCATCAATAAAGCCAAGGCCCGTTGCGTAAGCATCGGTACGCTCGAGAATCCCATTTAAAGTCGCCCGATCTGTTGCGTTATAAATAAAAGTGTTCTCAAAAGTTTCGACCAAATCCTCTGAATAATATAGAAATTGCTCGTTCTCTTGTGTAAAACGAACACGGTCAAGGGGCTTCAAATCTTCATCCGAAATTGATTGCCTTGAAGCCAAAGGATGTCCTTTCCGAATATAAATATGTGTTTGTGACAAAAACAATTCTTCATATTCCAATTCTAATTTATCTAGCATGCGTAAAATTCCTGAACGGTTATGCTTGTTTAAATAAACTATCCCCAATTCACTGTGGCCTTGAGCAACTTCTTGTAAAATCGAATAGGTTGTTGACTCAAAAATACGAAAATTTTTGATTTCAGGATTTTTCTTTGCAAAATCAACAGCCACTGGTGCAAGAAAATCATAATGCTGACTGGCAATCGAAAATGTCCGATCAGATTCTTTGGGTTTAGAATAGCGGGACTCAAAACTTTCAAAGTTCCTCAAAACAGATTGCGCATGTTCATAGAATCGTTCACCTTCAATCGTTAAGCTAGTACCTGTATTTGTCCGTTCAAAAATTTGAAAATCAAGCTCGCGTTCTAAATCCTTGATAGCAATCGACATAGCTGGTTGACTCACAAAAAGTTGTTCACTCGCTTCGCGAAATGTGCCGCTATTCGCAATGGCCACAACATAACGCAGTTGTTTGATATTCATGATTGCCTCCAAAGTCTTTCATTTATATTTCTAAATTTACAATAAAATTTGAATAAAAAAAGTATATAGTCGAATTATACACTTTTATTTAAGTTCTTTGTCAATTACAGCTAATTTGCCTCTTTCACTATCTTCTTCTCGATGCCAGCCCGTTTCCAAAGAACACATTGGTATTTTTCACACCAATAAACATCACTTTCTTTACGTTGTGCGACTGATTGTTGGTAGTTAAAAAGTTCGTCAACTTTCGTATTCAAAATTTCAGCAAGTTTAAAAGCCAAGGTCAATTCTGGATCATATTTATCATTTTCAATTGCATTGATCGTTTGACGGCTTACGTGTGCGATATGTGCTACATCTTCTTGTGAAAGATGATGCAAGCGACGTAATTCTCTGATTTTATTTTCCATAACGATCTCCTTGCTGTTCACTTAAAGGCTTGTCTAAGTTCTTTTACACTGACTCTATTAAACCATGTTTTAACTGATTTTGCAAGGTTATTACAAGAAAAACGAACCAGTATTGTTTACTGGTTCGCTCCTTTTTTCTAAAAATTAACGATGAGAAACTTTTTTTGCCAAAAAATCTCCAATAAATTGAACCAACAAGACAAAAATTAAGATGAGCAATGTTGCCATCCAAGTCACATCATTGAAAAATCGATTGTATCCATAAGAAATTGCAGTATTACCAAGTCCACCAGCTCCTACTGCACCAGCCATTGCTGTCAAACCTATCAATGAAATAATTGTGACTGTTGTCACACGAATAAGATTTGCCAATTCTTCACGCAAATAAACCGTAAATACAATATCAATGAAATCGGCACCGACTGTTTGTGCAGCCTCAATTTTACCATAGTCAACGGACTCAAGCGAAGCTTGAACTTGTCGTGCATAAAAGGGTGCAACACCTAGTGATAGAGGAATCAGAGCAGCAGTTGTTCCAATTTGCGTCCCGACCAAAAGTTTTGATAGCGGTGCAAGGACTGCTAATAAGATAATAAAAGGAATCGCCCGTCCAATAGAAATAATTTTGTCAAAAATCCAAAATAAGATGCGATTAGGTGCTATACCATCTTCAGCTGTAACGACAACACCAATTCCGAAAATCAAACCGATAAGTCCACCAATTAACGCTGAAAAAAACGTCATATAGAGCGTCTGACTAATTGCAGTTCCCCAACCCGTGTCACCACCCCAGCCTAAATAAACAACATTTGGAAATGTGTGATTAAACCATGCAATCATATCTCTCCCCCCTCTTTCACAGAACCCAATACAATAAACTTCAAGTTTCGCTCATTGAAATATTGCTTAGCAGCCGCACGTTGTTCAGACGACCCTTTAAGTGTGAAAACAAGTGAGCCAAATGGTTGCTGTTGCAATAATTCAACATTACCATAATAAATATTTGTTGTGACATCAAATATTTTTGTAATGTCAGAGATGACGGGATCTTCAAGCTCTGATGAGGCGTAGTCTAAATGAATCAGTTCTTCATCCTCAGCCAAATTTTGTAATAGCTTCGTCCTAGGAAGTCCTGCAATAAATCGATTTACTGACGATGTCGTTTCAATAAATTGTTTGGTGAGTTCTTCTTCTGGTCCAGCGAAAATGTCAATCAGTGAGTTTTGTTCAATGATACGACCATTTTGCATGACAGCAACTTTATTGGCGATTTCTTTAACCACTTGCATTTCATGAGTAATTAACACAATCGTCAATCCAAGCCGGTCATGTAAGTCCTTTAATAAATCCAAAATCTGATTGGTTGTTTTTGGGTCGAGTGCAGATGTTCCTTCATCAGAAATCAGAATTTCAGGATCATTAGCCAGAGCACGTGCAATGGCAACACGTTGTTTTTGTCCACCAGAAAGTTGAGAAGGGTATTTATGTGCCAATTCGGATAACTCAACTAAGCCCAATAAATTTTCAACTTTCGTTTTCTTTTCTGTGGCTGATAAATATCGTAACTTACCTGTTTTGCCATCTTTAATCTGGGTGTGTTGCAAGGCAAAGGATACATTGTTAAACACTGTTTTTTCAGCCAAAAGATTAAAATGTTGAAAAATCATTCCAATTTTTTGACGAAAAGCACGTAATTTAGCCCCTGACAAGTGAACGGGGTGATTCGTGTCAAAAACAATTTCGCCATTAATGATAATTTGACCTTCCGTTGGCTTTTGCAAAAGGTTTATTGTCCGAACAAGTGTGGACTTTCCAGCACCTGAATAACCAATTACTCCATATATATCACCTTTTTCGATGTGCAATGTCGCATCTTCCACAGCATGGATGATATTGCTTTCACCATTTTTTTTATTATTACTCTTTTTGCTTGCGAAAGAGACACTTAAATGATTTAATTCAATAATATTTGTCATATTTTTCCCTTTTAATCCTTATATCCTCTGTCAGCACTGACAAATTCATTTTGGCAATGCTGACAGAAAATCCCGCTAGAGCGAGAACTTCTAAACGCTTATTTCAATTTCAAATCCCAGGCCGTAATTTCTTGTCCTTCTGGGTAAGCTTCTTTAATTGCATCTTTTGTTGCAGCAGATTGGTATGCTTTTACAACATCTTTCAGAGTTTCATTATCTTTATCAGATTGACGTGCGGCAATCAAATTGATCCATTGTGCACTGTCTTTGCTGACAGGTTCAGCATAAATGGAATCTTTACTTGGCAATTTAGCTGCTGTAGCATAGTTCGTGTTGATAACAGAAGCTGCAACAGAGTCAAGTGCGCGTGCTGTTTGTGAAGCATCTAATTCTTTAATGTTCAAGTTTTTTGGATTTTTAGAAATGTCTTTTACAGTCGCCAATGTGTTTCCTGAAACAGAGAGTTCGATCAATCCAGCTGATTTCAATAAGTAGAGGGCACGGGATTCATTTGAGGCATCATTTGGTACAGCAATTGTATCGCCTGATTTGATTTCAGAAATGTCTTTAATTGAACTTGAGTAAAGGTGAATCGGCGTAATAAATGTATTTCCGAGAGCCACCAATTTATTACCATTTTCTTTATTCCAAGCATCCAAGAATGCATGGTGTTGGAAAGCATTCAAATCAATATCGCCATTAGCAAGAGCAGCATTAGGTTGTGTATAATCAGTAAATTGAGTGAATTTCAAAGTAATGCCGTATTTATCTTTGGCTGTTTTTGAGACTGATTTCCAAATAATGTCATCTTCTTTAATTCCAGACATAATTCCAATCGTAACTGTCTTAGATTCAGTATTTTTTGTTGACTTTTGGTTGAAGGCAAAGAAAGCTCCAACTGCGACGATGACGATAATAACAAGACCAATAATAATATTGCGGTTTCTTGGATTCATAAAATTTCTCCTATATTTAAAATAATCAATAATAATAATTCCCTCCATCAAACTGTGCACCGGTTTGTTGAAAGGGTGATTTAATCAAAAAAATAGTCCGCCTCTATATAATAGAAACGAACTATCCGTGGTACCATTCTAATTCAAGCATAATCAAAAGACTCCTCCCATCACAAATGAGATATAATGAGCAAGTCAATTGACCTTTGCAACTCTCAGTTCAATAACGAGAACTACGCCGTTACCAGCTTGAAAATCTTACTGATACACATTTATTTGGCCATTTTCACACTCGCCCCGCCATCCATTCTCACCAACATGGACTCTCTGTGCTTGCTTAAAGCGTTACTTACCAAATTGTTTTTTATCTGATTAAATCTATATGCCTATTCTATCAAAACATCTTCACTTTGAACTTATCATTTTTTTATGTTGCCTTAAAAAATTTTTAAGTGAATCTTAATTGACAATTATAAGGTCCCAATCCTTAAATGCTCGTAAAATGCAACATTGGTAGCTGACATGAACGGAATAACATAGATTCCTACAAGCCCAAAACTTAACTCTACCAAAATCCACCAACCAACAAAGCTTAAAAGCATATAAAAATATTTATTTTTCCAGCCTTTCATCAATTGGCGACTTTCCGTGATAATATCCCGCGAGTTCGTATAAGTGCCGTCTTCGATTTTGTCAAATAAAATCATCAAGGATTGTGAATAACTTAAGCTCTTAATCAAGCCAGGAATAACAAACAAAATCGTCCATAAACTCGTAAAAAGCCAGACCCAAAGGTATAAAAACAATACCTTGAAAATCACATCTTTTCTAAAGACTTGAAACATATCACTTTTTGCATTGATGATTCGCTTTGTGTCTCTGAACATTTGAATCAGGCTAAAAATGCATGAAACAGAAACAAGCGCTATAAAGATACTTAGAATCACAACAATAATGCTAAACCCGTTTCCCCCTGTCGAATTACTTGAGCCATCAGCCAGTCTTGTTGTAACTTGTTGAACATCAGTCATTATAGTGCCAGCCATTGTTAAGATAAGAAAAACAATGGGGATAATGAACAAACTGATTGCTTTACCCGCTCCATCCCGATAAAGCACCATTTTCGCTTCCTTTTTTAATTCCGAATTTTTCATAATGTGCCTCCAACTGGGTTAATTATATATCAAGCCGGGAATGTAGTCAATAGAGTATATTATTGTTCATTTTAATTATTTTATTTTCTCCCGAAATATGATAAACTATATAAGTAAATTAAATTTGCACAATGGGTCTCGCAAAAGCGAGTGAGAAAAACCATCTGACCTGATCGAGGTAATGCTCGCGTAGGAATGTGTAGCTGAATTCCAGCACTCTCTTTAACCCTCTTTGTGTATACAAGGAGTTTTTTTATGTCTCAATCAAAAGTTTTGCCACTTGCAGAAACAGCTATTTTTGTGGCACTCGCCCTCATTTTGAGCCTCTTTTCAATTAACTACGCTCAAACATTCTATTTAGAGCTCACGGTAATTCCATTACTACTGCTTGCTATCCGCCGCGGACTCATTTGGGGACTAATTGCTGGACTGCTTTATGGGCTTTTAGCCATTGTTCTTGGAGAAGTAACGCCACTTAGTTTTGCACAAGGTTTCCTCGAATATATCATCGCGCCAATTTCACTAGGTCTTGCAGGTCTTTTTAACACCAAATCTTCTAATAAGTTCCGAATCGTAGTTTGTGCAACTCTATTAGGTGTTTTTGTGAAATATTTCTTCCATTTCATTGCCGGGATTGTCTTTTGGGGACAATATGCTTGGAAAGGATGGTCAGTATGGCTTTATTCACTTGTGACACAAGGTATTTCTGGTCTCATCACAGCCATTGCAGCACTGATTATATTAGGCATTCTTTATAAAGCCGCACCCAAACTATTTATTGCAAAATAAAACAAAAATCTGCTCAAACAGCAGATTTTTTTTATAAAATGACTTATAATAAAATCATGTCAAAAAAACATAAGTTAAAGAAAACCTTAGTTGAACAAATTTTAGATAAAGCAAAAATTGAGCATGAAGGACTTTCCATCAATGCGCTTGAGGAGAATACACTGCCTGAAGGTGTCAACCGAAGCGATATTTATAAAACGTTGGCGCTCATTGGCGATAAAACTGGACCAGTAATAGGAATCCTCCCCTTAACAGAACACCTCTCTGAAAAAAAATTGGCCCGTGTCTCCGGAAATAAAAAAGTTTCCATGATTCCGCAAAAAGATTTGCAGAAAACAACTGGCTATATTCATGGTGCTAACAATCCAGTTGGTATCTGGCAAAATAAAAAGTTTCCCATCTTCATAGATAATATCGCACTTGAACAGGACTGGATTATTTGTTCTGCTGGCGAATTAGGTCGTAGTATTAAAATTAATGCTCAAACACTTGCTGACTTTGTCCATGCTGATTTTGCCGAATTGAGAGAGAAATAATTTACAAATTTTTGTAAGTTTTTCTTCTTTTGTGTATAATTAGTTTTACACATCTAATAAAAAAGGAATTATCAAATGAAAAACAATAAACTTTATTCACTAACCTTGATTGCCATCAGTGCAGCAATTATTGCTGTCTTATCCCCATTTACATTGCCCCTTGGTCCCGTTCCCATTACCTTGCAAACCTTAGTAATTGGTTTAATTGCCACCGTCTTGAAAGCAAGAGAGACTTTTTTTGCCGTTTTGCTCTACCTTATTATGGGCTGCATGGGAATCCCTGTTTTTGCTGGTGGAACTTCGGGTATCATCACCTTAGTCAGCCCAACGGGAGGCTATCTTGTGGGATTTTTAATTGGCGGGACATTAATTTCATGGCTTCTTCAAAAAGTTCATTATCGCTTCACATCAGCTTTTACTGTTAATATTTTAGGACATTTAGTGATGCTTCTTTTTGGTACAGTTTGGCTCAAGTATGTTTCTAATGTATCATGGACAGTAGCGATGAATTTAGGATTTACCCCTTTTATCATTGTTGAAATTGGAAAAGCCATTCTTGTGACCATTTTTGGATTGGCCATTATCAGAGCCCTGAGTCACACGAATAACTACTTTACAAAAGCCTAAAAAACAGCTACAATAATAGCATGCTACCAAAGATTATTGCCGCGCTTTACCCCATTCTGGTATTTATTGCGCTTGTGTTTGTATTTAAATTCTTCAGATTGCGTCACCTGACCAATCGACGACTCAAAATCCCTGATGTATATACCCTTTTCTTGATTTTAGGTTTGAAAATATTTTCAAGTCAATTGGTGACAATCAGTATTCTACCGTACTATTTTTTAATTGTATCTGGACTCGCATTAGTTCTTTTGCTTCTAGATGTCTTTTACTATCGAGCATTTGTCTTTCGTCGTTTTCTAAAACTTTGGTGGCGCGTCACATTTATCATTACATTTGTAATGTATTTGGGCTTCTTAATTGTTATCTTTATGCGATAAAACAAAAATCTCTCTAACGAGAGATTTTTTTATTTGTTTCCTAATTCTTTAAGCAGAACGCCGAATTCTTCGTTCGATAAGGTTATGCCTTTTCCCATTTTCAGATGGTCTGGTGACCACTGACGAATGTCGTATTTGGGCTCGGCATCATTCCATGAAACCCGATTCAGCTCCTTCGTCCAGCCTTTTGGATTTTCTGACATCGTAATCAAATGTTCTACAATTTCAAATTTTAATTCCGCCATTTTTATCCTTTCCTTAGTCAGCACTGACAGCAACTTATCTATTAAGTCTTGTCTTTTCGTTAGAATCAGCTTGACAAACAATTTATGGAAATCTCCCACACTTATTAATACGTAAAAAGAGGACAGATGTCACTTAATCTTCAACTAATTTGATATCAACACCGAGAGACGTCATTTTTTCGATGATACTATCATAACCTCTCAAAATAAATTCAATATTGGAAATTGTTGTTGTGCCTTGGGCAATAATTCCTGCAACAACAAGACCTGCTCCAGCACGTAAATCTGTCGCTTTGACCTGCGCACCAACTAACTCATTAGGTGCTTCATATACGATTTTGTCATTGATGACCGAGATTTTTGCTCCCATTCGTGCCATTTCTGGAACATGATTGATTCGTTTTTCATAGATCGTATCCATAATCCATCCACGGCCTTTAGTACTGAGCAAAAGTGGCGTAATTGGTTGTTGTAAATCTGTTGCAAAACCTGGATAAGGTACCGTTTTAATGTTCACAGCTTTTAAGTTATCCGACTTGTGAACCTCAATCGAATCTTCACGGATTGTCATCCGGACGCCCATTTCTTCGAGTTTTGCAATAAAACTCTCTAAGTGTTCATAAATAACGTTGTCAACTATGACCCCATCTCCCACTGCTGCCGCTAAAGCCAGATAAGTGCCAGCTTCAATTCGGTCAGGAATGACCGTGTGACGTGCCCCGTGGAAATTTTTCGCCCCTTGGATACGAATAACATCCGTTCCTGCACCACGTACCTTAGCTCCCATATTATTCAAAAGTGTTGCTACATCAATGATTTCAGGTTCACGCGCAGCATTTTCAATAATTGTCGTCCCATCTGCTGTACTTGCAGCAAGCATTGTATTAATTGTTGCCCCGACTGAAACCATGTCCATATAAATTGTAGTTCCGTGAAGTTTTGCATCAACACTTTCCAGATGCATCGCACTTTCAAGAAAACTCATTTCTGCACCAAGAGCCTCGAAAGCTTTAATATGCAAATCAATCGGACGTGGGCCTAGATCACACCCTCCAGGTAATCCGACTGTTGATTTACCAAAACGGCCCAGCAGTGCTCCGTTGAAATAATATGATGCACGCAAAGAATTAATTTTGCCATAAGGCAAAGGCATTGATTTTACATCTCGTGTATCAATTATCAAAATCCCCTCAGCAATATGGCGCTCAATTTTTGCACCCATAATTTCCATGATTTCGACCAAACTAGTAACATCAGAAATATCAGGAACACCTTCCAATGTGACAATATCGTTCGCCAAAATTGTTGCTGGAATCAAAGCAACGACTGAATTTTTAGCTCCAGAAACAGTTACTTTTCCGGAAATACGTTTTCCACCATTAATTACAATTTTTCTCATTTTAAATTTTTATCTCTAATTTATCTCGTTTTTAGTAATATTTACCGTTCTTTATTTTATCATTTTCTGACGAATTTTCCTAGCTAACGTAATTGGTTAGGATGTTCATTAAATTGAAATAATCTTAGAGAAATGGATTGAAAAGAAACAATTAGATCTCCTCAGTCTCTTTTTCTGCTGTCGCAAAATAAAAATTCAAGTTGACCACACGATTGATATTTCCAAAATTTCTTTCTTACATCAGAACAAATTACGGTACATGCTGAAAGGAACTGGTTAATTGAATCAAGAAGGTCTTCTCAAAATAGAGAAAATTTCTTTGAATAAAAAAAGACGCTAAGGCGCCCTTTTTATTTATTCAAATACGAATTGGTTGTGGTAAAGCTCCGCATAGAAGCCGTTTTGAGCAACCAGATCGTGGTGAGTTCCTTCCTCGATGACTTCGCCATCTTTGAGGACAACAATCTTATCAGCATTTAGAATTGTTTTTAATCGGTGAGCAATAACAAAGCTTGTTCTGCCAGCAATGGCAGCCTCCATTGCCCATTGAATTTGTTGTTCTGTAACAGTATCAACGTTTGAAGTTGCCTCGTCCAAAATCAAAAGTTCTGGGTTGGTCAAAATTGTCCGAGCAATTGAAATTTGTTGTTTTTGACCAACAGAGAATACTGATTCATCATCCGTGACATGCGTTTCATATTTGTTCGGCAAAGAATCAATGAATTCATGAATGTGCGTTATTTTGGCAACAGTTATAATTTCATCCATTGTAGCATCTGGCTTACCAAATTTGATGTTGTCAGCAATTGTTCCATCAAAGAGAACTGATTCTTGCAAGACAATACCCACTCGTGATCGTAGACTATCTAAATCAAACGCACGAATATCCGTCCCATCAAATTTTATTGAACCACTATTAACATCGTAGAAACGGTTCATCAAATTCATCACAGTTGTCTTACCTGAACCAGTTGGTCCAACGAGAGCAACCATTTGCCCTTTTTTAACATCAATATTGACATTTTTGAGGACTGGTTTTCCTGGCAAATATTCAAAATCAAGATTTTGAATTCGAACATCATTTCTGATTTTATCTAGTTGTTTTCCATTCTCAGGACGAACTTCTTCGGGTTCATCAAACATAACATTAAGTCTTGTAGCCCCTGTAATTGCAAGTTGAAGTTGACCGAAGTTTGATGAAATTTGCATGATTGGGTTGTAGTAACTTTGAACATATTGAACAAAAGCAACTAGAAGTCCGAGACCGACTGTAAGTGACATCTTATTGTCATTTAAGACATAAGCCGTTCCCCCAAAAATAACAATTGCAATACTTAAGAGCTGGAAACCATTCATTAATGGGAAAATCATTCCTGACCAAGCTTGGGCAGCAAAAGTACGTTTCTTAACTTTCTCATTGTGCTCCAAGAAACCGTTGATAGAATCTTCCTGTAAACCTTCCACAATAATTGCTTTTTGACCAGAAATTTTCTCGTCCATATATGCATTTAATTGCGAAACCTCTTCTTGTTGCAAATCTGTTGCTTTTTTCGATTGACGAATAATAATCACCGCGGAAATAATTGCCAAAGGTGAAACGGCAACAGTCAGCCAAGCAAAATTCACATCTTTATTGAACATTTGAATAATGACTCCAACAAAGACGGCTGCATTTGAAATAACCGAAACGAGGGCCTGATTCAATGTATTTTGAATGTTATCCAAGTCTGATGTAAAACGGGCAAGGATATCACCATCTTGATGACGGTCAAAATATGAAATTGTTAAACGTTCAAGTTTTCCAAATAATCCTTTACGCATGCGATTCGTTGAATGTGCCACAATTCGGCTAAAGAGCAATGTATAAATTAACATTGAAAGCCCCGTAGCTACGTAAACAGCAAGAAGTTGCCACATTCCGTTCATGAATGTGCCGAGACTAGCTGGTTTAGAAAGGGCAATTGTCTTAACTTGGTCAATTGTCATTCCAGAAATTTGATTAAATTCACTTCCTGAAAGATGCAAAGAACTTGCCGTTTGATGGGCCATTTGGAAAATATCACCAAACTTAGTTGAACCGGATAAATTGGCCTGACTAATCATTGGTTGGAAACCTTCCAAAAGCTTACTCATGCCAGTAGCACCTTTGTGAGTGAAATAATCTCGAACATACGTCGCAATATTAGTAATCGCATCCCCCAAAAGTGAAGGTGCAATCACTTGTAACCATGTTGCCAATACGATAAAGATCATAATGACAAAAAATTGGAGTTTATAACGTTTTAAATACAGATAGAAAAAGCGAATTGCACGCGCAGTATCAGACATTTTCTTTGGTGTTTTTTTAGATTCCATGTCTTAATCCTCCTGTGCTTTCTGTGTATCATAAATTTCTTGATAAAACTTATTCGTTGCAACCAACTCTTGGTGTGTTCCTTGACCTACTAGTCGGCCTTGATCCATTACCAAAATATTATCGGCGTGAACAACTGAAGAAATTTTCTGTGCAATAATAATCGTAGTAGTTTCTTTCAAATCTTTATCCAATGCTTCTTGGACTAATTTTTCAGATTTAGCATCCAAGGCTGAAGTTGAGTCATCTAAAATCAAAATCTTTGGATTTTTAACAACACCACGAGTAATTGACATTCTTTGTTTTTGACCACCTGAGAAATTATTCCCACGTTCTTCAACATTGGCTTGGTATTGGCCGTCTTTTGTTTCAATAAATTCTGCAGCTTGAGCAATCCGTGCGGCGCGAGTCATTTCTTCTTCTGTCGCATCAGCTTTCCCTTGCTTGATATTTCCAGCGATTGTACCAGAGAAAAGAATCGCTTTTTGGAGAACAATCGAAATATTTTTCTTCAATGTTGCTCGGCTGAGGGTCTTCAAATCTTTGCCACCAACCCAAACTGTTCCTTCAGTTGGGTCAAATAAACGAGGAATTAATTGAGCCAAAGTTGATTTACCGGCACCTGTGGCACCAACAACCCCTACCATCTGTCCAGGTTTTATTTCAAAGCTGATATCTTTTAATGTTGGTTCTGAATCATTTGGATAGTTAAATGAAACGTGGTCAAATTTAACTGATCCGTCAATGGTTTCTTCTCCTGCACTTTCATTGAAAGCCATCGCAGGTTCAGTGTTCAATACTTCGTTGATACGTTTAATTGAGACCATTCCACGAGAAGCAAACATTGAAATCATTCCGCCCATGATAATCGCAAACATAATCATCCCCATATAAGTCATGAATGTTGCAATACCACCGATACTATCTTGAGCAACGGTCACAGAATCCGTAACAAATGTTGAAACGAAGTAGATCGCCAACCAAATAGCACCTTGTGCAATAACCGTAAACAATGGAATCATTGCTGAGAAAAGTTTCCCAACAGCCCAGTTGTGGTCATACAATTCATCTGAGGTTTTATCAAATTCATCGATTTGTTCTTGTTCCTGAACGAACGATTTAACAACGCGAGCACCACGTAAGTTTTGCTTAGCAATCGCATTGATACGGTCAGTTAGTTTTTGGAAAGCCATGAAATGGGGACCCATACGACTCATTATGACCGCTGTAACTAAGACTATAAGAACAATCAAGAGGACAGTTATCCACCAAAGTCTAGGCATAGTCGTTACTGATAGCACAATCGCACCTATCAATAAAACGGGAATCCGCATTAGAATTTGAAAAACCATCATCATCAAGTTTTGAACTTGTGTAACGTCGTTTGTCATTCGAACTACGAGGTTACCTGCGTTGAATTTTTCAACATTTTCATAAGAAAAAGTGTTTATTTTTTTGTACGTGGCCTCACGTACGTCAGCACCGATTTCTTGTGCGATCCGTGCTGCACTGAGTGTACTCGCAATTGCTCCCAAAATCCCAATCGCAGCAACAATCAACAACTCAATGCCATAGCCTTGAATTTTGTCAGACATCTGATGGCGGGTATATGTCGTTGATGACATAACTGTCATGATATCTTTCATAATCTGAGGTTGGTAGAGCTGCACTGCCGCGTATAAAACCGTCGAGAGGACAGAAAAAATTGCAATCCACTTATGTTTCAAGATTGATTTGAAAATCATAAAGTTCCTTTCTGTAGCTAACTATGTAAGAATACATCCGATGATCTGATCAATAATTTCATTTTTGTAACAAAATGTGACAAATAAACCGAAAGCATGTAATTATATCATTAAATTTTTGTCTAAACAACTGTTTTTGCTTAATATAATTTAGTTAGTTTATTTAACAAAAATCTAACAAAGATATTCTAACGCATTTATAGATTTAAGTCAATTATTTACGTGTGTTTTCAATTATTTCTATAAGCAAGGGCCAATGCTTTCTGCTATAATAGAAGAACATGAAAAAATAGGCGGTCAAATCATGCAAAATACACGTTCAAATAATTTAAAAATGGCTGAAAAGGGAGTATGGGTCTCGATTTTCGCCTATATCATTTTATCAATCGGGCAAATTGTGGTTGCCCAACTCACTCACTCTTCTGCCTTGAAAGCCAATGGATTCAATAATTTAACGGATATCTTAGGAAATATTGCAATCTTAATTGGACTACGAATAGCTCGGATTCCTGCGGATAATGACCACGTTTATGGTCACTGGAAAATTGAATCCATTGCCAGTTTAGTTTCAAGTTTTATCATGTTTTTTGTTGGATTTGAGGTCCTTCGTGACACAATTTTAAACATTTTGTCAAATAAGAAAGAAATTATTGACCCGTTAGGTGCAATTGTTGCACTTATTTCTGCATTTATTATGATTGCCGTTTATTTCTATACTAATCGATTGGCCAAAAAGACGCAGTCACAAGCATTACTCGCGGCAAGCAAAGATAATTTAAGTGATGCATTAACATCAATTGGCACAGCTGTGGCAATTCTAGCATCAATTATTCATTTGGCTTGGCTTGATAAAATCATGGCCTTGATTATCTCAGGATTCATTTTGAAAACAGCATATGATATTTTTAAAGATTCTGTTTTCTCCTTATCGGATGGATTTGATGAAAATTTAATTGAACAATACACCGATGCCGTAGCTAAAGCTCCAAAAGTTCAAAATGTCAAACTTGTTCGGGGAAGAACATACGGAAGTAATATTTTCCTTGACGTTGTCGTTGAGATGTCACCTGACCTAAGTGTTTTTGAAAGCCATGCGGCGACTGAATCAATTGAAAAAATGCTACGTGACGAGTTTGATGTTTATGATGTTGATGTACACGTCGAACCAGCAATACTACCTGAAGTTGAACATTTTTCGAGTCGTTCACTTGAATTGCTAGCTCAAGAAGAAGAGATTTTGAACCAACAAAACTTGGAACAACTCCTTGCTCCAAACTATGAAGAAGTAGGGATTAATGGCCACGTGATCAATCGCGACGAAAAGCTGTCAGCATTGACCGATAAAAATTTGGCCATCAAATCCTATCAAGCTCAACAAGTAAGTAAGAAAACATTTATTCTGACCTATCAATTTTTTGAAGGCAATCAAAATGTAACGGTCAGTTCGATCTGGCGGAGAAATAATTCATGGTACTGTCTCTTCCGTCAGCTTACCCCACAAACACATAAAAACGAAAAAAGCGATTAATATCGCTTTTTTTTAATAAAAATATTGTAAGTCGCTTGCTGGTGTCGGGTAAGCCATCAATAGCTTCCTTACTTCTGGTAACTTCATTTTTTTGTTAATCAAGAATGTCATGTAGTTGATTATTTCGTCAGCAATGACAGACAAGACGGTTGCCCCAATAATCTCATGATTATCATTATAATAGATTTTGGCTTTGGCTTCGGGATCGGCAAATCGCCGATATGTGTACCAGTTCGACATATCAATACGCTTAACTTGGTGGTCCAGTCCATTAAGCTCACCCACTCGTGCAAGTTTGGTCGATCCAAAAATAACAGTCGGGTATAAAGGATAATCAATTGCATCCTGACTTTCACTAGTTAAAAATGTCGTTAAATAGCCTGCTTCAAAACCTGCAACTGGAGTAAGTTTCCCCCCCTTTTTATCAATAACATCTCCCAAAGCAAATATTTCCTTATTTGTTGTTTGAAGATGTGAATTTACTTCGATGCCTTTTTTACTATTCCTTACATTGACAAGATCCAAATTTAAACCTTCGACATTTGGTTTCCGTCCAACCGCTGAGATAACCTCGTCTGCCTCTAATTTGAAACCTTCGGCATCACTCAAAAGGTATGCCGAATCAATTTTCTCAACCTGTCTTATTTCAATGTTGCTATAAATATTAATGCCTTGTTTTTCCAATATTTTAAGGTATTCTTCTGCAAGATTTTGGTCAAAGCCATTAATTTTACGCTCTCCATGGAGAATAATTGAGACTTCCGAACCAGTGGCAGCTGCAATTTGAGCTAATTCGATTGCCACTGGTCCGCCTCCAATAAACGTTAAACGCGCAGGCAAATTTTCAAAATCTAGAAAATCATTTGACGTTTTTAAAAACTCTTTTCCTTTAATATCAGGAATAATTGGGCTCTGCCCCGTGGCAATTACAAAACGCTTGGATTCGATAGATTGAAAAACACCTTTCATTTCAATATTTAATTGTCCCTCAGTATTAAATGAAGCATTGCCATAATAGGTATCAATGTTTGTGTTTTTCAAGTTGTTCAGCGCTGAACTTGGGAATGTATCAGTGTAAGCATTTTTCCTTGCAAGAAGTGATGACCAATTAATTTTTAAGTCTCCCTCCATTCCTGCCTCTAGCATGTGCTTGGCTTGCCAATATGTCTCTATAGTTGCCATCATTATTTTTGTCGGATCACACCCGACATTTGGACAAGTTCCACCCCATTTTCCCCGCTCAACAATGGCGACTTGATGGCCTTGAGCTTTTAATCCATAAGCTAGGGCAGTTCCTGCTGGGCCTGATCCAATAATTACTTCATCATACATCTGTTATCCTCCACTATTAACATTTCTTTCAGTTTAACATTTTAATGAGTAGATGATTAAAAATTAACTTGGAAAAAAAATCATAAGATTAACTTATGATTTTATATTAATTAAAGCTTTTCTGCTACTTCTTTAATGGAAGAAACAACATCACCTTTTTGATTTTCAATTAGATTTACACGAGCTTCGATTTGTTTAATTCCCATTTTGATTGAACGACCAAGTCCGAGAATGTCAAGTTTTGGTTCAAAGAAGGCTTTGTATTCAGCTAGTGCTCCAGCAGTTTTAAAGACATTTGCAGGATAAATAACAAATTTATCAAAGCTCATGTCCCCACCGAGTTTTTCTTTTACCCATTCCCAATTTTCTTTAGCCCATGCCCATGCCATGTCTTGACTGAAGTCTTTGCTCAGAATACGGAAGTACCATTTAGAAATGTCTTGTGGTTTAACAATTTCTCCATCTTTCATACTTGCAAGTAATTGTTCTGTGATTGCTGGATTTTTGGCGTTTGCAACCGCAGTAGAAAGTTCATCCTTAAATTCTGCAACAGATGATTTCACATAAGTATCAACAAACTGTTTAACCAAATCAGCAGAATCAGTTGTTTTAATTTCATTACTTAAAACAATTGGTCGGATATCAGCAGGAATTGTTTGGAAAGCATTTGAATGTGAGGCAAAAATTTCACTTGCCTTTGTTTTGGCTGCATCATTATCTGCCAAAATCATCTTATTCAAAACAAGCCCACGTTGTGTTTCGTCATCTGAACTTTCCCCGGCTACTTTTTCCCAGCCTAAACGTTGATAGTCAGCAGCAAAAAGTTGGTCCACTGTTTTATGGAAAGCTTTTTCTACCTCAGAATTTTCATCAATGAACAATTCAAGGTCAGAGATAATTTGACTAAGCGCTTGTGACACAATATATGATTTTTCGCCTGTAAAATAAGGAAGTAAAGTCACCACATCAGCATATGAAATCACTTGACCTTTTGCCAATGACTTGCGATCTTGCAAAATTTGGAATTTTGTAATTTCATCAAGGCCAGACAAAGTAGCAAGTAAGTCAGTCAGCAACTCATCTTCATAATTGACCAAGTAATGTGCTGCATTTTGATCGTTCAAACGTAATGCAATGCCACTGTTTGCTTCTTTCAAAGCAGCATAACCTGGAATGCGAACCTCACGTTCACCAAGGACATCAGGCAAACCATTCCATGAACTATTCAGAGGAACTTGCCAGAGACGACCAATTTCTTCTCCCTCACCAATAAAGAATTGTTTTTGTGAAAGGACAAGTTCATCTCCTTCGACACGAACATCAACAACAGGATAACCAGGTTGATCGAGCCATGAATTCATTAATCCAGCAACATCTTTTCCTGAGGTTTCAGAAAGCGCAATCCAAAGGTCATTCCCGACCGTATTTCCATATTTATGTGCTTCAAAATAATTATGAAGTCCATTTGAAAAATCTTCATCTCCAAGCCATTTACGGAGCATTACCATCAATCGTGCACCTTTAGCGTATACGATTGCAGGATCAAACAACGTATTTATTTCATCCGGGTGAGTAACTTCAACGTGTACAGATTGTACGCCATCCGTTGCATCACGATTCAAGGCTAAATTGGCTTCAACAATTGAGAAGTGATTCCAAATGTCCCATTCTGGATGCAATGCATCTGAAGCAACATACTCCATCATGTTGGCAAATGATTCATTGAGCCATAAATCATCCCACCATTTCATTGTAACGAGATCTCCAAACCATTGGTGTGCAAGTTCGTGACAGATCACTGAAGCAACATATTGTTTGCTCGCTGCCGTCGCATTGTCTGGGTCAACAAGCATGCAGACTTCACGATAAGTGATACAGCCCCAATTTTCCATTGCACCAGCTGAGAAATCAGGCAATGCCACGTTCCATGAGTGAGCCAATGGATATGGTGTTTTGAAATATTCTTCATAAAATTCAATACATTTTGTTGCAATTTCAAGAGGGAAATCAAGGGCTTCTGGTTTGTGTGCCTTTGTTGAGAAAGTTCCTACAGTTACACCGGACCTAGTTTTCGCAGTCTTGTATTGCATATCGCCAAAGACAAAGGCAAGCAAATATGAACTCATTTTAACGGTACGTTCAAATACGTGAATTCCTTCAATGTTGAGCAATTCAGGCATATTAGAAATGATTGTATCACCTGCTTCTTCATCAAATTTAATTGACAAATCGAATGTCGCTTTGGCTTCTGGTTCATCTATTGAAGGGAAGGCCTGGCGTGCAAAATGGCTTTCAAATTGTGTCCCAATCAACATTTTCTTCTCGCCATCAACTTCATAATAAGAGGGATAAATCCCCATCATGTTATCTGTAATTTCACCTTCATATTCAAATGAAATAGTTACAGGTCCAGTTGTTCCAACGCCAACCACAACTTCTTCATTTTCATAATCATTCATGAAGTTAGTATCAACGCTAAAAACACGAACTTTGTGAATATGCAGGTCTTTTGCATGGAAATAAACGTTTTCGCTTTTCGCTTCCCCTTTGATAGCAACTTGACCTTTAAAAGTCTTAGATTTGCGATCAATATCAAGGAAAATCTTGTAGTTTTCAGGGACAAAAGTGTCAATGAGATGTTTTACAGCCATAATTTCTCCTATTATTCAGTATTATATTAATTATATCAAATTGAGTAGAAAATTTCGAGTTCTAAGAAAGATTAATCTGGTCATCAAAAAAGTAGAATGCGAACATTCTACTTTTTTTACCCAAGGGTAGCTGACAAAGCCGCCGCATAATTAGGTTCTTGTGAAATATTCTTGAGAATCTCGTGATAGATTAGTTCCCCATTCTTCACGACGAAGACAGAACGAGCGAGTCTTCCAGCCAGAGGTCCATCAGGCATGATAAGTCCGTAAGCCTTGCCAAATGTTCCATCGTCAGCTAAGAGTGTCATATCAACACCTTCAGCAGCACACCAATTTTTTTGTTCCTCAGCAGTATTATTAGAAATACTCAAAAAATCAATTTCAAAATGCTTGCTCGCTTCAACATTAAAGTGTTTTGTTTGCAAAGAACAAACACGTGTGTTAATATTTGGAAAAACACTGATTAATACTGGTTTCGTCAGTGATGAAAGTTGTATCTTTTCACCATTTTGGTCTACTAGTGAAAAATCAGGTGCCTTTCCAGACACAACAGGATTGATCTCCGTTACTTTTTCATCGTGGTAAAAGATTTCATAAGACATTACTCTTCCTCTTTTTTCTAATATAATTCTAAGTCTATCATAACATTTTAATATTTCTTGAATCGACAATTTGATTACTAACCGGATAAGTTTTGGCTTTGTTTTAGTTTGAAATGTTAGCATAATTGGTGATATACTTGACTTGAAAGTGTAAATATTATGGAAAAATGGATTACAACAACGGATCAAACAAAAATTTACTATGAAATAAAAGGACAAGGGCCCGCCTTGATTTTTTTGCATGGCAATTCCCAAACTGGTCGTGTTTTCCAAAAACAAGTGGCGTATTTTTCCAATTTTTACACATGCATCACCGTTGATACTCGCGCGCATGGCAAAAGTTTCTTCGAAGGTGAACGATTGACTTTCCAAAAATTAGCCGATGATGTTATTGAAATTATAAATCATGAGAAAATAGAAACAGCCTATTTGCTAGGATTTAGCGATGGAGCCAACATCGCAATGATTTTAGCTGCTCAGGAGCCACAACGTTTTTCTAAATTAATTCTCAATGCTGGAAATCTAACAACAAAAGGGCTGTATTGGCTCATGCGTCTGTTTATTTTTCTTATTTTGGTGGGAAGTCGTTTCTTGCGACTCAACATCCCTTCTTTACAGCTTTTGGTTGAAGATACTGGTCTAGACGAAAAAGATTTGACACGAATAACAGCAAAAACCCTTGTTTTAGTTGGTCAGTTTGACGTAGTAAAAGTCACCCATGCCCTTGAAATCCAAAACGCCATACCAGATGCAGAACTCATCGTCGCCCCACTTGCAACACATCTCTTTTTCTACTTTCAACCAAAACGCTTTAACAAACTCATTAAACAATTCTTAGAATAAAAAGGAAAACAGTCGTTTTCCTTTTTATAATTTATTTTTCAAGTGGCTTACTTTTTCAAGGAGAAGTCTTCTTAATTGATCAGGAATTTTATCAAATTGAACACCGTCACCTAAATAAAGTAACCAGTCAGCAAAATACGATAGCTCCTCCCCATTCTTGATATCAATTTGCGCGTTAAATTGACCACTGCTTTGAAACATTCCTGTAAAGCTTAATATAATTCCAGGAGGATGAAGCCGTTTGAATCTCTGTATGCCCATATAATCTAGGCTTATTTGTAAATTTCCATCCCGCAAAGATGATCGTTTTAGCTCAGTCAATTCATCTTCACTTACCTTCATTTTTTGAGATGAAATCATGCTTTCACGTAAAGATTCAACTGGAAGATAACGCAATTTATTTTGACCAAAATCATATGCCTCAACGAGCCATTGCCCGTTCGTGTTGAAAATGTGAAAAAGCCATAGATCAAGTAATTCTCGAAAACCAGGACTCCATTCATAGGTCACCCGTAAGTGTCGACTTTGAACGGCTAGACTAATCAACTGGTTAAGTTCCGGAGGTGCTGCATCATCTAACTCTAAAACATTTGGATTTGCCGGATTAGTATTTTCAAAAAGCAAAATGGAGTTGAGGTCAATAAGTTCATCTTGTTGTGTCTGATTTGCTATTCCTATTAATTTTTCGCTGATTGACTTACGATTTTTTAAGTAAGGAAGTTGTGAATTTTTTGAGGCCAAAAAACTTATGAAAACAGCTGTCAGTTCGTCTTTTGTAAAATGAACTGGAGGTAAGTACTCATTTTGCATAACAAAATAGCCACCCCCGCGGCCATTTTCACTGACCAATGGAAAACCCATAGCCTGAATTTCATTGATGTCCCTTATGGCTGTCGCTCTAGATATTTGAAATTCATTTTGAATTTCTTTTATGGTAAATTGCGCACGATTATTGATGTAGCGCATAATTAAATTTATACGTTCTGTTTTTTTCATCATTTCTTTATAAAATATAATTAATTCTGATATAATTATATTATGACTAAAATAATTCTAGATTTTGCAAAACCGAATGACATTGATGATATCATGACAGTTGAAACCCCTTGTTTCACGGCAGCTGAGGCATCTTCAAGAGCGTCTATGATTCAGCGAATTGAACTTATTTCAGATACATTTATTGTTGCAAGAGATTTAGACCAAAATGGCCGTGTCGTCGGTATGATTGTGGGTCCCACATCTTCAAATCATTATATCACAGACGATTTATTTGTCCATTCTGAAAAAAATAAATCCACCGATAAAGTTCAAACTATTATTACCTTAGCAGTTTTAGCCGACTATCGCAAACACGGAATCGCCCAAAAATTATTGGAAAAAATGGCCGAAATTGACCGTGAAAATGGGCGAGAAATCATCAGCCTGACCTGTCTTGAATCATTGATACCTTATTATGAAAAGCATGGATTTGTCAATGAAGGACGTTCCGAATCGAAGCTGGCCGGAGAAACATGGTACAATATGATTTTTGACTTAAAAAAATAAAAACTGTCATTTCTGACAGTTCATTCTTACGAGAACGGATGACCTTGTTTGGTCAGTCCGTTTTTTAATCGGGTTCGTTGATTGGCATGAATTGAATATTTCTCGAGTGTCAACCCCAAAATTAGTGCTGAAAGGAGACCACAGCCACCTAGCAGCCAAATCCCGCCTGCCAAAAAGCCAATTCCAGCTCCTGCTGCAACAAGCAATGGGCCAGCGGCAGCACCAGTGTCACCAAACAAGCGGCACGTTGCTAAAAATTGTGCCCGATAAGAAGCTGGAGCCATATCAGCACTGATGGTCATGATCATACCAGCACCAATACTATTTCCTAAGCCCATCAGTAGTGACACAATTGCCATAGACCAAATCCCGTGCGTCAATGGAATAAATAAGATTGAACCACCCAAAATCAACATCGATGGGATGGCCACCCAAAGTCGACCATAGCGATCCATTAATTTCCCAGCGGGGTAAAACAAAAGCGCATCAAGCAAACCTGAAAGTCCATAAATATAACTCGTCATTGATGCATTTAGTCCAATGTGTGCAGCCCATAGAGGTAAGGCGGTATTTGATGTTTGCCGAACCGCTCCGACAAGTAATATTGCAAATCCTAAAGTCGCAAACATTCGCCAATTTTGTCTTAGAATATAAGTTGTTTTTACTGTAACTTTTTCGACTTTCTTTACAGTTTTAGGAAGGTCAATTTCAGGAACGGCAAAAACAACAAGCCATGTCAAACATGTCAATACAACCGCCGCCCAAAAAGCTCCAGGCAACCAATCTTGACTTTTTCCAGCTACTTGAATCGCAAAAATTGACATCACAGCGCCACCGACAAATGGGCCTATGAGAGATCCAATTCTTGTCATTCCCCCCAAAATAGATAATGATAGAGAACGTCGCAGCGGAGGAGTAACCTCAGTTAAATAAGCCTGACGAGCCAAAACGAACAAAGCATTTACCATCCCTAAGATGAAAATACTGAAGGCAAATACCATCCAATTGGGTGTGAATGCACAAGTTACCAAAAGAAGCAAAGTAACAACTGCACCATATAGCATGGCCTTGCGATCTCCTAGTTTTGTTGCCAACACCCCTGCAGGAATATCTCCCACAACTTGTCCTATCCCTAATAAAGCAACGATAAAAGCTGCTATTGCTGGACTGGCATGTAATTGCAACGCCATAAGTGGGATAACAGGTGTCACCGCACCAATTCCCGTTTCATAAATCATGGTGGGCAAATAGATGCTCGCCACTTGTCTCCCAAAGGAGAGTTCCCCTTGCTGAACTATTTTTTTTGATTTCACCATGATAATCAATGCTTCCTACAATTTAAGATTTCATAAATTCATTATTATTTTACATTTCGTAGAATTATTTGTCAAAAATTTTAGTAATTAGTCTATTATCAAAATGTGGCTTGACGGTATAACTGATAGTTTAGTAAAAATACAATCATCAAAAATGTAAAAATCATATCATTTTTGATGATCCCACTATCTTTTTGAAAAATAATCGTTCAAAGACTTGCGATATTTCTCTTTCCAGTCCATTCTATCATCATTTAACATTGCATCGCAAAAGGCGGCCACATCTGCTCCTATTACCTCTGTAACTTTTTTATTTTCACTTGCGGCAACTTCGAGAAATTCAACAAGATCGGAAAAACGTTCGGTATCGCCAATTCCCATATTGAATAAGTACTTTTCGATTGCTCTATATGCCTGATAATAATCACTCGGAAGTGCCTTTACCCTTTTTTGCAACTCACCCCATTGGTGTTTTTGTGCACTTGTTCCTTCACCAAATAGCTTATCGATTAATGTCATTTTTTTTCCTTTACACAATTATATTTTATCTTTTATTTACTCTAGTTTTTCAATTTTATTGTTTAAAATCTCTCGTTGCTTGTCTTCCCAACTTTTTTCATCGATAAAGCCATCCAAAAATGAAGCTACATCGGGTCCCGTTATGTCTGTGACTTTGCGGCCATCAGCAGAAGTTTCTTCAAGTAAATCTAAGAGTGAATTGAAAATGAAAACGGCATTATCCCATTTCGAAACTCCTGTAGCCCAGATGTATTTTTTCATCTCTTGAAAATCTTTATAATAGTCGAGGGGCAGTAACTTTGCTCGCGTTTCAATTTCATGCCATTCTCGCTTCTCTTTCAAACCGAACATAAGGTCAACTAAATTTCTTTTCTTAGTCATTTCTTCATATTCTCCAATCTATTTTTAATAAAATTCCATTTTTCCCAGAATTGAATCCGCTCTTTTTCACCTGCACTGTTCAATCTATACCATTTTCTCGGAGGACCCATTTTTGATGGCTTTTTTTCAATTTCAACAAGCCCTTTTTTCTCAAGGCGCATTGTTATCGTATAAATTGTGCCTTCAACAACATCTTCAAATCCTAAATCTCTTAATTTCTGTGTAATTTCATAGCCATAAGTCTCGCCTTGACCAATAATTTCAAGAACCGCTCCTTCCAAAACACCTTTTAACATTTCAGTAATGTTTTCCATTGCTTACCTCTTTTTTTCATTTCGTCTATTCTTTAATACCGATTACCACTATATAATATTACTTATTAGTCATCTTGTCAAGAGCATCAATTATTTTTTTGTTATTTCGTGAAGGTCATTGTAAATCGCTCTATTTAAAAGAGGCTATCAACGAGAGCTCCCACAATCAATAGTAATTGAATCAAAAAAAGAGCACGAATTGCCCTTTATCTTCTTATTTTTTAATTAAATTCGCAAAAATCATTCGTCCAGCTGACGTTTGCAATACTTTATCGACTTCTACAGTTACAGTTTTGTCAATTAGCTTGGCTGTGTCTTCAACGACAATCATCGTACCATCCGGCAAATATGCAACACCCTGTTGCCGCTCAGAACCCTCACGAATAATTTGCACATTGATTTGTTCCCCAACCACTAATTGCGTTTTAACAGCATTGGCCAAGTCATTAATATTTAAAACCCGTACGCCTTGAATCTCAGCTACTTTATTTAAATTAAAATCATTGGTTACTAGTTTAGCACCCGTTTCACCTGCAAAGCGTAACAATTTAGTATCTACCTCATGGATATCTGGATAATCCTTTGGAGAAATTTCAACATTTTCAAATTCTTTCAAAGCATTTACCAAATCTAATCCGCGACGCCCTTTAGCTCTTTTTAGTGCATCAGCAGAATCTGAAATGGTTTGTAATTCTAGTAAGACAAAATTTGGCACAATCACTTTATCAGATATAAATCCAGTCTTCAAGACATCCAAAATCCGCCCATCAATTACAGAACTTGTATCAAGTAAAATCATATGTTCCTTGATCGGAACAAGTTCTTCATTTTTTCCCACTGTTATCCCGACAGCTTCCAGTGGTTGACCGTTCATTTCACGTCTGCGGCGGAAAAGCACACGCACAATCTCTTCCCCTCGTTTATCAAAGATTAGATATCCACAATAAGTTAAGACGAGAATGACTAAAAATGGTACTAAGGTGCTTAAAATTGGTACATTTAGACGAGTTAAGGGAAATGTTCCCATAACACCAACAAATAGTCCCAAAATTGCACCAATAAAATTGTAAACCAATTTTGATAAATTGACTTTAACAATGTTATTTTCAAAGTGTTTCAAACCACGCAACATTATTCCTGAAACCAAAAATGAAAGAATAAGAAAAATAATTGCACCAATTAAACCGTCAATAATGCCGTGATTTAAAATACTGTTGTCTTGTCCTAGCACTGTCCATAGCGCAGGCAAGAAGGTAACTCCCAAAGAAGCACCCACAATCATCATCAAAAGATGAATTACCCATCGACGCATAACCGACCTCCTATTAATTTTGATTAGGCTTACAAGCCATAATTTATTATAACACAAGAGGGTGAATTTTTCTTATTTTGTTCTAATTAAACACTAATTTCAATGTTTCACTAAGAGTTGTCACTCCAATAACTTGAATATTTTCTGGCACTTCTATCCCACTCAATGAGTTTTTTGGAGCATAAACTTTTTTGAATCCTAGCTTGCTAGCTTCATTTAGACGTTGTTCAATTCTCGTAACACGTCGAATTTCACCTGTGAGGCCAATTTCTCCAATAAAACAATCAGTTGCCTCAGTTGGCATCTCCTTGTAACTAGAGGCGATTGCAACAGCAACGGCCAGGTCAATTGCTGGTTCATCTAATTTAACACCGCCAGCTGACTTTAGGTAGGCATCTTGATTTTGCATCAATAGACCTGCCCTTTTTTCAAGAACTGCAATAATCAGACTGATTCGGTTAAAGTCCAAACCAGCGGTCGTTCTCTTAGCGTTTCCAAACATTGTTGGCGTTGTTAATGCTTGTATTTCTACTAAAATGGGGCGTGTTCCTTCAAGCGCACAAACAATTGCAGAACCTGTTGAACCTGCGAGACGCTCCTCTAAGAAAACTTCTGAAGGATTTGTCACTTCAATCAATCCATGTCCTTGCATCTCAAAAATTCCAATTTCATTTGTCGAGCCGAAACGATTTTTGACCGCACGTAAAATTCGAAACGTGTTATTACGTTCTCCTTCAAAATACAAAACCGTATCAACCATGTGTTCAAGCATTCTTGGACCTGCGAGTGTTCCTTCTTTGGTCACATGGCCAACAATAAAAGTCGCGATGTTATTGGTTTTAGCAATTTGCATCAATTCGCCCGTCACTTCACGAACCTGACTAACAGAACCTTGCGTCCCAGGAATATCCGGTGTCATTATCGTTTGAATCGAATCAATCACCAGAAAATTAGGTTGTAATTTTTCCACTTCTGCCCTTATTGCCTGCATATTTGTTTCAGCATACAGATAAAAGTCAGTATCAATGTCCCCAAGTCTCTCCGCACGTAATTTTATTTGCTGTGCAGACTCTTCACCGCTGACGTATAAGACACGTCCCCGTGCAGCGAGTTGTGTTGATACTTGCAACAGCAAAGTTGATTTCCCAATTCCTGGATCTCCTCCAATAAGTACAAGACTTCCAGGAACAATTCCGCCTCCTAAAACGCGGTTGAACTCGTCTAAATCCGTTTCAACTCGTGGCGTTTCAAATAACTCGACTTCATCAAGCTTCATCGGTTTGGAGCGCTCACCACTTACAGAGATGCGAGCATGCTTTACATCAGCAATTTCAACCTCTTCAACAAAAGAACTCCATTCTCCACAGTTAGGACACCTTCCTAAATAAGATGCCGATTTATACCCGCAATTTTGACAAAGAAAAGTTGTCGATTTTTTTTTAGCCATTTATCCCTCAAACTTTTATACGTTATTTATTATAAATTGTAACAAAAAAGCGGAAAACCGCTTTTCTTTAGTTACTACTATTTTATCATAAAAAATATCTTGAGCGAAATGCCATTCATAAATTATAGAAATATAATAAGTTTCCCATAAAGAATTTAGAGAGCTATAAAAAAAGCCAGTCTTTCGACTGGACTTTTTATTCACTCTTCGATTCTCGAAGTTTAGAAATTTCACCTTTTAATTGTGCTAATTCGACTTCAAGTTTTTCAACATGATGGCGACGATCATATTCTGCCTTTAATTCAGACATCCGACTCTCTAATTCATCATCTGACATTTGATTTGGTCCATGTAGCGCAGGTCGATTTAATGAATTAAATGCAAAGTGCCCATTATTTTTATGAATAAAGTACAGGACAGCAGCAATTACAACGAAAGTGATAAGCATTAGTATTCCTCCTCCGAATAGACGAAGGCCTAAATGACCTTCTTGACCAAAGCGGGACATCATCTCTACTTTATCTGGCATTTGTTTCAAACCTCCATTTGTGCTTTGTACCTTTATTATACGCATTAACCTTAAATGAAAATGAATTCTTTCGATTACGTCTACTAAAAAATAAAAAGCCCTAGGGCTTTGAATATGCCATTTACTGGAATCGAACCAGCGACCCCTTCCTTACCATGGAAGTGCTCTACCGACTGAGCTAAAACGGCATCTTTTGATTTATGATTCGAGGAGAATATTTCATCCCCTACACTATGGATAAGCACAAATTCCATTCCTCTATTTTACCAAAAATCCAGTAAAAATCAAGTAAAATTAATAGATGGGAAAAATAAAAATTCTTGTCAAAACTGACAAAAATTTTTCATAAAAAAAAACCTTGAGTGTCCCACAGCTTGATATTCAAGAAGCGGACAGAGCTAGACTAAGCAATGCTACTCAACAATCAATATAAATTGATTATTAACTCAGGCACACCGCCAACATCATAACACTCAGGTTTATTTATTAATTTCAAAAATCGCTTTGATTTTAAAATTTAGCTTTAAACAATCTCTTATTTTCCACTAAAAACTAAAATTAAACAAGTTCGATGATTGCCATAGGCGCAGCATCACCACGACGTGGTTCAACTTTAAGGACACGAGTGTAACCACCGTTGCGGCCTTCGTAGCGTTTAGCAAGGTCGTTGAAGAGTTTTTGAAGTGCAGTTGGGAAAGTTTCAGATTCTTCATTGAAATCTTTGATTGCGATTTCGTTACGAACGTAAGCAGCTGCTTGACGACGTGCATGAAGATCACCTTTTTTACCAAGTGTAATCATTTTTTCAACAGTACGACGAACTTCTTTAGCGCGCGCTTCAGTTGTGTAGATGTTTTCATTGATGATAAGATCAGTTGTCAAGTCACGCAACATTGCTTTACGTTGTGAAGATGTACGTCCGAGTTTACGATTGCTCATTTTGTCTCCTCCTTATTTTATTTTCTTTTTTTAAGGGAAAGTCCCAATTCAGTCAATTTAACTTTGACTTCTTCTACTGATTTGTGTCCGAGGTTCTTGACTTTAATCATGTCAGCTTCGCTCATTTCAACAATATCAGCAACTGTGTTGATACCTGCGCGTTTCAAACCATTGTAAGCACGAACTGAGAAGTCCATTTCTTCAATAATTTTATCAAGCACACGTTCAGATTTAACTTCTTCTTTAACAACGAGTGTTTCAGCTTCTTGAGCTGCTTCTGATAAATCAACAAACAAATTCAAATGATCTGTTAAGATTTTTGCAGAGAGTGAAAGAGCTTCTTCTGGAACGATTGTACCGTTTGTAGTAATTTCAAGTGTCAATTTATCAAAATTAGAATTTCCACCAACACGGGCAGGTTCAACTTGATAATTTACTTTACTTACTGGTGTGTAAATTGAATCTACAGCAATTGTACCAATTGGAGTACCTTCAACTTTATTTTCGTCAGCAGGGACGTAGCCATAACCTTTTTTAACTGTCATGACAGCGCGCATTGAATGACCTGCTGCAATTGTGAACAAGTAATGGTCTTTATTGACGATTTCGATGTCACTATCAGTCAAGATATCGCCGGCAGTAACAGCCATAGGACCTGTTACATCAAGTTCAATTTGTTTATCAGAGCCTACGTAAGATTTGATGGCAATTCCTTTAATCGCAAGAACGATTTGGATGACATCTTCACGTACACCTGGAATAGTTGCAAATTCGTGTTGAACACCTTCAATTTGCACTGAAGTAACTGCAGCACCAGGCAATGATGACAAAAGAACACGACGCAATGAGTTACCTAAAGTTGTTCCGTAACCACGTTCAAGTGGTTCGACAACAAATTTTCCGTAATTATCTGTTTCGTCAAATTTTGTAATTTTTGGTTTTTCAAACTCAATCATGTATATTCTCCTCTAAAACAAAAAGTGTTTAGCGACAAGAGTGACTAATTATACACGACGACGTTTTGGAGGACGTGCACCGTTGTGAGGTACAGGAGTCACATCAGAAATAGAAGTTACGTTAAGGCCAGCTGCAGCGAGTGCGCGGATAGCTGATTCACGACCTGAACCAGGTCCTTTAACTGTAACAGATACTGTTTTCAACCCTTGATCTTGAGCAGCTTTAGCAGCAGCTTCAGAAGCCATTTGAGCGGCGAATGGTGTAGATTTTTTAGAACCTTTGAACCCAAGAGCACCGGCTGATGACCAAGCAAGAGCGTTACCATGAACGTCTGTAATCATGACAATAGTGTTGTTAAATGTAGATTGGATATGAACGATACCTGATTCAACATTTTTCTTAACACGACGTTTACGTGTAATTTTTGGCATTTTAACTCCTTTCTATAATTATTTTTTCTTACCAGCGATTGATTTAGCAGGACCCTTACGAGTGCGTGCATTATTTTTAGTATTTTGTCCACGTGTAGGAAGTCCACGACGGTGACGCATACCACGGTAGCTACCGATTTCCATCAAACGTTTGATGTTAAGGTTAACTTCACGACGTAAGTCACCTTCAAGTTTCAAGCCGTCAAGTTCGCGACGAATAGCGTCTTCTTGATCAGTTGTGAGATCTTTAGTACGTACATCTTCTGAAACTCCAGCAGCTGCAAGTACTTGTTGAGATGTTTTAAGTCCAATACCGAAAACATATGTCAATGAAATAACAATACGTTTTTCGTTTGGAATATCAACTCCAGCAAAACGAGCCATATTTATTTATTTCCTTTCTATCCCTGACGTTGTTTGTGTTTTGGATTTACAGGGCAAATTACCATTACACGACCGTTACGACGAATTACTTTACAGTATTCGCAGATTGGTTTAACTGATGGTCTTACTTTCATTGTGTCTTCCTTTCTATAGGTTACTGTGCATACGCACTCAATGAATGTCCAAATTACTTAAATCGGTAAGTAATACGTCCACGCGTCAAATCGTATGGTGAAAGTTCAACTTGAACTTTATCGCCAGGTAAGATACGGATATAATTCTTACGAATTTTACCTGAAATCGTAGCCAATACTTGGTGACCATTTTCGAGTTCAACTGTGAACATTGCATTCGGCATTGTATCTACGACTTTGCCGTCTACTTCAATTACATCATCTTTTGCCAAGCAAAAGTACCTCCTTAAAAATTCTCCGCAAGATACATAGGTATCTAAAAAGTCGGACTTGTATATTATATCACTTTTGGAATTTTTTAGCAAGTCTTTGTTCTTTTAAAACCTTTATTTTTCAGCCCTAAGTCAAAAAAGAAGGCGATTTTTATCATTTTTTCAATCATGACAATACTTTCGCGTGTTTTGCTGTGAAAGAGAAAAAAGCCATCAAATGACTTTCTTTTTTATCCGAGTACAGCTTTAATATCTTCTGTAACTTTTGAAATTTCTTGCCCACCGTCAATGGCTTTAACAAGACCAACTTCTTGATAGTGTTTAATAATTGGAGCTGATTCTTTGATGTTAACGTCCAGACGATTTTTAACAGTTTCAGGAACATCATCAGCACGTTGGTAAAGGTCAGTACTTCCACAAACATCACAAACACCTTCAACTTTTGTTGGGTTAAAGATTTTGTGATAGGTAGCACCACAGTTACGGCAAATATAGCGTCCGCTCAAACGGTCAACTAGAATGCTTGGGTCAACTTCGATGTTAATTACCGCATCCAGTTTGATTCCCAATTCGTCTAGCATTTCATCCAAAGCAAGGGCTTGGTCAATAGTACGTGGATAACCATCAAGCAAAAAGCCTGAAGCTTTGATATCATCTTGTGCCAATCGTTCTTTTACAATTCCGTTTGTAACTTCATCAGGAACCAATTCACCTTTATCGATGAATGATTTAGCCAATTTTCCCATTTCCGTTTCATTTTTCATTGCGGCACGGAACATGTCTCCAGTTGAGATGTGGTTTACACCATAATTTTTAACGATAAATTCTGCTTGTGTTCCTTTACCTGCTCCTGGAAGTCCCATGATTAACAAATTCATTTTACGCTCTCCTCTATTTATTCCGTCAATGTAATCTGACGAGAAAATCTGTATTTACTTACCTATTTTAGCTTATTTTCAACTAAAAATAAAGAAAAACCTTGCCGAAGCAAGATTTTTATGCATTTTCAATTGGATTATCCAAGAATCCAGTATAATTCTTTTTGTAAAGGTAACCTTCTAGTTGTTTTACAGCTTGAATTGCAACTTGAATCAAAATCAACAGTGATGTACCACCAAGTGCAACGATTTTTGGTAAGCCCCAAATATTTTGTGCTGCAATTGGAATGATTGAAATCAAGCCAAGGAAAAGGGCACCAACTGTTGCCAAACGCATCAAGAGACGTGAAATATATTTTTCAGTTCCTTTACCTGGTCGAACTGAAGGAATATAAGAGCCTTGTTTTTGAAGGTTTTCTGACATCTTCTCTGGATTCACTTGAACAAATGAATAGAAGAAGGTAAAGAGAACAATCAATAATGCGTAGAACAACATCCCTGTCCACGTGTTGTAGGAAAGCGCCGCTTGCAACGTATTTAACCAGCCAATTGAGTTTCCATTTGCCTTTTGAATAAATGACAAAATCGTTGCTGGAGCTGTTGTAATTGAACCGGCGAAGATAACTGGAATAACCCCAGCAGGGTTGACACGGAGTGGCAAGTATGAGCTAGTAGGCGCACCTTGTGTTAATTTCGTGTATTGAATTGGAACTTTCCGCTCAGCTTGTTGAACATAGGTTGTGATGTAGATAATCAAAACGCTTGCTACAATCAAACCAACAACGAATAACCAAGACATTGGAATTTGTGACGGACGAACGTTTTCAAACTTCTCAACGTAAACGGATTGGATTGCACTTGGAATACCGGAAACAATACCCGCAAAGATAATTACAGAAACACCTGAACCAAATCCTTTTTCATTGATTTGTTCACCCATCCAAGTCACAATCATTGAACCAGTGGTCAGAATTACACCGATCATCAAATAGGTTTGTAGGTTGGGTGTTTTTACAATGTTCGCACCAGTGCCAGCCATCGCTTGGAAACCAGCTGTGATCCCAATTGATTGAGCCATAGCAAGAACCAAAGTAATGTAACGTGTTGCTTGATTAGACTTCCGGCGTCCAACTTCCCCTTGTTTTGACCACTCAACAAAGACTGGCAAAATATCCATTTGTAAAAGTTGAACAATGATTGAAGCTGTAATATAGGGAGAGACTCCCATTGCAAAGAGAGAATAGTTTTGCATGGCATTTCCTGAAACCAAATTCATCATGTTCAAGAATGGTAGGTCACTCAGATTGTTTAAATTGGTAACGTTAATCCCCGGAACGGTTATATGCGCACCAAGACGGAACACAAAAAGAATAAAAATAGTAAACATGATTCTCGCACGTACATCTTTTACTTTAAGTGCTTCTTTAAGGGTTTTAAAAAACATTTCCCCTCCTTAAGCTATTTTTTGTTAATTTGTTCTGTCAAATTGAGTAAGCTTTGAAATTCAAGGCCTTTTCAATTTGACAGAATCTAATAAATTGGAAATTTTTAGATTAGTCAAAATGTCAATAAACGGTTGAAAAGTTCAACCGTTAATTAATTATTCAGCTTCAGCAGCTACAACAACTTTTCCGCCATTTGCTTCGATTGCAGCTTTAGCAGCAGCAGATACTTTAGCAACATCAACAGTCAAGTTTTTAGCAGTCAATTCACCGTTTGCAAGAACTTTAACGCCATCTTTAACATCTTTGATGATTTTAGCAGCTTTAAGAGTTTCAACAGAAACAGTTGCACCGTCTTCAAGTTTGTTCAAAACATCGAGGTTAATAACAGCATATTCTTTACGGTTGACGTTCAAGAATCCACGTTTTGGCATACGACGGAACAATGGAGTTTGTCCACCTTCAAATCCTGGACGGATTGATCCACCTGAACGAGCTTTTTGCCCTTTTTGTCCACGGCCAGATGTTTTACCATTACCAGATGAAGTTCCGCGACCTACGCGATTTTTTACGTGACGGCTGCCTTCTGCAGCTTTCATTTCATGAAGTTTCATGAGTGTTTCTCCTTATTTCGCACCCTGCTTACGCTTGTTTTTCAGGTAAGGAACTTGAAAAACTTACTCGCTGATGCGCATTATTTTATTTTGTCCCATAAAACAGGACCTCTCCTATTTTACTAAATTACTTGATAATATGCAAGCTATTTCTGTTTTGGATCCTTTTACTCATCGTTTCTTTTAGAGCTTTCATTAATATCCTATCTTCATATGTAGTAAATAACGTACGCGAGTGCTATAATATGACTTAAGAATATTCTTTGGTTCGGAGGTTAAACATGCGATTCAAATTTCAGTTTATTTTTATGGTCATTTTATGCTTTTCTTTTGGATTATGGCAGAGCCAGAATAAGGTTTTTGCCTCAACCACGTACATGGGTACTCCTGTGGATGGTCAATATGACAGTCAGACAGGTGATGCTTGGTTATCAGAGGCTAATGCTTCGACGGGAAACGATTATCTTGAAGAATATAATATCTCAAGTCAAGCGACAGTTTCCGGAGAATATGTCGCTATCCCTGGTGGTCTTACCGTTGGGTCTTTGACAGTCGTGCCTAATGGTTTTGCGCCGGATGGTTTTGCGGTGGTCGGTGTACGAACAGGAACCAACATCAATGGGACGGGTGCCACAGGAGCAATTGTGACAATCAACTTGGCAACTAAATCCATTGTTGCCACAATCCCTGACTCGGGAAATTATCCTTTTGCTACCTGTTATGATCCAAGCAATGGCTATGTTTACGTCTCTGACAATGCTAAAATTTCGGTTATAAATCCAGAAACTGGTGCAGTTGTCAATACAATAACAATGGCACAAATTCCTGGTATTTGGGGAATCAACTCAATAAAATATGACTCCGTTTCCAACACAATCATGGGACTCAGTCTAGGCTCTGGCTACACTGCTACAAGTAGCAGTGGTTTGAATAGTTCTAACGCGTTAACTTCTAGCTATAGTAATCAAATGTTTGATTTGTCCATATCGGGAACTTCTTTAACTGAAAAGTCCATTATGGATTTAAATCAATTGACTAATTCCTTTAATATTGGCACCTCATCACCACTGACAGCCGCTCAAATCACGACGATCACAGCCGCCCCTAAGCAATTCGATTGGGCCGCTCAAAATTTTACCATCAACGCTCAATCAGGGTATATCTATATTCCAACTCTGAGTAACATCCCTGCCAATGCTGAGGGAAATACAGGAGCTTTATATCCTGAAGTTGCAGTTATCAATCCGACAACAATGACCCTTGAGGCAATGATATTAATGCCTAGCTCAACCGATGGTGCAGCAAGTGACATCTACAATGCATCGGCAAAAGATGTCTATTTCCCAGATTACGCTGATGATTTAGGGCACATCGTTTCAACAGCTACCGTTTCAACAGCCATTTCAGCAGCCACAACTTTACCAGCCGTGATTCAAGCGAGTAATTTATCAACCGTTCAACTCGACACTTCCGCAATTGGAATTACGTATGAAGGGTTCACCAATCCTCAACAATCATCTCAATTAGCGTTCGTAAGTAAAACGCTTGGACGTGTGACCATTCTTACACCTCCCTTATTAATCACAGGGACAACAGCTCTGAATTCAGCTACAACTGGTCTCGATGTAACTTTGGTCGGGAGTTATTTAAGTATTACGACTGGTGTGGTCGATGCAGCAACAGGTGCAACAACCGCCGGAAGTTTCCCTAGCAATGGTGCTTCAGCTTATGCACTTGATTTTAACACGACTGATGGAACATACGCTAATTCTTCCAATGCCCTGATCACAGGTAAAAACACACCTCAGTCTACTCATTTAGGCGCAGCCGTAGCTGATCAAATCGAAATAGCTGATGAACGTGGAACAGGCGTCGGATGGAATGTTACGGGGAGTTTATCAGACTTAACCTTTACTGGTACATTACCTAGTACAGCAGCGGCTTGGCCAACGCTTTCCGGTGCAACAATTAATATGAGTGGTGTTTCTGTAACAGGTCAAGATTATACACAGACGACGCAGGCTGCAGCCACTTTATCTACCGATTCTATTCCTGTCAGTGTTGCAACAGCAACAGCTAACAATGGAATGGGAATGTCCTTAATCACGCTTTCATCTGCTCAAACCGACGTGACCTTATCTGTCCCTTCAACCGTTCATTCAACCTACGGGCTCTACACAGGAACAATTATCTGGACCCTTAATGATACACCAACAGGTGTGAACTGACTCTAATCACTCTTTTCAAAATAAAAAAAACTATCTTAAAAGATAGTTTTTTGTTTGTCTGATTAGATTTCTTCAACTTTTACAAGGTGAGAAATTGAATTTGCCATACCACGCATTGCTGCAGTATCTTCTTTAACTACGGATGAACCGAGTTTACCAAGACCAAGCGCAACAACTGTTTTACGTTGAGCAGGGATACGGCCGATTGGTGAATTTACCAATGTAATTTTAATTTGAGCCATGATATCCTCCTTATGCTAAGTCGCTTACAGATTTGCCACGCAATGCAGCAACTTCTTCAGCGCGTTTAAGTTGTGACAATCCATCAACTGTTGCACGAACAACGTTGATTGGAGTGTTAGAACCTAATGATTTAGATGTAACATCAGCTACACCAGCAAGTTCGAGGACGGCACGAACAGCACCACCTGCAGCAACTCCAGAACCTTCTGCAGCTGGTTTAAGCAAGATCTTACCACCACCGAATACACCAAGTGCTTCGTGAGGTAGAGTTGTACCAACCATAGGAACTGTAATGAGGTTTTTCTTAGCAGCTTCGATTGCTTTACGGATAGCTTCTGGAACTTCTTGAGCTTTACCAGTACCGAAACCTACGCGACCGTTACGGTCTCCAACAACAACAAGTGCTGCAAAACGGAGGCGACGACCACCTTTAACAACTTTAGTAACGCGGTTAATCCCAACAACGCGTTCTTCGAATTCTTTTACTTCTTCGTTTCTAGCCATTTTTCAGATTACCCCTTTCCTTAGAATTTCAATCCTGCTTCACGAGCAGCTTCAGCGAGTGCTTGAACACGTCCGTGATAGAGATAACCACCGCGGTCAAAGACAACAACTTCAACACCTTTTGCTTTAGCAGCTTCAGCAATTGCTGTACCTACTTGAGCAGCTTGTTCTGATTTAGAACCAGTCAATTTAAGTGAATTAGCTGATGCAAGTGTTACGCCTGCAACGTCATCAATGACTTGAGCATAAATGTTAGTGTTTGAACGGAAAACGTTCAAACGTGGAGTTTCAGATGTACCTGAAATTTTACCGCGAACGCGTGTGTGACGACGTTGACGGAGTTTGTTTTTATCTGGTTTAGAAATCACAATTCTACCTCTTTTTAAATTTTATTATCACTAGTTTTTGCCAGCAATGAGTCTTGTCATAAATGTCAACACTAGGTTGGCCGACAAGCGGGAAGTTTCTGTCTGTCTATATGAAAATAGCATTGACAGAATCTTGGCATTCCATTATAAATAATGAACACCAACTACGGATTATAAATCGCCATTCTTATTAAGTTAGAAGTTGCTGAAATCGCACCTCTGCAATCAATAAGAATCCAAACTTGCTAAATATTGTAACAAGTCTACATTTTTCAATCGCTTTAGCGATCAGAAAAAATGCGATTTTATTTACCAGTTTTACCTTCTTTACGACGAACGTATTCACCAACGTAGCGGATACCTTTACCTTTATAAGGTTCTGGTGAACGACGGCTACGGATGTAAGCTGCCATTTGTCCAACAGCTTCTTTACTAATTCCTTCAACAACGATTGAAGTTGGATTAGCAACGACAAACTTGATTCCTTCAGGAGCTTCAACTTCGTCTTGGTGTGATTTACCAACAGACAATACAAGTTTCGTTCCTTGAAGTTGTGCACGGTATCCAACCCCGATCATTTCAAGCGCTTTTGAGAAGCCTTCTGAAACACCAACAACCATGTTGTGGAGGAGGGCACGAGTAGTACCGTGGAGCATTTTCATTTCTTTTGTGTCGTCAGGGCGTTTTACAGTGATTTCGTTTTCAGCGATATCAAGTGTGATATTTTCGTTGAATGAACGAACGAGTTCACCTTTAGGTCCTTTGACAGTTACAGTAGCACCGTTTTGTTCTACAGTTACACCTGCAGGGATAACGATGATTTTGTTACCAATACGTGACATTTTTTCTTCCTTTTCCTGTTAAATTATCAGCTATCCAGCTGTTTTCACGGGTTTGTCAGTGCTGACAGAGTCAGTCTGACGATGATAATTAGCTAATCGCTAATTCTTACCAAACGTAAGCGAGTACTTCACCACCAATATTCTTAGCGCGAGCTACTGAGTCAGTAACAACACCTTCAGAAGTTGAGATGATAGCAGTTCCCAAACCGTTCAATACTTTAGGCATATCTTCAGATTTAACATAAACACGAAGACCTGGTTTAGAGATACGTTTCAAGTTAGTGATAACTTTTTCACCGTTTTGTCCGTATTTAAGGAAAATGCGGATAACACCTTGTTTGTTATCTTCAACGAATTCAACGTCTTTAACGTAACCTTCAGCTTTAAGAATCTCAGCGATTTGACGTTTGATTTTTGATGCAGGAGCTTCAACAACATCGAATTTACGCATGTTAGCGTTACGAATACGAGTCAAAAGGTCTGCAATTGGGTCAGTCATTACCATAATGTAATTTCTCCTTATTTGTAGTTTGGGCTTGTTCAAATCCCACTTTCAAATTAATGAGGTTATCCTTGAACATTAATTGCCAAAATAGACACTTGCTCAAAATAACCGAACCTATATATTATACAAAAAATATAGATTCATGTCAATAGATTAATAACAATATTTTCGGGTGTATCACAATTTTTGATTTTCGATCATTTATTTTGCATAGTTTACGGACTGTAAACCAGCGTTCAAAATTGGGAGGCTACAGAAGACCTCTTTATTCTTAATTAAACATGTTATTTTCCGTAAGCCGCACTCAAATTTTTCTTACTTTACAGCACTTGAAAATACAAAAAAACCATCTCTGTGAGATAGTTTCTATATCGTATGAGCAAGTGCTTCTTACCAAGAAGCTTTTTTAACGCCTGGCAATTGACCTTTGTAAGCCAAATCGCGAAGACAGATACGGCAAAGTTTGAATTTGCGGTATACTGAATGTGGACGTCCGCAGCGTTCGCAACGAGTATAAGCTTGCGTTGAGAATTTTGCAGGGCGTTGGTTTTTAACAACCATAGATGTCTTAGCCATTTATATATTCTCCCTATTCTTATTTAGCGAACGGCATGCCGAGTTGTTTCAGCAATTCGTGTGATTCTTCGTCAGTGTTTGCAGTAGTAACGATAACAATATCCATACCGCGAACTTTATCAACATCATCATATGTGATTTCTGGGAAGATCAATTGTTCCTTAACACCAAGTGTGTAGTTACCACGACCGTCAAAGGCTTTGTTAGATACACCATGGAAGTCACGTACACGTGGAAGAGAAACAGTTACAAGTTTGTCCAAAAATTCGTACATGCGTTCGCCACGAAGTGTAACTTTTGCACCGATTGATTGGCCTTCACGAAGACGGAAAGCGGCAACTGATTTTTTAGCTTTAGTGATAAGTGGTTTTTGACCAGAGATCAACGCCAATTCAGCTACGGCTTTATCAAGGTTTTTAGAGTTGTTAAGCGCATCTCCAACACCCATGTTGATAACGATTTTATCAACTTTAGGGACTGCCATGATTGATGCATAATTAAATGTTTCAGTCAAAGCTGGTACGATTTCGCTAGTATATTTTTCTTTTAAACGATTAGTCATTTTCTGTTCTCCCTTCTATTAGTCTAGGACTTCGCCTGATTTTTTGTTGAAACGAACTTTTTTGCCGTCAACTTCTTTGTAACCAACACGTCCAGCAACACCGTTCTTGTCAAGCACTTGCACGTTTGAAACGTGAATAGGTGCTTCGATTTCAAGAATTGCGCCGTTTGGATTTTCAGCATTTGGTTTTTGGTGTTTCTTCATGATAGCAACACCTTCAACAACAACTTTATTGAATTTTGGCAAAGCTTTAATTACTTTACCAGTAGTTCCGCGGTCTTTACCTGCGATAACTTTAACTGTATCACCAGTTTTTACAAACATTTTAATGTTTCCTTTCTTACGTCCATACGGACACCCTGAACGTCGATGAGTCGGCGTCTAGGGGACTATTATGTCATTAATGACAGAATTGTATTCTATCATAAATGACCATATTTCACGATAATTTTGTTTGAAAATTAAAGTACTTCTGGAGCAAGTGACACGATCTTCATATAACCGCCTTCGCGGAGTTCACGTGCAACAGGGCCAAAGATACGAGTACCACGTGGAGTCTTATCATCTTTGATAAGAACTGCTGCATTTTCGTCAAATTTGATGTATGAACCATCGGTACGTTTAGCACCATGTTTTGTACGAACGATAACAGCTTTAACCACGTCACCTTTTTTAACAGCTCCACCAGGGGCAGCTGATTTAACTGAAGCTACAATGATATCACCGATACCAGCGAACTTACGACTTGAACCACCGAGTACACGGATTGTCAAAAGTTCTTTCGCACCTGAGTTATCTGCAACTTTCAAACGAGATTCTGTTTGAATCATGCTTATTTCCTCCTAGTTTTGCTTAGATAATTACAGCTTCTTCAACGACTTCAATCAAACGGAAACGTTTGTCTTTAGACAAAGGACGAGTTTCCATGATACGAACGATATCACCAATTTTGGCAGTATTGTTTTCATCGTGAGCTTTATATTTTTTAGAGTAATTGATACGTTTACCATAGACAGGGTGGTTACGTTTTGTTTCAACAACAACAGTAATGGTTTTATCCATTTTGTCTGAAACCACGCGGCCTTGATAAACTTTACGTTGATTGCGTTCCATTTATAATCTCCTGACCTATTATTTGTTCAATTCAGCTTGCACAGTTTTTACACGTGCAATAGTTTTCTTCACTTCGTTAAGTTTACCAGTATTTTCAAGTTTACCAGCAGCGGCTTGGAAACGAAGTTCGAACAATTCTTTTTTCAATTCTGCTTCACGAGCTGTCAATTCTTCAACTGACAATGCGCGCAAATCTTTAAGAAGTGATTTAGTTTCGCTCAATTTCATTACGCTTCACCTCGTTTCACAAATTTAGTCTTAACAGGAAGTTTATGTGATGCAAGACGCAACGCTTCGCGAGCAACTTCTTCACTTACGCCACCAACTTCAAACATGATTTTACCACGTTTAACTGGGGCAACCCAACCTGCAGGAGCACCTTTACCAGAACCTTGACGTACACCAATACCTTTAGTAGTGTATGACTTGTGTGGGAAGATTTTAATCCAAACTTGACCGTTACGTTTCATGTAACGAGTCATTGCAATACGGGCAGCTTCAATTTGGCGGTTAGTGATCCAGTGAGAAGTTTGTGCTTGAAGCCCAAATTCACCGAATGCTACTTCTTTACCACCTTTAGCTTCGCCACGCATTTTACCGCGGAATTCACGACGGTGTTTTACACGTTTTGGTACTAACATGGATTATTTGTCTCCTTTCACAGAATTTTTAGTTGGGAGAACTTCACCACGGTAAATCCAAACTTTAACGCCAAGTTTACCATATGTAGTGTCTGCTTCTTCCCAAGCATAGTCGATATCTGCACGCAATGTGTGAAGTGGAACTGTACCTTCAGAATATCCTTCTGCACGGGCGATATCAGCACCATTCAAACGACCAGATACTTGAGTTTTAATCCCTTTAGCACCTGCACGCATAGCGCGTTGAATCGCTTGTTTTTGAGCACGACGGAAAGCAATACGTGCTTCAAGTTGTTGTGCAATTCCAGCACCAACAAGATGAGCGTCCAAATCAGGTTTTTTGATTTCAACGATGTTGATGTGAACTTGTTTTCCAGTAAGCTTGTTGAGTTCAGCACGGAGTGCATCAACATTAGCTCCTGATTTACCAATTACCATACCTGGCTTAGCAGTGTGTAAAGTTACGATAACTTTGTTTACAGCACGTTCAACTTCAATAGTTGATACTGAAGCATCTGCAAGTTTAGTATTGATAAGGTTACGAATTGCTAAATCTTCGTGAAGGTAATCCGCATATTCTTTTTCGGCATACCATTTGGCATCCCAATCGCGAATAACGCCAACACGCATACCAATTGGATGAATTTTTTGACCCACGATTTTACCTCCTTATTCTTTCTCTGCAACTACAACTGTGATGTGTGTAGTGCGTTTGTTAATTGGTGAAGCTGATCCTTTCGCACGTGGACGGAAACGTTTCATCGTTGGTCCTTCGTTTGCGAATGTTTCGCTAACTACCAAATTAGCTTTTTCAAGACCAAAGTTGTTTTCTGCATTAGCGATAGCACTATTAAGTACTTTTTCAACTTCTACAGCACCTTTAGTCGGTGTGAATTTCAAAATTGCGATTGCATCTGCAACACGTTTTCCACGGATAAGATCGAGAACAAGACGAGTCTTACGAGGAGAAACGCGAACTGTTTTTGCAGTGGCTTTAGCTGAAGTAATTTCTGCCATTATTTCTCTCCTTATTTAGTCTTGCGATCGTCACCAGAGTGACCGCGGAATGTACGTGTAGGTGCAAATTCACCAAGTTTGTGTCCAACCATATCTTCTTGAACATAAACTGGAACGTGTTTGCGACCATCGTAAACTGCAATTGTGAGTCCTACGAAATCAGGGTAGATTGTAGAACGACGTGACCAAGTCTTGATCACAGATTTTCTTTCAGCTGATGCTTGAGCTTCGACTTTTTTCATCAAATGCTCGTCAGCGAAAGGTCCTTTTTTAAGACTACGACTCATTGTATGAGTTTCTCCTTTAAATTGAATTACCACTGCCGCTACTTAGGCGGAGCTGGCGGATGTTTTAGATGTCCACTCGACATCTTGTTAAATTCGGTAACAATTATCAAATTTAACAAGACGCCGAGAGGCGTTTGTTTCAAAATAATGAAAGTTCTAAGAACCGAATTATTTACCGTTAATACGTTTAACGATGAATTTGTTTGATTTAGCTTTCTTATTACGTGTTTTGAGACCAAGAGCTGGTTTGCCCCATGGAGTCATTGGTGATTTACGACCAACTGGTTGTTTACCTTCACCACCACCGTGTGGGTGATCGTTAGGGTTCATTACAGAACCACGAACTGTAGGACGGATACCGAGGTAACGAGTACGACCGGCTTTACCAAGATTGATCAAGTTTTGTTGTTCATTACCAACAACACCAACAGTTGCACGGCAAGTTGAAAGAATCATACGGATTTCGCCTGATTGAAGACGAACAAGAGTATATTTACCTTCAGTACCGAGGATTTGAGCTGAAGCACCAGCGGAACGAACTAATTGTCCTCCCTTACCAGGTTTCAATTCGATGTTGTGGATCAATGTACCAACAGGGATGTTAGCAAGTGGAAGTGCGTTACCAACTTTAATGTCGGCTTCAGGTCCAGATACAACTGTCATACCAACTTCGAGTCCTTTTGGAGCCAAGATGTATGATTTAATACCATTTTCGTATACGATCAAAGCGATGTTTGCAGTACGGTTTGGATCATATTCAATAGTAGCAACCTTAGCGACTACATTATCAGTATTACGTTTGAAGTCGATAAGACGGTATTTTTTCTTGTGTCCGCCACCTTGGTGACGTACAGTGATGCGGCCGAGATTGTTACGTCCGGCTTTGCTGTTCATACTTACAAGCAAGCTCTTTTCAGGAGTGCTGGTAGTGATTTCAGCAAAATCGCTAGACGTCATATTACGACGACCGTTTGAGGTTGGTTTATAAACTTTAATTCCCACGATTTATTCTCCTTTCTTATTCAGCGTCTTCGCCGAAGATATCGATGCTCTTAGAGTCAGCAGTAAGAGTTACGATTGCTTTTTTGTAACCAGATTTTGTACCAGTATAACGACCAACACGTTTAGCTTTTGGTTTAACGTTAGTTGTGTTTACTGATTCAACTTTAACACCTTCAAATGCAGCTTCGATAGCTTGTTTGATAAGGAGTTTGTGAGCACCTGCAGCAACTTCAAAAGTATATTTCTTTTGATCCATTGCTTGCATAGAAGCTTCAGTGATAATTGGTTTGCGGATTACATCATAGAGTGACATTATGCAAGAACCTCCTCAATTTGTGAAAGAGCTGATTCTACAACGAGAAGTTTGTCAGCTGATACGACATCAAGAACGCTTGTAGTGTTTGCTGTTGCAACTTTAACGTTTGTAAGGTTACGTGCAGAAAGAGCTGCAAATTCGTTACCTTCGTTAGGGAGGACAACAAGAACTTTACGTTCAAGAGAGAGTGCTTCAATAACTTTAGCGAATTCGCTAGTTTTTGGAGCGTCAAAGTTCAAAGCGTCAACTGCAACAAAGTTTCCTTCAGCAACTTTTGCTGAGTAAACTGATTTGAGAGCCAAACGACGAACTTTTTGTGGAAGTTTGTATGAATAGTCAGATGGTGTTGGACCGAAGACAGTACCACCACCACGCCATTGTGGTGAACGGTTTGAACCTTGACGGGCACGTCCTGTACCTTTTTGGCGCCATGGTTTTTTACCACCGCCGGAAACGAGTGAGCGGTTTTTATGCGCATGTGTTCCTTGACGGAGGCTAGCACGTTGTGAAAGTACAACATCGAAGACAACAGTTTCATTTGGTTCGATACCAAATACTGCATCGTTCAATTCTACTTCGCCTGCTTGTGTGCCATCTTGTTTGAATAATGATACTTTAGCCATTATAGATTATCTATCTCCTTTCCTTCTTATTTAGCTTTAACTGCTGATTTAACAACAATCAATGATTTCTTAGCACCTGGAACGTTACCTTTAACAAGGATAACATTCTTATCAGGGATAACTTGAGCAATTACCAAGTTTTGAACAGTTACACGTTGGTTACCAGCGCGACCTGAAAGACGTTTGCCTTTAGGTACACGGTTAGCCGCTACAGGTCCCATTGAACCTGGACGACGGTGATAACGAGAACCGTGAGCCATAGGACCACGTGATTGTCCCCAACGTTTGATAACGCCTGTGAAACCTTTACCTTTAGAAGTTCCGGTAACATCAACGACATCTCCAGCTGTGAATGTATCAACAGTGATTTCAGCTCCTACTTCAGCGCCTTCGAGTCCTTTGAATTCACGAACGAAGCGCTTAGGAGTCGTATTAGCTTTAGCAGCATGACCTTTGGCAGGTTTGTTAGTCAAAACTTCACGAAGTGTATCGAAACCAACCTGAGTAGCTTCATAACCGTCTGTTTCAACAGTTTTAACTTGAAGTACTGTATTAGGAGTCGCTTCGATCACTGTAACGGGGATTAATTCGCCGTTTTCAGTGAAGATTTGAGTCATTCCCACTTTTTTCCCTAAGATTCCTTTTGACATGAGAATTACCTTTCTTAATTAGAGTTTGATTTCGATATTTACACCACTTGGAAGATCAAGTTTCATCAATGAATCAACTGTTTTTTGAGTTGGTTCGATGATGTCGATCAAGCGTTTGTGAGTGCGCATTTCGAATTGTTCGCGGCTGTCTTTGTATTTGTGTGTTGCACGAATAACTGTGTAGACACTGCGATCTGTTGGAAGTGGAATTGGTCCACTTACTTCTGCATTAGTACGTTTGGCTGTTTCAACGATCTTTTCTGCTGCTGCATCAAGGATACGGTGTTCATAAGCTTTCAAACGAATGCGAATTTTTTTTGTTGCCATTTTTTCTCCTTCGTCTATTGTTTAGTAATAGGCTAGCTCTGCGTGAAAACCGACACGTTTGGTATGGCAATACCTTCGGGTGTGTCGCAACCTCCCGCTTCATCGCTACATACTGTTTTTAACAGCACCTATCAATTCTAACAGAATATAATAGGACTGTCAAGAATTTTTTCTCCTTTTTTCATCGTTTTTTCAATTCTCACTTGAACTACAGCTAAAATTATTTTAATTAAATCATGCAATCGCTTGCATTTATTGTTGTAAAATCTTTAAAAATAGCATATAATATATTTATTACATTAAATGAAATCGTTTTAATTTTTACAGATCAAAAATTGGGGAAATTTAATGGATAATAACTTTGTGATTCGACCACACGGTGATAAGCCTTACCACACTGGCGTGGCCGTTCCTATTTTTTCGTTGAGGACTGAACATGACTTCGGTATTGGACAGTTTTCAGATTTGAAAGTCCTTGCCGAATTCGTTAAACGTTCGGGTATGGACATCATTCAATTGCTACCCATCAATGACACAACTATCTTCATGAATTGGAAAGACTCTTCTCCGTACAGAGCGGTGTCCGTTTTTGCTTTACATCCAATTTATTTGAATTTAAGTCCGTACATTGATGAGCTTTCTGCAAGTTTAAAAAAGCAATATGCTTCTGAGAAGAAATCACTCAACCAATTAAAACAGATTGATTATGAAAAAACGTTGGCCTTAAAATGGAAATTTGCCGGCGAGATTTATAAAAAATCTGGAAAAGCAATTTTAGGAAGCAAGAAATTTGATGCCTTTTTCTTGGAAAATCAAGCTTGGATAAAACCATATGTTGCTTTTTGCTACTTGCGTGATCATTTCGTCAGCGCTGACAGTGCCAATTGGGATAAAAAATACGAGATTTATTCTGAAAGTGTTTGGATCGATTTAATGAGTGATTCAAAAATTGCAGATCAAATCAATTTAAGCCTGATGGTACAATATCTATTGCACCTTCAATTGAAAGAAGCTGTTGATTTTTGCCATTCTTTAGGCATTGCTGTCAAAGGAGATATTTCTGTTGGGGTGGACAGAAAATCAGCTGATGCATGGGCTAATCCTGACTTATTTAATTTGGATATGCAAGCTGGTGCTCCGCCTGATCCATTCTCTGCCGTGGGACAAAACTGGGAATTTCCTACGTATAATTGGGATAAAATGGCAGAAGATGGATATGATTGGTGGACTCGCCGAATGAAAAGTATGGCTGAATACTTTGACGCTTACCGCTTAGATCATATCTTAGGATTTTTTAGAATTTGGGAAATCCCTGCGACCGCTGTCCGCGGTCTATTGGGTCACTTCTCTCCAGCACTAGCAATGCCCGATTGGGAAATTGAAAACTATGGTATTCCTTTCCGAGCTTGGGGCATTGAACGTTTCACCGAACCTTTCATCAAGGATTGGGTTATTGACGAGTACTTTGGGCGCGATAATCGTGATTACATTGTCTCTCAATTTCTAGACTATACTGGCGATGGCAATTACCGTTTGAAAGCATTTGTTGATACACAGCGTAAAGTTGAAAGTCTTGCAGATACTCCAGATTGGCTAATCGAAGGTCTCTATCGCCTCCATGAAAATGTCATTTTTGTACGTGATCATCAAAACCAATTTATGTATCATCCACGTATTAAGATGTTGGAAACTCTATCATTCCGTGAATTTGGAGATGAATTTAAGCACAAGCTTGAACGTCTGTATAATGATTACTTCTATGGAAGAAACTACGGTTTTTGGGAAGAGCAAGCCTACAAAAAATTGCCTGCCATTAAAGGGGCCACGGATATGTTGGCCTGTGGCGAAGATTTGGGCATGGTTCCTGACAATGTTCCAAACGTCATGTGGAATTTACAAATTCTGCGTCTTATTATTGAAAGAATGCCCGCTGATGGAGATTTTGTGAGTGACCTTGTTTATACACCTTACCTTTCAGTAGTAACGACATCATCACATGACACGACGCCATTAAGAATGTGGTGGGAAGAAGATCGTGCCTTCACCCAACGCTATTACAATGAGATCATGCATTGGGGGGGAGAGGCTCCGCAATTTGCTGAGCCTGAAATCATTCAAGAAATTGTTAAACGCACTCTGAATACAGAGGCCATGCTGGCAATCATTCCTCTGCAAGATTGGCTTGACATGACCGGTGATTTAAGAATTGAAAATCCAGCAGAAGAACGGATCAATAATCCCGAACACACTTATCATTATTGGCGTTATCGTCTTCATCTTAACCTCGAAGAGTTGCGTGACAATGAAGGATTAACTGATTTTTACCATCAATTTATTGCCAATACACGTCGCTCAAAAAACGAGTAATATGAAATTAAAAGTCAAAATTCTATTTTGACTTTTTTAAGCAATTTCTGTTAATAATATGACATTAATATGATACAATGATTTCATATTATTATTGGAGGAACTTATGTTTAAGGAATTTAAAGAATTTATCTTACGTGGTAACGTATTTGATTTGGCAGTCGGTGTAATCATTGGTACTGCATTTACAGGACTTGTCACTTCATTAGTGAAAAATTTGATTAATCCATTTATCGGAATTTTCACTTCAAGTGGTGCCTTAGCTCACATGGAATTCAAGATTGGTAAGGCTGTCTTTACTTATGGTGCATTCTTAAACGATGTAATCAACTTCTTGATTATTGCACTTGTAATCTTCTTCATGATTAAAGCAATTAACAAACTCTTCCCTAAAAAAGAAGAAATCGAAGAAATCAAAATCAACGAGGAACTTGAAACATTACGTGAAATTCGTGACTTACTTAAATCAAACGAAAAATAATAAAACTCCTCTGAATTCAATCAGTAAAAAGCCTGTCAATTATGACAGGCTTTTTTAAACTTATATTTCAAGAAAAGGTAACGGAATAAGTTGTCAATCAAGACCCCTATCCAAACACCTGCAAGCCCAAGCCCTAAGAAATAACCTAAACATACTCCAGTTCCAGTTCTCACAACAAGCATTCCAATCGCTGTGGCATAAAATGGCAACTTAGCGTTGCCAATCCCTTGAAATGCTGCCGTATAAATATTAGCACCAGCGACAAAGTAGATGGCTAAAAATGAAAATAAAATAACCGTTTGACTGCTTTTAATAGCTATTAAATCTGACGTGAACAGTTGGCTTAAAGGATGTGATAAAAGCAAAAGTATTCCACCGATAACCACCATCATCAGTAATGACATCATTATTGTTTTCCGAAGATAGCGTTGAATATTCTCGATATTCTTTCCACCATATTCATGCGCTATCATTACAACCGTCACTGTTGCCATACCAAACATTGGCATATAATTAAATTGGGTTATGCTTTCACCAATCGCATTACCAGCAAAAACATCTTCTCCAAAACTTATGACAAGCATCATGATAATCAAATCACCAAGTCGCATTGCAAGTCGTTCTCCTGCGGCGGGAAAAGTCAATTTAATTAACTCAGAGTCCATCTTTTGGCGCCAGAATTTACGGCTGGGACGATCTCCTCTTATTTTATTAAAGAGATAAATCGAACCAAGAATTCGAGCAATTATAGTTCCCATCGCTGCTCCCAAGACACCAAAATGAAAAACAAAAATAAAGACAGCAGATAATACCAAATTGAATAGGTTTATGAACAAACTCGCAAACATTGGAGTCTTCGAATCTCCATGAGCTCTGAGAAAACTACCAAAGGTTGTCATCAAACCAAGTAAGATAATCCCGCCACCAACAAGTGCTAAATATTCATACGAGAGTTTTAAAACATCCCCCCTTGCACCAAAAAAGTGGACAATGGGACGTCCTAATACTATAGATAACAAACCAAGCGACAAACCAATCAGTAAAGTCAATTTGAGTGAAGAATCAACAATTTGTTGGCGTTCTTTAACATTTCCGCTAACTAGTTTTCTTGAGTAAAGACTGGCAACAATCGTTCCCACTGCGATAAACAGGGCTTGATATACTGCAATGATATTATTAGACAAGGAAACTGCTGCTACTGCAGACAAGCTGATTCGAGTAACCAAGAAGGTGTCACTCAAACCAACCATCATTTGCAAAAAGTTTTCAATGATTGCCGGCATAGCAAATTTCAATATTTCTTTATTCGACTTCAATATTTCTTACCCTACCACTCCTTTTATTTTCATTATAACAAAAAAGGCCCAAGTTTAATCAAGGCCCTTTACATTTATTCTGTAATTTCTTCGATCTGGTGCATATCAAGCTCAACTGGTGTTTCGCGACCAAACATATCAACAGTCAAAGTCAATTTATCGCCATTGATAGCTGTAATTGGAGCTTCGAAACCAGAGAAGGCACCGTCAACAATGCGAACTCGTTTACCCACAAAGACTTCAAAGTCGACTTCCCGGACCATTTGTCCCATGCCAACTAAAATTTCATTGATTTCTTCTTCAAAAAGGGGAGTTGGTTTAGATCTATTCCCATGTGAACCTACGAAACCAGTAACGTTTGGTGTATTACGAACGATAAACCAAGCTTCATCAGTCATATTCATTTCAACCAGAATGTAACCGGGGAAAAGATTTTCTTCAACATCTTTCATCTTACCATTAACTTCTGTACGGATCGTTTCCGTTGGAATTTCAACGCGTAAAATGTTATCTGACATATTATAAAGTTGAGCGCGATCTAAAAGATCTTCTTTAACTTTTTTTTCATAGCCAGAATAAGTTTGAATGACGAACCAACCTTGGTCCAAATTTACAGTAGCATTTTCATCCATTATGATTTACCTCTTATTTTGTTTTATTATTGCAATTTTTTGTAAAAGAAAAAGGGGATTCCCCTCACTTCTCTTTCATTATACCATATTTTCGCATGATTGGAATAATTTATCTGAAATTTAGGAAAAATTCATCAAAAAATTATTGCAAAATTCAATTCTGCAATCGTAATTGAACCAATATTATTTAAGCAATGGCAAAAGATGGTTAACGGCTGCTGTAATTCCGTTTTTGCTGATCCAGTCAAAAATCATAATGAATACCAAAAAGAAAGCTGTATATTCAATAACTGAGAAAAAATCACGAATCGACTGTTGGCGTGTTGGCCATGTCGTCAATTTCATTTCTTCAATGATTCCTTTAATAAATTTCATTTTTTGTTCCTGTCTTTTAGGTTAATCACCTAAATCTTATTATCGTGTTTCTTTATGTAATGTATGTTTGCCACAAGTCTTACAAAACTTTTTAACTTCAATTCGTTTGTCTTTTGTATTACTTGACAAATTCAGGGTGTAGTTACGTGAACCACACTCAGTACATGCTAATCCTGCTTTTTTAATCATATCTAGTCTCCATTCTATCAAAATATTTAATAAATCGCAAGAAATCCAAGGATTTATTTAGTTTACCAAATAAAATTTAGCAGGAACAAGTCCCGCTAAATTTTAAAATTGATGTGTCATACTTTTAGCCACCAAGGTTGTGTATTCAATCGCTCCCTCTCCTTGTGGATGAATGAGGTCAGAATAAAACCAGGAAGGATTATTTGTAGATGCTTTATTCCAATCAATAATCGTTAAGTCTTTATTTGACTTCGCTGCCTGAGTAAGTTGTTTGTTATTGACTGACATCCAAGGCTTATTTGGTGCTTGGATATTAACCCAGTAAATCGGTTTTCCTTGCGAAAGTGACAAAATTTTATTAATGTAATCAGTCCCACCATAGGTCAAAAGGCCATTTGTTCCAAGTGCTACTAAAATTGCATCAGCATTCTTTACATCATCAGCATGATCCTGCAAATATTTTGCACCACTTGAAACTTGTTCCCCTACTGTTGCATTTATACTCATACTAGGAAACATTTCTTTCAAATTAGTTGATGCTGCAATCATAACTGAGTCTCCGACAGCAATAATTTTCATTTTACTTGCTTTTTCGGCTACAATTGGTTGGACACTATACTTACTAGCCACTGTTTTGAGCGGTAAACTGACTTTTGCATTTGCAACTTTTTGCTGTTCTTTAAACAGAACTTCTTGTTGCGCCAAAATCTTTTGTTGCAAAATCTCTTGGTCCCTTGGTGATGCTGGGGAAAATACGATAAGTCCTAAAATAGCAACGAAAATTAAAACAAGTCCTGACTGTATCAATTTCCTTCTTGTTTTCCATTCCCCACCAGTGACAAAACGGTGAACAATTTCCATAATATTTGAATAATCAAATTTCTGGGCAGGAATTTCAACAAAACGATAAGACAATTCAGCGAGTCCTACGATAAGTGCTAATTGCCACAAAATATTATACCAAGCAAAAGGTTCAAGGAGTTTTGCCTCGGCTAATGCAAATACAGGAAGTTGCCATAGATAAATCCCTAACGAGCGTTTGCCGACATAATCAAAAACTGGATTTGAAAAAATTTTATTAGCAATCAAAGCTGGATGGGCAATTAAAGCAATTAAAACCATTGAAACAAGACTGATCAACCACATCCCACCATAATAAGTAACTGCCCCCTCAGCAGGCATATAAATATACGAAACTAAGAGGATAATAATAGCAGATACGGTCAATACGAGTCCAAGCCGCTGACCCTTACGGTTCACTTTGCTCGAGAGCTTATTAATCGGCCAAATGAATGCCAGACTTGCTCCCATCATGAGACTGAAAAATCGAGTATCCGTCCCATAATAAACGCGAGTTGGGTCAGCTCCTGGTACAAATAGAATTGCCATTAAGAGAACCGAAACAAATGTTAAGCCGCATGTGATGAAGAAGATTTTCCCTTTATTTTTTACATACTTCAAAAGAATAAGGAGGAGAACGGACCATAAAATGAAAAATTGTCCCTCAATCGAAAGATAGTAAATATGTTTGAAAGGCGAAGCTCCAACAATATTTGCGAAGTATGAATTGCCTTGCTCAATTTGCCACCAGTTTTGAACTGAAAAAAGACTTGAGAAGAATTCTGATCGTAGTCCCTGAAGTAAGTTCCGTTGAAAAAATAACAAGTACGGTGTCACTACAAAGAACACGGCAATCAGTGTCGGATAAATCCTTTTAATTCGTCGGCCAAGAAATTTCAAAATATTTATGGTCTGTGTTTTTTGATATTCATTAAGTAAAGAATTAGTGACGAGGTACCCCGATAAGACAAAGAAAAGAACGACCCCAAGAAACCCACCTTTTATCGTGGTGGGGAAAAGATGATAAAGTATTACAGCAAGAACACCAAGTGTTCTGAGTCCGTTAAATCCCGTGATATAACGTTTCATTTTCTTATTTACTTCCTTCTAAATCATAAAGCTATCTTTTGTGTCATATTTGTCACACTCTTGTCTTTATTTTATCATATTTTTTTAGATTTTATCGACTTAATTCTTAAATAAATCTGTAATTTTTTCCCATGTTGTTTTCGCTGTATTTTGAATGTCTTTAATAGTCTGATCGAAACTATTTGTACCTGATTTGCTTGAACTTGACGAGCTTGATTCTGGCGTATTACCTGTCGTGTGAGCAACTGCTTGTTCTGACGACACAATATTATCCTGAAGCTGTCTTTGATAGGTGTAATATGGAACTCTAGGCGATATTCCGCTCATCACATAAGGATTCTCTACCTTAAATGCTGTTCCTGTCGTGTAGGGCAACAAATAGGATGCTGCCTGCCGGAAAATAACAGAGGTCTGTCCTTCAGATGTTCCAGTTAGTTTGTAAATCGTTTGATTTGGATTAGGGAAACCAACCCACAAGGCCATGACTAAATCAGGTGTATAACCTACTACCCATTGGTCAACGTTTTCATTCGTTCCAGTCTTGCCAGCCATCGTATAACTCTTAGGTGCAGCATTGTAGGCTGACCCATTTGTAAAAGTCCCGAGCATCATTTGAGTCATCTTATCTGCTGTATCTTTGGAAATCACACGTTTTGTAGTCACATTCGCCGTTTTTATTACTTGCCCTGACGCATTCTCAATTTTTGTGATCAAATGAGCAGATTTCATCACTCCATCATTTGCAAACACTTGATAAGCTTGAGCCATTTGCCAAGGGTTCGTTTCGATTCCTGAACCCAATGCATTTGTTAAATCGGTACTATTGACTGTAATGCCAAATTCTTTTCCTTTAGCATTACCAATTGATGGTCCAATGGTTTTGTAAGTTTCCACTGCAGGAATATTATATGAATTTGCTAATGCTTGATAAAGTGGTACTTCACCTGCCCAAGTTCCATCAGCCTCCGTCGGAGCCCAATCACCAAATGTAGTTGCTACATCATCCACTATTTTATTAATTGACCAACCTGCTTCTATAGCAGGGGTGTAAACAATGAGCGGTTTTATAGCCGAACCAGGCGAACGTTTTGCCATCGTTGCGTAATTAAATCCTGAAAAAGCATTTGAGCTGGAGGTATCAACATTGCCAACGAGTGCTTCAACAGCGCCTGTTTTAGGTTCAATTGCCACAGAAGCTGATTGAACATACGTCCCATCAGAAGCTTGAGGGAAGAGACTCAGATTGCTATAAGTGTTTTGCAAGCCTGTTTGCATATTTTGATCCATGCCAGTGTAAATCTTATAGCCATTGTTCATAATTTCTTGCAAGGTCAAGCCATACTCACTCTCAGCCTCAGAAATCACTGCATTGTAGTAGCTTGGATACTTATAAGAACTATCTTGCGATTTGTAGTTATCTTTGACTTGTGCTAACAAATCAACCTTCATATATTTATCGGCATCCGCTTGCTTAAGATAGCCCGCGTTCACCATATTTTGAAGAACTGTGTTGCGACGGTTTATTGCATACTTCCCTTTTTGATATAAAGGGTTATAAATTTCTGGTCCTTTAAGCATCCCCGCAAGTGTTGCTGCTTCATCCACAGTAACTTGACTGGCATGAACACCAAAATATTTTTCTGAGGCATCTTCAATTCCCCAGACCCCATTACCAAAATAGGAATTATTCAGGTACATGGCTAATATTTCATCTTTACTATAATGTTTATTTATTTCGAGAGCCAAAAAGAATTCTCTTGCTTTTCGGTCGATTGTTTGAGCTTGGCTCAAATAAGCATTTTTAGCTAACTGCTGCGTAATGGTTGAGCCTCCACCAAAGTGCCCAAATGTAAGAATAGCCAGTGCAAAACGTTGAACATTGACACCGTGATTACTGTAAAATGTTCGGTCTTCTGTAGCAATAACGGCGTCCTTTATATTGGTCGAAACTTGGTCCAATTTAATGGTTGTCCCTTTCTGACCATAAAGTACACCGGCAGTCGTCCCATTTTTATCGATGATTTGAGTTTGCGCTGTAATTGAACTTTGCAAGACCTTCACATTGGCCGTTTTCGCCAAATAGAACAAATATGAACCAATTCCGACAACGGCCAAAAGAACAAAAATAATCAATATTTTTGTTAGATTATATTTCTTCCAAAATCTTTTAATTGGCCGCATCATTTTGGCAAATTGTGTTTTCGGTTCTGCGATTTTATCTTCTACATTTTCTTCCGGTCGTTTGATGAGTTCTTTCTTTGATTTTTGACTTTTCGAACGCCGACTAAAATTTTGATTTTCAGACATTGTTTTTCCTTAAATTAAAATGTTTAGAGTCCTTTTTTCAATTTCTTGAAATAAATAAATGCTCTACGATGTTTTTGGACCAAGGATTCAATTTTTACCAGTTTATTAATGTGAATTTATTCTTCACGATTCTATTATACTTTTTATTACGTTTCCTGTCACACCTTAAAAAATTGAGTTATCCGCTTATTCTATCAAATTTATCTTTGTGATACAATATATTTTATGGAATTTAACTTTATTTTACCAAAAAATTTCAAAGCACAAAGCGTTAAGCATTTGCTTGAAGAAACCTGGATGGTCCCCCGTAAGCAACGTTATTTTTTGCATCAAAAAAAACACTTTTGGGTCAATGATGAACTCGTTTCAGAAGAAAAAATAGTTGTCAGTGCTGACAAAATAAAAATTATATTTGACATAGAAGATTTTAAATCTCTTGAGGTCGCTTATGGGCAATCTAGTTTTGCAGAAATTTTATTTGAAGATGAACATTTTGTCATAGCCAATAAACCTGAGGGAATGAAAACTCACCCGAATATACCAGGCGAGTTAGCTTTGCAAAATCATGTAGCGGCTGCCGTTAATCAGCCTGTTTACGTCGTGCACAGACTCGATGAATTAACTTCTGGTGCTGTTTTATTTGCTAAAAATCAGTTTGTACTGCCAATTCTAGGGAAAATGTTTGAAGATAATTTGATTCACCGTGAATATGTTGCCCTTGTACACGGTCATTTTAATGATAAAACATTTACCATCCATGAACCAATCGGAAAAGACAGACATGACAAGCGTAAACAAGTCGTTTCTAAAAGTGGCAAGGATGCAATCACCCATGTGTCCGTCTTATCCGATTTCAAAAGAAAAAGCCTGATCAAAGTTACCCTTGACACAGGCCGTACCCATCAAATCCGTGTTCACTTGTCATCACTGACACATCCGATTGTGGGAGATCAACTCTATGGTTCTGACAAAAATGAGTCTCGACTGATGCTTCACGCACGTCAACTTACTTTTCTAAATCCATTTACTGCTGAAGAAATCAGTGTTTCAGCGACGAGCCAGACTTTTGATACCAGATGTCAGCAAGAAAAGTAAAATTAATATCAATGTAATGGCAGCAGAGGCTGGTGCATCCATATAATATGATGCAATAAGCCCTGTATTTAAGCCAATAAAGCTGATAATGACTGACAAGGTAAGCACTGACTTAAATGACTTCCCAAGTCGCATCGCAATTGATGCAGGAAGCACCATAATCGCTGATACAAGTAGGGCCCCCGCTGCTGGAATCATCAAGGCAATAGCAATACCAGTAACAATGTTAAAAGCAATAGAAATCCAACGCACAGGTAAGCCATCAACATAGGCAGTGTCTTCATCAAAAGTCATGACATAAAGCGGACGTAAAAAGAGAGAGAATCCAATAAGGACAAGCATAGCCATCACAAATAGCATAATAACTTGTGTTACCGAGATGGTAATTAATGAACCAAATAAATATTGTTCAAGGCTGACATTTGTTGCACCTTTTGATGAATTCAGAATCAAGAGCGCGATGGCAAGTCCTGCAGACATTAAAATTGCCGTTGCAATCTCCATGTAATCCTTATAAATTGTACGCAAATATTCTAAGAATATTGCGGCTAAAACGACAACGATTAAAGTTGTAATTGTTGGATCCCAACTCAATAAAATCCCAAAAGCAACACCTGCGAGTGAAACATGTGATAAGGTATCAGACATTAAACTTTGACGTCTTAATACAAGGAATACACCAAGTAGAGGTGAAAAAATAGAGATGGCCGTGGCCGCGAGAAGGGCATTCCGCATAAAGTCATAATTTAATAAATCAAGCATGCTGAACTTCTCCTTTCACATTTTGTTCACGATCTGTATGCAAGTCAAAGCAAGCAAATTTGCCATTTTGGTCTTTGAAAAGATGAATATTGCGATCTGCATACTCTTTTACTTCTTCTGGGTCATGGGTGACCATCAATACGCTCTTTCCGTGTTTATGAGCAGCGTGATGCATCAAACGATAAAAGTCAGCCGAGGAGACATCATCCATTCCTGTTGTTGGTTCATCCAAAATGAATAAGTCTGGGTCTGAAGCAAACATGCGAGCAATCGCAATTCTTTGTTTCTGTCCACCTGAAAGCTCACCAATTCGGTGATCCCTGTATTCCCACATTCCGACGGCTTCGAGTGATGTTTTCACGTGTTCTTCATCATGAGCGTTCAACTTTTTAAACCAGCCCCGACGTGGATAACGTCCACTTGTTACAAATTCTTTCACTGAACTTGGAAATCCCGCATTGAAACTTGCCACTTGTTGAGGCAAATAGGCAATTCGCAAAGGTTCCCCTCGTGTGTTCTTCTTGGAAATTGTGACTTTTCCCCGTTTGGGTTTCAAAATTCCAAGAGTTGTTTTAATTAATGTAGACTTAGCTGCCCCATTTTCCCCAGTCAATGTGACAAATTCACCAGATTCAATAGAGTAACTAATGTCCTCCAGTACTGGTTCTCTATCGTAATAAAATGTCAAATTTTCAACATCAATGTATCTCATTTTGATTCCTTCATTATAATTAAAAAGAAAAGCCCTCGAATAACTTTTAAACGAGGACTTTAAGGAGTTTTATGAAAAGATTTTTAGGAAGAACTTAATTATATTGCCATTTCCTTAAAATTTCCTTAAAATTATTTAATCGTTTTTTGTAAAGATTTTAAATTTTCTTGCATGATTGTCAGGTAATTATCGCCTGCCTTTTTTTGTGCATCGGATAACCCCTCAACTGGATTAATCACTAGGAGTGAAGCTCCAGCTGATTTTGCTAATGTTTCAGCAATTGCACTGGTTGAATTATCTTCAAAATAGACATGTTTCAAACCGGCTTTTTCCATTTCTGATTTCAGCGTTGCAAGCGCGCTTGCTGATGGTTCTGATTCAGGATCAAGCCCTGTAATCGCAATTTGCTTCATACCATAATCACGCGCCAAATAAGAGAATGCCTCATGTTGAGTGATAAATACTTTTTGCTTAGCATCCTTCAATGTATCAAATTCCGCATCCAATTTTTTTAATTTTGTAAGATATGCAGAGGCATTTTTTTCAAAATCACTTTTATATTGTGGAAAAACGTTTGATAGTTGATCAGCGATGTATTGAACTTCCAGAATTGCTTCCTTTGGGCTTACCCATGTATGAGGATCCCCAGCTATTTTAGTTACCGGAGTTGATGCTTCGATTTTAGCTTCTTTTCCTTGAGCATTTTTTACCCATTTTTCCAAATCATCAGAATTATATATAATTACCTTTGCAGCGCTCATTGTAGCCATATCTTTGGCACTGGGTTCATAGTCATGCACTTCTTGATTTGATGGAACGATATTTTTGATTTCGACTTTATCACCAACAATAGCTTTAGTAAATTCATACATTGGTTCAAAACTCGTTATAATTTCAGGTTTTGCAGTCGACTTTTGACAAGCAGTCAAGACAAATAAAACTGTCAACAAGGGAATTAGCAACCATTTTTTCATTCGAATACCTCTGTCAATGCTGACAAGAAACGTTGAATCGTTTTTTGTTCGTCACCATTATAATCTTTCATTAGTTCTTTATACGTCTCAAGTGTTTTACTATGGTGTTTTGCGTGTTCTTGCGCAATGGGCAATGCTTTATCCGTCAAGCTCCATATAATAACTCGCTCATCACTCTGAATTTTACTCGGCATAATAAGTTCCTGTAATTGTAGCTTTTTAATCGCTTTTGTAACTGCTGCTGGTGAAATATTCAGATTGGAAGCAATTTTTGCATTCGTTGACGTATCATTAGCAAGAATCATCAAGATATGCTCTTGTGTACTTGTCAATTGTTCACCCGACTCGCATTTGCCCAATAGAACTTCATGTTTATTTTCAGCAAACTGAGTAATCTTACTCAACATTTGATCAATTTGATTCTCTAGATTCAAATTTCTTGTCCCCCTCATTTAGTTTACTGGTTAAGTATATCTTAAAATTAAAATAATGTCAACTGGTTAACATTATTTTTCTAAATTTATTTATGTTTAAAAATAAAAGTTCTACCTGAATTCAGCTGAACCTCATAATTTGTCACTTGCCCTATGACCGACAACACTACCCTTCCATCATTAAAATGGTACGTTCCATTCCCATTACCATTTTTATTCTGAACAAGAACAACCATTGTCTCTGCCTTTAAGCGGTCCCTTTGCTCAACAAGTTGCCTTTTTGCTGTCAATTCACAGCTCAAAACAAATTGTAATAAGAGGCCGAAAATTAAGGAGATTAGCAAAGTGTAAATGAGAATTCCTGCTTTTACCCGTTTTTTTCTAAAAAAAGATACAAAAATTCGCGAGTTCCTCCTTTCTGGAAATTGACCGTAATTTTAACAAGTTTATCATTTTCAGAGATCTTTGCTGACTGAAGATGATAGAGCATTGGTTGATAGCCTTTCCCCTGCCCATCTGTTTTACGAAAATCACTTCCCATAAATCCATAGCGAATTGTTTTATCTCCACTCACATATAAAAAATTATCTTCGACTTTAATTAATTTATCTTCCTGAAGCTCGGCACGCATCTGCTCACAAAATATTTGCCAATCAGTGTCCGTATTTGAACTTTGAAAAATAAATTGTGTGCGTAAAAATTTTGTCAATGCAAAGATGACCAAAACTGATTGGGAAATGACTAAGAGTGCCAGACATGTTTCAATTAAAGAGAAGCCTCTAATCTTTTTCTTCAAATCTCATGAGCTCCTTTCCCGCTGATTTTATTAAGATATTATTATTTTCATAATAAATATCAATGCACACCCCATTTATTGATAATTTTTGTTGACCAGTCTGAATTGCCATTTGAGCAACATTATATGTTTCAATTTGTTGAACCAATTCCCTATTTTCTTGATGACTTTTGGTGACTGCTGACAAAACAACGGTGACTAAAATTGTTAATAAGCTTATTGAAATCAAACTTTCCATCAATAGATATGCTCTAATTGATCGTTTTCTTATATTTGCCACTTCCCATCTCCATTTGATAAATAATCGTTTTGTTTTCTGGTAATATATTAATATTTATCCTAGTTAAACTAGAATTTCCCCCTTTATCATTAAAGGTAACAACAAATTCACTCATTTGGATATCATCTGGCACAGAAAAGTGAGAATAATCATTAGATAGAATTTTATTTTTTACACGTAAAGTTTGAGGTTGCCCTAAAATTGTAGCATCTGTTTGTGTTGAGTGATACATTTTCTCAAATTCCAGAATAAATAACTCATTCTTCACAAGTTTTACCGTTTTTGACAATGATGATGAAAATAGCCCCAAAATAAAACCTGTGATAAAAAGGACTAGAAGTGCTTCTAACAAGGTAAATCCTTTAATCTGGGACGGTACGATTTTCTTGTTTATTTTGTTTGTAATATTCATCATAATTCTCTGCCTGTTTTTGAGTTATCATATTATTTGCCATAAGTTCATTCAAGGTTGCAGTGCTAGTATGGTCAAGTTCATACATTTGGGCTTGCGACTCAACCACTTTTACGACAGCTGTTTGTCCCGTTTTCTGAACCGTTCCTTTTTCTTTCATCAGATTTGGAACAAATAATAGAATCAATATACTGATAATCGCTAATACAACAAGCATTTCAATGAGTGTAAATGCACGTACTTTCTTTTTTCTCATCTCTCTCTCCTTTTTATATCATCTTATTCATATTTGAATAAATTGGTAGTAACATCGCGGCGTAAAGCAAGATAATCATTAAAGCAATAAAGACAAAAACTAACGGTTGAATAAACTGAATCGCTCGATCGATTTTTATGAAAAATTGTTCCCAACATTCATCAGCATAAATTCCCAATTCTAAGCCTAACTTATCTTTTAATTCGCCATATTCAATCATCAATGCGAGTTCATGATTAAAAAATGATAATTGACTGACCGAGCTTTCAAAACTTTCACCCGCATTGAGTTTTTTTGACAAAAATTCTCCAACTTCTCTAAATAATGGGTTTGTTTGTTGACCCATTATCTTAAAAATCAAATTCAACTCGACTCCTTGTGCTATTAAATTACCCCATTCTCTTGCAAAATAGCCCGTTTGAAAGAGCAAGATATACGACGAAAGAATAGGGATTTTCGACCACAAGCACGCGCCGAATACAGCTGATTTATTCTTCAGTAACAGCCTCGACATCACAATAAGCAATAGAATCATTACTGAACTTATGAGAAAAAATATTGGAAAATGAGTGATTAGTGAGGTAGCAAAATTACTGCTGCCATCTGAAATTTGTGGCAGTAAGTAATTCTTTAAACCAAGCATGATTCCGACTAAAAGTCCAATTAAAATAAGCGGATAGAGCATTACTCCAATTAATTTCTTTTGAACGCTAAGTGACTTGCGTACGTTTTGTTCAACTAATTTTAAAGTCCCACATAAATCGCCATGCTGTTCAGCAAGTCCTATCTGCGTAACGACCGAACTAGAAAAATTCAATTGTTCTAATATTTTAGCCAAGGTTTCACCATTTGCGAGTCCTTCGCGCATTTTTTCTACAAATACTTCTGGCATTAATTCTGAACGCGATAAAAACTCGGTGACTTCACCTATATGAAAGCCATTGGACAATAGATTACTCATCAATTGAATTAATTTTGCTTGGCGCGATAGACTTAATTTTTTCTTTTTGAAGTTGAGTATGTGTGAGATGTCCTTCTTCAAATAAGTTCTGCATTTTTTCATTCCATCGCTGATTTTGCCAACTGGCAAATTGACTTTGAGCAATTTCAATAACCCCCTTTCCTCCAATTAGACGTTGATAAATTACACTTTGAAGTGAATTATCCAATTCTTCTTTACTTAATCCTAATTCAACAAGCCTTGCCCAAACTCCCTGAACCGACCGAGCATGAACCGTTGAAAAAACGGTGTAACCAGTTAGGCTAGCCTGCAAAACAGCATGGGCTGTTTTACTGTCACGGATTTCTCCTACGATAAGTAATTCTGGCCGATGTCGCAAGGAAAGTTTAATCAAGGCATCATAATCATTCCCAATGACCTGATTAACTTGTAATTGAATAAAATTAGAATTGACCAGTTCAACCGGGTCTTCAACCGTCAAAATTTGTTGATCTGCAAATTCACGAGCTGCTATATCAAACATAAGCGACGTTTTTCCTGAACCAACCGGTCCTGCGAAAAGGTGTAGCCCTCGACCGACCGATAATCGATCCAATCTGTCTTGTGCATCGAACCAAAAACTAAGTTTCTGCTGTTTATCATGTAAAAGTCTAATGACGAGTGATTCGTTCCCATCAAAATCTCTAACCGTGGACAAACGTAGCCTTCTTTGCTTGTCTGAATCGTAGTTGTACCAACAAGAACCCAGTTGAACACGTCTTTTTTCACCCACATTTATTCCTGCAATAAATTTGAAATGAGCAATAAGTGCATGCCCTTCTGCTTGATTAACCTCTTTAATACAATCCCTTCGCGCATTACCCTTGAAGTAAATGCGATAAGATTTTCCTGAATATTGAAAAGTAACATCATAAACTCCCTGCTCAACTGCCATTTGAATTATTTTTTTTGCTTGTTCTTGTACCATACTTATTAATACGTTTTTAGTTTTGAAATGTCACAAATAATAAAAAATCTCTCGCCATAACTGACAAGAGATTTTATTTTTTATTAAAATAGATCATCAAACAAACTCAATTGATTATCCTCAGGTAGGCCTTTTAGAACTCCCATATTGTCTAGCGTATCAACAATGGTTTGCGAAACACCCCCGCGTTTGCGGAGCTCCATCTTGCTGAGAAATTCGCCGTCTTTACGAGCCTCAACAATTTGTTTGGCGACATTTTCGCCTAGACCGTCCATTGTAACAAACGGTGGAATTAGGGTATCACCATCAATGACAAAGTCAACTGCATCGGAGCGGTAGAGGTCAATTTTACTAAATTTAAATCCACGCTCAAGCATCTCATTTGTTAACTCAAGTGTTGTTACCAGGGCAGTTTCAGTATTTGAAGCATCAAAACCTTTATCCTTGATTTCTTTCATCTTGGCCTTAACGGCTTCGAGGCCTGCTCCCATTACACCCAAATCAAAGGCTGTTGCTCGAATTGAGAACCAAGCACAATAATAATTAATTGGTTGATGTACTTTGAACCATGCAATTCGGAGTGCCATCATGATATAAGCAGCCGCATGAGCTTTGGGGAACATGTATTTGATTTTTGAACACGATTCAATATACCATTCAGGAACATCATGAGCACGCATTTCTTCAATGTAATGTTCACGCTCATCTGCTGAAATTTTATTCCACATTCCTTTACGAACACGTTCCATAATTGTAAATGCAAGTCCGTTTTCAAGTCCTTTATGAATCAAATAGACCATGATATCGTCACGGCAACCAATTACGGTCGATAGGTCTGCGATACCCGAACGAATTAAATCTTGTGCATTGCCAGACCATACATCGGTTCCATGTGATAATCCAGAAATTTGAAGGAGATCAGCAAACGTTTTTGGCTTTGCTTCGGCTATCATATTCATCGAAGTAAAAGTGCCCATTTCTGGTATCCCTAGTGTTCCCAGGGTTACGCCATTCAACTGTTCTGGTGTCACACCAAGACTTTCAGTTGAGGTAAAAATTTTATAGACCGCAGGGTCATCCATAGGAATGTCTTGGGGAACGATACCAGATAAACTTTGCAGTTTTCGAATCATTGTCGGATCATCATGTCCAAGAATATCAAGCTTCAAAATGTTGTCATGGATGGCATGGAAATCAAAGTGAGTTGTTTTCCATGTCGCATTAACATCATCAGCTGGGAATTGTACTGGGGAAAAATCATATACATCCATATAAGATGGAATAACAATAATCCCGCCTGCGTGCTGACCAGTCGTCCGCTTCACCCCAGTTGCCCCCATTGCTAATCGGTCTACTTCAGCATTACTATAATATTGATCATAATCTCGTGCATAGCCTTTTACAAAACCAAAGGCAGTTTTATCTGCAACAGTTCCGATTGTTCCCGCACGAAAAGCATAGTCCTCGCCGAAAATATCTCTAACATCCAAATGGGCAAAGGGTTGATCATCTCCAGAAAAGTTCAAATCAATATCAGGTACCTTGTCTGCTTTAAATCCCAAAAATGTTTCAAAAGGAATATTATGGCCATCTTTTTTGAGCATATGACCACAATTGGGACAAGTTTTATCTGGCATGTCGTATCCTGAGCCAACTTCTCCATCATCATGAACTTCGAAATATCGACATTCTGGGCAAACATAATGAGGAGGCAGAGGATTTACCTCGGTAATCCCAATCATTGTTGCTACAAGTGAGCTTCCGACGGAACCCCGTGATCCAACAATATAGCCCCGTTTGTTAGATCGAAATACAAGTTCCTGAGCAATAATATAAATTACAGAGAAGCCATTACCAACGATTGACCTTAATTCACGTTCCAAACGTGCATCAATTAAATCAGGCAACGGATTTCCATAGAGTTCATGCGCTTTTTCATAGGCTAGACGAACAATACGTTCTTCTGACCCCTCACCACCTTCAAATGTCATTATAGGTGTATAAAGATCATCACGTACAGGAATCAGCGTATCAAAACTATCTGCCATAAGGTTTGTATTTGTTACAACAACTTCAAGAGCAGTCTTTTCGTCCAAGAAACTGAAAGCTTTAAGCATTTCATCTGTTGTACGGAAATGTGCCTCAGGAAGTGGCAAAGGTTTGGCATGCTCTCCATGCCCTTGTGTCCAGTTAATTTCAGCTCCGGGGCCAAGTGAACGCACAATAATTTCACGATAGATTGCGTCCTCTGGATTCAAATAATGAGAATTTCCAGTGGCTAAAACAGGCTTACCTAACGTTTTACCCACCTTTATTAAATCTTTAATGGTCTGTTCTACTTCTTTTTCGTTTTTAAAATTACCACCAACCACGAGGGCACGATATAGTGCTGGTGGCATTATTTCAATAAAGTCATAAAATTTAGCAATTTCAAGCGTTTCTTCAAACGTTTTATTCATTATGGCATCGAAAACTTCTCCGACCTCACAGGCCGATCCTACTACAATCCCTTCGCGATGGGCCTGCAAGACTGAACGAGGAATTCGTGGGACACCTGCAAAATAATTAACATTTGAGTAAGAGACCAGTTTAAAAAGATTTTTTAAACCTTCTTGTGTCTTGGCATATAATGTCATGTGTTTCGGGCGAACTTTTTTGTAACTGTCCTCCGCCACTAATTTTGCGTTCAAGTCTAATAATGACGTCCAATTTAAATCACGAATATCGCGCAACTCAATTAAAAAGCGCCAGAGTAAGCGTGCTGTTGCTTCCGCATCCGAGTCTGCTCTATGGTGTGCAGCTCCAAGGTCGATTTGAAATTTCTTCGTCAATTGTCCGAGTCCGAAACGCTTCATTTCGGGAAACAAATTACGGGCGAATTCAAGTGTATCAATAACCGGCTGGCTAATAGTAGGCAAACCATTGCGTTGATAATTCATGTTCATGAATCCAACGTCAAATGTTGCGTTGTGAGCAACCAGGATTGAACCTTCACAGAATTTTTGAAAAGCAGTTAAGACTTCATATAAAGGTTTTGAGTTCTTGACGTCATCGTCGGTTATTCTTGTGAGTTCTGTTGTAAATTCGCTCAAGCGATAGCCCGGATTCAAAAATTCAACAAACTGGTCGATCGGATTCCCTTTGTGCATTTTTGTTGCCGCAATTTGAATCAAATCATTATGAACAGCAGAAAGTCCTGTTGTCTCTACGTCAAATACAACATAAGTGGAATCATACATATCCATGTCAGCTTCGTTATAGACAATCGGAATCTTATCTTCAACAAGATTAGCTTCTACGCCGTAAAGGATTTTTACGCCTAATTTTTTTCCCATTTGGTGTGCATGAGGAAACGATTGTAGTCCGCCGTGATCAGTAATAGCAACAGCTTTATGCCCGAATTTGTGGGCTAACTTTACTAAATCTTCAGGGGTCGGAATTGCATCCATTTGGCTCATGTGTGTATGTGCATGAAATTCGACACGTTTTACTTCTGCTTTGTCCTCACGAATATTCTGTGTTGGAATCTCTATGAAGTCATTTAACTGCAAGGTTAGATCATTTTTAAAGGTATCCCGTTGAACATTCCCACGAACACGGCACCAAAGGCCTGCTTTAATTTGTTTAGCTAGCGCAACTTCTTCATCTCCACGGACCCACTTTTGGATGTAGAAACTTGAGGTGTAATCGGTCATTTCAAATTCAAGCAGATAATTGATGTTTCCCGTTTTGCGAGATTTAATTTCACGCAATTCTGATTTAAAAATATATCCTTCAAAAACAACTGGGCCATTCGTTGAGAATTCATTTATCGAACGCATCGGGGTAATGGGTTCATTATTTTTGATTTCACGTCCCAATTGGATCTTGTCCGATTTGACAGCTTGAATTTGGAGGCTAACCCGATCCGAATTATTTTTTGGTTCAATCTGGACAACTGCATTCGCTGTCATGACTAAATCATCTTTATACTTGTCGTGTTCAATATTTCCTTGTACTCGTAACCAAAGCCCATCAGTACTGATTAGAGAAAAATCTTCGTCATCTGCTTGGCTGCTGGTATTCGAATTCTGGACTTGTTTAATAATTTGATCAAATTGAGCAATTTCATCTTCTTTTCTTCCCCATTTAGAAATTAGGAAGGTCGAAGTTTCATCAGCCATTTTCAACTCCAAAATATGGTTTGTTTTAGTGCCATCTTTGCTTTGAAATTCACGATGACTGGCCTCAAAAACATAACCTTCGAAAATCACACCTGTTCCTTCACCAGAAATAAAGGCCATTGAAGTAATCGGACTTTGACCAGAAATTTTACGACCGAATGAAATCCCATCTGACAGTGCTGTTTCGACAAATTCTGGTTTGTCAGAACTGACATATTCAGTTTCTTTCTTTTCTGCTCGAAGCTTTTTTTGAGACTCCACTTGCTGCTGCTCGACAGCTGCTTTTGCCACACTATGATTGACTTTTTCTTCATGTTTAGCTTGAATTTGCTCTGTCAACTGCTCGTCAACCATTGGACGAAGGACAATTTTTCCAAAACCAAAATCAGCGAATTTTTCTTCCATCTGAGGAAAATAGTTTTTCACAAAGCGGTCCAGTTGGGGATTATCTTCAACCATCAAATTAATTTGTTCGCCATTTAATACGATATGATATTTTTTAAATATACTTGCGAATGAAGTCTCTGAAAATTCCGGTAGGGTCAAAATATATTGAAAATAATCGTTCAAAAGTTGTTCTTCAAGATGAGTTTCTTTCACCTTTACCTTAATTTCGGTTCGAGCGATTGTTGCAAATGATGCCGATGTCAATTCTGACAGTAATCGATAAGCATTCACTGGCAAAATTTCTGAAAAATGCAGCTGAAAAACCCAAAACTTACGTTCTGTATGAACTTGCACTTCTTCAATTTCTGCCGTTTGAAAAAGGGCCTGCTCACGCCATTCCCGTGGCAGCTTAATCTGATCCATCAATTTTTCAAAAAGATTTTCCATGATTTAATAATCCTTTAATCTGAAACACCTGTCAGAGCTGACAGGTGTATAATTTTTTACTTTAACTTTGAATTATTTATTCAAAATTTCGATTGTGTTGACAAGTTCATCTTTGTTGATTTCAATTACTTCACTTGTTGCACGAATCTTCACTTCAACAATACCTTCAGCAGCTTTTTTACCAATTGTAACTCGGACTGGAAGCCCAATTAAATCACTATCCGCAAATTTGACACCCGCACGTTCATTCCGGTCATCAACTAAGACTTGATAACCCTTCGCACGAAGTTTTTCTTCAAGTTCATGTGTCAAATCCATTGCTGCTTCGTCTTTAATATTAACAGGGACCAGATGAATATCATAAGGTGCCAATTCTTTAGGGAAATTAATTGACCAACTGTATTTATATTCCCCTTTTGGTGTTTTTTCGACATAGATGCGAGCAAATTGTTCCAGAACGGCCGACAATAAACGACTTACACCAATTCCGTAACATCCCATGATGATTGGTATAGCTTTACCATTTTGATCAAGTACTTTTGCATTCATGCTGTCAGAATAACGGGTTCCAAGTTTAAAAATATGCCCAATTTCAATTCCTTTAGCAAATTTTAAAGTTCCGCGTCCATCTGGTGAAATTTCACCTTCATTTACCGTTCTCAAATCAACATATTCTGTCACTTCGAAATCACGTCCAATATTAGCATTAATATAATGGAAACCATCTTCATTCGCACCGACAATTGCGTTCTTCACTAATTCAACTTCACGGTCTGCCAAGATTTTTACATCTTTGATACCAACAGGACCAAGCGAACCAAAATGAGCTCCTGCAAGTTTTGCAACATCTTCTTCAGTAGCTGGATCAAGGAAATCAGCACCTAAGAAATTGGTCAATTTAACTTCATTTAATTGGTCATTTCCGCGGAGCAAGACTACCACAAGTTCGCCATCTGCGTTGTATACCAATGTTTTGATTGTTGTTGAAGGCTCAACATCCAAAAATTCTGCAACTTCATCAATTGTTTTTGCCCCTGGAGTTGCTACTTTTTCGAGTTCAAGTGTTTCAGTGTAACTTGCTGTTTTTTCAAACAAACTTGAAGCCATTTCAATATTGGCAGCATAATCACCACCTTCAGCATAAACAATTGTATCTTCACCTGCAGTTAACCAGTTACTCAATTCACTTTGAATATCTTCTATAGTCGTTGCTGGAATTTCATCCATTGATTCGATATTTTTACTTAGCACAAGCCATTTGCTCAAATCCGTACGGTCTGCCGTGATTGCCATAAATTCTTGGCTATCTTTTCCGCCCATTGCACCACCGTCACCAATGATCCCTTTAAAATCAAGACCGGCACGTGTAAAGACACGTTCATAGGCGTGTTTGTAGTCTTCATAAGTTGTGTCCAAACTATCATAATCAGCATGGAATGAATAGCCGTCTTTCATAATAAATTCACGACCGCGTAGCAAACCATAACGTGGACGTTTTTCATCACGATATTTCGTTGCAATTTGATAGATATTTAAGGGTAATTTCTTATATGAAGTAATCTCATCACGGATCAATGCAGTCATTGTTTCTTCGTGCGTTGGGCCAAGAATGAAATCTGATGCATCACGGTTTTTCAACTTGTACAAGTCTTCTCCATAAGTATCATAACGACCTGATTCACGCCACAAATCTGCTGTTAAAAGTGTAGGTGCCAACAATTCAACAGCACCAATTTCTTCAAATTCTTCGCGCATAATATTTTTTAATTTTTCCAAAACGCGATTCGCAAGTGGTAGATAGGCGTAAATTCCTGCTGATACTTGGCGGACATAACCTGCTCGGACAAGTAGTGCATGACTGATAACCTGAGCATCGGAAGGCATTTCACGAAGCGTAGGAATGAGCATTTTTGATTGTTTCATTTTTATTTTCCCTTTTAATAATAAATTCGATTACGAATAATTTGTTCTTTATTTGATAAATAAACGCATGATATCATTCCATGTGACTGCGATAAATAGTGCAAACATGAATACCACACCAATCATCGTGATGATTGATTCTTTTTCTTGTGAAAGTGGTTTTCCTCTTACTGCCTCAATCAAATTAAGTACAATTTTACCGCCATCAAGGACTGGAATCGGTACTAAATTGACCAAGCCGAGATTGATGGAGAGCATCCCCAAGAAGTAAATGATCATGACAAGGCCACCTTGTGCAGCTTGACCACTCATTTGATAAATGGCAACAGGGCCACCTAAATCGTTGAGAGATGGGCGCGTTATCAAGTCTTGCAATGCTCTCAAAATTAGAGTGAACATTTGACCAGCTTGAGTAAACCCACCTGTTATTTTGTCCCAGAATCCAGTTTTTAAAGTTTGGGTAATCCCCAGACGATAAGCACCATTCATTTTTTTAGGTTGAACTTCGACTATTTTTTCTTGACCAGAGCGCACAATTGTCAAATTCAACTTCTTTCCATCCGACGATTGAATTTGTTTGACAACATCATTCCATGTACTTGTCATTGTGCCATTGACCGCTTTAATTTCATCATGAGCTTTCAATCCAGCAACATAAGCGGGCGTATTTTCTTGAACTTGACCGATGTTGTTCACTTGGCTTGCCACGCCACCTTGCATAAAAGTAACGATGATAAAGGCAACCACACCCAAGATAAAGTTATTGAGTGGCCCAGCAAAATTGGTCAAAATCTTGCCAATGACACTCGCAGATTGATATTGAACATCACGGGGAGCAATCCGTACCTCTGTACCATCTTCTTCGATAATTGTTGCATCATGGTCAACAGAGTAGCGTTTAATCTCGCCAAAAACCTCACCCTCGATATACAAATCATCTTCGAAGTCATAATTCGTTACGAGCATTGGAACTGAATTTTCAAGCGCCACACGCTCTGACAAATTAATACGCTTAACAATGGGAAGATCTGTATCTGTCGAGACAACTAATGAAGCTGGTTGTCCCTTTTTAATTTCAGTTTTGTCTTCGCCCCAGCCAGCCATACGAACATAGCCACCCACGGGAAGGATACGAATGGTATAAAAAGTACCGTCTTTTGCCTGATGCGTAAAAATTTTCGGTCCCATTCCTACCGAGAACTCACGTACCAATATGCCTGCGCGTTTGGCCCACCAAAGATGCCCATATTCATGCACAACTACGATAACACCAAAGACGAAGATAAATGTTATGAGCGTTTCAAACAATAAAATTCTCCTTTATTTTTTCTCTTATTCATTGTTAAAATAAGCCAAGGATATGCATCACTGGAAAAACGAAAATTAAGCTGTCAAAGCGATCTAAGATTCCACCGTGTCCAGGAAGAATTTTTCCTGAGTCTTTAACACCAAAATGTCGTTTAATACTTGATTCAACAAGGTCGCCAATTTGTCCAACGATTGAAAAGATGATGGTGAACAAAATCAATTTGAAATAACCAATTTGCGGTAAATTTGTACTATATAAAAAGTACATAATCACAGCAACAACCACTGCGCAAAGAATTCCGCCTAATGAGCCTTCAATCGTTTTATTTGGTGAAACGGAGGGAATTAATTTATTTTTCCCAACAGATTTTCCAATAAAGTATGCCCCTATGTCCGTTGACCAAACAATGAAGAGGGCCAAGAAAACAATTGCAATACCTGATTGACGAGCGGCAATCAGATTTTGGAAACCGATTCCGATATAAAAAGCGGATAAAAAGGGGAATGCTGCATCTTCAAATGTATATTTCCCGTTTGAAAAGACCATACCGGTTAACATTGCGAAGAGGAAAATGGTGAACAGACCTAAGCCCCGATCTACATTTAAGCCTAAAAAGCTTTGACCAAATGGCAAAGCCAAACTCAGTGCTGCCATTGTAGCTAAGATACCTTCAAATGACAGGAGATGTAATTTTGCCATTTTGAATAACTCTTGCATCGCAATAATAACGAGCAAAGCAACCAAAATTTCAAAGTAAATTCCGTTGTTTAATACGAGAAGTCCCAGAAAAATTGCTCCGGCGACTATTCCCGTGATGATTCGTTGTTTCATTGTTCCTCCAATTGACTTCGAGCTCTTATTTAACCTTTACGCCCCCGTAGCGACGGTCGCGCTTTTGAAATGCTTCAAGTGCCAAATCAAATTCATCCGGATTAAAATCTGGCCATAGGACATCTGTAAAATAGAGTTCACTATAAGCTGATTGCCAAGGTAAGAAATTTGATAAGCGTTCTTCACCCGAAGTTCGAATAATGAAATCCGGGTCTTGAATTCCAGTTGGTAAAATTGAAGTTTGTAAGTGAGCTGAAATTTGTTCCTCGGTCACAGTTGATAAGTCTGTCCCAGTTCTTGCAAGTTCTTGCACAGCTAATACTATATCTCTTCTTCCACCATAATTCATCGCAAAATTCAATATCATACCGGTATTTCCAGCAGTTTCACGCGCTGCACGATCAATTGAAGCCAAGGTTGCCTTAGGCATTCCATCCCGTTCTCCGATCATTCGAATTTGGATATTTTCTGCCTTCAATACAGGGATATATTTGCTGTAAAAATCGATTGGCAAACTCATTATAAATTTGACTTCATCAATAGGTCTTGACCAGTTTTCAGTCGAAAAAGCGTAAACAGTCATGACTTTTATGCCACGGTGTTGACCGTGAACGGCAATTTCCTTAAGGACATCCATTCCTGCTTTATGTCCAAAGATGCGCGGTTTACCTTGAGCCTTTGCCCAACGCCCGTTGCCATCCATAATAATCCCAATGTGTTCAGGGAGAGGAATTTCATCTTGTAAGTTGTTTGAATGATTTATCATAGTACCTCACAGTTAGTATTCCTATTTTACCATATTTCCGCTAGATTTTGTATCACAAATTTTTATCCAACAAGCAATTCATGTATAAAAAAAGCTGTCAGTAGTGACAGTTGTCAACATTATTACAAAGGTGACAATTGCGTCTCTGACAGACTTTTTTATATATTAATTTTCTTCAATTGGGCTTTCAATAGTTTCTACTGGAGTTGCTGCTTCTGCAGGTGTTTCAACTGTCGTTGCTGGTTTTACTGTTTTAACAGCAGAACGGTCAAAAGTTAAGATAACTCCTTCGCAGTCCAATTCAATTGTGCCTTTAGCATCATCAATGCTAGAAAGAATTCCGTGTAGACCACCAATTGTGATGATTTCAGAACCTGGTTGCATTGAGTTGAGTTGATTTTGACGTTGTTGTTGTTGTTTTTTTTGTTGACGGTTCATAAAGAACATCATTCCACCAAAAACAACCACGATAAGTATAAGTGACATATAATTCATTTTCCAATCCTTTGTTTAGCTCAAATTAAGCGTTAGTATAATTCTATCACAGTCTTAAAGCCCTGTCAAATAACCTTTAAATTACATTTCTTACAAATCTTGACGATTTAATGTCCGGTAGCCCACGAATACAAACACGATAATTTTAGCAATGGAAACAGCAATATCAAACCAAGATGAGCCAAAAAATGGTGTACTATCCGACATCGTTTGTGTGCCCACAAATGCCATTGAATAATTGATTGTGCTTACTACAACCCCCAACCCAAGGCTTATACCAAAATAAACAAAAATCCCCCAGAATTTCCCTTTTGTAAAAATCACAACAAAATAAAAGATGACAATTGAAGAAATACTAGAGAAAATCAAGCTGAGTAATATGATCCAGCCCTCTGCCATCGTAAATCCTTTGATAAAAGTTTGCACAAAACTGACGAACTCAGCATTGAAGAAACCAGCCAATATGACAACCGGTAAAATACCTATTACAAAATACGCCATCATATTAGTCAAAATCGTAGCAATGATTTTGATGAAATAGTAATTACTTCGTTTTACACCACTTGCAATCACTAAACTCAGGACTTTATTGTTATAATCTGTGCTTAGTAAATGCCATGGGTAAATGATAGCAAAAGCCCAAAACGCAATAAACAGAGCGACCAGAAATGGAATCTCAAAGTAAAGCAGGGGTTGAATTTCATGACCCCCTGCCCCTTTCAGTAAGGGAACACCAAGGGCTGTGGCCAGTGTAAATAATCCTGTCAAAACAGAAATCACTATGATATAGGCTCGGTCATTCAAATTTCGATAGAGTTCCATTTTAAAAATATTAGTTTTAGTCATCCTAACTCCTTAATTATTTCTATCCTTGTCTAATTCACAAAAGCTGCAAATTTTGATTCTTTTTTGATTTCTGTAAAAATAAGATCACGATTAACTGCATCTTGAAATATTTCTTGAAAAAGCTCAGGTGTCGCTTCAAAGTTAACTTCTTTTTGATGATAGTCATAAGTGATTCCCTTGCTAATCAGCAATTCTGTCAACACCGACGGCTCATTGACCCAAACTTTGTAAATGAGCGATTGGCTGTCGTCATTCAGATCAAAGTGCTCGGTGAATGCCCCCTCATCAAGGACAAAGACTTCATCACACAATTTTTCGATATCCTCTTGAACATGGCTTGAAATAAGAATTAATTTTCCTTTTCTTTTTAAATCGAGCAAATATTGCCTAAACCAATTTACTGCTTTAGCATCAATTCCACGTAATGGTTCATCAAAAATCAAGACTTCCGCATCATTCATTAATGAAATCAGAAGCAATAATTTTTTGCCCATTCCCAGAGAGTAAGTAGCAACTTTTTCATTGAGATTTTCCGCAATATCTAACTCCTCAGCTAATCTACGCGCTACTTCTTCATCAAAATAGCCACGTAGGCCACCGAAATAGCGTAAATTAAACCAACCTGTGTAAGACTTATAGAGCTCAATATCATCAAGCAAAATTCCAACTTTCGTCAGTGCGGATGGATGCTTACGTATTTCTTTCCCATCATATTTGACTTCCCCTGAATAATTCGTGATAATATTCGTCAAGGCTTTAAAAAATGTGGTTTTTCCTGCACCGTTTTTCCCTACAAGACCATAAATCTTACCATTTTCAAAAGTCGTTGTTACAGCTTTTAAAACCTTTTTTGGTCCATAAGCAAAAGTTAAATTTTCTACACTAATTTTCATATCACCCCTCCTTTTGCCAATATTATACCATGAACTTCCCTTAAAAAAATAAAAATTCCTAAAAATAGGAATTTTTTAAATATATTTGGCCGCCTCACGAATAGAAAGTTTACTCATTTCTTTTTCATTTTCCATTAAGAATTCTCGTACCCATTCAGGGTTACTTTTAGAATAATCTCTTAATGCCCAACCTATGGATTTATTAATAAAAAATTCATCAGCAAATTTGGAACCAGCTAAATTGGCTTTTATCACTGAAGAAAGCAATCTCGTATTGGTTTTATCTTTGAATCCCAATTGACAATCAATGGCAATCCGACGAACCCAAAAGTTCTCATTTTTCGCCCATTTAATACTCATTTTTTGAGAGGGAGTCAGTTCATGGGGGCTTTTTGAATTTGCTTTCACTTCCCTTTGAATAACAGCACCGATGAGTTCATCTAAACTATCCACCGTGTCCCACCAAGATTTTCTTAAAGCTAAGTCTTTAATTTTTTCAAAATCTTGAACTTCTAGACTATTTTTCATCTTACGTAATATGTCCGTAGCTAAATATTGAAATTCCCGTTCAGGAAGTTCCCACAACTTATCCACAAGCTCCCAGTCGATTTCTTTTGTTGATGCCAATTCATTTATAAAAGCTTTAGATATTGCCCTTCGAATTGGTGTTTTTATCCCTAAGAATTCAAATTGATTACGCAGATATGCTTTTTGACTTACGGCATTAATCGCATCTGCAGCCGCATAAAATTGTTCAATAATATCCATTATTACTCCTATTTATGATATGCTGATCCTCGATTAATCATTTGTGCTCGATAAATTTGCTCCATCAAAACTAAGCGCATTAACTGGTGCGGTAATGTCATGCGGCCAAATGAAATCTGGACATCTGAACGCTTGTTCACCTCATCAGATAAACCGAGCGACCCACCGATAATGAGTACCAAATTATTGGTGCCATAAATCTCGGAGTTTTTAACCAAGTCTGCCAAATCCTCTGACGACATCAATTTACCGTTAATTGCAAGGATGACAACTTTGTCATCGCCCCCAATACGAGCCAATATTTTATCACCTTCACGAGCCTTCACGAGTTCCATTTCCTTTGCAGATGCTCGGTCTGGGATTTTTTCATCCGGTAATTCAATAATTTCCACAGGGATCATGGTTGACAACCTTTTTTGGTACTCTGAGATTCCTTCTTTTAGATATTTTTCTTTCAATTTTCCAACAACGATTAATTTTATCTTCATTTTTCCCACTTTTCCTATTATTCATATCTAATTTACCAAATTTTCAGCTTTTTTTACACCATTTTCATTGTTTTTTTATATTTTCCCTCAATCTTAATTTTCCCCCTGTTGAAAACTGAGTGAAAACTTGTAGTTATCAACAAATCAACAAGTTTTTCCACTTTTCTGTGGAAAAACAAAAATATTACTCCACTTTCCCACAGACTTATTCCATTTATTCACAAAACTGTGGATAAGTAGGATATCATTTCCTTTTTATCAACAATTAAGGTACTATTAAGTGTGTGAGTATAAAATATTTATTATAGAAACATTAGAAAAACAAGAAGGGGAAACCAATGCAAAAAGGAAATATAGCAAAGTTGCTTTTAACCGGTGTCGTTGGCGGAGCTGTAGCCCTCGGAGGGAATGCAATCTACGAGCAAACTCAAGGAACATCTGGCACAACTAATTCAGCGGCAACATCACAGATTAATACAGTAAAAACAAGTGTTACGACTAATACAACTTCAGCAATTAAAAAAGTTTCAAATGCTGTCGTTTCTGTACTAAATTATCAAGATAATAGTTCGACAAGTGATATTTATAGTCAAATTTTTGGAAATGGGTCTAGCGCTGCACAGAGTTCTTCATCCGGTCCTGCAAGTGAAGGTTCTGGCGTAATTTACAAAGAATCTGGCGATTACGCTTATATTGTTACGAACAATCACGTCATTGAGGGAAATTCGTCGCTAGAAGTTCTCTTAGCAGGCGGTCAAAGAGTGAAAGCAACCGTCGTTGGTGCTGATTCTTATACAGACCTTGCCGTCCTGAAAATTAGTTCAAAATACGTTAAAGAGGTCGCTACATTTGCTGATTCAAGTAAATTGACCATTGGAGAGCCAGCAATAGCCGTCGGATCACCACTTGGTAGCGAGTTTGCAAATACTGCAACCGAAGGGATAGTATCTGCAATTAATCGACAAGTTTCAATGACAAACGATGAAAATCAGAACGTCAGTGTAAATGCGATTCAAACTGATGCGTCAATCAATCCAGGTAACTCCGGTGGTGCCTTAATCAATATTGATGGGCAAGTAATTGGTATTACTCAGTCAAAATTAACCACAACAAGCGATGGAAGTACTTCTGTTGAAGGTATGGGATTTGCGATTCCTTCAAATGACGTCGTTAATATTATTGCTAAGCTTGAAAAAGAAGGAAAAGTCGTTCGACCAGCACTTGGAATTACGATGTATGATTTGTCAGTATTCTCATCTGATGAACTTGCAAAATTAAATTTACCAAATTCTGTCACAGGGGGTGTGGTTGTCAATAGCGTCCAATCTGGAATGCCAGCAGCAGTTGCGGGACTTAAACAAGGCGATGTCATTACTAAGATTGGTGATTCAACCATTACCTCATCAACGGATCTTCAGAGTGCGCTCTATAAACATAATGTCGGTGACACAATTTCCGTTACCTATTATCGAAATGGTAAATCACATACCGCTTCTCTCGTATTGAACAAATCAAGTAGTGATTTAAAAACATCTACATCATCAAATTCAAATTCAAATCCATAATTCAATTCATAGCAACTTTCAACTGAAAGTTGCTTTTTCATACTAAAGGCCCAGAATCTGTTTTCAATTCTCTCCATATTTGTGGTAAAATATAAATTAAGTATGAAAATATTATTATATTTAGAAGCCGAAGATTTTCTGAGTCGTTCAGGGATCGGTCGTGCGATGAAACATCAACAACGTGCCCTAGATTTGATGCATATTGACTGGACAAAGGATCCGAATGAAGATTACGACATCTTGCATTTGAACACTTATGGTCCAAACAGTTGGAAAATGTTGAAAAAGGCTAAAAAAGCGGGGAAAAAAGTGATTTTCCATGGTCACTCGACAAAAGAGGATTTTCAAGATTCATTCCTCCTATCAAATTTTATTGCTCCATTTTTCAAAATGTACCTCATGCGATTTTATAAAGCTGCAGATTTAATTATTACCCCAACCGAGTATTCTAAAAGTTTAATACGATCTTATGGGATTAACTGTCCAATTATTCCGATTTCAAACGGGATAGATTTGGCAAAATATTCGCGTTCTGAGGCAAAAGAAGCTGCTTTTCGTGAACATTTTAAAATCAAGCCGGGCGAAAAAGTGGTCATCACTGCTGCACTTTATTTTAAGCGTAAGGGGATTGATGACTTTGCTAAAGTTGCCGAAAAAATGCCTGATGTTCGATTTATCTGGTTTGGCTACCAAAATTTATGGACCATTCCAGGTTGGATTCGTCGCTTAGTTAAGAAAAATCATCCTCAAAATCTAGAATTCCCCGGTTATATTGCTGGAGATGTTTTTGAAGGTGCCATGACTGAAGCTGATTGCTTCTTCTTTCCTTCACGCGAAGAAACGGAAGGAATCGTTGTTCTTGAAGCTTTAGCCAGCCATCAAAAAGTGGTGGTGCGAGATATTCCTGTTTATAATGGCTGGCTGGATGATCAATCAGCAAGTATGGCAAAAGATGTCAACGGGTTTGTACGTGCATTACGTGATGTCCTTGATGGAAGAGTCGACAAAACCGCTGAAGGATACAAAGTTGCACAATCAAGAAGCATTCAACATTCAGCGGAAGAACTTTTAGCTGCCTATCAAGAGGCTTATGATCTAAAAGATTAGATTAGGAAAAATTGAATTATGAGAGTAGGTTTATTTACAGATAGTTATTTACCACAAGTCAGTGGTGTGGCGACCAGTATTCAAACACTATCGACCGAGCTTGAAAAATTAGGACACGAAGTTTATATTTTTACTACAACTGACGAAAATGCCGATGTTGACCACGAACGAAATATCATTCGCTTACAGTCAATTCCTTTTGTTTCCCTTGCTGAACGAAAAATTGTCATTAAGGGTGTTTTTGCTGCATATTTAATTGCCAAAGATTACCATTTGGACATTATTCATACGCAAACTGAATTTGGAATGGGAATTTTAGGAAAAATGGTAGCTCAACAACTTCGAATTCCAGTGATTCATACGTTACACACCAAATATGAAGATTATGTCCATTATATTGCCAAAGGACGACTCATTAGGCCTTCAATGGTTAAATATATCATTCGTAACTTCTTACGTGGTGTCGAAGGGATCATCTGCCCAAGTGAGATGGTCCTTGATACGGTCAATGGTTACGGAGTAATAATTCCAAAACGTGTGATTCCCACAGGAATTGAGGTCAATCGTTTCAAAAGACCTGATATTACTGAGGAAGAAGTTCAACGTTTAAGATTAAAATTAGGGGTCAAGCCGGACGAAATTATTTTGCTATCACTTTCCCGTATTGCCGCTGAAAAAAATATTCAGGCAGTTATTAAGGCAATGCCTGAACTCCTTATGAATTATCCTGTAAAATTAGTCATCGTTGGACATGGTCCATACGAAGAAACGCTTAAAAATCTAGTTGATGAATTAAATTTGAAATCGTCAATTATTTTCACTGGTCAGGTGCCAAATGAACAGACAGCCTATTACTACAAAATGTCCGATTTCTTCATCTCTGCCTCTACTTCTGAAACACAAGGTCTGACCTATTTAGAAGCAATTGCAGCCGGAACGCGTGTTTTAGCAGCAGATAATCCCTATTTGGAAGATTTGATTGATGATGTTGAGTTCGGTCGTCTTTTCAAAGGAGATGATCAAATTGCAAAGGTAACCAGTGAAGCATTAGAGTCCTATACTCCGATTGATCGGCTCAAATTTAATGACAAACTGTATGAGATTTCTGCCGAAAATTTTGCGAAACAAGTTTATCTCTTTTATTTAGATGCCATTATTGAATATAAAACGCGTAAACATTTTGAAGAGAATCGTTTACCCGCCAAGATGGAAGATGCTGTTCGCCAAATGCCAATTAATGTGACCCGTGGAATTAAACGTGAACAAATTCGTGCGAAATATTTTGCTAGAAAAGCTAGTAAACTAGCGAAAAATCTGCAAACTTATGTTAAAATAGAAAAGGACAAAGAGTGAGCAAATTTTCACTGATTTGAAAGGATATAAATAATGAAATCACATTTATTGGCGATTATGAATCGCTTGAATCGCTTGGTTGAAAGTGGTGACCCTAAAGAAACATACAACTTCGAACGTGAAGGCGAGATTATGGCAACTGTTAGCTTTGCAACTGATGAAGAAGGCAATGGGGTCTTCTCTATTCGCTACCCTAAACAAAAAGATGCCGCCTTGTTCGATGATATTGACCTTGTTGCAATTGAAATTTACGACATGATTTATTAATAAGCAGCCCTTGGCTGTTTTTTTATTTTGTCAGCGTTTATAGGATTTGGAGCAAAAGCCTCTGTCTAGGACAGAGGCTCTTATATTATTAGTTTGAGTGATATGATAAGGTTAAAACTTAATCTTTTCCATAATAAATATCATTAATTTCTTTCGTATATGTACCATCAGCATGATGCACAATCAGTGGTGGCAAGAAAACTTCTCCCCCTTGTTTCCCATCTTTTATTGCATCTATCAATAAAATATTGGCAGGAGAATCAGCTTTGGGGTAAACAAATTGAATCCACTTGGGCTGTAAATTATTTGCTCGCATTTTATCTACAATTTCAAAAAAACGCTCTGGGCGATGAACCATTGCAATATGCCCATTCGATTTGAGCAGTTTTTTCGAGATGTCAAAAATTTCGTCAAGATTCGTTGTTAATTCGTGGCGAGCCAAAGTGTAATGTTGACTTTCATTCAAACGACTGTCTGACTCCACCTTAAAATAGGGGGGATTACAAAGAATTAAATCCGTACTGGAGTGATTAAAATAAGACATTGCTCGGTTGAGGTTGTCATTGATGACAGACATTCGATTTTCAAGATGATTGAATTCTATCGAACGCTGCGCCATATCTGCCAAACGATCTTGCAGTTCTAATTCTGTAATATTTGCTTTTGTCAAACTACTGGCAAACAAACCTACTGCGCCATTTCCTGCACATAGATCGATAATCTGCCCTCTTTGAGGTAGTCTTGGAAAGCGCGCTAAAAGAATAGCGTCAATACTGAAGCTAAATACTTCCTTACTTTGTATAATGTGAACACCTGATGAAGCAATTTCATCAATGCGTTCATCTGCTTTTAATTCGATTTTTCCCATCTTCATATTATATCAAAAATTACTCAATTCCTTTACTGTTTGATTGACATAAAAAAGCCTGTACTTACAGGCTTTACACTTTTTTTGGTTGACACTATCCTTTACTGTAAACTTAGTTTACAATCATCATATCTTAAAGACCATGGCCGTTCGAGGAGCAAGGATTAGATTAAGTTTGCCTTTAGACCAACCGAAACTACTCCGAGGACCAAAACCACCATATTTTGAGTCGTCAGTATCAAAAATAAGTTCCGGTTTTGCATCCGTCATTAATGACAACTTTTGTTCGTAACTTGGGTGGAAATTGAAAACAAAGAGTAAATTTCCTTTTTGATAGGCTAACAACTTATCCTCATTTTTGACCCATTTTTGCTGTAAACTATCGGTTTCACCAAGAAAATTAAACTTGTGCTCCAGTTCGATCATATCATGGTCGAAGGCTAATAAATATTTAAAACGTAAATCGTCATTATCTGCCAATGACCACTGTCGACGAGCATGTTGGAAATTATCGCCATTCTCTTGACGAGGAAAATCAAGCCACTCAGGATGCCCAAATTCATTTCCCATGAAATTAAGATAACCTTCTCCAGCAAGACTGAAAGTTACCAAACGAATTAATTTATGCAAGGCGATTGCTCGGTCAATGACAAGTGACTGACTTCCAGTATCCATTTTCCAATAAATGTCTGCATCAGCCAACCACATCATAATCGTTTTATCACCCACCAGTGCCTGATCATGTGATTCCGCATAGCCAATATTTTTTTCGCCTGGACGACGTGTCGTTAATTCCCACCAAAGACTCATTAAATCAAGTTGGTCATCTGTTTTTTCTTTTAATTGCTTAATCCAAAAATCTGGAATTCCCATTGAAAGTCGATAATCAAAACCAATCCCGCCAGCTGTGATCGGTAACGCCATCCCTGGCATTGCTGACATATCTTCGGCAATTGTCGTTGCATCAGGATTGACTTGATGAATTAATTCATTGGCCAACATCAAATATGTAACTGCCTCAACATCAGTATTAGGCGAAAAGTATTTCTGATAATTTGTAAAAGCCGTCCCTAAACCATGATCTAGGTAAAGCATTGAAGTCACTCCATCAAATCGAAAACCATCAAAATGGTAAACTTCAAGCCAGAATTTCAAATTAGAAAGCAAGAAATGAATGACTTCATCTTTACCATAATTGAATAATTTCGTGTTCCATGCAGAGTGCTCGCCACGGGCACCTTCATGAAAATATTGTGAAGTCGTCCCATCAAATTGGTTTAGTCCATCTCCAATATTTTTCACAGCATGCGAATGAACAACATCCAGTAAAACGCGGAGGCCCATTCCATGTGCTGTATCTATCAGCTCCATCAAATCCTCAGGCTGTCCAAATCGACTAGATACAGCAAAGAAATTTGAAACTTGATAGCCAAAACTTGAATAAAGGGGATGCTCCATTATTGCCATCAACTGAATTGTGTTGTAACCTTCATTTTTAATTCGCGGTAGGATATCTCTAGTAAATTCTTTGTAAGAATTAATGCGATACTCTTCAGTCGAAATACCAACATGAGCTTCATAGATTAAAGGAGCCTCAGTAAGTTTTGGTGCTTTATTTTTAAATTCATATTGTGGATTGACAATAACACCATCTAGTTGCGCCATTTCATTTGGGATAGCATACATCGCATAACTCGGTACACGATAAACTGTTTCGCCATTTTTCAAAATGAGTTTTACCTTGACTTTTGAACCAATCGGAAGTTGACCAGGAATCGAGATTTCCCAAATTCCGCCATATCCAGCCCGTAATTCATAGTTATTTTCCCAATTATTGAAATCTCCAACTAAATAGGCTTTCGTAGCTGCTGGAGCCCATTCACGGAAAGTCCAATTGTTTTGTTCTTCCTGGAAACCGAAATAGTGATATCCATTTGCAAAGTCTCGAAGCGTTCCGTCGACACCTAAAAGTCTCTTTTTAGTGCGAGCAAATTCAAAAAATCGAAAAGAAAGATCGTCTTTGTATGGCTCAAGGTACGGATCATAATCTAAAATACTTAGGGGCATAATTGTCTCCTTTATTTTTATTTCTTTTTTTCTCACTTCATTTTAACACTTTTGGAAAGGTTTTCATATTATTAACAGCAAAAAGGGAACAATATCTTATTCCATAAATCCAAACCATGGATCTTCTTCATCTGTCACAACCTCCTTATTTTCCTTCAATAAATCACTAAAGTTAACTGGGATTGCTTCAATTGGTGTAGTTTCTGCTACAGATGGCATAACCAGATCATTTGCTGGCTCGGGAAATTCAATTTGTGTCCGAATACTTTTTTTCTCGACCTCATCCTTTATTATTTCATGATTAGCTTGCTCGTCATTGGTGGCAAATGTTTTTGATTCCAAATATTGAATGTAGTCATAGAAATCATTCAATAGCTCTTGATAATAGGCCACTTCTGGCGTCTGATCAGTACTCTCAAGTGCAGCCTGAGCTTCACCCCAACGTTCAGCAATGTGTTTTGATTTCATAAAATCACTGTAATTCATATTTCTCCTTACCTTTTCCTACTCACATCTATTATACCTTAATCATTGTCATTCATGACAAAAATAAAAAAAATCCAGAAAAATCTGGATTTTAATACTATGCCGAGTGCAGGAATCGAACCTGTGACCCCTTCGTTACGAGTGAAGTGCTCTACCGACTGAGCTAACTCGGCACATTGTTAATGTCGCATTTGCACATTCGCAGAGTACACACGTAGAAAAGTTTTACCTTTTCCTATCCACAACCTTGAAGGTTACTTCAACCTCAACGACTAAGCAAACTTAGAAATCGTTTGTCATATAACCTATTTATTATATCAAAATATGAACTGGATTTGCAAGTTATAACACATCTACAATATATTAAAAATCTTTCGCATTTGGCAAGTTATAACCATAACGTTCGCAAAAATCTTCGCGGAATTCAAGTAAATTGTCATTAATAATTGCTTGACGGACATCTTTCATCAAATTAACCAAGAAGTAAAGATTATGATATGAGCAAAGACGGAGACCAAAAGTTTCGTCTGCTTTAATTAGATGGCGGAGATAAGCACGCGTATAATGGGTACAAGTATAACAATCACACATTGGATCAAGTGGAGTGAAATCTCGTTCAAATTTAGCATTTTTGATGTTAACACGGCCAAAATGAGTCATCAATGTACCATTTCTGGCAATACGTGTTGGTAAAACGCAGTCGAACATATCCACACCTCGAATCACACCATCAATCAAGCTATCTGGCGCCCCAACTCCCATCAAATAACGAGGCTTGTCTTCTGGCAAGAGTGGCGTAGTGAAGTCCAAAACATCATTCATTTCCTGATGTGATTCCCCAACAGCAAGCCCTCCAATCGAATAACCAGAAAAGTCCATGCTAGTCAAGTCACGCGCTGATTGTTCACGCAAATCTTTAAATCCAGCTCCCTGAACAATTCCAAAAAGTCCTTGATCATTCCAACGACGATGAGCTTTCATTCCACGTTCTGCCCAACGCGTTGTTCGTTCTATTGAATTTTTCACATAATCATACGGTTGATAAAATTGAGGACACTCATCAAAACTCATCATAATATCAGAACCTAGATTATTTTGAATCCCGATTGACGTTTCAGGTGACATAAATAAATTGCGACCATCCAGATGACTCTTGAATTTAACCCCTTCTTCATTAATATTCTTTTTATTTTGAACGAGCGAGTAAACTTGGAAACCACCTGAATCAGTTAAAATTGGTTGATCCCAATTCATAAATTTATGGAGTCCACCAGCTTCAGCAATTAATTCATCTCCTGGACGATTCCATAAATGATACGTGTTTGAGAGGATAATTCCAGAACCAATTTCTTTCAATTCCTCTGGCGACTGTGTTTTAACAGTCGCTTGTGTCCCAACAGGCATGAACATCGGTGTGGGGAATGTTCCATGTGGCGTAATAATTTCACCAAGACGTGCCCCAGTATGTTTTTCCTTTTTAATTAAACGATATTTTATCGCGTGATCTGTCATTAGATTTTCCTTAACATATTAAAATTAGCACCTTTAAGTATAACATAATTAGAGACGTACATACAGCCCTCCCTCTTCCTTAGTAAAAAATTACATATAAAAATATCAATTTAAAACACTTTTACTACTTTTGTATGATTAATTTTACAATTTAGTTTGTTATAATTAAAATAGTGAAATAATCATTTTTTAGGAGGAATTATTATGAACCGAGCAATACTTAAGGAAAATGCTAAATTGGCTTTACGAGACAATTTTACAGCCAAAATGTTACTCTTTATTATTCCAATCATTGCAGGAATTATGGGAACTGGGTCAACAATTTCTTATCAGATGAACATGGACGAAGGACATTTCGTTACCTTATTTGAAACCTTGGTGGGAGTCTTTAGCGGTCTATTGGCATTAATTATTACCGCTTTTGTTGCTATTATATCAGCAGCAGCCTTGTTCAATTATATTAAAATTTACCGCGGTGAACGTAAAAATCCACAATTCAGTAATGTTTTCATTCCATTTAGAGATGGAACTGCAACAAAAATTTTAGCAGTCAAAATTACGCGAGCGTTTATTTTATTTGTCCTTATGTTTATCCCAATCATTGGTTGGATTGCAGCAATTTATTTTGGACTTGGATGGTCACAAGCAACTTTCGTCCTTTTCGACCAAATCGAAGAAGGTAGATATAGTGGAGCTTTCGGCGTCTTGCGTGAATCATCTGAAAAAATGCACGGCTGGCGGGGAGATTACTTCATTTTCATCATTAGCTTTTTCTGGTGGTACGTTGCTCAGGGAATAACAGGAGGCCTGATTGGCTTTTGGACAATACCTTATATTAATATGGCACACGTTTCGTATTATGAAGAACTCATTCATCATTAAAAGAAAAAACAAAGAAAAAGCTCGGAAATTTCCGAGTTTTTTTATTTTCCATCATATTCATCTAAAATTTTTGCACCATGCCGACCATGAACAAAATAATAAATGCCAATCACAACGAGAACAAAAAGTGCCGCTAAATAATATAGATTACGATAACCAGTATAAGGTATGACAAACCCAAGAACAAATGGTCCCATACCAACGCCCATATCGAACAGTCCAAAGAACGTTGAGGTAGCGATCCCGATGCGTTCTGGACTTGCGTGTCGAATAGCAATCGTTTGCGAAAAAGGTGAAAATGACCCATAACTCAGTCCCACTAAAGCACCAGCAATCAAAAGCATCGCGCTGGAGTGTGCCGCCCCAGTTAACCACAAGGAGATTGCAAAAAGGATAAATGTAGGGTACATCATAAAATTGTCTCCCTTGATGTCAAATAACCGTCCCGTAATAGGTCGAGAGCCTAAGATAAATATCGCATAAACGACATAAAAAAGACTCCCCGCAGTCACCAAACCTTGTTGCGCAGAAAAACCAGCTAAATATGTCAATATCGATGAGTAAGCCATTCCGACTAAAAAACCGACAAGTGAAATTGGCAAGGCCGTTTTCTCAAAATAATTTGACCAACTAAACTTTGTCTTTTCTTTTTTAATTTCAAGCAAATCTTCTGGTACCTTAAGGCCGAACACACCAATCAATGAGAGTGCTATCGAAACAGTTGCAATAATCAACAAAACGTTAAAATTAAATGCATGGTACAAGAATATTGATAAAAAGGGACCCGCAGCAGAAGCCAAAGTTACAGACAAAGCATAGTAACCAATTGCCTCTCCACGTTTCGAACGTGGTGCAATTAATCCTGCCAACGTTCCAGATGTTGTCGCCGAAATTCCAAAAGCAAGGCCGTGCAAAAATCGAACGATCAATAATATTTCAAGATTTGGTGTGACAAAGTAAACCAAAGTCATAACTAAATAAAAAAGTGTTGATACAATCATCAATTTTTTTATCCCAATTCGAGTAATATTATTTCCGGTCCATAGTCGCCCTATAAAACCACCGACAATAAAAATCCCTGACAGAATTCCCGCAATACTACTACTTGCATGGTAATTCGTCATGGCAACTGTCCCAATAATTACGGTTAACAAGTAAAAAACAAGATAGAACATAAAATTCAAGACCATATTAATGGTGAAGTTTTTTGTCCAAATTTTTTCATTATTCATTTATTAAATTTTTCAGCTTTCTTTATTATTTAATGTTTTTTTACAAAAAAGACATAGAAGCTATGAAAACCCTGTTTTTTCACTTTTACACATTAAGACCATGTTTCTTGCTGACGTTCCTTTCTTCTTTTCAAGTTTGCGCTTACTTACTCAAAATAAACAGGAAACTCTCGTTTTCACGAGAGTCATTTTGTCATTTATTCATGGAGAGAGATTATTTCTTCCCTAATCCTGAGTAGGCATACTCTATTTTAATGCAGCGATTCATAACAATATCGTTTCGTCCTGCATCTCTTAAAATCTTTTCAGCATCTTCACTTTGCAAACCTAACTGTGCCCAGTAGATATCGGCATCTGTTTCAATAAAGTCTTTTGCTGTTTCAGCTAAATACTCACTTCTGCGGAAAATGTCAACTATATCAATGTGGAAAGGAATATCTTGCAAACGTGCATATACTTGTTGTCCGAGAATAGTCTGACCTGCCAAAAGTGGATTGACAAGCGAAACATCGTAGCCATTTTTTTGAAGTCCCTCAGCAATTAAATATGAACTGCGATCAGTGTTATTTGAAATTCCCACAACAGCAATTGTTTTAGCTTTTTTCAAATAGTCAAAAATCTGTTCTTGACTTGGATTTACAAATTCAAAAGTCATTACTTTTCTCCTACTATATTCTCTAAGTATTATTATACAACTTTTGATATAATTAAGTTATGAATAAGCATAGAAAAAATAAAAAGTCGTTAATTAATACGCTATTTATCATAGTTATTGCAATAATTGGTTACTTTGCGACACAAAACATTGATCAGAAAAACACCACGTCGACACCTGATACGAAGATTGTTCTTTCTAATTCGATTGAGCAAAGACCATTAACCTTTAAAAATGAAAGACAAATGGTAGTTGCTCCATTAGATTCACTGGGTCGCGCTGTCAATGCGCACATCCAATTAAAAAACTCGCAAGAGCCCAAGGTCAAACGTGAACCTTTGACTGTTGACCCCGTAGGATGGCATAATTACAATTTTTACTACAAAAGCAACTCAGGAAAAGTTGAAAAAGCTTGGTTGATGAGCCGTGGCCATTTGGTCGGTTATCAATTTTCTGGATTAAATAATGAAAAAAGAAATCTAGTTCCAGAACCTGCTTGGTTCAATGCTGGAAATTATAATGGTATGAATGACAGCAATACAGCAAGTATGCTTTATTATGAAAACCGCCTAGACAGTTGGCTTGCAAATCATCCCCATTATTATTTAGATTATCAAGTGACTCCTCTTTACAAAGGAAATGAATTAATCCCTCGACAAATTCGGTTGGCTTACGTTGGACTCGACCAAAATGGGCGGACTATTCCAATCAAATTGGGGGGTGGCCGAGAGAAGGTCGGAACAGCCCAAACCACTCTTGTCACCTTAGATAACGTTTCACCAAATGCTATAATTAATTATGCAACGGGAACTGCAACAAATACGGTCAAAAAAGGTTATTAATTTTTTGCCAGCACTGACAATATTAGTTAAAAAAATCATACGAAAGACTGAAAGAAACAGTCTTTTTTCTTGATATAATAAAGCTACCAAGAAGTCTAACTTCAAAAAATACTGGAGAATTACTATGCTATATTTAATTATCTTTTTAATAATAGGATTTGCCCTGCTAAAAGGATTCTTTAAATTGATCTTACCTATCCTTTTAATTCTATTTGCAATAAAATTATTCTTTTCAGGACTGCTGCTTATTTTTAGCTTCCATTTCTGGGAAATCGTTCTTGCAATCATTTTCTTCGGCTGGCTAATAAAAACGGTTAGCCGTCAAAATAATCGAAACTAATAAGGAGTAATCATGATTTTTGGATCTATAATACTATTTTTGTTAATACTGTCGCTCTTGCTTGTTTACTTTGGCTTTATCGCCTTTAGCTTTTTCTGGCGCTATATTATGCCAATTTTACTTCTTATCTTTGTAATCAGATTAATTATCTCTGGAATTCTGATGCTATTTAATCCCTACTTCTGGCTCTTAATCGGAATTATCGCTGTTGCCATTTGGGTACTTAATAAATTTCAGAGAAAGCAATAATACGGCAACCATAGGGGAGTTTTTTCCCGATTAATATTGTCTTTCATATGTTCAACTCTGATTAGCCTGACTTGATGATACTAATTTCCTAACATAAGACTTTTGAATTAAGCTAATCCTACCATTTCTGATCAGTTCGCTTAACTATTGATGGACTAACCTGTTTATCCTATATAAAAAACTTGGCTATGCCAAGTCTTTTTATTTAGCTTCGTACCAGGTAGTACCTGTGTTTTCGTCCACTTTAAGTGGCACAGATAATTGTACAGCATTCTCCATCGTTGTCTTCACTAAAGCTTTTACTTTATCTAGCTCTTGATTTGGAACATCCAAAATGATTTCATCATGAACTTGAAGTAGGAGCTTAGCATTCAATTTCATTTCTGTTAAGGCTTTATCCAAATTAATCATAGCAATTTTCAAAATATCGCCAGCCGAACCTTGGATTGGTGCATTAATTGCTTGACGTTCTGCTCCATTTCGAACATTAAAATTACGCGAATTAATATCTGGTAATTTCCGACGGCGGTTGAACATCGTACTTACAAATCCCTTTTCTTTAGCATCTCGCTTCGTTTTTTCAATATAAGTTGCCACTTCAGGATAACGTTCAAAATAAGTTTTGATAATTGTTCCTGCTTCTTTATTAGGAATTCCCAAACGTCGAGCCAAACCATACTCAGTTTCACCATATGAAATTCCAAAATTGACTGCCTTTGCAGAACGTCTATCATTTGCAGTCACATCCTCTGCTTTTGCAATATTAAAGACACGCATTGCAGTACTGGTATGAATATCAGCATCTTCTTTAAATGCAGCAATCAAATTAGGATCTTGAGCAACGTGAGCCAAGACACGAAGCTCAACTTGTGAATAGTCTGAGCTTAATAAAGTCGAATTTTCGCTCGGTACAAAGGCTTTTCTAATTTTTCGTCCCTCTTCGAGACGCACAGGAATATTTTGTAAATTAGGATCTACTGAAGATAAACGCCCTGTTTGAGTTAAATCTTGAACATAGCGCGTATGAATTTTTCCATCCTCGGCAATTTGTGGAATTAAGCCTTTGACATAGGTAGACTGAACTTTGGAAACCTGACGGTATTCCAATATTTTTGCTACAACCGGAGCAATGGGGGCCAACCCCTCAAGTACATCTACAGCAGTCGAATAGCCAGTTTTCGTTTTCTTACCATGTGGTAAATTTAGCTTTTCAAATAATATCACACCAAGTTGTTTAGTTGAATTAATATTAAATTCTTCACCAGCCAAGTCATAAATTTCTTTTGTCAGTACTGACAACCGTTCTTCATTCTCTTGACCAATCACTTCTAATGTTTCTTTATTGGCATAAATTCCCTGAATTTCCATTTTTGCCAAAACTTCAGCCAAAGGTAATTCCATTTCCGTAAGTAATGAAATCTGCTCATTTTCTTCCAAAGCATCGAGCATTTTATCTTTGCTAACAGCTAATGTGTGAACTTTGTGTGCTAGACTTGCAAATAAAACCTCATCAGAAGGAATAGCTAATTTTGAACCTTTCCCAAATATTTCTTCATCCGTACGCAAACTTCCATTATCAAAAAGTCTTGAAATCGTCGAAATTTTATTGTCTTCTGTCGTGGAAATCAGATATTTTGCTAACATTCCATCATAATTTGGCAACGTCGCTGTAACACCAATTCGATTCAATAAAACTCGATTTTTCTTATAATCATAAGTATTAACCGGTAATGTAAGTTTTGCAAGAACTGACAAATCTTTAGATACAAATACTTCCTTATCATTTCCCCAAGCGAAGCCAATTATCTCTTCTTTATGATAGTTATCACCTAATATTTCAATATAATAGAAATCATTTGCGTCTACGCTAATTTCATCAGAAGCATTAATAACCTTAAAATCAATTTTCTCAGCAGCAGCTTGAATCTCTTCAGACGTATCTCCATTTTGAACATTCAATTTGGTTTTGAACTGAGAAAAACCCATTTCGTCATAAAACTTGGAAAGTTCATCGACCTTAGGTCCTGAATAAACAGTATCATCAAGGCCAATTTCAATTGGAGAAACAGTATCTATCGTTGCTAATGTTTGAGAAAGAAAAGCCATTTCTTTATCCGCAATCAGATTTTCCTTCATTTTTGATTTTTTTAAACTCTCAACATTAGCATAGATATTCTCTAAAGACCCCCACTCATGTAATAAATTTAGCGCTGTTTTCTCTCCAACTTTAGTAACACCAGGGTAATTATCGGAACTATCGCCCATCAAAGCCTTTAAATCAATGAATTGAGCTGGTGTCAATTGCATTTTTTCCATAAGATATTCAGGAGTCCATGCTTCAAACTCGGCTACACCTTTTTTCGAAATTTCAACTGTCGTATTACTATCTACTAGCTGAATCATATCCTTATCACCAGTGACAATCGTTACGTCGAAAGATACATCTGGCGCTTCTGCCATTTTATCTAAAGTACCAATTATGTCATCTGCTTCATAGTCAACCAATTGATAGTGCGCAATTCCCAACTTCTCAATCATTTCTTTAATAAACGGAATCTGCTCACGGAATTCGTCGGGCGTCTTGGCCCGTCCACCTTTATAATCAGAGAACATTTTTGTTCTAAACGTTGTCTTCCCCGCGTCAAAAGCAATTAGAACATGGCTCGGTTCTATTCTTTCAAGCAAATTTGTTAACATTAAATGAAAACCGTAAATAGCATTTGTGTGCAATCCACTGGGCGCTTTAAAACGATCGATCTGGTTATAAAGGGCAAAAAATGCTCTAAATGCAACCGAAGATCCATCAATCAATAACAATTTGTGTTTATTTTCCATAACTCTAATTATACCCTATTTACTCCATTTCAAAACTACTAAAAATTAAAAAAAAGAGAGAAACAAAGTTTCTCTCTACTTCACTTAGCACCGACCCTATCTTC